>NZ_AP019657.1:2400000-3000000 GCF_009938225.1 Vibrio ponticus
CATCCGGCAAAAGTAACCCCAACTCCATCTCGGTGCCGGTGATCTCTTTGGTCGTCACATCTAAAGTCTGCTGTGCAAGCTTCAATACTTTATCCGGCCATCCCATACCTTCACTGGTGTAGTCAAAAATCAGCGGTTGCCAGCTTTTATCACTTAAACTCAAACCGCCACTTAACATGCCTGTCAGTAGACCATGCAATTCTGATGGATTAACGGCTAAGCCCGCAGATTGCAATTCAGTTGCGAAGGTTAAGTAATCTGGAAGGGTGA
Source organism: Vibrio ponticus (assembly GCF_009938225.1). Lineage (NCBI taxonomy): Bacteria > Pseudomonadati > Pseudomonadota > Gammaproteobacteria > Vibrionales > Vibrionaceae > Vibrio > Vibrio ponticus. The sequence continues at coordinate 2,400,271 of NZ_AP019657.1, forward strand.
TGTTACTCATGGATAAACCTAATTTTGCAAAATAATACTTAATCCTACCACTTAGATGGATTAGCGAAAATGTACAAGCAGCGAATAATGAGCGCCTTTTACACAATTTGCCCAATTACTGTGTGATCGCCCTTTGTTTTGGCTTTGTTGCACGGGAAAGACTTGAATCTTAACAACGCTTTTTCTATAGTTTCCCCCTCGGTGATGGTCTGCATTATCACCTTAATTTAAGTGTAGAGTGGATATGAGTAGCCAAGCGGTAGAAGTTGAAATTTTAGGTAAGTTAACCAGAGTTAACTGCCCAGCGGGTCAGGAAGAAGCGCTGCTTCAAGCTGCCAAACGACTGAATGATCGTTTGAGAGACATGACCGACAAAACCAAAGTGACCAACGAGGTGCATCTTTTGACCATCGCGGCGCTTAACTTTTGCTATGATTTGGAAACTCGCGACAGCTCTACCAATGAACAACTTGAGTTGCAACAACAGCTCAATGAGAGAATGGAGAAACTCTCAACATCACTTGATGATGCGCTAAGTAAAGTACAGCCAGGAAAGCCGTCACCTTTAGCTTAAAAATATATCTCTTGATTGCAGAGTTACTGACTAAACTTACTCAGTGCGATACAATCAAGATCCAGATTTACCCTGGAGTGTACGTTAGTGGGATTATGTCCCTGAGCCGATAAGCAATCCTTAAGGGTTAGTACTTGAAGGCTATTGAGCAAGCTCGGCATGTACCGAGAAGCCTACGGTCATCATTGCTGATCCGCCTTGAACCAGCTGGTTCAAGGGTCTAAATCTCCAACGGCACTCTGGGGTATCCTTCGATACCCTTTCTAACTTGGGTATCTGCATGAATCTTTCACGACAAGAATTTCGTCAGCAAATTCGCCAACTCAGACGACAACTCTCACCACAATTTCAATATCAATCTGGACTTGAGCTGGTCGAACAGTTTGCTACTCTGCCAGAATTAACCAATGCACACCATATCGCCCTCTATCTCAGTGCCGATGGCGAAGTGGATACTCAGCCACTGATTGAATGGTTATGGCAACAAGGCAAGCAAGTTTATCTACCCGTGATTCACCCTTTCTCTAAAGGTCACCTACTTTTCCTCCATTACCAAGCTGATACTGAAATGGTATTGAATCAATACCGCATTCTTGAACCGAAACTCAAACAACCGCTGATTCAACCACTCACCAAACTCGACCTGATTTGTACGCCATTGGTTGCCTTCGACTCGACCGGACATCGTCTTGGCATGGGGGGTGGCTATTACGATCGAACTTTGGAAGCGTGGTTTAAGCATGGACAAGGCGCCAAACCGATTGGCTTAGCGCACGACTGCCAGCATGTCAGTCGTTTACCCATTGAGTCTTGGGATGTACCACTACCAAAAATAGTGACACCAAGCAGAGTTTGGCATTGGGAAAGTCATCTCTGAGGGTATATAATCCGCCGCGCAAACGTTAACTATCCATCCAGTTAGGAGATGAGCATGACTCAAGATGAGATGAAAAAAGAAGCAGGTTGGGCTGCGCTTAAGTATGTAGAGAAAGACAGTATTGTAGGCGTAGGTACTGGCTCGACAGTAAATCACTTCATCGATGCACTAGGTTCAATTAAAGATGACATCAAAGGTGCGGTATCAAGCTCAGAAGCATCAACGCAACGCCTAAAAGATCTAGGCATTGAAGTGTTTGATTGCAATGACGTAATCAAACTCGATATCTACGTTGATGGCGCAGATGAAATCAATGCTCATCGCGATATGATCAAAGGTGGCGGTGCTGCACTAACACGTGAAAAGATCGTGGCAGCAATTTCAGAAAAATTCATCTGTATCGTCGACGACACGAAAGCGGTTGATATCCTTGGTCAATTCCCACTTCCAGTTGAAGTTATTCCGATGGCACGTTCATACGTCGCGCGTGAACTTGTAAAACTGGGTGGTGATCCGGCTTACCGTGAAGGGGTTATCACTGACAACGGCAACGTGATCTTAGATGTGCACAACATGCAGATCGTCAATCCTAAAGAGATGGAACGTGCTATCAACGCTATCCCTGGCGTAGTGACTGTTGGTCTATTCGCAGCTCGCAGCGCGGATGTGGTAATCACAGGTACTCCAAACGGTGCAAAAATCGAAGAATAATAGTCAAAGTCAGTGATATCGATTGGACGCCAATAGTGCATCACTTATCGCACAATCACTAACTCGAGTTTCTGTTATTTCATTACAAGCGACCCTTATTTGGGTCGCTTTTGTATTTTTCTTGCCTAAAAATTATTCATTATTCCGTAATTTTCTTACCCAAAGCCAAATTTTTTTGTTAACTTAATGAGCAGAAGACGCACAAGGAAAACGTTTGCGCTCCTTATAAGAGGTTAATGAATGGTCTGTTTTTATCTCTTTGATGCAATGTGCGCCAGTTAAGCCCCCTTTCCCCCATTTTAAGGACGAAGATAATGGCCAAAGTTTCACTGGAAAAAGATAAAATTAAAATACTGCTCTTAGAGGGTCTGCACCCATCTTCAGTCGAAGTTCTACAAGCAGCAGGTTACACCAATATTGAATACCACAAAGGTTCACTCGCAGAAGATGAACTATTAGAAGCGGTAAAAGATGCGCACTTTATTGGTATTCGTTCACGCACCAACCTATCTCAGCAAGTGATTGATGCCGCAGAAAAATTAGTGGCGATCGGCTGTTTCTGTATTGGTACCAACCAAGTTGACCTTAATGCTGCGGCGGTCCGCGGTATTCCTGTATTCAATGCCCCATTCTCTAATACGCGCAGTGTCGCGGAACTGGTACTTGGACAAATCCTACTGCTGCTACGTGGTATCCCAGAGAAAAATGCACTGGCTCATCGCGGTATTTGGAAAAAAAGCGCCGATAACTCTTACGAAGCTCGTGGCAAACGTCTAGGGATTATTGGTTACGGTCACATTGGTACTCAGCTTGGCATTATCGCCGAGAACTTAGGTATGCGCGTTTACTACTACGACATCGAAAATAAACTATCGCTGGGTAACGCTACTCAAGTCGCCACAATGAGCGAACTACTGAACAAGTGTGATGTGATCTCACTACACGTACCGGAAACACCGGAAACCAAGAACATGATGGGGGCTGACGAGTTTGCCCGCATGAAACCAGGCGCAATCTTTATCAATGCCGCTCGCGGTACAGTGGTTGATATTGAAGCACTATGTCACTCTCTTGAAGCGGGTCATATTTCTGGTGCCGCGATCGATGTGTTCCCAACCGAACCAAAAACCAATGCGGACCCATTTGAGTCACCACTACAAAAATACGACAACGTGATCCTCACACCACACGTTGGCGGTTCGACTCAAGAAGCGCAAGAGAATATCGGTGTCGAAGTGGCAGGCAAACTCGCGAAGTACTCTGATAATGGTTCAACGTTATCAAGTGTTAACTTCCCAGAAGTGGCACTGCCTGAGCACCGCGACTGTTCACGTCTACTGCACATTCACCAAAACCGCCCAGGTATCTTGACGCAAATTAACACTATCTTCGCTGAAGAGGGCATTAACATTGCTGGTCAATACCTGCAAACAGCGGCTGACATTGGTTATGTGGTTATTGACGTTGAAACAGAGCGCTCACAAGAAGCCTTAGAGAAGCTGAAAGGAATCGAAGGCACAATTCGCGCACGTATTCTGCACTAATTGCATCTAAACGCTTTAAAACACAAAACCACCGCCTAGTGCGGTGGTTTTTTATTATTACTTAGCGCTTTAATTTCAGAGAGTTGAATTGAGTTACTACGGTTTCAGTGCTCGCTCACCACGAGCAATACCAACCACACCACTACGGGCAACCTCAATCACTTCAGTCACTTCCGAGAGCGCCTGAATAAAGGCATCAAGCTTTTCGCTCGTACCGGTAAGTTGCACTGTGTATTGCGCAGCCGTCACATCAACAATCTGACCACGGAAAATATCCGCAGTGCGCTTCACTTCTGCACGAGCAAAACCACTCGCCTTCACTTTCACCATCAAAAGTTCACGCTCGATATGCTCAAGCTCTGTCACTTCTTGCACTTTGAGTACATCAATCAACTTATGCAGCTGCTTTTGGATCTGCTCTAGCTCTAGATCATCAGAGATGGTGGTAATATTCAAACGCGATAAGGTCTCATCATCAGTTGGAGAAACCGTCAACGATTCAATGTTATAACCACGTTGTGAAAACAAGCCAACCACACGAGACAAAGCACCAGGTTGGTTTTCTAATAGTAGTGAAATGATATGTCTCATGTTAGGTACGCTCCGTCTTGCTTAGCCACATCTTATCCATACCCTCGCCTTTAATTTGCATTGGGTATACATGCTCTGTTTCATCGACGTTAATATCGACAAACACCAAGCGATCTTTCATCTCAAGAGCTTGCTTTAAGCCAGACTCAAGTTGATCCGGTGTTTCGATACGAATACCTACATGACCATACGCTTCAGCAATAGCGGCAAAATCAGGCACTGAACTCATGTAAGAGTTAGAATGGCGACCTTGATAAATAATGTCTTGCCACTGTTTCACCATACCTAGGAAGCGGTTGTTTAAGTTGATAATTTTCACTGGGATATCGTACTGCATGGCAGTCGATAGCTCCTGAATATTCATTTGAATACTGCCATCACCCGTCACTACTACCACTTCCTCATCAGGCTTGGCGAACTTAACCCCCATGCCCGCAGGTAAACCAAAGCCCATGGTGCCGAGACCACCAGAGTTAATCCAACGACGTGGCTTATTGAACGGGTAGTAAAGCGCAGCAAACATCTGGTGCTGACCGACATCCGAGGCAACATAAGCATCACCATTAGTCAGCTTATGCAGAGTTTCAATCACTTGCTGTGGCTTGATGCGCTCTGGGGATGTTTCATAACTCAGGCACTCTTTATCACGCCAAGTTTGAATCTCATCCCACCAGCAGTTCAGCGCGTGCTCATCATTGCTGCCACCTTGTTCCACCAGCAAGTTCACCATCGCTTCGAGTACTTTGTCGGCAGAGCCAACAATTGGCAGATCCGCTTTGACGTTCTTCGAGATCGACGAAGGATCGATATCAATGTGCATCACCCGTGCGTTCGGACAGTACTTTTCTAGGTTATTGGTAGTACGGTCATCAAAACGCACCCCAATACCAAAAATAAGATCGGCATCATGCATCGCCATATTCGCTTCATAGGTACCATGCATACCTAACATCCCCAGCGAGTTTTTATGCGTTCCAGGGAATGCCCCCAAGCCCATTAGCGTACTGACAACCGGAAGGTTCAGCGTTTCCGCGAGTTTCAACAGCGGAGCATCCGCTTGTGAGATCACCGCGCCGCCACCAACATAAAGTACCGGCTTGTTCGCTTCTAATAGCGCTTTAAGTGCTTTTTTAATCTGACCTTTGTGACCGGTAGTGGTTGGTTTGTATGAGCGCATCGAGACTGATGCTGGATACTCATAAGGGAATTTAAACTGCGGATTAATGACGTCTTTAGGCAGGTCGATTAAAACCGGACCAGGACGACCTGTGGTAGCAATATAAAAGGCTTTTTTAACCGTTTCAGGAATGTCTTCTGCTTTCTTTACTAAAAAGCTGTGTTTTACCACTGGGCGAGAGACACCGACAATATCACACTCTTGGAACGCATCATTACCAATCAGATTGTTTGGTACGTTACCAGAAATGACAATCATTGGGATCGAGTCCATGTATGCCGTTGCGATACCGGTAATGGTATTGGTTGCACCAGGACCTGAACAGACCAAGACCACACCCGGTTTTCCCGTAGCGCGCGCATAACCATCTGCCATATGCGTAGCGGCTTGCTCATGGCGAACTAAGACATGTTTGATTTGGTCGGTTTTAGCATGAAGAGCATCATAGATATCCAAAACAGAACCGCCTGGATAACCGAAAATTTGTTCAACGCCTTCTTCGATAAGAGATTGCACTACCATCTCGTTACCGGACAACATTGCTGCCATATTATTCTCCTTCTCTACGCCAGCCCATTGGGTCAATAGGTTGGGTAGTTGTCACATAGTCTAGGGCTTACTTTTAGCCTATTAGAAAAACTTCCACTTCTTCTCTATGCCTTGTGCTCAGTCATAACAAAACACAAGATACGGCAACAAATGTAACGTTTTATTTTCAAGGAATCTATTGCGACTTTTATCGCATAATCTACACAATGCTATAAAAAGGACACTTCTTAGCTCAACCACCATGAGCAAAGTAATGCTCCAGCATCAAATGATGTCAAACAGACAAAAAAAGGTGGATAATTTTTATTCACCATAAATGACACGTAAAAAAAATCCCCAGTAAAACTGGGGATCTCTCATATTCAATCGCTCGATCAATATCTACTTGTCAGAGTGCTTATCGTTGTACATCTCTTCGATTTCATTGTGATATTTATCGTGAATAACTTTACGACGCAGCTTTTGTGTCGGCGTTAACTCACCTTCATCCATAGAAAAGGCTTTTGGTAGCAGTTTAAACTTCTTCACCTGCTCAAACTTAGCCAACTCTTGCTGGAGATCATTCACACGTTTTTCCAACATCTCGATGATTTGGTTGTGCTTAATCAGCTCAACGCGGTCATGGTATTTGATGTTTAGCTCTTTCGCGTACTCTTCCAAGCTATCAAAACATGGCACAATCAGCGCCGACACGAATTTACGTGTATCCGCGATTACGGCAATCTGCTCAATGAAGTGGTCTTTACCAATCGCACCTTCAACGACTTGAGGGGCAATGTACTTACCGTTTGACGTTTTCATCAACTCTTTAATACGGTCAGTAATGAACAGGTTACCGTTTTCATCGATATGACCTGCATCGCCTGTTTTCAAGAAACCATGTTCATCAAATGTTTCCGCGGTCTCTTTTGGCATCTTGTAGTAACCACGCATCACCATCGGACCACGCACCAAGATCTCGTTATTCTCACCGATCTTAACTTGCGCACCTGGCATAGACATACCAATTGAGTCCGGGTTGAAGCATTTGTCATCCCAGCATGACACCGTTGCCGTGGTCTCTGTCATGCCATAGCCAAGTTTCACGTTAATGCCAATCGCATGGAAAAAGCGACCAATGGTCTCATCCAGCTTTGCACCACCACACGGCATAAAGTTAATACGTCCACCCAGCAATGCACGCAGTTTAGACAGTACCAATTTATCAGCCAGCTTGTGAGACTTCTTCAACATCAATGAAGGCTTACGTCCTTCTTGATGACAAACTGCCATTTTAGCGCCCATATTGACCGCCCAAGTGAACATCACTTTGCGAATAAATGGCGCTTTAGCTACTTTCTCGTGGATCGCAGAGAAGATTTTCTCATAGAAACGCGGTACCGCACTCATTACGGTTGGGCGAACTTCACTTAACGCATCACGCACTTGCATCGTATCTTGCAGGTAGCAGTTCGTTGCACCTTTGTAGAGTACGTAGAAAGACCACGCACGCTCAAATACATGTGACAGCGGAAGGAAACATAGTGATACGTCTTCTTGAGAAAGACTCAATCTTTCATCATGCCCTTGCAACTGAGCGGCAATGTTTGCGTAATCCAGCATTACACCTTTCGGTTGACCAGTTGTACCCGAGGTATAAATTAGGGTCAAAAGATCGTCAAGGCGCGCCTGCTCTAAGCGTTCATCAAGCTCAGCTTGATGTGATTGATCGCCTTTCGCAATGAACTCATTCCATGTAATGGCAAATTCATGCTCCGCAATATCAATGCCTTCCGACATCGCGACAACCAATTCCAGTTGTTCACATTGTTCAAAAATAGAAACCGCAGCGTCAAATTGAGCTTGCTCACCAACAAACAGCACTTTTACATCCGCATTTTGCAAAATATATGCAGACTGATCCGCCGTGTTGGTTGGATAAATTGGTACGATAACACCACGCAACTGCATCGCAGCAAAATCAGCGATAGTCCACTGCGGCATGTTATTAGAGAAGATCCCTATCTTGTCTTGAACTCTCAATCCTTGAGCCAATAGCGCAAGTGACATTGCATCCACTTGCTGACCAAATTGCGCCCAGCTGATGCTTTGCCATGAGCCATCAACTTTGTGCTTAAGCGCCGTGCGCTCTTTGCCTTTAGCAATTTGTTCGCGAATTCGTTTAACGATGTGAAAATCTAAATTGGCCATCTTTTCTACCTTTAAGCTTACACCTGTAAGCTTTTTGCGCGCACAGTGTACATTTCAAGCAAAAAAAGGCAACTGACACGTATCAAACTTATATAAAAAAGCCCCGAAGCGAGAACGCGTTCGAGGCTTTTATGTACTGTTTCAAAGGCTATCTTAACCAATGGCAAAGAATTGCTTAGTGAATAACCAATTAAATTTCAATAATTTGTATCGTAAAACGCCATTACTCAGCGTCACGGCAAACTTCCGCTAAGCGATCTCGTAACCAAATATGTCCTTGGTCTTTTTCATTCGATTCATGCCAACTTAGGTAACCGCTAATCGTCTTGTTAGCAAAAGGCGTTGCTAAGATCTGCAGTTGCTCTTTATTGGCTGCGTTTTCAACCATCCAACGCGGTGCAATCGCGACTAATTCTGACTGACCAACCACATACAGTAAGTTACTTAAACTCGCGCCTTCATAGTAAGCAACCACATCAACCCCTTGGTACGCTTGCTCAGAAATACTCTGCTGACCATGTCCTTGCGAAAGCTTAGCATGACGTTCATTTAGTAATGCTTGTGCTGAGATAGTTTGCTGCACGCGTGGGTGAGATTGGCTCGCAACGACCACTAACTCATCTTTAAACAGTTCAACGTTGTGTACACCCTGTTCATTGTAGCTACGGTAATCGATCACCGCGTCTAAAGATTGGTTACGCATACGCTCAACAATCTGTTCATCAAACTGCGCGTCAACATGCAGTTTTACTTCTGGGGCAACCTGCTGCAAATACGCCATGATCTTCGGTGCAAAACGCATATCGCAAGGACTGCATAGCGATAGATTAAACTGGCGCTCAGAGGTTTCTGGTGCAAAGTCAGCGGTAGGCAACTGATTACGGATCAATTGTAGCGCTTGGCGAATAGGAACAAACAGCTGTCTTGCTCGTTGTGTTGGCTGAATACCGCGCCCTTGGCGAATAAAGAGTTCGTCACTAAACATCACTTTTAAACGTGCTACCGCATTACTTACCGCTGGTTGTGACATGCCCAAGTTATGCGCAGCACGAGTAATGTTTTGTTCTTGCATTACGGCATCGAACACAGTTAGCAAGTTAAGATCTACGCCACGAAGCACAGATTCCATGCGATTGGTTAAGTGAGGATTTACTAGGTCTTTGGTGTCAGTCATCAATCGTATCCCAATTATTTATGCGGTTAAGCAGCCAAGAAAAATCAACCACACTCTCGGCTAAATTCAACAGAAGTAGTTATTCGTTATTGTGATAATTACTTATCGATTGAAACTATCGACCAATTAAATACTTACAAGCAAATAGATTGAGAACTAATCATAATTTTTTAGTATAAATGAATTTAACTCCTTTATTATCAGCACCTTGAGTTAAAGATAAAAAAAGCTAAATTGAGGTTTTCAGGCAATAAATTAGCTCTGTAACAGTTTGAAATAGTTGTAACAACGCCACAAGGCTCACTATCTCACTTAAACGTTGGCAACATAACTTGGAAAGTCGACCTTACCCCACAATCGCTCAGTCAACTGCGCAGTATCATCCCACTCACCTCGCAGTAACCACTCCACCAGCGCAGTGGCAACGTCGGGATAATCGACACTCTCACCTGGCGCTTCATCTAACCATGCGCGTACAACCGACGCATCGAGGTATTCCATGCTCGTCGCCAAGCCGAGCGTCTCTAACGTAGCCACATTGGAGAGTTGCTCAAACTGCCCGGTTAACGGTTTGAGCAACAGTTTTTTGCCTAATGTCAGTGCTTCTGATGGCAGTTCAAAGCCACCATTGGCGATGATGCCAGAGCAGCGGTTGAGATAATGATGGAATCCTTCAAGGCTCAATGGATTAAATAGGATGTTATCTATCTGCTTGGCAGCGATAATTTGTGGATGAAAACAAACAAAGGATTGACGAGAGAAACGCAGTAACAAATCACTGATGTCATCCAAGCTTTCAAAAGGTAGGTAAACTAAGACATAAGGCTGTGACTCAACCGACTCTCGAGTCGTGTGCACAATTGGCGGTAAGATTGGCTGGTCAAAATGATACCAGTGCAAACCGATATGACGCTGACTTGGCGCGAAGTAGCGAATCACACATTTATCTAACCAGCTCGCCCCATGTAAAGGAACCGAATAGCGGAAAGCGTTCTGGTGGCTGATACTGATCACGGGTTTACCTTGCCATCTTGCAGCCCAAGCCGATACTGGCTCAAAATCGTTGAGAATAAGATCGTATTGAGACAGATCGAGCTGTTTTACTTCGCGATAGAACTCGCTAAGACTGTTGTTGAGTGCCGTTTTAAGGTAGCTGACTTTGCCCTTTTCGGTCGCAAAGGTTAATCCTCGCCGAGTTTGATAGTCACCAAACTCTTGCATCGAAAAATACTTATCTGCCTGTCGACCGGAAAAAAGAAAATCAACCTCTACGCCTCTTTGTTTGAGTGCCAAACACATCGCCCTTGCTCGAGCAATATGACCATTTCCTGTTCCTTGCACGCCGTATAAAATCTTCATTCATTACACTCCTAGCCACTGCAGTGCAGCCTTAGCACAGCTCACTCCAAGCACCGCCCCCAGCAGTACATCCGTTAAAAAATGAACACCAAGTAAAATGCGCGACACGGCAATTAAACTCGCCCAAATAAAGGTCAGTTCAGCCAGGCTTGGATAGAAACAACCCAGTAGAGTTGCCATCAAAAACGCAGCAGCAGTGTGTCCTGAGGGTAAGCTGTATCGATCGGAAGGGGTAATGAATGATGGGATTAAAGCGCTCAGTTCTTGCGGTCGACGACGCTTAAATAAGTTTTTACTCAACCAGTAAATGGGCAGTTCAAGACTAAAAGCCATCAACCCCGCCAATAGCAATAGCTGCCCGTTCTCTCCACCAAGCCACCAAGCTAAGAGCGCAATGACCACGTATAAGTGACCATCTCCGGTATGAGATACCGCTCGGCTAATGCGGGAAATGGGATAACTAAAGCGATTTTGCAGACAAAAAAGTGAAAACGCCAAATCTAATTTGGCAATTGGTTCGATTGAACGCATGCGCAATCCTCTCTCTGATAGCACTGATTTAAAACTAAAAGAGAACAATGACAACACCATGAAGCTTTATGGTGATTACCATGACACGACTAATACGGACTTAGTCCTAAGCCACCATTTCGCTGCGATACATTTATAAAACAAATAATTAGCAATATAGGTGGAGTAGATTCATCGCAATGAAATGTTGCACTGCGCGGAGGAGTGGAAAAAAAATGACCAATTTTGCCATTTACGGTTGACTCATCATGCTGAGTACGGTACTAATTCTATTAACTTAAATATGTGGATTCATTAACTCTCTTAGGAAGTAGTTAACAATGACAAATCATTTCTCTATCCTGCTAAGCCTCCTCCTGATCGTGAACCAATCGCGCGGGTAGGCTGTGGAAGAGAAATAACCACAACGAATTACACAAAACCCGCAACAAATTGCGGGTTTTTTTATGTTCAAATACAGGAAGTAAACGTTTAAATCCCCGTAACAAGCGGATAAACGACGTATAAGGAAGCAGCTATGAACGATCAGGTCATTATCTTCGACACCACATTGCGTGATGGCGAACAAGCATTGTCAGCCAGTTTGACGGTTAAAGAAAAACTGCAAATTGCTTATGCTTTAGAACGTCTGGGCGTAGACGTGATTGAAGCAGGCTTTCCAGTATCGTCCCCAGGGGATTTTGAATCGGTGCAAACCATTGCCCGTAATATCAAAAATAGCCGTGTTTGCGCACTATCTCGCGCGGTCGCTAAAGATATTGATGCGGCAGCAGAGGCGTTAAAAGTTGCCGAAGCCTTCCGTATTCACACCTTTATCTCCACGTCGACCGTTCATGTGCAAGATAAGCTACGCCGCAGTTACGATGATGTGGTAGAGATGGGCGTTAAAGCGGTAAAACATGCGCGCCAATACACCGATGATGTCGAGTTCTCCTGTGAAGATGCAGGTCGCACACCGATCGACAATCTGTGTCGTATGGTGGAAGCCGCAATCAATGCTGGCGCAAGCACAGTCAACATTCCTGATACAGTAGGCTATACCGTACCAAATGAATTTGGCGGCATTATCGAAACGCTATTTAACCGCGTACCCAATATCGATAAAGCCATCATCTCGGTTCACTGTCATGACGATTTAGGTATGTCGGTTGCAAACTCAATTGCAGCCGTTCAAGCGGGCGCGCGCCAAATTGAAGGCACCATTAATGGTATTGGTGAACGCGCAGGTAACTGCTCGCTAGAAGAGATCGCAATGATCCTTAAAACTCGCCAAGAGCTACTTGGTGTACATACCGGAATTAAACACGACGAAATCCACCGCACCAGCAAGTTGGTCAGCCAACTATGCAACATGCCGATCCAGAGTAATAAAGCCATTGTTGGCGCCAATGCATTTAGCCACTCTTCCGGTATCCACCAAGACGGCATGTTAAAGAACAAAAACACTTACGAGATCATGACGCCAGAGTCGATTGGTCTGAAAAATCAGGCGCTAAACTTAACCTCTCGTAGTGGCCGTGCGGCAGTGAAAAGCCATATGGATGCAATGGGTTATAAAGAAGACGAATATAACTTAGATGCGTTATACGCAGATTTCTTGAAACTAGCCGACCGTAAAGGGCAAGTGTTCGACTACGACCTAGAAGCGCTAATGCACTTCTCTAACCTGCGTGAAGAAGACGACTTCTACAAATTAAACTACCTAAGCGTCCAGTCAGGTAGTGTGATGGCGACAACCAGCATCAAGATCCAATGTGGTGATACAGAGAAGAGTGAAGCAGCCGTGGGCAATGGTCCAGTCGATGCTCTTTACCAATGTATTTATCGTGTGACGGGCTACGACATTGTTTTGGATAAGTTCGATCTAACCGCCAAAGGCGAAGGTGAAGATGGTTTAGGTCAAGCTGACATCATCGCTAACTATAAAGGTCGTAAGTACCATGGTACCGGCGTCTCGACCGACATCGTTGAAGCATCAGGACAAGCATTGCTACACGTAATTAATAGCATCCACCGCGCTGATGAAATCGAGCAGATGAAGCAAAAGAAGATCGCCACTGTATAGGATGACAACCAAACGCTGCCTGTCGCGGCGTTTGAATAAATTAAAAAAGCAGCACAACGCAAAAAAGTTAAAGGACGACCATGACAGACAAGACATACAAAATCGCGGTACTCGCTGGCGATGGAATTGGACCAGAAGTAATGGCTCAAGCAAACAAGGTGCTTGATGCAATTGAAAAGAAACATGCGATTCAATTTGAGCGCGATGCGCATGATGTCGGTGGCATCGCGATTGATAACCATGGTACGCCACTGCCAGAAAGCACTGTAGCCGCCTGTGAAGCCGCTGATGCAGTACTGTTTGGTTCTGTGGGCGGTCCAAAATGGGAACACCTGCCACCCAACGATCAACCTGAGCGTGGCGCACTGTTACCTCTGCGTAAGCACTTCCAACTATTTTGTAACCTTCGCCCAGCACAAATCCATTCAGGGCTGGAAGCTTTCTCGCCTTTGCGTGCTGACATCTCTGAACGTGGTTTTGATATTGTTGTAGTCCGCGAACTGACTGGTGGTATCTATTTTGGTCAACCTAAAGGTCGTGAAGGTGAAGGCGCTAACGAAAAAGCTTTCGATACCGAGGTTTACCACCGTTTCGAGATTGAGCGCATTGCGAAGATCGCCTTTGAATCAGCCCGTCTACGCGATAAAAAAGTCTGCTCTATAGACAAAGCCAACGTACTACAAAGCTCCATTCTATGGCGTGAAGTGGTGGAAGAGATCGCCAAAGATTACCCTGATGTCGAGCTTTCACACATGTACATCGATAACGCCACCATGCAGCTGATTAAAGATCCGGCACAGTTCGATGTCATGCTATGTTCAAACATCTTCGGTGACATCATTTCCGATGAATGCGCAATGATCACTGGCTCAATGGGGATGCTTCCTTCAGCCTCTCTAAACGAAAGCAAGTTCGGTCTATATGAACCAGCTGGCGGCAGCGCGCCGGATATCGCCGGTAAAAATATCGCTAACCCAGTCGCGCAAATTCTATCAGCGGCACTGATGCTACGTTACAGCCTAGGTGAAGAAGCGGCGGCGCAAGATATTGAAGTGGCAGTAAGTAAAGCACTAGCGGCAGGTGAACTGACCGCTGATCTCGCTGGCAATAATCCAGCACTATCGACCTCAGAGATGGGCGATAAGATCGCAAGCTACATTCTAAATTCATAATAATTACACGGAAGTAAATGAGTATGGGTAAAACGCTATATCAAAAAGTCTACGACGCGCACGTTGCCGTCGCAGCTGAGGGTGAAAACCCGATTTTGTATATTGACCGACATTTAGTCCATGAGGTGACATCACCACAAGCGTTTGATGGGCTGCGCGAAAAAGGACGTAAAGTACGTCAAGTAAGCAAGACCTTCGCCACTATGGACCACAACGTATCAACCACAACCAAAGATATTAATGCTTCAGGGGAAATGGCGCGTATCCAGATGGAAACGCTGTCTAAAAACTGTGAAGAGTTCGGGGTTACGCTTTACGATATCAATCACAAATACCAGGGCATTGTCCATGTTATGGGACCAGAGCTAGGTATTACCCTACCAGGTATGACGATCGTCTGCGGCGACTCTCACACTGCCACTCATGGTGCCTTTGGTTCACTGGCGTTTGGTATCGGTACCTCAGAAGTAGAACACGTACTGGCGACTCAGACGCTTAAACAAGCTCGTGCAAAAACCATGAAGATCGAAGTACAAGGTAAAGTTGCAGCGGGGATCACGGCCAAAGACATCGTACTGGCCATAATCGGTAAAACCACTGCCGCTGGCGGTACTGGCTATGTGGTTGAGTTCTGCGGTGAAGCCATCCGCGACTTAACCATGGAAGGTCGTATGACCGTATGTAACATGGCGATCGAGTTAGGTGCAAAAGCGGGTCTTATCGCACCAGATGACACTACGTTTGAATACATCAAAGGTCGTAAGTTTGCACCAACCGGTGCCGATTGGGATGCGGCGGTTGAATACTGGCAAACCCTACGTACTGACGATGATGCTGAGTTTGATGCAGTCGTTACCCTACAAGCAGCAGATATCAAACCGCAAGTTACTTGGGGTACTAACCCAGGACAAGTAATCGCAGTAGATGCACCAATTCCAGCCCCGACCAGTTTCGCTGATCCGGTTGAAAAAGCTTCGGCAGAGAAAGCGCTGGCGTACATGGGGTTGGAAGCTGGTAAGTCACTGTCTGACTACTCGGTTGATAAAGTATTTGTTGGCTCTTGTACCAACTCACGGATTGAAGATATGCGTGCTGCTGCGGCTGTCGCCAAAGGACGTAAAGTCGCGTCACATGTACAAGCGTTAATTGTTCCTGGCTCAGAGCAAGTCAAAGCACAAGCAGAAGCGGAAGGTCTAGATACTATATTTAAAGAAGCGGGTTTTGAATGGCGCCTGCCAGGATGCTCGATGTGTTTAGCAATGAATAACGACCGATTAGGACCTCATGAGCGCTGCGCTTCAACTTCAAACCGTAACTTTGAAGGTCGCCAAGGTCGTGATGGTCGCACCCATCTAGTCAGCCCTGCTATGGCTGCGGCTGCGGCGATTGCTGGTCACTTTGTTGATATTCGTGAGTTGGACTAAGGAGAATCAAACATGTCAGGTTTTAAACAGCACACAGGCTTGGTTGTTCCTCTAGATGCAGCGAACGTTGATACCGATGCGATTATTCCTAAGCAATTTCTCCAGAAAGTATCACGCTTAGGTTTCGGCAAACACCTATTTCATGACTGGCGCTTTCTTGATGACGCAGGCGAGCAACCAAACTCTGAGTTTGTAATGAATGCACCACGCTATCAAGGCGCGTCAATTCTGCTTGCACGTGAAAACTTTGGCTGTGGATCTTCGCGCGAACACGCGCCATGGGCACTTGCTGATTACGGTATAAAAGCGATGATCGCGCCAAGCTTTGCCGATATCTTCTACGGCAACTCGATCAACAACCAAATGGTACCAGTGCGCTTGACTGAGCAAGAAGTCGATGAAATCTTCCAATTTGTTGATGCTAACGAAGGCGCGCAAGTAGAAGTGGATCTTGAAGCCAATGTAGTAAGAGCAAATGGCAAAGAATACCGCTTTGAAATCGATAGCTTCCGTCGCCATTGCCTACTAAATGGCTTAGACAACATCGGGCTGACCTTGCAGCACGAAGATAAAATCGCCGAGTACGAAAGTAACATTCCAAGCTTTTTAGCTTAAGTGGAACGTAAAAAGGTTGGCAGTTGCCAACCTTTTTTGTGTCATTTGAAATATTTACTTCTTGGTGTAGGTCTAATAGATAACGTGTTCAAAAGATTGAGTAATATCCATGGCTAGATTCGCTATTGTTACCCTTGCACTATTTTCATTGCCACTTTACGCCGCGCCAGAGGCGAAACTTTGGAGTTATTGGCAGCAAAGCAATGAAAGCAATTCTGCGGAGATCTCCCATCAAGCTTGGCAAGAGATCCTAAATCGCTATATATCAAAACAAGGTGAACACAATCTGTTTGCCTATTCAGCAGTCTCACAAGATGATGATGCCAAACTGGACGGTTACTTAAACCAAATGGCACAACTCAATCCACTGCAATACTCCAAAGACGAGCAGTATGCCTATTGGGTTAACCTCTACAATGCGATCACTGTCGACCTTATCTTAGAAGAATATCCGGTGAAATCGATTACCAAGCTTGGTGGTTTGTTTAGTTTTGGTCCATGGGATGAGGAGGTCATTACCATTAACGGCAAAACCATCACACTTAATGATATTGAACACCGTATCCTGCGCCCAATCTGGCAAGATCCGCGCACTCATTACGCTGTAAACTGCGCCAGCCTAGGTTGCCCGAACCTTCAGCAACAAGCGTTTAGTGCAAACAACACTGAGCAGTTACTTGAAAAGGCGGCGATAAGCTTCATCAACAGTAACAAAGGCGCGCAGATTGAAGGTAACAAACTCATCGTCTCTTCAATTTATGATTGGTTTGCGGAAGACTTTACGGTGGATGGTGGGGTAAGAGCACATCTAGAGCAATATCGCCCACAGCTTCAAAGTGCACCAAGCAAAATTGACTATGAGTATGACTGGTCACTTAACGAAAAACGTTAGTCGCTGAAACGAAAAAGCCCCGACCGAATGGTGGGGACGCCTAGTCCAGGGCTCTAAAATATTACCTGGCGATGTCCTACTCTTGCATGGGCGATGCGTGGTTCGACACTTCGATGGTTCGACACATCGACGTTTCGCAAACACACACTGCCTCTCCAAGTTATAACTCGCTGAAACGAAAAAAGCCCCGACCGATTGGTCAGGGCTCTAAAATGTTACCTGGCGATGTCCTACTCTCACATGGGGAAGCCCCACACTACCATCGGCGCTACTTCGTTTCACTTCTGAGTTCGGCATGGAATCAGGTGGGTCCAAAGCGCTATGGCCATCGAGAAAAATTCTTTAATCTGGAAAGCTGATTTCTCTTATATAAAGAGTGTGTTCTCTACACAATCAAGTTTTGTTCTTTCTTTGAGTCCATCAAAACCCCTTGGGTGTTGTATGGTTAAGCCTCACGGGCAATTAGTATCAGTTAGCTCAATGCCTCACAGCACTTACACACCTGACCTATCAACGTCGTAGTCTCCGACAACCCTTTAGGATACTTAAAGTATCAGGGAGAACTCATCTCAAGGCTCGCTTCCCGCTTAGATGCTTTCAGCGGTTATCGATTCCGAACTTAGCTACCGGGCAATGCGTCTGGCGACACAACCCGAACACCAGAGGTTCGTCCACTCCGGTCCTCTCGTACTAGGAGCAGCCCCTTTCAATTCTCCAACGCCCACGGCAGATAGGGACCGAACTGTCTCACGACGTTCTAAACCCAGCTCGCGTACCACTTTAAATGGCGAACAGCCATACCCTTGGGACCGACTTCAGCCCCAGGATGTGATGAGCCGACATCGAGGTGCCAAACACCGCCGTCGATATGAACTCTTGGGCGGTATCAGCCTGTTATCCCCGGAGTACCTTTTATCCGTTGAGCGATGGCCCTTCCATTCAGAACCACCGGATCACTATGACCTGCTTTCGCACCTGCTCGAACCGTCATTCTCGCAGTTAAGCGGGCTTATGCCATTGCACTAACCTCACGATGTCCAACCGTGATTAGCCCACCTTCGTGCTCCTCCGTTACTCTTTGGGAGGAGACCGCCCCAGTCAAACTACCCACCAGGCACTGTCCGTAACCCCGATTAGGGGTCGACGTTAGAACATCAACACTACAAGGGTGGTATTTCAAGGACGGCTCCACAAATACTGGCGTACTTGCTTCAAAGCCTCCCACCTATCCTACACATGTAGGGTCAATGTTCAGTGCCAAGCTGTAGTAAAGGTTCACGGGGTCTTTCCGTCTAGCCGCGGGTACACTGCATCTTCACAGCGATTTCAATTTCACTGAGTCTCGGGTGGAGACAGCGTGGCCATCATTACGCCATTCGTGCAGGTCGGAACTTACCCGACAAGGAATTTCGCTACCTTAGGACCGTTATAGTTACGGCCGCCGTTTACCGGGGCTTCGATCAAGAGCTTCGACCGAAGTCTAACCCCATCAATTAACCTTCCGGCACCGGGCAGGCGTCACACCGTATACGTCATCTTACGATTTTGCACAGTGCTGTGTTTTTAATAAACAGTTGCAGCCACCTGGTATCTGCGACTCTCAATAGCTCCATCCGCGAGGGACTTCACCGTCAAGAGCGTACCTTCTCCCGAAGTTACGGTACCATTTTGCCTAGTTCCTTCACCCGAGTTCTCTCAAGCGCCTTGGTATTCTCTACCCGACCACCTGTGTCGGTTTGGGGTACGATTCCTTACAATCTGAAGCTTAGAGGCTTTTCCTGGAAGCATGGCATCAATGACTTCACTACCGTAGTAGCTCGACGTCGTGTCTCAGCCTTAAGAGAAACCGGATTTACCTAATTTCTCAGCCTACGCACTTGAACCTGGACAACCGTCGCCAGGCCCACCTAGCCTTCTCCGTCCCCCCATCGCAATTGTAAGAAGTACGGGAATATTAACCCGTTTCCCATCGACTACGCCTTTCGGCCTCGCCTTAGGGGTCGACTTACCCTGCCCCGATTAACGTTGGACAGGAACCCTTGGTCTTCCGGCGAGGAGGTTTTTCACCCCCTTTATCGTTACTCATGTCAGCATTCGCACTTCTGATACCTCCAGCATGCTTTACAACACACCTTCAACGGCTTACAGAACGCTCCCCTACCCAATGAAGTAAACTTCATTGCCGCAGCTTCGGTTTATTACTTAGCCCCGTTACATCTTCCGCGCAGGCCGACTCGACTAGTGAGCTATTACGCTTTCTTTAAATGATGGCTGCTTCTAAGCCAACATCCTAGCTGTCTAAGCCTTCCCACATCGTTTCCCACTTAGTAATAATTTGGGACCTTAGCTGGCGGTCTGGGTTGTTTCCCTCTCCACGACGGACGTTAGCACCCGCCGTGTGTCTCCCGGATAGTACTTACTGGTATTCGGAGTTTGCAAAGGGTTGGTAAGTCGGGATGACCCCCTAGCCTTAACAGTGCTCTACCCCCAGTAGTATTCGTCCGAGGCGCTACCTAAATAGCTTTCGGGGAGAACCAGCTATCTCCAGGTTTGATTGGCCTTTCACCCCTAGCCACAAGTCATCCGCTAATTTTTCAACATTAGTCGGTTCGGTCCTCCAGTTGATGTTACTCAACCTTCAACCTGCCCATGGCTAGATCACCTGGTTTCGGGTCTATATCCAGAGACTGAACGCCCAGTTAAGACTCGGTTTCCCTACGGCTCCCCTAGATGGTTAACCTTGCCACTGAATATAAGTCGCTGACCCATTATACAAAAGGTACGCAGTCACAGGACAAAGCCTGCTCCTACTGCTTGTACGTACACGGTTTCAGGTTCTATTTCACTCCCCTCACAGGGGTTCTTTTCGCCTTTCCCTCACGGTACTGGTTCACTATCGGTCAGTCAGTAGTATTTAGCCTTGGAGGATGGTCCCCCCATATTCAGACAGGATAACACGTGTCCCGCCCTACTCGATTTCACTGAACACACATCGTCAACTACGGGACTATCACCCTGTATCGTCGGACTTTCCAGACCGTTCGTCTAACGCGTGTAAAGCTTAAGGGCTAGTCCAATTTCGCTCGCCGCTACTTTCGGAATCTCGGTTGATTTCTTTTCCTCGGGGTACTTAGATGTTTCAGTTCCCCCGGTTCGCCTCGCTACGCTATGTATTCACGTAGCGATACTAGCTTATGCTAGTGGGTTTCCCCATTCGGAAATCCCAGACTCAAGTGGCTTTTACTGCCTAATCTGGGCTTATCGCAAGTTAATACGTCCTTCATCGCCTCTGACTGCCAAGGCATCCACCGTGTACGCTTAGTCACTTAACCATACAACCCGAAGGAGTTTCGAGTTGATGTTCAAATCACCAAAGTTGTCTGCAATTTTTATACATGATGCAGACTCGATTTTGCCGGACTCAAATTCCAAGAACACTTGAATGTGTTTTTGTGTATTCAATAAATGAATACTTTGAGAACTTTACAAACAACAATAAATTGTTGTTTTGTCAGCTTTCCAAATTGTTAAAGAGCAATAATAGCTCGAAGCGTTCGCTTCAAAACCATCAATCTGTGTGAACACTCATCGCAATAATCATCGTATAAGGAGGTGATCCAGCGCCAGGTTCCCCTAGCGCTACCTTGTTACGACTTCACCCCAGTCATGAACCACAAAGTGGTGAGCGTCCTCCCCGAAAGGTTAAACTACCCACTTCTTTTGCAGCCCACTCCCATGGTGTGACGGGCGGTGTGTACAAGGCCCGGGAACGTATTCACCGTGGCATTCTGATCCACGATTACTAGCGATTCCGACTTCATGGAGTCGAGTTGCAGACTCCAATCCGGACTACGACGTACTTTTTGGGATTCGCTCACCATCGCTGGTTGGCAGCCCTCTGTATACGCCATTGTAGCACGTGTGTAGCCCTACTCGTAAGGGCCATGATGACTTGACGTCGTCCCCACCTTCCTCCGGTTTATCACCGGCAGTCTCCCTGGAGTTCCCGACATTACTCGCTGGCAAACAAGGATAAGGGTTGCGCTCGTTGCGGGACTTAACCCAACATTTCACAACACGAGCTGACGACAGCCATGCAGCACCTGTCTCATAGTTCCCGAAGGCACCAAAGCATCTCTGCTAAGTTCTATGGATGTCAAGAGTAGGTAAGGTTCTTCGCGTTGCATCGAATTAAACCACATGCTCCACCGCTTGTGCGGGCCCCCGTCAATTCATTTGAGTTTTAATCTTGCGACCGTACTCCCCAGGCGGTCTACTTAACGCGTTAGCTCCGAAAGCCACGGCTCAAGGCCACAACCTCCAAGTAGACATCGTTTACGGCGTGGACTACCAGGGTATCTAATCCTGTTTGCTCCCCACGCTTTCGCATCTGAGTGTCAGTATCTGTCCAGGGGGCCGCCTTCGCCACCGGTATTCCTTCAGATCTCTACGCATTTCACCGCTACACCTGAAATTCTACCCCCCTCTACAGTACTCTAGTCAGCCAGTTTCAAATGCAATTCCGAGGTTGAGCCCCGGGCTTTCACATCTGACTTAACTAACCACCTGCATGCGCTTTACGCCCAGTAATTCCGATTAACGCTCGCACCCTCCGTATTACCGCGGCTGCTGGCACGGAGTTAGCCGGTGCTTCTTCTGTAGGTAACGTCAAATCCATACGCTATTAACGCATGAACCTTCCTCCCTACTGAAAGTACTTTACAACCCGAAGGCCTTCTTCATACACGCGGCATGGCTGCATCAGGCTTGCGCCCATTGTGCAATATTCCCCACTGCTGCCTCCCGTAGGAGTCTGGACCGTGTCTCAGTTCCAGTGTGGCTGATCATCCTCTCAGACCAGCTAGGGATCGTCGCCTTGGTGAGCCCTTACCTCACCAACTAGCTAATCCCACCTAGGCATATCCTGACGCGAGAGGCCCGAAGGTCCCCCTCTTTGGCCCGTAGGCATCATGCGGTATTAGCCATCGTTTCCAATGGTTATCCCCCACATCAGGGCAATTTCCTAGGCATTACTCACCCGTCCGCCGCTCGCCGCCCAACAAATCCCCCGAAGGTTCAATGTTGTCGCTGCCGCTCGACTTGCATGTGTTAGGCCTGCCGCCAGCGTTCAATCTGAGCCATGATCAAACTCTTCAATTTAAGATTTTGGTGACTCAATGAATACTGACTTCAAAACTACTAATGTAATTTTAAAGCTATTATCATTCCAACAGAACGATAATGAATTGACTGTGCTAAGACCGAAGTCTTAATTGGTCACTCAGTTCATTGAAATCAAATTTGATACCGAAGTATCTAATTGGATTATCATCAACGAGTGCCCACACAGATTGATAGGTTCTTATTGTTAAAGAGCTATGCTTCGAGACTTTCTCAAAGCGGAGGTGAATTCTAACGAGACTATTGAAAGAGTCAAACACTTTTTCAATTTATTTTCTCAGAAGCTTTACACCTCTCTGACTATCGCTGAAGCCTTATGGCGTCTGCCCTGTCAGTGGATGCGCATTATAGGGAGCTGAATTTTTTGCGCAAGTCCAAATTGCATTTTTTTCCATAAAAACTGCTTAACTGCGCAATCAGTAATCAGCTCGTCATTTACACCCAAACTACCCTCAAGTTACACACCAGTTATGCACAAATGCATGTGCATAACTAATCGTCAGAGTCAAAGAAATAGGAAATTCTCGAGCGAGGATTGAGATACTCTCTTACTTTATCTGGCAATTTATTAGGTAAAATGGCACTCACTATCTTTATATCTTTCTCCGCCAAGTCGATGATCGGCGCCTGGGTGCGTGGCACTGATGGGTCATACACCATTACATTAGGGTTAAGTAAATTCGCAGAGTTTACTGATATCACCATCCCGACCATATTATTAGATAGCTGTACCACGGTCCCTGGTGGGTAAACGCCCATAAACTTAATCAAAATACCGAGGTTCTCATTGTTATAAAGATGCTTGCAGTTCTTATATAGATAAGAAAGCGCGATGTAAGGAATCTTCTGCTTGGCGGTAATAGAGTTATGACAAAGATTGTCATACGCGTTTGCAACAGAGATTATCTGGGTAAACTGATCTATCTCATCGCCTTTTAAGCCAGACGGGTATCCTGAACCATCAAGTAACTCATGATGATCGGCTATCACTTTTAACGCGCTAGCGGGAAAGCTTTCTATATTGTTAGCGATGTCGATACCGTACTTAGTGTGCAGCTTTAAATAGTTCTGCTCTGGTTCATTAAGAGGGGTCGTTTTACGTAGGATGGCAGTAGGTATCTTTACTTTACCCATATCATGGAACAAAGCGGCAAAAGCTAACTGCTTAATACTATCGGCATCGAGCTTTTTCGCTTTGCCAATCAACATAGAGACTACAGCTACGTTCAATGAATGAAAGTAAATATCTTCAAATTCACTTTTGCCATTCATCATGTGCAGTGTGACATCTTCATTTGCAAGTAATCTATCAACGATATCTTCTACTAATAAAGTCGCTTCGTTCACCGCCAACTCGGGGCGATTACGAATTTTAGTCATCACCGCTCTCATGCGTGCTAGCGAACGCTCAAACTCTTTTTCACACTCAATAACTCGTCGGCGGTAAGCACTCATACGTTCAATGCGCTGTTGCTTTTCTTCCCATAACTGCTTTGCACGTTTGTCCATTGCTTCATTCAGGCTAGAGTCTGTCGCTTCAATCGTTTCATCGATCGGTAAAGGCGAAGTATCGCTTTGCTGCATGTTCACATAGACGTACTTAAGCCCCAAGTGACGAATAATGCGCACCTGTTCGTGGTTTTTAATTTTGAAGCTATTGAATAAGAACGGGTGATCGTTCCATTTCACCGGCAGACGTACGTGCAATCCCGGCTGGATACGGTCAACGGTTATCTTGATACTTGCCACGTTTATAAAATCCAATCACCAAAAACGCGACACATTCTAGGTTAAAGGCGTAATGAATTCATCTCATTCTCTTATAAGTGAGACACTTATAGCGATTAACCAATAAATCAGTGATTACAATGCAGCATCCAACGGACACCAAATTGATCCTCTACTTTCCCGAATCGCGCACCCCAAAATGTATCTTCCAGCGGCATCATGATATGTCCACCGTGTGAAAGCTTATCAAAAAGACGAGCTTGGTCATCCAAACTATCAATAACCAATGATAACGCCACATTATTGCCGGCGACTTCATTCACAATCATGCCGTCAGAGAGCATTAAC
Source organism: Vibrio ponticus (assembly GCF_009938225.1). NCBI lineage: Bacteria > Pseudomonadati > Pseudomonadota > Gammaproteobacteria > Vibrionales > Vibrionaceae > Vibrio > Vibrio ponticus. The sequence goes on from NZ_AP019657.1 coordinate 2,424,973, forward strand.
TTGAGACCAAAGGCTTCTATTTCAGAATGCATCACCCAATCAGGATTGGCACCCTCTATGGTTTGAGGAGCGTCACGAAAGTATTGTTTGGTAAGTACCACGCCTTCAAAAGTACGTGAATAGAACTCTAGTGCTTCTTCACAACGTCCAGCAAAGAAAAGATATGGAGTTAATTGATACATAGCTACCCTTAAAGATATTGTTTTTCTTTAGAATAGCTAAGTATGTAAAGAAGTAATTAGGACTTTAGTCCTAAGCTAAGTACCGATCAGCCTTACCAACCACCAATTGAGGTGTAAATTCGTGATTGGTTTGAGTCGCCTTACCCGAAATCAAATCCATTAGCACTTGTACAGCAGACTGAGCCATATCATGAATTGGGAAGCAGACTGATGTCACTGCGGGATAAAGCTCTTTGCATCGTTCCACACTATCAAAGCTAACAATCGATATATCATTCGGTACGCGTAAACCATGTTCATGCAGGTACTGCATTGCCCCCACAGTCATCTCCTCACTGCAAGAGAAAATAGCGGTCAGCTCCGGGTGTCGACTGAGCAACTTCTCTGTCGCTTCATAGCCACTGCGTGAACCATAATTTCCTTCTTCACACCACGATTCAGACACGTCGATCCCCGCCTCTTTCATGGTATCAAGATAACCTTGCTTGCGTTGCAGACTGTTCTCACGGCATGTTGGACCCGTAATACATCCTATGAGTTTATGATTCTGTTTAAGTAAGTGATTAACCGCCATTGTACTGGCAGTGTGATGATTAAACCGAATGCAGCGTTCTTCTAACGTCGGCACCACACGATCAAGCAGAACAAAGGGGGGATGCTGCTTCGCCAGTTCAACCAAATCTTGATCGCTTAGGTGGCGACTATGCAAGATATAACCATCACAGCGAAGGTCATGAAAACGCTCCACCGCATGTCGCTCCCCTTCCTTGGAATGGTGCCCTTGTGCGGTGATCAAAAATTTGGCATGCAGATCGAGCTCATTTTGCACTTGTTCCATCATAGCTCCGAAAAAACCACCGGTATAATACGTAACAAGTAAGCCCATCATGTTACTAGAAGAGGTCGCCAGAGAACGTGCGATCGCGCTGGGACGATAGTTAAGCTCTGCCATTGCTTGCTCAACTTTCTTTCTCGTCTCTTCTTTAAACTTCCCTTCACCATTAATGATTCTTGATACCGTAGAACGATTCACGCCAGCAAGCGCTGCGACATCTTTTATCCTTGCCATATAACCTTCATTAATGCTGAGTAGAAATAAAAAAAACTGTCAGTATCCAAACGTTAGGGGGAAATGAAACTGACAGTTCATGATACACAGGGATAATGCTATAAATAAGCGAGTGCGGAATAATCCGTGACTTGGATATCACGCTCTCGCAAAAAAGCGACAAATGCTGCCGAAGTTAATGTCTCTAACTCCTGCTCCCTTTGAGCTAAGTAGCTGCTCATCGACCGTAGTTGAGTATCCACTATCGCTGGATGGCACATGACTTCCAGCACTTCACACTCGTGTTCGTAGTCCAACATTAATTGCTTAGCGTCTGCTAGCGATATTTTGTTGTCATAGAACCGTTCGCTAAAAAGGTAGCGACCACCTACCTCTTGGCGATCCACAAATCCAACCCCTCGCACGGGTACACCATATTTCTGAGCAACTTGGTTTACCACGGGGGCTATTTGTGGATGAGTATGAGCATGGTGATGACCATCGATATGGCTTAGCTCTAATCCTAGCGCTAAGTAATGCTCTACTTGCGCCACGACTTCTTGATAGACTTCTTCTAAATCAAAGTCCTGTTTTTGCCAGAATCCCGGAATAGCGGGGAAAAGACCGCGCTCATCAACCAATGATTTATGATTGGTCAGTGGTTTACCTGCCGTGAACCGCAGGTGTAAGCCCACTTTCAGGTCGGGCATGCTCGCAGCCAACTTTACCGCATGCGCCTCACCAGGCATATCAACCATAAACGTTGTTGAACGTACAACGCCTTGACGAAAGGCAGCGGCAATTCCGTTGTTCACCCCTTCCGTTAAACCAAAGTCGTCTGCATTAAAAATTACTTTCATCTTTTCCCCAGCTAAGTTCCGATTTAACCGACGGTTTTAAAGCGTGGTTAGTTTGAATTGAGGCAAGTACTCGGCATTCTCGCGTAAGATATCGTTTAAGATCGCTTTCGCGCGTTTAATGTCCGGTACCAACGGGTTATTGGCTAGTGCCATAAGCGCCTTATCGTAATCACCAAACACTGCCGCCTCGATGGCTAATTGCTCGTAGGCTTTTACTTGATGAAGTAAACCAAGCACATTGGCAGATAGCTGACCGACCGCAACTGGCTTAGCCCCCCAGTTACCGACGACCGCGCTACACTCAATCACCGCATCATCCGGTAAGGTGTTGATCGCACCATTGTTTGGTACATTCACCACATGGATACCGTTGCGATTGTTGTAAATCGCATCGACCAAATTCAACGACGCATCCGAATAATAGGCACCACCACGTTCTTCAAGCTCTTTCGGTTTCACATCAAGATGGACGTCTTTGTAAAGCTTAAATAACGACTCTTCCGTTACCATCACTTGTTCAGCTCGTGTGCCCTTTTCCGCTGCACTCTCTTTCTCTTCCGCCAACATAGCATCGGTCTGATAGAAATAGCGGTGGTAAGGACAAGGGATCGCACCTAATGCTTTAAGGAAGTTTGGATCCCACGGCTCCTCAAAGATGTTCTTCATACTGAAGTTGGCGCCATCACCTACCTTTTCAATCACGGTCTCAGTAATATCTTCACCATGTAGCCAAGCCTTATGAACCCATACTAAGTGGTTAAGTCCTGCAAATTCGAGCTGCAACTCATCTGGCTCACATGCCATCATTTCTGCCACCATCATTCGCATTGAAACTGGCACATTACACAAGCCAATACTTTTCACTTTAGTGTGCTTATTCACCGCCTCTGAAACTAACCCCGCAGGGTTAGTAAAGTTCAACATCCAAGCATTAGGCGCGAGCTCTTCAATATCTTTACAAATATCTAGGATAACCGGGATGGTACGCAGTGCCTTAGCAAAACCGCCCGGTCCGGTCGTCTCCTGACCAATCACATCATATTTCAGTGGGATGCGTTCATCACTTGCACGCGCTTTTAAACCACCAACGCGAAACTGCGTCATAACAAAGTCAGCGTCTTTGATTGCCTCACGGCGATCCACACTGGCTTTGATCTCTATGTCAGCACCCACTTTGTTAACCATACGTGTTGCTAACGCATGAATTGTCTCAAGCTTGTCTTTACCCGCATCGATATCCACCAAGTGAATCTCGCGTACCGGCAAAAAATCACGGCGCTTAATTACACCTTCAATAAGCTCAGGTGTGTAGCTACTGCCACCGCCAATGATGGCGAGTTTAAGGGCACCTCTTGCCATATTACCACTCCACTATCCAACAGACTTCTGATGTAAGGCGACGATTTCCGTCGCCAGTTCATGAGCAAGAATGGTTGTCATGAGATGGTCTTGTGCATGTACCATCACCAAAGTCATTGGCACTTTACCTTGACCTTCATCAGCCTCTATTAGCTGAGTCTGCATCAAATGCGCCTTATTTAGACACTCTTTACCGAGTGCCAGTTTCTCTTGTGCTTGGTCGAAATCATCTTGGCGAGCCAACTTAAGCGCTTCGTAACATAGGCTTCGTGCTTCACCAGCATTACAGATAATTTCCATCACAACCATTTCTTGACCCATGTTCCCTCCCGAAAAATACAATACTGAAAATAATCAAATTATGCGGTTACGCCTTGACCTGAAGCTTGCTGAACAGCGGGCTTGTCTTCTGTTGGAGTCTCTTCTGCAAGTACCTGCTTCTCAAACATTTTGAAGAATGGTAGGTATAAGAAGATATCGAGAATCATCAAGGCAATAACTAGGAGTACTGGCGCAAACGTCCAACCACTACCCCAAGAAGCACCGATGATTGCTGGAGTTGTCCATGGTGTCGTAGCGACGCCCATACCGACTAGCCCCATATGCACGGCGAAGTAAGCAATAGTGGCGTTAATCATAGGTACCAAGACAAACGGTAGGAATAACGTTGGGTTTAATACTAGAGGTGTACCGAAAATTACAGGCTCATTAATTTGGAAGAAGCCAGGAACCACACTCATGCGACCGATGCTCTTAAGGTGAGCTGAGCGGCTAAATGCCATGAGCAATACCAGAGCAAAAGTTGCACCTGAGCCACCTAAGAAGATATAGAAATCCCAGAATGGTTGCGTAAATACGTTTGGAATTGGCTCACCCGCGATAAAGGCTTCAGTGTTAACGCCAATGTTGGTTAAGAATACTGGCGAAAGTAGACCAACGACAATTGCCGCGCCGTGAATACCAGCAAACCAAAGCAATTGACAAAGTAGCAGTGCGCCAATGATTGCAGGTAGAGAGTTAGATGCGCTTACTAAAGGTTTGAATGCTTCAAGAATGAGATCTGGGATCAACATACCAAACTCAGCTTGAACAAATAAGCTTAGAGGGTAAAGCGTTACGAATACCGCCAATACTGGGAGTAACACTTCGAAAGAACGAGCGATCGCTGGCGGTACTTGCTCCGGCATACGAATCGTGATGTTGTGCTTCTTCATGAAACGGTAGAGTTCAACCGCAAAGAAACCACACAGTACGCCAGTAAATACACCTGTGCCTCCCATGTGACCAGTAGGAAGACCACCATCTTTTAGCGGTGCAGCCACCAGCAGGTAACACATCAATGATAATGCTGCACTGGTAATGCCATCCATCTTGTACGCCTTAGCTAAGCTATAGGCTACGCCGAGTGAGATGAAAATTGTCATTATTCCCATCGACATATTGAATGGCATCATAATCGCGTCAAAATTATTAGACGCAAAATCTAGCCATGCACGACCGAACGCATTTTGCGTGTCAGGGTCAAATGGAGGAAACGCAAAAATCAAAATAAAACTACCAACGATAATAAATGGCATCGCAACAATGAAGCCATCACGCATCGCTCGAACATGGGGCTGGTTACCCACTTTTACCGCGAGAGGCGCTATATGCCTTTCGACAAATCCTAATATTGAATCATAAAGACTCATAGTGTCCATCCTTATTTTTTGGCACAACAAAGCCCTACACCATACATATTAAATATGGCGCAAATACTTATGTGTTTAATATTTATCTTTTAGTTTTTAAATGAATTAATTAATCAGTGCGAGTGCTTGATCAAGTACAGCATCACCTTTCATCATTCCATAATCTTGTGGGTTAATCGCCGCAATATTCTTACCGTGGTCATCGGCGATTTTCTTCAACTCATCCAGTTGAAAACGCACTTGTGGACCAAGTAAACATACGTCGTACTCTTTAATAGCTTCGCCAAAAGCATTCACAGCGAGCGCTTCAATTTGGCACTCTAGACCACGATTTGCTGCTGCTTGCTCCATTTTCTTTACTAGCATGCTCGTAGACATGCCTGCACTACAACATAGTAGAATTTTTTTCATCACCCAGCTCCGTTATTGGTTATTTATCAACCTGTGAAAACTTTAACAAAAATCAACCAGCCAAAAAAGCGCAACCGGTTGCACGAAGCGTGAACAGAATCCCATTTTGGAACATTGAGCGTCATTTATGAAACAGTATGGATTTATTTTTCAATAAACAGATATAACAATCATTTGCTAATGATTAAATTATAATTAATGGAATTTGATATTTATTGGATAGCTAAATATGGTTTTACTTTTTATTTAACTAAGAAATTAAAGCGCTAGCAAATAGCGCTTTAATTAAGGTAGATATGCATTACCTTGTAGCTTCTAAAGTAAACGTATAATGCTCTTGATTATAATAGATATCGGAAGCTTCGAAAGCTTGTCCTGATTCTAGACGCGCAATACTGTGGGCGCACAGCACTGGCTCATCGCGTTTCAATCCCAATAACATGCGGACTTCTTCTGATGGCAACTCGGCGCGAATACGTTTTTGACTACCACCGACCATTTGCCCTTTCTCGGCAAGGTAACTGTATTTAGAGCTATTTAAGTGACGCGACTCTAAATCGGCAAACATCGGATCTGCGAGCATGTAAGAAGATTCAAACACAAACGGGATTTCCCCCACCAAACGCAGCCGCTTCATATACCAAACCAAACTACCAGGCTCTAAACCCAGTTCTTGAACAACATGAGCTGGCGCTTCCATCTTCTCGAGATGCAGCAGTTTATTGCTAATGGGTGAATTAAGCGAAGTAGCAACTTCACTAGAGGTTAAGTGCTTATCCAGTGGTAAAGCCATCTTAAGCTCTTGGGTTGGCTGACAAATAAATGTGCCGCGTCCACGCTGTCTTTCCACCACACCTTGACGAACCAAATAGTCGACCGCTTTGCGCGCGGTCATTCGTGACACTTGATATTGCTCAGCCAAAACTGTTTCCGATGGAATCGAGTCACCAGGATGCAAGATCCCTTGTTCAATCTGCTGAGTAAGAATGCGCTCTATTTGGAGATAGATAGGAACATGAGATTCTTTGTCTATCATGCGTTACCCCTTGTTTGTAGACGGCTTATCCTATCTTGCAGCACTTGAATACACAACTATACAACCCTTATTAATGAGAATGTTAATTAAAGTTAAATGATTTCGTGATTGATGCCGCATGATAACTGGTTAGTGATTAACCTCACACAAAAAGTATAGTTGTATAGACAACTATACCTAAAAGCTCTTTAATCGCTTCCATAATAACAATGATGATATGGAGATATCACTCGATGAAACACTTAGGTTCTAAGCTGCAAGACCTAGGAAAAGCGCTGATGATGCCGATTTCGGTTATCGCCGCCGCGGGTATTTTCCTAGGCTTAGCCGCCGCCCTACAAAACCCAAATATCACAGGACAATCATTCAACCAGCTTGAAGCGGTTCAATTGGTTCTTGGGTTTATCCGTAAAGTTGCTGGCTCTTTGTTCGGTAACCTACCACTCTTCTTTGCTGTGGCCGCTGCTATCGGTCTAGCAAAACAAGAGAAACCAACCGCTGCATTTGCGGCAATTATTGGTTTTATCTCAATGCACGTGGGGGTGAACTACTCACTACTTGCTCAGGGATTAACCCCAGAAACCACCTCGGTTGCTTACCTTGTTTCGCAAGGTATGGATAAGACGGCTGCAATGATGTTTGCCGCTGAATTTGGTAACACGTTAGGTATCTTTTCTTACCACATGAGTGTTCTCGGTGGCGTGATTGCAGGTCTCGTCACTGTGGCGCTGCACAACCGTTTCTACACCATTGTGTTACCAACTGCGATTAACTTCTTTGGTGGTCGCCGTTTTGTACCGATCATTACCGTCGTTGTGCTGCCGCTTGTTGGTGTGGCAATGTCGTTGATTTGGCCAACCATTGGTGCGGCAATTGCAAAAATTGGTGAGTTCATTGGTCAAGCAGGCAGTTTTGGTACTTTCCTATTTGCCTTCGCTGAGCGCTTACTGATCCCAACCGGTTTACACCACATTCTAAATGAAACGGTACGCTTTACGCCTATTGGTGGTATTGCCAACGTAGATGGTGAAAGCGTAGTTGGTGCATTGAGCATCTTTAACTATGCCCTAACTCACCCTGGTAGCATCGACAACGAAATTGTCAAAGAAGCCACTCGCTTCCTAGCACAAGGCAAGATCCCTGTGATGATGTTCGCTCTACCAGGTGCGGCGCTTGCGATGTACCACTGTGCACGCGATGAACACAAAACTCGCGTTAAAGCCCTTGTGATTGCTGGCGCTCTCGCATCTTTCACTACAGGTATCACCGAACCACTCGAGTTCAGCTTTATCTTTGTCAGCCCACTGCTGTTTATCTTCCACGCTATCATGACAGGTTTATCTTTCGCCTTGATGCATGTCTTTGGCGTAATGATCGGTAACGTACAAGGCGGTGTGATTGACCTATTTGTATTCGGTGTTCTTGGTGGTGCGCAAACTCAATGGTGGTTCGCAGTTCTCGTCGGCGCTTGTTACTTCCCTATCTACTACTTCGTTTTCCGCACGGTGATCACGCGCTTCAATGTCGCAACACCAGGTCGTGAAAAAGAAGAAACCAGCACGGAAGTGGTTGGTAATGCATCAGAACAAGCAACCCGCATCATCGAAGGTCTAGGTGGTTCAAGCAACATTCAACTGGTTGATAACTGCTTCACTCGTCTGCGTGTAAAAGTGAACGATATCAGCAAAGTTAAAGATGACTTTCTAAAAACAACTGGCGCCTCAGGCGTTAAGCGAGCAAGCGATGTGGATGTACAAGTTATCTACGGTCCACAAGTAGAAAGCATCGCCAACGATGTAAAAAAAGCACTCGCAATTTAATCCATTTAATTATCGCCCCTGCGTGGCAGGGGCTATTTCCCAGATTTGATTTAAGGTAGAAGTAAGATGAAAAAAGCATTCAATATTGTTCTTGTCGGTGGCGGTTCAACTTGGACACCAGGTCTATTAAAAGCACTATGTAAACGTAAAGACACCTTCCCATTAAACCGCTTAGTGATGTTTGATGTGAATGCTGAGCGTCAAGAAACCATTGGTGAATATGCCAAGCTACTTTTCTCTGAGGATTACCCAGAGCTTGAGTTTGAGTACACGACTGATGTCAATGTTGCGTACAAAGATGTCGATTTCGTACTGTGCCAAATGCGTACTGGCGGCTACGAAATGCGTGAAAAAGACGAAAAGATTCCACTATCTTTAGGCATTATCGGTCAGGAAACTTGTGGTCCTGGTGGTTTCGCTTACGGCATGCGCTCAATTGGCGACATGATTCAAATGGTTGAAGATGTGCGTGAACGCTCACCACAGGCTTGGATCTTAAACTACACCAACCCAGCAGCAATCGTCGCGGATGCACTGAAAAAGCGCTTCCCACAAGATGATCGCATTCTCAATATCTGTGATCAACCAGTGAACCTACTTCGCTCTTACGGTCGCCTACTTAACGTAGATCCAAATGAGTTTGATCCTGTGTACTTCGGTCTAAACCACTTTGGTTGGTTCACTCACCTTTACAACCAGCAAGGTGAAGATCTTGCGCCAAAACTGAAAGCCTACATCGCCGAGAATGGTTTTATTCCTGTGGATGCAGAGCAGCGCGATCAATCTTGGTTAGATACTTATGCAGCTGTGGCAGACATGCTACGTGACTTCCCAGATTATCTGCCAAACACGTACCTACAGTACTACCTATACCCAGAGTACAAACTGTCTAAACTGGATCCTGAGTTTACCCGTGCTAACGAAGTCATGAACGGTCGTGAAAAGCGTGTATTTGACGAGTGTCGTCAAGCTGTTCTCGATGGTACCACCAAGAACTCAAGCGTGGTTCACAACGATGCGCATGGCGATATGATCGTTGAAGTAGCAGAATCCATCGCCTTTAACCAGAAGCGTAAGTTTGTGGTGATCCTTGAGAACAACGGTCTAGTGGCAAACCTAGACAATGATGTGATGGTTGAGGTGACAGCAGAGCTTGGCATCAACGGTCCGCGCCCATACGGTGTAGGTAAGATCCCTACTTTCTATAAAGGCATGATCGAAAATCAATTTGCTTACGAGCGTCTAACCGTTGAAGCTTGGTTTGAAGGTTCATACACCAAAGCACTACAAGCGCTGACACTAAACCGCACGGTAGGTGATGCGAAGAAAGCTCGTAAAGTGCTCGATGCACTGATCGAAGCTAACAAAGGTTACTGGCCAGAACTTGCATAAGTAAAAACTATGACTCAATGCGTTAACTCCCCCCTATAGTTGGTGCATTAAGCTGCTCCGAATCCCCAAATACAAGTTATAGATTTGGGGATTTTTTGGTTGTTAGCAACCGCTCGTTTCATATTCAATATTTGCTGAGTCCGTATCAACCCACTCTAAATCACCATCGCCATCTTCATCAATTCTCTGTGAAGCGGTGGTATAAGTGACAAAGCAGTTTTGCGACACATCATCGTAGCCTTGAGGAAAGAAGTGAAACTGATTTGCCGAGACAACGCCATGCCAATCAGCCTGATCACTTTCACTCCCCAAACAAGTTGCAGAAAGCGTCAAATCAACCCAATATTCGAGATCAGCCGTAAAGCGATTACAATTTGCCGCCACTCTAGGATAACCGCCTCGAAGGCGTATTAACTTGCCATTAATTTCCATCTCTGTAGAGCCACTATCTAACCTCTCTATAACAGCTTTACTGTGTACAAAATCTGATCCTGTGCGCAATGCAGAGCTTAACCCCTTAATCGCACTACTTCTTGCATCAGACTGAAAACTCAGAAACTGAGGCGCAGCGGTTAAAGCGACAATAGCCACTATCACAATAACAACAATGAGTTCGATTAGAGTAAAACCTTCTGTACTACCACGTCGCATTATTCATTTACCGAGCAAACATAACATCATCAAAGCTTGGGCAATAAAATCACGTTGCGCTAATTTGCATAGGAAAAATGCGACTTTTACCTATTTTTCATTCAGATTCAGGGCTTAGAGCAGAAGGTTTAAAGGGACTCAAATCAATATTGAACGCAGAAGAAAAAGCAGCTTGCATGTCTGAATCCAAGTGTGGATTTTGCTCGTAGTAACTATCCAGATTTTTTACCAGCCAATCTCGGGCAAATAAAAGCGGAACGAACAGTGAAACTCGGTCTGTTTCAATTATAGTGCCATCGGCAAGCTGAACTTCATACGCTTTAGCAGAGATGATACCCACTAATTCACGATTGGCGTTATACACCCCTCCACCACTCATTCCGGATTGAACTGGCGCATCAACTAAACTGGCAGGACAGCGAGCAAACAATTCATGTCCTGGTAAAAAGATATCACGATAGTAAATTCCCTCACCGACAAGTGACTCACCCCACATATTGGTACCGACGGTAGTGACTGGCTGATAAGAAAAAATGATGCCTAGCGTGGGAAGCGGCTTATCTGAATTATCTTGCTTAATCAGTGATAAGTCACAATCAGGATGATGAGCGATGACTAAACTAGGATGAAGTTGTGCAACGTGTTTCGCCGTGATACTCACATTCTCAGTCAGAGGAACACTCGTTCCATGCCCACCCAACAGCAGGGGGATACCAAACGGCAAGTAGTTTACCTCGGGTGTTTTGTTGTCCCCATATTCAAGCAAACCATTTGCACCAGTGCACCCCTGAGCAAGCAGTAAAAAGAATAAGGTGAGTAGATAAATGGCTTTCATTACTTTTGAGATCTAGATCACAACACATATTAGAACCCTAGTTAATGACACCTATATCAACAAGCTACTAATTACATTTCTATCATTAATATTAAACGCAATTTAATGCACACATATGAGATGAAGAACCCGTAGATAAACGAAATATTTAACCGACGAATGCTCATTTGTGACTAGTTCGAGAGTTACCCATGACAGGAATCGGCATGATCTAACGCCGATATTTATAGTTTGAGGTAAATTGAATGAGAGTGGCATTAATTGGATTAGGTGATATCGCAACCAAAGCGTATTTGCCGGTAATCGCTCAAATGGCAGATATTGAGATCATTCTATGCACGCGCAATGAACAAGTACTGAGTACTCTTGTCAATCAATACCGAATACAACACTTCACCACCGATTATCAACAGTTGCTCAGCTTTAATATCGATGCGGTCATGATCCATTCTGCGACCGCCACTCACTATGACATTGCCGCGTTTTTCTTAAGTCATGGAATCGCCACTTTTGTCGATAAACCACTGGTTGATAACTATCAAGATGTTGAGCGTTTGCATGAACTAGCAGAGCGTAACACGGTGCCCCTTTATGTGGGTTTTAATCGCCGTCATATCCCGCTGTACAATCAACACTTGCCAACCCTACAGCGAGGTAACCTCAGCGACATTCTTAGCGTTCGCTGGGAAAAAAATCGCTATCAATTACCTGGCGATCTTAAAACGTTCATTTTTGATGACTTTATCCATCCTTTAGACAGCATCAATATGGGGGGAAAATCCGACCTTGATGAACTCCATGTTACGCATCAAAAGCATGGACAACAACTCACTCGCCTTGATGTTCAATGGCAGCATGGCGAAACCATTCTTCAAGCATCAATGAACCGCCAATTCGGCACCACCAGCGAACGACTGCAGGTGTGCCTGGTCAATAAAACCTACGAATTTGATTCTTTTGTCACTGGAACTGTATTGTCCGAAGATAGGGAATTAAAACTGGTGCAAAAGGATTGGACCCCGATGCTCACAAGCAAAGGCTTTGATGCCATGCTTAAAGATTGGTTAGCGGTAGTCAGAGCCAATAAACTCGATAGCCAAATCATCGCCCGTAACCTAGCTAGCCATAAACTGGCTGAATTGCTCTATCAGAAAATCAAACTTCAAATGACAGTGTAAAATGTCAAAAGCCCTAATAGGACTCTTAGGGCTTTGTTTTCTTGCTTAATATATGACAAGCCAAGCGATAAAGTTTAATTAGTTCGCCAATTGCTGTTCAGCTAATGTCTTCCAGAAACCAATACCATCTTTAATGATGTTATCGTTGAAATCATAGTGAGGCTTATGCAATGCAGTACCACCGCACTCACCGACGCCATTCCCCACAAGAATATAGCAACCTTTCGCTTCACGAAGCATAAATGAGAAGTCCTCACTAATCGTAAATGGCTGACATGCCCCATTTACACGCTCCGCACCAACCACTTTAGTCGCGGCTTCTACTGCATAAGCGGCTTCATCAGGCGTATTAATCGTAGATAGGAAACTGTTGTTGAACTTGTATGTGTAGTCCACACCCGCAGACATGCATTGACCAGCGACGATTCGCTCAATCGCCTTTTCAATCTTATGTAACGCCACATCGGTAAAACTGCGTGTATCACCTTTTATCGTCACTTTAGTTGGAATTACGTTAACGGTACCGTTAGTCGCGAACTCAGTAACCGAGATAACCGCTGTTTCATCAATCGCACTCAAATTACGAGATACAATCGTCTGCATCGCGGTAACAATTTGCGCGCCCACGACGATTGGGTCAGTGCCCATATGAGGCATAGCCGCATGACCACCTGTCGCAATTACCTCAATTTCAAAGCTGCTCTCACTCGCCATGATAGAATGTGGACGAGTAACAAAGTGACCAGCTTCAATACCTGGTAAGTTGTGCATTGCATACACAGCATCAATATTCCAGCGAGTAAATAAACCGTCAGCAATCATTGCTTTCGCACCAGTACCGCGTTCTTCATCTGGCTGGAAAATAAAGTAAACCGTACCGTCAAAATTACCATTGGTCGCCAGTTCATGGGCGGCACCTAGCAACATTGCAGTGTGACCATCGTGACCACAAGCGTGCATTGCTCCTTCATTTACTGATGCATAGCAAAATGTATTTTCTTCTTGAATGTGCAGTGCGTCCATATCTGCACGCAGACCAATCGAACGATCGCTTGTACCACGTTTTAGAATACCAACAACACCCGTACCACCAATACCGCGGTGGACTTCGATACCAAACTCTTCAAGCTTAGTGGCAACAAATTCGGCTGTTTGGTGTTCTTCCGTACCAAATTCAGGATGTTGATGAATGTGATGACGCCATTCAATGGCTTTAAGTTCGATAGACATATTAGACTCCATCCGACGTCGAACCTAATGCCGACGCCGGATATTTTTTTACTTAAGCTTTTTGTGCTGTTAGTTCAGTTTCTTTTTTGGTTTCTTCTTTTGTTTCGTATTTAGTAAATACGTACAGAGCAACCACAATTAGAGATACGATAATTGTTTTACCCATCGCCATTTGCTCACCTAGCGTTAGTACCGCAACAAGGTAACCAACCAATGGCATCAAGTTTAAAGCCATTGTTGCTTTTTCAACGCCAATACGTTTGAAAGAGTAAAGCTGAATTAAGTAACTACCACCTGAGATACCTGTACCCAAGAACACAAGCAGTGCAATTAGTAGTGGGCTTTCAAGAATAATAAAGATTTGGCTCAAGTCTAATCCCATCATCAGTACAACCACAAAACCCATGATTGCAACAGAGATGTATTGATAAAGCATTGATACTACTGAACCATATTTTTCAGCAAGGCTAGCACGTAAGTGCGCTGTCCAAGCTAAAGAAAGCATAGAAACCGTTACGTAGATGTAACCCAACATCGGCGTACCACCTTCGATCTGGTTAGTTGGACCAACGCTCATCGCGTAGATACAGATCGCTGATACAATAAATGCAGCCCATTGAATTTTGTTCATGCGGAAATTCATAAACATCATGCCAAAGAATACCGTCGCAAACGGCTGCATACCTTGAATTACACCATTCTCCGTCGCACCAATATGAGACAACGACAAGAAGTTAAATAGAGAGAAAACACCTTGCCCCACAATACCGCACAAGGCAATTTTCAGAATATCTTTTTTATCGATAGTTAACGATGAACCTAAATCGGCACTTAAGCTTTCACTACGAGAAGTAAAAAAGAAAATGATAGAAAGACCAATCACCGCTGTTACATAGCGGAAAAACACTAAAGTCATTGGATCAACAGCCATTGAAAGAGGCTTAGATACTACACCTGTTACCCCCCAAATAACTGCCACAGATATCGCTGCTACCCACCCCAAAAACGTATCTTTACTTGATATATTCATTGTTTAAATCCTTTGTAAATGCTGGCTGCGGTGAGCGCAGCCAACTTAGTCAATGTTATAAAGCGATTATTTAATCGATGATGATCAGTTCTGGCTCGGCGCGCTCTGATAACCATTCCGCACCGTTCTCTGTGATTACGATATTTTCTTCATGCACCATTGACTTACCTGGTGCGTAAACCATGCCTGGCTCCAGTGTCATGACCATACCTGGTACTAGCACTGTATTGTCTGTTGCGGTGTTTGAAGGACGCTCTGTTAGCTCCATACCTAGACCGTGCCCTAGACGACCTACGTCATTACCTAAAGCACCATTTGCTTCTAGTACTTTCCACATAGCGTTGTAGATATCAGTGGTTGTCGCTCCAGGTTTCGCAGCTTCAAAGCCAGCGGTAGTTGCCTCATAAGTCGCACGATATGCAGCTTTAGTTTGCTCACTCGCATGACCAAATGCCCAGTTACGGTCAAAGTCGGAGAAGTAACCATCACGCACTGCACCGGTATCAATGATCAACACATCACCTTCTTCAATCACGCGATCGGTAGGTCCCATAATGATGCTGTCATAACCGTCAGGACCAGAGCCTGCAATGATGTAAGGACATTCATCAGCACCTTCTAGCAGCATATCAATGCGGAATTGCTTACAAATTTCGCGTTCTGTCATACCTGCACGTGCATATTCAGGCACACGTTTGAAGCCCACATTGGTAATACGACAGATTTCACGAGTCTTCTCGATTTCAGCTTGAGACTTAATTTGGCGAAGACCGTGCATCGCAAGAGAGCAGTCAACGAAGTCTTTTTTCACTAGCGTTGTCAGTTTTAGATAGTTGTTCGTTGGCATACGTAGATGCGATTCAATACCTAGAGTTGCACCAACACGACCATGGCGACAAGGAAGGCTATTTAATGCGCTTGCTACTAGGCTGATACCGTCATCTTCAGGACGTGGTGATGGCCAGGTGATAATAGTGTCGATCCAAGTACCTGCCATACCGCTTGCGCCGATTTCAGGAATGATGGCGATTGGTTTGCCTTCTGCAGGAACAATTAAGAACCAAGGACGAGTTGGACTGTGCCAAAACTGTGTGTGGAAACCTGTGAAATAGCGAACGTTTGGCTCTGTTGTAAATAACATCGCGTCAAGTTTCATCTCATGCATGACTTTTTGGGCACGCTGAGTGCGCATTTCAAATTCAGATTGTTCAAAACCACGGTTTAAATAGTTTTGCATAGTGACCTCTATCATTTTGTAGGGAGAGAAGTTCAGCTCTCTAAAGTTCAATAATGTTTACGTTATGGAGCGAAGTATTAACTAGATTACAGTTAAAAAATGTGACCCAAGCCATAGAGTTAACTATCGTGCACTAAAATGAACTTTATTCGCCTAAAAATGTGCTTTAGATCTACATTTGGTAAACTATAGTTAACTTTACTATTGAAATGGCGAAGCGGTAATGTTTTTATAGTTACATAAAGTTAATCTTGAACTGCGGAGTTAGTTGATTTTTTCGACTAAAAATCGGAGAATGGATTAAAGTAAAGTTAACTGTAGTGTCCCGAAATGAATGCAACCAAATACCAATCTTTTAATGTAGAGTTCACTGAAAGTGACAGAGAGCGTTTGCAATCTTACTTTCGCTTAGCTGATACCATTGCCGACTTTATCGGTCCACATTGCGAGGTGGTTATTCACTCATTCGATAGTTTCGAGCAATCTGTTGTGAAGATCGTTAATGGTCATCACACCGGTCGTGAAGTCGGCTCACCGATTACCGATATGGGATTGAAAATGCTTGGGGTATTTGAAAGTACTGGCGAGGTCACACCAAAAAGTTACTTTACGACTAGCAAAGATGGCTCTCTGCTTAAATCAACAACTTGTGTTGTGGCAGGTGATAACAATAAGCCAATTGGCTTGTTCTGTATCAATATGAATCTTTCGCATCCATTTCCAGAAATCATCAAAACTCTAATGCCAGATACTGCCTTGGTTGGCATGCATGAGAACTTTGGCTCTTCACCGACAGAAGTCATAGAGCACGCTCTCGAACATGCCATCAAAGACGTTGAACGAGATTCAACGATTAACTTAAAAGGTAAAAACAAAGCCATTACCAAAATCTTACTTGATAACGGCATTTTTGAACTGAAAGAGGCGACTGCATTTGTCTCTGAACGTCTTGGCATTACACGTCACGCGATTTACAAATACATTCGTGAATACAAATCGGAATAATGGAATAAAGAACAGATGAAAACTCAAATCCATACAGAATCAGCTCCAGCAGCAATTGGTCCATACTCACAAGCTCTAGCATTTAAAGAGTTAGTATTTACTTCTGGTCAACTGCCTCTCGATCCAGAGACGATGGCATTTCCTGAAGGCGGTATTAAAGAGCAGGCTCGTCAATCACTCGCGAACCTAAAAGCCATTCTTGAACAAAGTGGCGCAGGTATTGATACTGTTCTAAAAACAACCTGCTTCTTAGCTGATATGGAAGACTTCGTTGCATTCAATGAAGTGTACACAGAAGTATTTGGTACAGATTGCGCTCCTTCACGCTCTTGCATCCAAGCAGGTCGCCTGCCAAAAGATGCTCTCGTTGAAGTAGAAGCGATCGCTTACATCAAATAATGATGCTCAGGGCGGTTGCTATCGCATCGCCCTTCCTCCACGCAATTTAATTTAAGTAGCTGCCATGTTGAAACTATCTCTGAACTCAAATTACAACGGTGAAACTAGCCCTTTATTTACCCATCAAGCCGCTAAACAAACGCGCGCTTTCCACCAACAAATTGACGGTTACCAACCGACACCGCTAGTTTCACTGCCGACATTAGCTCAACACTTAGGTGTAAAAGCTATTCTGGTTAAAGACGAATCAAAACGCTTTGGTCTCAACGCGTTTAAAGTTCTTGGCGGCTCTTACGCATTAGGTCGCCTGCTCGCCGATCACCTAAACGTGGACATCAGCGAAATCGACTTAAAAACAGTATCAGAAAAACTACCAAAGCCTCTCGTATTCACTACCGCGACGGCTGGCAACCATGGCACAGGTGTCGCTTGGGCAGCTCGTGAAATGGGACAAAAAGCAGTGGTATACATGCCAAAAGGTTCACCTCAAGCAAGCGTTGAACGAATCCGTGGCTTAGGTGCAGAGTGCATCGTTACTGACGTGAATTATGATGATACCGTGCGTTTAGCAAGCCAAACAGCAGATGAGAATGGCTGGACACTGGTACAAGATACAGCATGGGAAGGCTATGAAACTATCCCAACTTGGATTTCACAAGGCTACATCACAATGGCTGATGAAGCACTTGAACAAGCGCAAGCTGACAATATGACGCCAACGCACATCATGCTTCAGGCTGGCGTGGGCGCAATGGCGGGTGGGGTTCTTGGTTACTTTGCTGATGCATTAGGTGCTGACAATTTCAAAGCGATCATCGGTGAACCAAGTGCTGCTGACTGTATTTTCCGTTCAGCCGATGCTGGCGACATGACGCCAGTAACAGGCGACTTAACGTCTATCATGGCAGGTCTTGCTTGTGGTGAGCCAAACCCTGTTACTTGGCCAATCCTGCGCGACTGCTCTGACGCTTGTGTATCGGCTGATGACAGCATTGCTGCACTAGGTATGCGTATCCTAGGTAACCCTCTAAAAGGTGACCAAGCAGTCATCAGTGGCGAATCTGGCGCTATCACAATGGGTATTCTGTACCGACTAATGACCACTGATGAAGGCAAAGCGTTTGCTGAGCAGTTAGGACTTGGTGCTGACTCGACTGTGATGATCTTTAGTACTGAAGGCGATACCAACCCAATACGTTACCGTGATATCGTGTGGAACGGCGCACACAGCTAATTCGCACCACCACTCGATAGCTTAGAAACAAAAGGCACAGTTCAGTGAACTGTGCCTTTTTGCTTAAAAATAAAAGTCTTATTAGGTATTGTCAGCCCTAAATTTCCGACATCTAAAGTTTAAAAATCGTTTTAATGATCTCATTGGCTTTACGTAAATCATCATCAGTGACATTGCACAATCGGTCTTGATAACGAGAGTAAGCAACTAAGTCTTTTTCTCTATGGTGGTCATAAACCACTAAGCCTTTTTCAGTCAATACGAGGCGCTGTTTACGTTTATCATTAGGATGCTCAATGCGATCAATCAGCCCCAATTCAGCTAATTTGTTTAGCGTCTGGGAAATCGCACCTTTGGTCTTATAGGTTACTGCGACAATATCTGAAGCGGTAACAATTTCATGTCTGCCAATGTAATCAACAATATGCACTTCATGGACCAGTAAGTTATCTTCCGTTCCATATGGTCGACTGACTTTGCCATACGCTGAGATTTTGTCTGCGACAATGTTGAGCGTATCCATTAAATGGCTGATTTCTTCCAGATCCTTCATCGACTCTCACTTTTTTATTAATTTTCAGTAATATAAGTCCATACCTGAGTAACTTCAATATAGTAAATTGAGTCTGCCTCGAGCAAAAATCCCATATTACACCAGCACTGCCATTGCTAAGACCTAAACTCACACGGTTCAAGGCATATCTTTCGCGCAGGCAATGTATAGCTTTTCTCCACCAGCGACAATCCCCAATCCCCCCAGAAATCAATCCGGCTTTTTCGCAAGTTCGATGACCAATATTCATTCAATGTTAAAAACCATCGTCTGATATTTGAGCAAGGTTAATGCTCGTAATTAAAGCTGTGAACGGTTAAATGTTAGCCCGATCACGCTTTACTGGTTTATTTAGAGTTCTATCACTAATTGAATATTGATGCTTTGCTCATTTAGTTTAGTGAATATACCATTTTAGTGTAGTCACTAAACCATTTTAGTCTTATAACAAAATGAGTAAAAAATTATGTGGAAAAAATTAGAACCCTACCGCTCATCAATCGTCTTGCTGCTTGCACTTGTTGCTGGTGCGACGCTTGGTATCGTATCTCCTGAACTTGCGCTAAAAGTTAAGCCGATCGGGCAAATTTTCTTAAACCTTTTATTTATGATCATCGTGCCTCTTGTGGGCATTAGCGTAATGTCATCTATTGCTGAAATGACTGACCTTAAAAAACTAGGCAAACTGCTTGGTCTAGTATTGGTTGTTTCAATCACTATGGCTGCAATCCCGGCTCTAGGCATCATCGGTGTTGCGTCTATCTTCGACCCTGCACAGGGCGTAGTTATTGACCTGAACGAGAAGTTCACCGGCGGCCAAGGTGGCATGGACTTCGTAAGCATGTTCACTACTAACGACTTTGTAGGTCTGCTATCTAAATCAAACATCCTTGCTCTAATCATCATGTCGGTTCTTGGCGGTATTGCGATTGGTCAAGCGGGTGAGCGTGGCAAAGTGATCGCTGAGCTACTAAAGAGCGCGAACGAAGTCGTAATGAACATCGTTGGTTTGATCATGAAAGGTGCACCACTCGGTCTTGGCGCATTCTTCGCAGCAACTATGGCGGAGCAAGACACTGAACTACTGAGCACTTTTGCTAGCGCATCTATCCTGTTCTTCGTAACAGCCGCTATTTACTTCGTAATTGGCTCAGTTGTGTACTCATACATCGGTGGTGGCGTAAAAGGCGTGAAAGCTTTCTGGAAAAACGCTGCAGAGCCTTCAATCACAGCACTAGGTACATGCTCTTCTCTAGGTACGCTGCCGGTAACGATTCGCGCGGCGAAAAACATGGGTATCAAAGAAGAGATCGCGGATATCTGTCTACCGCTACTGGTTAACCTAAACAAAGGTGGCGTAGCGATGATTGCTGCACTGAAGATTGTCTTCATCTACGCAGTACTAGGCATGCCTTTCACATTCGACGTATTCGTTACCACTATGATCATCGCGGTTCTATCAGCAATCATCGTAGGCGGTGTACCGGGTGGCGCTTTCCTAGGTGAGATCTTCATCGTAACCACACTAGGTCTACCTCTAGAAGTTATCCCAATGTTGGTAGTAATCGGCACCATCACTGATGCACCAGCAACACTACTAAACGTGATTCACGACCTAAACGCGACGCAAATCGTCGAGCGTTTCATGGGCAAGAAAGAAGCACAAACACAACAAAACACAGAACAGCAGTTAGCATAATAAATACAAAGAGAGTTATCTTATGACTAGTAAAAACATGGAAACCAAATTAGTAACCGCAGGTCGTAAACCACGCTTTCTGCAAGGTTCAGTAAACCCAGTGATTCAACGTGCATCGTCTCTTGTATTTGAAAGTGTGCAACAGAAGAAACACGCAACGGCAAACCGTGCGAAAGGCGAACTGTTCTACGGTCGCCGTGGCACCCTTACTCACTTTGCTCTGCAAGATGCAATGTGTGAGCTAGAAGGTGGCGCGGGTTGTTACCTATACCCATGTGGTGCAGCGGCTGTTTCTAACTCGATTCTAGCCTTCGTTGAGTCTGGCGACCACGTACTAATGACGGGTGCCGCGTACGAACCAACCCAAGATTTCTGTAACATCGTACTGAAAGACATGGGCGTTTCGACTACTTATTATGACCCAAGTGTGGGCGAAAAAATTGCCGAGCTAGTACAAGACAATACCAAAGTGGTTTTCCTTGAGTCACCAAGCTCAATCACGATGGAAGTACAAGACATCCCAGGGATTGTTAAAGCAATTCGCGCTATCAATGAAGAGATCATCATCATGATCGATAACACTTGGGCTGCGGGTATCCTATTCCCAGCACTTGAGTACGGCATCGATATCTCTATACAAGCGGGTACTAAGTACATCATCGGTCACTCAGATGCGATGCTAGGTACAGCTGTAAGTAACGAACGTTGCTGGGATCGCCTAAGAGAGCGCTCTTACCTAATGGGTCAAATGGTGGATGCCGATACTGCTTACGTTGCCTCTCGCGGTCTACGTACTATGGGTATTCGTCTTGCTCAACACGAGAAAGCAAGTATCGAAGTGGCTCGTTGGCTAGCAGATCGCCCAGAAGTAGCAGTGGTTAACCACCCAGCACTACCAAGCTGTAAAGGTCACGAATTCTATGTACGTGACTTCAAAGGCTGTAACGGTCTATTTAGCTTCGTACTCAACAAGAAGCTATCGCAACAAGAGCTAGAGCTTTACTTAGATAACTTTAAGCACTTCTCTATGGCTTACTCATGGGGTGGTTTCGAATCACTGATTCTAGCCAACCAACCAGAAGAGCTAAATGCGATTCGCCCTGCGAATCCAGTAGACTTCGAAGGCACGTTGATTCGTATCCACGTTGGTCTAGAAAATGTGGGTGACCTAATCGAAGACCTAGAAGCAGGTTTTGACCGCATCTACAAATAATCATCTCTATTAACGCTAAAGCCTCGACTCTGTCGAGGCTTTGTTCTATTTAAACTGCCAAAAAAATCGCATTAGTACTTACTACTTTAGCAGAAGATCAAATACACAAAGCAAAAGCCTTTTTATTTACTACGTCGTTCGATAACATCAACCAAGAATTGTTCTAGCCTCAGTGTTACTTATGCCCCAGCACGAAATCGTCGTTTTTCCTTGGAATACTAATTTTGAAACAGGCATCGAAAGCATCGATGAACAGCACAAAATTTTGTTTCGCTTGGTGAATAAACTCGCCAATACCTTAGTCCATGAAAATCGCATTGAAGTCGCTGAAGTATTCGATGAGCTCGCTGCCTATACTGTGTATCACTTCGAAGAAGAAGAACGAGTTTGGGCAGAGTATTTCCAGCAAGATGACTGGGCAAATCAGCATGTCAAAACCCACCAGTCTTTTTTACCAGACATCAATCAAATCAAGCAGAATGCAGAAACCGCCAGTTGGCAAGAAACCATCGAGAGCATCCTGCAATTTCTTATTCGCTGGCTAGCGTTGCATATTCTCGATGATGACAAAAAGATGAGTTTAGTGGTTGATGAGCTACGCAGCGACTACTCATTGGAACAAGCCAAAGAGCGAGCTCAGCTCAAAATGAAAGGCTCTGTCGGTGTCTTAATTGACACCGTTTTAAATATGTATGAAGAGCTCTCTTCTCACGCGATTGAACTTATCCGCGAGAAACATCGCCGCATCAAAGCAGAAAAAGATCTGCTTGCCTTAAACCATCAATTACAAAAGCTGTCGATTACCGATGAACTCTCTGGTTTATACAATCGCCGCCACTTTATGTTGATGATCGAAAATGAACTGCAGCAAGCTAAATTGCAGCAATCAATGTTGAGTTTTATCTCGATCGATCTAGACCATTTTAAAAAGCTCAATGACTCATTTGGTCATCTGAAAGGAGATGAGGCGATTGCCAAGGTAGGGCAGAGCTTAAACTCGATCTTCAGACAAAGTGAAGATCTGGTCTTTCGTATGGGTGGTGAAGAATTCCTGGTCGTCAGCCGTAATGCGACAGTGGATAGAAGTTTAAAGCTAGCAGAGCAAACTCGCCTTGCCGTACAGCAACTGACGATTTTCGATCAATCTCAGCAGCAACAAGTTCAACTCTCCTGCTCTATTGGCGTTTTCTACCATACTCCGCGACCAGAAGATGATTTTCTCTACTATCTAGATAGAGTCGATAAAGCGCTCTACCAAGCCAAGAAGAACGGACGCAATACGGTCGTCAACGCCACTGCCAGTTAGATAGAAGGACACCTAGCCCTTTCAGGATAATGCCTGTATACCATTAAATAGCATGGCTAGACCACTGACTAAAAAGAAAATACCTTTCACTGCATGCCAAAGTTTTCCAGACACGGATTTGCTTTTCCATGCAATAGCAAAGCTAACCACGCCAAAAAGCGAACAAAGAATTCCCCACATAAAATCATCCACCACTGGAGTGAAAATCACCGCATCTTGTATGCCTTCCGTGATGAAGTTATACCCCACCACGCTGACAAAACTGAGTAGTCCAATCAATATGATAAATTTAGTTAATAGTGCTCTGTTACTTTTCATTTTGTGCTCAGCTAAAGGCTATATCTTGTTAGCCATCAATATCATCCGATTGGATTATAAGGAAAAAAACAACGAAGGGCTTTTTATATTCGAGCAGGTACAACAAAAACCCTTAAAAGCCTGAGGTTTTATCGTTTAAATATGGTACCGGTAGGCGACTTGACTGGGCAGGCACACCTGACGCCACGCCGGATATTGAATTTCACTAATTTTCAAATGCCTAAAACGACGAAAGGTCGCTATAAAAGCGACCTTTCTAAATATAGTACCTGTGGTGGACTGACCGGGGGCGCGTTCGACACGCCACGCTGGATTTCAAATTCACAAACCTCAGATACAACAAAGCCCCGACTTTCGTCGAGGCTTTGTCATTTGAATATGGTACCGGTAGGCGACTTGACTGGGCAGGCACACCTGACGCCACGCCGGATATTGAATTTCACTAATTTTCAAATGCCTAAAACGACGAAAGGTCGCTATAAAAGCGACCTTTCTAAATATAGTACCTGTGGTGGACTGACCGGGGGCGCGTTCGACACGCCACGCTAGATTTCAAATTCACAAACCTCAGATACAACAAAGCCCCGACTTTCGTCGAGGCTTTGTCATTTAAATATGGTACCGGTAGGCGACTTGACTGGGCAGGCACACCTGACGCCACGCTGGATATTGAATTTCACTAATTTTCAAATGCCCAAAACGACAAAAGGTCGCTATAAAAGCGACCTTTCTAAATATGGAACCTGTGGTGGACTTACCGGGGTCACGTTCGACACGCCACGCTGGATTTTAAATTCACAAACCTCAGATACAACAAAGCCCCGACTTTCGTCGAGGCTTTGTCATTTGAATATGGTACCGGTAGGCGGACTTGAACCGCCACGCCCGAAGGCAACGGATTTTGAATCCGTCGTGTATACCAATTTCACCATACCGGCATCTTAAGGCTATCGCCTCTTGATGTTTGGCATTATACGTAACAACGCGTATCGTGCAAGTGCAAAAGACTGAAACCACTATCGTTTGCTGATTATTTCGCCATAAAACATTAACCTGTGCGCAAGCTCTCTTTTCACATAAGATGTGAAACATTATCCTGACGCCTATTTTCCAAATTGAGTGACTAGTATGAGTACCCAACAGCCACTTCCACCAGCGGGCTTAATGCGCCGCCTCGGTGCCCTGTTTTATGACAGCCTAATTATTATTGCGATTGAAATGATGGCAGCCGGTATCGTAATCGCCGTTTTACATGCACTGATGGCAATGAACCTTATCCATATCGCGCCTTACGTTGATGTGAGCGATTTACTCACCAACCACCCAGTTTGGAGCCCACTGTACACTTTCTACTTAGCCGCCGTCTGGGTTTACTTCTTTGTCTTCTTCTGGACACGTGCAGGACAAACACTGGGCATGCGCGCATGGAAAATTCAAGTACGTAACCTACAAGGTGGTCGCATCACGGTCACGCAAGCACTTATCCGCTTAGCAACCTCTGGCTTTGGTTTGGCTAACTTTACCGTGCCACTCGATCCCCAAAAACGTGGCTTCCACGATATTTGGGCAAAAACACAAGTCGTGGTACTGCCTAAAGCGCAGTAATGACCAACTCTAGAACGAAAAAAGGAAGGCATGATGCCTTCCTTTTTGTTTTCATCGAATGATCAATCAACGCGTAATTCGTTAAGCATCGATTCTGGCAACGCCAATTCATCGTTTTTGTTAACCGAAATACCCGCAGCGATGATCGCTTCAGCAATTTGCTTTGCTTCATCGAGTGAATGCATTGCCGCGGTACCACATTGGTATTCATTTAGCTCAGGGATCTTATTTTGATCTTCCACTTTCAATACATCCTGCATTGCGGTCAGCCACGCACTTGCTACTTGCTGCTCATCAGGTGCACCAATCAAGCTCATGTAGAAACCAGTACGGCAACCCATCGGTGAAATATCAATGATCTCAACGCTATCACCATTTAAGTGATTCCGCATAAAACCAGCATACAGGTGCTCAAGAGTATGAATTCCCTTTTCTGACAAAATATCTTTGTTCGGTGCAGTAAAACGCAGATCAAACACAGTAATGGTGTCACCCTTAGGCGTAGTCATGGTTTTTGCTACACGTACCGCTGGCGCATTCATGCGCGTGTGATCAACGGTAAAGCTATCTAGTAATGGCATCGTCCCTCTCCTGCTAGTTAAAAAAACCAGCTACTATTATTTTCCAACTCTTGGCGGCACTGTTTCAGTTGCCAACCATAATCCTTTGCTTGCTGCTCCACTTTACGCGCGACGCGAATAAGTGAAGGCTTACCTTGGTAGGTTTTACGTTTATACCCACCTCGGCCTTCGTGATACGCCAAATATTGATTGTATGGATCCCACTTTGAGATGCCCAATTGCTTTTGCGTCTCAGAGGTATACCAGCCAATAAACATCAGTGAATCATCAAAATTGGTGCGTGAACCACCGTGATTGGTCGCTTTTTGAAAGTCTTCCCATGCAGGATCTTGCGCTTGTGCATAACCATAAGCACTGCTCACGCGTCCCCATGGAATAAAACCTAACAGGTAATCTTTCGGCGGTCTAGCATCGTGCCTGAAGCTACTCTCTTGCTTTACAAATGCCATTGCCACATTGATTGGCGTGCCCCACTCTTCTTGCATATCAACCGCATCATCAAACCAGTCCGGATTTTCACGAAAAATCGAACACAAGTTACTTTGATTGGCTGGCGGTGGAGTAGCGCAGCCTGCCAAGCTGACTGCGCTAATTAATAGAGCGAGCTTTAGAATCCTTTCTTTGGTCATCATTATTGTTTTAAGTAAGAGAAATAGTCAGTTAAGAAATCATCAAAGTTCAATGTATCGGATTCTTCTTGCGCTTTTTGAGCCTCAATCGAACGCGCCACTTCGGCTTCCATCTTAGCTTGTGAATATTCAACATATTGGTGCGCAAGATGCTGCTCAATGTATTTACGCCCTAAAGTGCGCCCTAGATTACCTAGCCCTTGATGAGCTTTAGTATCCGCAAGTACTTGACCAGAAAGTGTGAGTTCCGGGTTATCAATCCAAGTCATCAGTTTATCGCAAACTGCTTGATATTCATTCCCGCCCAGAACTTGGTCCATCTTCTCTGCGACTTGGCCAAGCTCTACGAACACTCGCTTCGCCCACTCTTGCAGCGTCAAAACTTCACCTTTACAGCCGATCTGCAGCTCTAGACCCACTTTACGACCGTCGAGCACCACTTTATTCCAGTTTTCACGCCAGCATGCTTGCTCACAGAAATCCATCGGCTCAGAGTCGCTCAGTGCAGCCCAAGTCAGGAACAAATCAAGGAAACGAACTTGGTCTTTGTCGATACCGATGGCACTGTACGGGTTAACATCCAATGAACGAACTTCGATGTACTCTACGCCACCACGAGTTAAAGCTTCAGATGGTTTTTCACCTTTTTGCGTCACTCGTTTAGGGCGAATGGGTGCGTACAGTTCGTTTTCGATTTGCAGCACATTACTGTTTAGCTGACGATACTCGCCATCCACTTTCACCCCAATTTTGGCGAACTCAGCAGATGGTAGGCGAATCGCACTGTTTAAACCTTCTAGGTACTCTTCAATGCTGTTAAAACCGATCTTAAGCACGCTTTGTTCACTGCTGGTGTAGCCAAGATCACTTAAACGCAAAGATGTCGCTTGCGGCAAGTAAAGCGTATGACCAATATTCTCAAACGGCAGCTTGGTTTCACGACCTTGAATAAACGATGAACACAACGCAGGCGAAGCACCAAAGAAGAATGGAATTAGCCAACCAAAGCGATAGTAGTTACGGATCAATGCAAAATAGCCATCAGACTTCGTTGCCTGACGCGACTCCTCATCCTGCTCGCCATGTAGCGCGTCCCAAAACTGATCTGGGAAAGAGAAGTTAAAATGCACACCCGAGATTATTTGCATCAGACTTCCATAACGACGCTTAAGACCTTCACGGTAAAGCGTTTTCATTTTGCCTGAGTTTGATGTGCCATATTGAGCGAGGTTAATGATGTCTTCATCAGAGACGTAGCATGGCATCGATAGCGGCCACATCTTTTCACCGTCTAATTTGGTTTGAGTGAAGTGATGAATATCCTCTAACTGAGCCAACAAGGTATCAATATCTTGTGACACGGGAGTGATAAATTCCAATAACGACTCGGCAAAGTCGGTAGTAATCCAGTTATTGGAATATGCAGAGCCCAAGCCACTTGGGTGCGGGGTGGTTGCCAGCTTACCACCTTGTTTATAGCGCAGGGTTTCTCGTTCTACACCGCGACCAAAATTCTTAAATACTTCTGGGTTGCGGGCAACTTTCTCTAAACGCGCAGCAAAATCTGTCAAAACGGAGTCGCCTTAATCTGTGGTTCATAGCTATATAATAGGTCTGATATAGCAAGAACTGGCTCAATACATACTGTAGGGCGGAATTATCCGCCCTACCAACATGCTCTCTTTATGTGTCCTTTACTGGACAATTTCAAGCTCTTTGATAGGAATCTGTAACGATTCCAGCTGTGGCTTTAACCTTTTAGCATCACCAACAACAATAATTTGGTAATCTTTTGGATTAAACCACTTCTTCGCCAACGCATCTAGCACATCCTTGTTGACCGTTTCGACAATTTCATTTCTCTGCTGTAGATAATCCTCATCTAAGCTAAAGGTTAAGATACCACCAAGCATCTGCGTTTTCTGTGATGGTGTTTCATACTTAAGCGCATCTTGTTGACCAACCGCCAGACGCATAAAGTTGAGCTCCTCATCTGTCATCCCGTTTTCGCTGAATTGCTGAAGCTCTTTTTCCATTTCAACAATCGATGGCAGAGTCGCGTCCGCGCGCACTTGAGCAGAGAACACCACCGCACCAACCTCACGACTGGCAGCAAGGTAGCCACTCGCGCCATAGGTATAACCTTTATCCTCACGCAAATTCTGGTTCAGACGGCTATTAAAATTACCCGCCAGATTAAAATTAGCTAATTGAGTGAGATACACTTCTCCTGTCGCATCAAACGGCAAACCTTGACGTACCATACGCACCACACTTTGCGGAGCTCCCGGTTTGTCGACTAAATAAATCGTACGACCTTCAACAGGCTTAACCAATTGAGGACTCAAAAGTGGAGCCGCTTCACCATGCCAGCTCTCAATAAACTTAAGCTGTGAAATCACATTAGTTTTCGACAAGTCGCCCACCACGACAATTTGCGCACCTTGCGGCGTGTAATGCTGGCGGTAGAATTGTTTCACATCTTCAAGCGTTAATTGACTAACCGATTGATAGGTACCATCACTCGGACGCTGATAGAGTGAGCCACTAAACAGCACCTGACGCGTGGCTTGAGAAGCTAACCAACTAGGCTGCTGATGCTGATAAACTAACCCTTCAAGCATCTGTTTCTTTACTCGGTCAAAATCTTGTTGCTTAAACGCAGGCTCAAATAGGACTTCATTAACGATAGCTAATGTTTGCGGCAGGTTCTTCTCTAAACTCGCCAGTGAGATAGTTGTTGTATAGTTACCCGCATTGATAGCCACACTACTACCTAGTTTATCCAAACGCGCTTGCAGCTCTTCCAAAGTCGACTTTTGTGTTCCCTCTTGCATCATCGCCGCGGTTAGATTTGCAATGCCTTCTTGATCTTTCGCGGCATAACGCTCACCGGCAGGTAGACGAATATCCATTTGGACTGTGGGTGTCTCATCGCTCACGGTACCCAACAGCTCTGCGCCATTATCAAAGTAAACTCGGTACAACTTAGGCATTTCGGCTTTAACAGCTTCTGCCACTTGTGGCATCACCGAACGGTCGAAATCATCCGTAGCACGGCGATAGACTAAGTCACTTTCATTAACTTTTTGATATTCAGGCAACGTGCGAGGTGGCGTAGTAAACGTGCTTGGTGCAACCGCCAAATCTACCCGCCCTTTCGGTACAACACTTAATGTCACTTTGTGATGACCATTAATGTACTGCTTGTAGGCTGCCATTACCGACTCAGGTGTCACTGCGCGAATACGCTCTAACTGAGTTTGTAGTCGATCTGGCTGACCAAAAAAAGTCTCGTTAGCTGCTAGCTGTGATACTTTGCCTTTAACGCTTTGCAGTGCAAATACCGCCGATGACTCTGACATTCCGGTAATTTCATCCAAGCGCTCTTGGCTGATACCTTGTTTTTCAAATCCAGCTAAAATCTGCATCATCTCTTGATACAGCGGCTTTAATTGTCCTTTATCACCCGATGGTGCCATCGCATAGATATAGAAATTACATGCTAATTCAGAGCAGTCTTGAAACGCGCCAGCATCGACGGCTTTTTGCGTCTTAACTAATTTTTGGTACAACAACGAATTTGCGCCACTACCTAGTGTTGAAGCGAGTGCGTTTAGCGCCATTTCATCTTGATGACCACTGTACTGCGTCGGCCAGCCGACTAATACCATTGGCTGTCTGATGCGATCTTCTAAAGTGATGTACTTATCTTGAGTAAGCACAGCAGGTTGTTTGTCTGCCTGCTCAACTTCTGGACCGCGAGGAATCGAACCAAAATACTTATTCACCCATTCGAGCGTCTGCTCAACATCAATATCGCCACCAATAGTCAATACCGCATTATTAGGGCCATACCAACGTAGGAAAAACGCTTTGAGATCGTTTACATCAACACGATCTAAGTCCTCAACATAACCTATGGTTTGCCATGAATATGGATGACCTTCTGGATACATCGCTTCGCCCATTTTCTCCCACATCAAACCATAAGGGCGATTATCGTAATTTTGCGCACGCTCGTTTTTCACCGTATCGCGTTGAACTTCAAACTTACGTTGTGAAACCGCATCCAGCAAAAAGCCCATACGGTCTGACTCTAGCCACAGCATTTTTTCTAACTGGTTCGCCGGCACCGTCTCAAAATAATTGGTTCGGTCACGGTTAGTGGTGCCATTTAGCGTGCCACCCGCTTCAGTGATCAAGCGAAAATGTTCTTGATCGCCAACATGCTCGCTGCCTTGGAACATCATATGTTCGAAGAAATGGGCAAAACCTGATTTACCGATTTCTTCACGAGCGGAACCAACATGATAGGTCACATCAACATGGACCAGAGGATCGGAGTGATCTGGCGAAAGAATAACGGTTAAGCCATTATCGAGTTTATATTTACTGTAAGGGATGGTCGCCTTACCTGCGACAGCATTCACCTCTTCAACTAACGTCACGCCTTGAGGAAGAGAGGAAAAAAACGGTACGGAATAATCGAGATTTGAGGTGCAACCGAATAACGCGGTAAGAGAAACAGCACCGATTAGAAACTTTCTCATCGTATTTCCTTAGAAAAGACCGTAAAACAAGGCAGCAAGTAAGGAATAACGAAAGGCTTTACCGATAAGAATTAGCCAAAAACTCGGCCAAAATTTCATGCGAAGCCAACCTGCTGCAAGACACAAAGGATCACCAATGACAGGTAACCAACTAAAAAACAACGTCCAGTAGCCATACTTTTGCAGCCACTGTATGGCTTTATGACCATGTTTTTCGTTTTGAGTTCGATTAGGTAGCCATAGTCCTAACCAATAATTAGTCAGCCCACCCAAGGTGTTACCAAGAGTCGCGACTAATATAACCATAGCTGGAGAATATTGATCTAGGCTCAGAGTAGCAATTAATCCTGCTTCTGAGCCGCCGGGTAATAAGGTTGCACTAAGAAAACCACTGAAAAAAAGAACCCAAAGTGCAGAATCAGAAAACCATAATGCGAAAGATTGAAACGCAGTATTGAACGTTTCTAGCATTGCATATCCAACAAAATTTTTCCTCGTGTGTGCCCTGTTTCCATTTGCTTATGGGCGTCCACTACCTGATCCATCGGGTAGACTTGATAAATTTCTGTTTTAAGCAGACCCACGCTAACCATGTAGAGCATGGCATCTAGCTGTTCAGGATTCGGGTCAACCAGCATCCCCGTGGCTTCAAAACCTAACAGTTTGGCTTTTTCACAAATGAGCTCGGCACTTAATGTCGGCACCGTCACCACTCTCGCACCATCTTTTAGGCACTTCAACGCATCAAGCGCCGCTTCTCCACCCACAAGATCGACTAACACATCGGCTTCTTCGACACGCTCAGAGACTGGAGCAAAATGGTAATTCACCGCATGAGCACCAAGCGTCGCTAGGTAATCAAGATTGCTTTCACTGCAAGTAGTAAATACCTCGGCTTTGGCTGCGACCGCAAGCTGCACTGCAATATGCCCAACACCGCCAGCACCCGCAAGGATCAGTACACGTTGTCCCTCTTGAATCGAGACGGTGTCTAACGCTTGCACCGCAGTTTGTCCGGCTAATGGCAACGCTGCAGCAGCTTCCAAAGTAACCGCATCAGGTACCCGGCTTAGTGCTTGTTCTGGCACCGCCACATACTGGCTATAGCCACCACCTTGCAAAGGAAAACCAATAAAACCTGCGACTTTATCACCGATTTCAAATTTGTCGGTGCCATCACCAACGCTGTGTACTGAACCGGCAATGTCATAGCCCAGCACCCAAGGCAGATTATCTTTATTCTCAGCGGCTGCCCAACCTAGCCCGGCGCGCGTTTTTACATCAATCGGATTGACGCCGGCAAAAGCCACTTTCACTACCACGTAGCCAGGCTGAGCCTCAGGTATTTGAACCGTCTGAATAGAGAGTACTTCTGGTGCGCCAAATTGAGGGATGACAACTTGTTTATTTTCCATATCAACCAATCCTTATTGATGTAAAAAAAGGGATGCCGAAGCATCCCTTTGAATATATAACATTTTGTTTGCCTAGGTTAACCACTTGTTTGCAAATTAACCAAGTTCTCACTCAAGTGTGAAGGGCAACGACAAAACCTTTTGTCACTACCCTACCAGGGCAAGCAAGATACCCGCCGCGACCGCCGAACCCAGCACGCCCGCTACGTTTGGTCCCATTGCATGCATCAACAGGAAGTTTTGCGGATTGGCTTCTAAGCCGACTTTGTTTACCACTCGAGCTGCCATTGGGACCGCTGAAACACCAGCGGCACCAATCAGTGGGTTAATGTCTTCTTTAGAGAACTTATTCAACAGCTTCGCCATCAACACACCACCCGCAGTACCGATACTAAACGCAACCGCACCTAAAGCGAGGATACCTAGAGTCTCTAAGTTTAAGAACTCCTCGGCTTGCAACTTCGAGCCGACACTTAAACCTAAGAAGATGGTGACAATATTGATAAGCTCGTTCTGCGCCGTTTTAGAAAGGCGATCAACCACGCCCGCTTCGCGCATCAAGTTACCCAAACAGAACATCCCAACCAGTGGCGTTGCTGATGGTAAGAACAAAATAGCCATCATCAGTACAGACAGCGGAAACAGAATTTTCTCTGTCTTACCCACATGACGTAACTGAGCCATCTTGATCTTGCGCTCTTCCGGTGTGGTTAACGCTTTCATAATTGGCGGCTGAATAATTGGTACTAATGCCATGTAGCTGTATGCAGCAACAGCAATCGCACCAAGCAAATCAGGCGACAACTTACTTGCTAAGAAGATAGCCGTTGGACCGTCCGCACCACCAATGATCGCGATTGAAGCGGCATCTGGCATGGAGAATTCCATACCAGGCACGTAGTTCAATAGAATCGCACCAAACAGTGTCGCAAAGATACCAAACTGCGCCGCTGCCCCTAACCACAAGGTTTTTGGGTTAGCGATCAGCGCACCAAAGTCGGTCATCGCGCCCACACCTAAGAAAATAAGCAGAGGAGCAATACCAGAGGCTACCGCCACTTTATAGAAAGTATAAAGTGTGCCATCGGTGAACTTCGCGTTACTTGCTAATGACTCCAGTAAGGTCAATTGCTCTGGCTCAGCCATCTTGTAGGCAGCTTTTACCGCTTCTGCTGAGATATCATTAATACCAAGTACTGAAGCAAACTGAGTCAGTAGGTTAATATCACCTGCAGCAATTGCGTTAACGACGGCGCTGTTTGCTAA
This sequence comes from Vibrio ponticus, assembly GCF_009938225.1. Lineage (NCBI taxonomy): Bacteria > Pseudomonadati > Pseudomonadota > Gammaproteobacteria > Vibrionales > Vibrionaceae > Vibrio > Vibrio ponticus. Next base: position 2,458,709 of record NZ_AP019657.1, read on the forward strand.
ACCAACCACTGGAATATTGGCCAAAATGGCACCAAAACCAATCGGTAATAGCAACAACGGTTCAAAGCCCTTACGGATTGCTAAATAAAGCAGAGTACAACCAACGGCAATCATGCACAGCTGACCAAACTCAAAATTAGCAATACCAGTCTCAGACCAGAGAGTTAGTAATCCTTCCATGGTACTCCCTTACGCAAGGCTTAATAGCGGAGCGCCAACAACGACTGAATCACCTTCTTTGACGTGAAGATCCTGAACTACACCACCACGAGCTGCGCGTACTTCAGTTTCCATCTTCATCGCTTCAAGGATCAACAACACATCACCCTCAGCGACTTCAGAGCCACTTTGGACATTCACTTTAAAGATGTTACCCGCCAATGGCGCTGGAACCGCTTCAGCATTACCAGACGCGACTGGCGCCGCTGCTGGAGCAGGGGCTTGCGCTGCGGCAGGCGTAACCGAAGTCAATTGCCCTTGAGGACCAACTTCAACATCATAAACTTGACCATCTACTTTGACACTGTAGGTCTCGATACCACCGGCGACAGGCGCTGCTGCTGGGGCAGCAACAGGAGCAGGTACTTCTTTGCCTGGTGCAGGTTCAAAGGCTTCAGGGTTATGACGGTTTTTAAGGAACTTAAGACCAACTTGTGGGAACAACGCATACGTCAGCACATCATCCACGGTATCTTCAGCCAGAGAGATCCCCTCTTCTTTGGCTTTCGCTAGAAGATCATCTGTTAGCTTATCTAATTCAGATTTGAGAAGATCCGCCGGACGACAAGTAATCGGTTCTGCACCATCAAGCACTCGCGCTTGCAACTCAGCATTCACTTCAGCTGGTGCCGCGCCATATTCACCTTTCAGCACGCCCGCAGTCTCTTTGGTGATGCTCTTGTAGCGCTCGCCTGTTAGCACGTTGATCACCGCTTGTGTACCGACGATCTGTGACGTTGGCGTCACTAGAGGGATAAAGCCAAGATCTTGGCGTACACGAGGGATCTCTTCTAGCACTTCATCAATACGATCCGCAGCGCCTTGCTCTTTTAGCTGACCTTCCATGTTGGTCAGCATGCCACCAGGGACTTGAGCAATCAGAATACGTGAATCAACACCTTTTAACTGACCTTCCCATTTGGCGTATTTCTTACGCACTTCACGGAAGTAAGCCGCAATTGGCTCGAGTTGATCCAGTTGTAGATTGGTATCGCGTTCAGTGCCTTGTAGCATCGCCACCACTGTTTCTGTTGGTGTATGGCCGTAAGTACAACTCATTGATGAAATCGCGGTATCGAGAATGTCTACCCCCGCTTCGACCGCTTTAACCGCAGTCGCCGTTGAAAGCCCGGTTGTCGCGTGACAATGCAGAGCAAGAGGTACATCACACGATGCTTTAATACGAGTAACTAACTCTTCAGCTTCATATGGCTTAAGCAGACCCGCCATATCTTTAATACATAGCGAGTGACAACCCAGATCTTCAAGACGTTTCGCCAAATCCACCCAAGTATCCACATTATGAACCGGGCTAGTTGTGTATGACAGCGTGCCTTGTGCATGAGCGCCAACATCTACGGTCGCTTTGACCGCTTTTTGGAAGTTGCGAACGTCATTCATCGCATCAAAGATACGGAAAACGTCCATGCCGTTAGTATGGGCACGCTCAACAAATTTCTCGACAACATCGTCAGCATAGTGGCGGTAACCTAATAGGTTCTGACCGCGCAATAGCATTTGCATTGGCGTATTTGGCATTGCTTTTTTCAGCTCACGTAAACGCTCCCATGGATCCTCACCCAAGAAGCGAATACACGAATCGAAAGTCGCACCACCCCAAGTTTCTAAAGACCAGTAACCGATTTTATCCAGCTCTGCGGCGATCGGTAACATATCCTCGATACGCATACGCGTGGCAAATAATGATTGATGGGCGTCACGAAGTACCACATCGGTGATAGCTAGTGGTTTAGACATGCTCATTAACTCCTTTTAATCCTTTAATTGCTATTTAGCTGCAGAGGTACGGTACTGATGTACCGCGGCAGAGATAGCCGCTACGACCTTCGGGCTGACAGCAGAAGATGATTGAACTGATTTATTTTGTACTGGGGTAGCAATCGGCTCTGGCACTTCCTCTGGCACTAACCGAGACATCAACCGAACGAGGTATACAAGAATTGTGAGGAAAATGAATACTACCGACATCCCTGTAACCATCAGGGTGGCAGCATCAAATAATTGGCTTCCAATATTGTCCATTTTGCGTCCTTTCTTTGTCATCCTGACAATTGGCTCAGCGATCAAGCTGTTACTTTGTGAAACTTATCACTTAATCGTGGCTGTACTTCACAGTACTAATATTGCCGTTGGATGCTTCCTATGATCCCGACAAGAGGACTAGGATTATCTCGATTGATTAAATTTTGTCAATTTTGTTTAAGGCACACTTTATGATATTGCACATTTCTAGGGAAATATTCGTCACACAAATCACATAAAGCTGGAATATTCGATATGAAAAGCACAAATAACTAGCGTTTATCCCACGTTATTCCAACTTTAGGGACTTTACTGCGATAGGCTTAAAAGTTCTGAAAATAGCGCTTAAAAAACAAGGCTTTGTATATGAAGGGTAACAATTATGCTAAATAATTGTTAATAAAAAAACCCCACATTTCTGCGAGGCTTTCAATGATGGCGCGCTCGAGAGGATTCGAACCTCTGACCGCCTGGTTCGTAGCCAGGTACTCTATCCAGCTGAGCTACGAGCGCGCAATATTTTCGATATTGATTAAGTTAACCAACATCAGGTCTATGACCTAAATAGTGGCGCGTCCTGGAGGATTCGAACCTCCGACCGCCTGGTTCGTAGCCAGGTACTCTATCCAGCTGAGCTAAGGACGCACGGGTTTTGATAATGATTAAATCACTATCAGGACTAAAGCCCTTAATAATGGCGCGCTCGAGAGGATTCGAACCTCTGACCGCCTGGTTCGTAGCCAGGTACTCTATCCAGCTGAGCTACGAGCGCGCAATGTTTTCGATATTGATTAAGTTAACCAACATCAGGTCTATGACCTAGAGAGTGGCGCGTCCTGGAGGATTCGAACCTCCGACCGCCTGGTTCGTAGCCAGGTACTCTATCCAGCTGAGCTAAGGACGCACGGGTTTCGATAATGATTAAATCACTATCAGGACTAAAGCCCTTAATAATGGCGCGCTCGAGAGGATTCGAACCTCTGACCGCCTGGTTCGTAGCCAGGTACTCTATCCAGCTGAGCTACGAGCGCGCAATGTTTTCGATATCAATTATAGTTAATTGACATCAGGTCAACGACCTTTCTTTCTTGTTTGAAAAACTTAAATAAGCTTTCAAAAGAAAAGTGGCGCGTCCTGGAGGATTCGAACCTCCGACCGCCTGGTTCGTAGCCAGGTACTCTATCCAGCTGAGCTAAGGACGCACGGGTTTCGATAATGATTAAATCACTATCAGGACTAAAGCCCTTAATAATGGCGCGCTCGAGAGGATTCGAACCTCTGACCGCCTGGTTCGTAGCCAGGTACTCTATCCAGCTGAGCTACGAGCGCGCAGATTGTGAAGCATATCACAAAATATTAGTTTTGAAACAAAAAAATTGACCTGCCGGTCAATAAAAATGGCGGTGAAGGAGGGATTCGAACCCTCGATACGGTATCAAGCCGTATACTCCCTTAGCAGGGGAGCGCCTTCAGCCTCTCGGCCACCTCACCGTTTTTTTATTATTCTCTACAAGTAGAGAATGGCGCGCTCGAGAGGATTCGAACCTCTGACCGCCTGGTTCGTAGCCAGGTACTCTATCCAGCTGAGCTACGAGCGCGCATTTGCTTTGTTTCAAAGCTATGCTCCGAAGAGCAATTCTTCTAAAAAAGAAGAAGCAAGAATGGCGGTGAAGGAGGGATTCGAACCCTCGATACGGTATCAAGCCGTATACTCCCTTAGCAGGGGAGCGCCTTCAGCCTCTCGGCCACCTCACCGTCTTGCGGAGGCACATATTACGATTTACCAAAAATATGTCAAACACTTTCTTGGCAAATTTGAGAAAAATCTCGCCAACCGTTGTCAATTTAACCAAAGCGGTGTTTATTCACACTTTTTTGAGAGTTTTCCTTGCTCTGTACCCACAAAAAAAGCTGACCCGTAGTCAGCTTTTTCTTAGCAATTAGTAATTGCCTGATGCAACGTTACCGTTACCTTTCTCTGCCTGAATGCGCAAGTAGATTTCTTCGCGATGAACAGACACTTCTTTCGGAGCATTAACACCGATACGTACTTGGTTACCTTTCACACCTAGTACTGTTACTGTAACTTCATCACCAATCATTAGAGTTTCACCAACACGGCGAGTTAAAATTAGCATTCTGTGCTCCTTGAGTAATCTCTTAAAATTTCTTGCTACACAGCTATTATCCAACAAAAGTTATATTTTCGTAAACTCAATTCTTATTCGAATCTAGCCTAGATATGCATGTTTTTGTAGGCAATCGTGTGCTTTGCTCGGCATTATATACGCTTGATGCAATAAATTCGCTGCACTATTCACACACTCTGGTAACAATGCGGTCGTTAAAGACCTCTCATCACTTTTCTGGTGGATAGCAGATATCTTGTGTTCGGCAAGCAATGAATTCAAAGATTCAGCGAGCTCTTGCGTATTAGCACCAACAGCGGTCAGCAAGCTAATCTGATGACGATCGGCTACTTTTCCCTGTAAGACCAATTCTAGTTTAGAGAAAGCGTCTTGCTTGACAACAATACCGAACCATTCTGGGTGTTCAATCACATCCCAAATGTCAATTCCGATAAGTTGGCACTGTTTCTCTACGCTAATGAGTACAGGTTTAGCGACTTTAATCAAACACATATCGCGTTGAATCGCTAAGCCACAAACAGAGTGCAAACATTCATCACCTTTGACCAAACTACCCTGATTGACATCGAAAGTCGACAAGACTCTCAAAGGAACCTGGTTTTCCCATGCATGTAACACTGAAGGAAGATGCAATACTTTCGCACCATGTCTAGCCATGCTTTCCATCGAGGGAAAATCAATCACTTCAAGTTTGTGCGCACTTTCAACCACACGAGGGTCACAAGTATAAATACCATCCACATCCGTGAAGATTTGGCATTCGTCCGCTTGTAGTGCGCCAGCAAGTGCAACGGCGGTAGTATCTGAGCCACCACGACCTAAGGTAGTAATGTCACCACTCTCGGTAATACCTTGAAACCCAGCCACAATCACGATTTGGTCTTGCTCTAACAGCTTCAGAATTGGCGAAACATCTATTTGCTTTATCGTCGCGTCATTGTGTTGCTCATCGGTGACTATTCTTGCTTGCGCACCCGTTAATGAGCGAGAGGGATAACCCATCTTATTCAGGGTCATTGCTAATAGAGCCATCGACACTTGTTCGCCGGCAGAAAGCAATACATCCAATTCACGAGCATTGGGTACGCTATCAATTTGTTGAGCTAAATCGACTAAGCGATTCGTCTCTCCAGACATAGCTGAAACCACGACAACCACTTGGTTGTCCGAATTTTTAGCGTTAATAATGTGCTGTGCAACTTGATGAATTCTTTCTATTGAACCCACCGATGTACCACCAAATTTCTGCACGATAAGAGGCTTTTTCACCAGTCTTCACCTTCCTAAGACCAAGTCTCATTGTGCCGCTCAATTTACTTATTAAGCGGGATGAATCTAATCAAACATGTTGAATATGTTTGCTTCGCATAAAAAAGAACGCTCAACCATTTCTGGTTGAGCGTAAATTACTCTAATGGAGAAGTCTTATAGACGCTCAGCAATCCAAGCTTCTACTGACTCCAACGCTGCTGGTAGCGCTGATGCATCAGTACCACCTGCTTGCGCCATATCTGGACGACCACCACCTTTACCACCAACTTGCTGAGCAACCATATTAACCAGTTCGCCCGCTTTCACTTTGCCAGTAAGATCTTTGGTTACGCCAGCGATTAGACCTACTTTGCCTTCCGCTACGTTGCCCAGCATGATAATGCCGCTACCTAGTTGGTTCTTAAGCTCATCAACCATACCACGTAGTGCTTTGTTATCTGCGCCGTCTAGTTGAGAAACCAGAACTTTAACACCTGCAATCTCTTTTACTTGGCTAGTTAGGCTAGCACTCGCTTGAGAGGCAAGTTTGTCTTTCAGCTGCTGAATTTCTTTCTCTAGCGCTTTCGCTTTGTTCGCTGCATCTGAAAGCTTCGCTTCGTACTTATCTTGCTGAGCTTCAATTGCATCTAGCGCTGCTTCACCCGTTACCGCTTCAATACGACGGATGCCTGCTGCGATACCACCTTCTGACGTAATCTTGAATAGACCAATGTCACCAGTGTTAGACGCGTGGATACCACCACATAGCTCAGTTGAGAAATCACCCATAGATAGTACGCGAACTTCATCATCGTACTTCTCACCGAATAGTGCCATAGCACCTTTCTGCTTCGCAGACTCAATATCCATGATATTGGTTTCGATGTTGTGGTTACGACGAATTTGCGCGTTCACGAGACGCTCAACTTCTTTTAGCTCAGCCGCTGTCACACCTTCTAGGTGAGAGAAGTCAAAACGTAGGTTTTCAGCTTTCACTAGAGAGCCTTTCTGCGTTACGTGCTCACCCAATACTTTACGTAGTGCTGCGTGTAGCAAGTGTGTTGCAGAGTGGTTCAATGTAATTGCTGCGCGGCGCAGTGCATCAACGAGAGTTTGTGCTTTGTCGCCCTTCGCAATCACGCCCTCAGTCAGCTCACCGTGGTGTGCAATCGCATTACCCAGTTTCTGTGTATCTTCTACTTTGAATAAACCTGATTCAGTTTTGATCACACCAGCATCACCACATTGACCGCCTGACTCAGCGTAGAATGGGGTTTCTTCAAGGATAAGGATCGCCTTATCACCTGCTGATAGAGATTCAACTTCGTTGCCTTCAACAAACATTGCTGCTACTGCACTTGAACCTTCTGTCGCTGCGTAACCGCAGAACTCAGTTTGTGCGTCAGTTTTGATTGCGGCATTGTAGTCAGTACCGAATTGACCAGCTTCGCGAGCACGTTGACGTTGCTCTTCCATCGCTTTCTCAAAACCTTCTTCGTCGATCGCGAAATCACGCTCACGAGCTACGTCGTTAGTTAAGTCAGCTGGGAAGCCGTAAGTGTCGTAAAGTTTAAATACGGTTTCGCCGTCTAGTACTTTACCGTCTAGGTTATCTAAAGCTTCGTTTAGAATTGTCATGCCACGTTCAAGAGTACGTCCGAAGTTCTCTTCTTCGATACGTAGAACTTTTTCAACAACCGCTTGTTGACGTTTTAGTTCTTCGCCTGCTGTACCCATGATCTCTGCCAATACGCCAACCAACTTGTGGAAGAATGCGCCTTGAGCACCGACTTTGTTACCGTGACGAACTGCACGACGGATGATACGACGTAAAACGTAACCACGACCTTCGTTTGAAGGCATAACGCCATCAACGATTAGGAATGAACATGAACGAATGTGGTCAGCAATTACACGTAGAGACTGGTTAGATAGGTCTTCACAACCTGTCACTTCAGCCGCTGCTTTAATCAGTGTTTGGAATACATCGATTTCGTAGTTTGAGTGAACGCCTTGCATGATTGCAGAGATACGCTCGATACCCATACCCGTGTCAACAGATGGCTTTGGAAGTGGTTCCATTGTGCCGTCTGCATGACGGTTGAACTGCATGAATACGTTGTTCCAGATCTCGATAAAACGGTCACCGTCTTCTTCAGGAGAGCCAGGACGACCACCCCAAATGTGTTCACCGTGATCGTAGAAGATTTCAGTACAAGGACCACAAGGACCTGTGTCACCCATTTGCCAGAAGTTATCTGACTCGTATGCTTTGCCGCCTTCTTTATCACCGATACGTACGATGCGATCAGCTGGGATACCAATTTTTTGGTTCCAGATATCAAACGCTTCATCATCTGTCTCGTATACCGTTACTAGTAGACGATCTTTTGGTAGTTGTAGCGTTTCAGTCAGGAATTCCCATGCGTAAGCAATCGCGTCTTCTTTGAAGTAATCACCGAAGCTGAAGTTACCTAGCATTTCGAAGAATGTGTGGTGACGTGCAGTAAAACCTACGTTTTCTAGGTCATTGTGTTTACCACCAGCACGTACACAGCGTTGGGCCGTAGTTGCTCGTGTGTAGGCGCGTTTTTCTAAACCTAAGAAACAATCCTTGAATTGGTTCATACCTGCGTTAGTGAAAAGCAGGGTTGGGTCGTTATGCGGTACTAACGATGAACTTTCTACGATTTGGTGTCCTTTGCTTTCAAAGAACTTGAGGAACGCGTTACGAACCTCATCTGTGCTCATGTACATGCAGCTCTTCCTGAAAATAGTCGAGATAGAATTTTGCTGTATTGTACACATAAGCGTGTGCTAGATGCTATACCCATCTCACCTCAAGATGCATGGTTTGGTATGTATAAGAGGGAAGTTAAATCGTGGTGGTATTGACGAGCGATGTGCCCGACTCTGCTAAGGGTTTCTGTTTCAACAATAGCTACTAAAAAAACGGCTATAAGACCAAGCTGTTAGGGTTAAAACCCTCCTCTGTGACACAACCGAAAGAATCCCACCTTGAGCTTTTGGTTCATGGTAGGCTAAAACGAAGAAAGCCCCCTAAATTAGGGGGCTTAGTAACTCAGCTAACAGCTAACTATTAACCTTCAATGTACTCGAAACGAGAAGTGAAGAAGCGTAGTTGCTTAGGCTCATATACAAAGTTTAGACCTTTGATTTGGTCGCGGTTTTTGTAAAGCTCGATGATACCTTCAGCTACTGCATCCATGTGTGCGTAAGTGTAAACACGACGTGGAATAGTTAGACGGATTGTTTCTAGAGCTGGACGGTGGTGGTCGCCAGTCTCACGGTTACGTCCAGCAGATACGATACCACGTTCCATTGTACGTACACCTGTCTCGATGTATACAGACGCAGCTAGAGTTTGCGCTGGACACTGATCTTGTTCTAGGTGTGGTAGGAAGCGACGTGCGTCAACGAATACTGCGTGACCACCGATTGGTTCAATCATTGGAACGCCAGCTGCACGTAGCTTGTCACCTAGGTAACGGATTTGCTTGATACGGTGGTCAAGGTATGGGAATTCTAGAGCTTCTTCTAGACCAACAGCTAGAGCTGCCATGTCACGACCAGCTAGACCGCCGTATGAAGGCATACCTTCGTATACTACTACTAGTTCTTTAGATTCTTCGAATAGGTGCTCGTCACGTAGTGCTAGGAAACCACCGATGTTTGCAAGACCGTCTTTCTTAGAAGACATTGTTGCGCCATCTGCGTAAGAGAACTGCTCGATAACGATCTCTTTGATAGTCTTGTCTGCGTAACCTTCTTCTTGCTCTTTGATGTAGTATGCGTTTTCTGCACAACGAGTTGCATCGTAGAATACTTTGATGCCGTTAGCTTTACAGATTTCGCTTACTGCACGCATGTTAGCCATAGATACTGGCTGACCACCTGCTAGGTTTACAGTGATTGCTAGACATACGTAAGCAATGTTTTCTGCGCCTTTCTCAGCGATAGCAGATTGTAGTTTGTCTAGGTCGATGTTGCCTTTAAATGGTACATCTAGTGCTGCATCGTGTGCTTCATCGCGGATGATGTCGATGAATTTAGCACCGTTGTGCTCTTGGTGGAAACGTGTAGTTGTGAAGTACATGTTACCAAGAACCCATTGTTGACCTTTGTCTTTAGGAATTGCGATTTGAGAAAGGATGTTCTCTGCACCGCGACCTTGGTGAGTAGGAATTAGGTATGGGAAACCGTATAGACGTTGAACAGCTTCTTCTAGTTTGTAGAAATCTTTAGAACCAGCGTATGCTTCGTCACCAGTCATTAGAGCAGCCCACTGCTTGTCAGACATTGCAGATGTGCCTGAGTCAGTTAGTAGGTCGATGTAAACATCAGCACTGTTTAGAAGAAACGTGTTGTAACCAGCTTCTTTCATTTTTTCAGCACGCTCTTCGCGACCAATCATTGAAACGTTTTCGATAGTTTTAATGCGAAACGGTTCAGCAGGGTAACGTTTTTCCATTTTCTTACTCCAATTTATTTAATGGTCATATTCTTTATTTAATTGGGTGTATCCCCAAACTTCGAAGCCATTAGAATATTTTTTCCGGATTAAGGGAATAGCTGTTCAAGCGGTATAAATTGGAGCTCTCGTATAAAAAACTAAACGGCAACTTTATTGCCAAAACAAGATATTATAGACGTTGTTTTTCTGATTTATTTGATGGATCGGTATTGTACAAGACCATTTATTTTGTTAGCCATTACCCATTATGAGATTCAGTTAACACTTTAATACGTACATTTAACTGTACGGAATTATTTACACACAAGCAATTAGAGCCCAAAACGGCGTAATTAGCACCAATATTTACACCACAGCAACAACATCAACCAGATAATTTAATGTTTAAAGGGCTTTAAAGCCCCCAAAAAAGTGCAAAATAATGGTTGCTTTGGTGCAGTTAGTCCAAAATATCATCAAATCAAACTTGAACCAGATCTCATTTATAAATTTAATTTAATTTTATAGCCAGTTTTATTACTCCATTTGTTAATAATAATGGTGTATTTATTTATTAATTAAACAAAAATAATTAATATCAGCCTGCGATGATTACAATTAATATCTGTGGCAATTAAATTAAATCGATCAACAAATAATCAGGGTTAAATTAAAAGGCAAAATCAAAACAATTTAATTAATAAACGCAATCTAGAGGCTACAAATATACCTGGCATTATTTATAGATATAATATTAAAGTGCTCTAGATCACATTTTAAAATAGATAAATAATATCGGTTCTATTCTCAGTGAGTCGACCTCTCAGAAAAAGTTCAGCCATCAGCTAGCACCAGCTAACATCACAGGCTTTCGTCACTAAAGGGGCAGTACAAAGGCTTTCATCGTCCTATTGGTGAAATGGCTGCAACCGTTCTCCGCCCCACCATTAGAAAACGATAGCCAAACTAGCTAACAATCCACTCAAGAGAGTCAGCGTACTATTTTAGCTGTGGCTGTGGCTGTGGCTGTGGCTGTGGCTGTGGCTGTGGCTGTGGCTGTGGCTACTAGCCTAAAAAGACTCGTTCTTCCTGCAAGTCATCCGAGAAGAGATAAAGGTGAAGCGAGAAGAGATAAAGGTGAAGCGAGAAGAGATAAAGGTGAAGTGAGAAGTGAGAAGTGAGAAGTGAGAAGTGAGAAGTGAGAAGTGAGAAGTGAGAAGTGAGAAGTGAGAAGTGAGAAAAAAGAATAAGAGAAAGAAAGATAGAAAGATAGAAAGATAGAAAGATAGAAAGATAGAAAGATAGAAAGATAGAAAGATAGAAAGACAAGATAAAACAAAGCCCCGCATGATGCGAGGCTTGGCTGTGGATTCAATTTAGCTCAGCGACCAAAGAGAGATTAAAACTCTTCTTCTTGTGGCATTTCACCCGTTTCAGGCTCTTCTGGTTGAGCTGGTGATAGCAACATTTCACGTAGCTTGCTGTCGATGGTTTGCGCCGCTTCTGGGTTCTCTTTAAGGAACTTACAAGCGTTTGCTTTACCTTGACCAATCTTATCGCCGTTGTAGCTGTACCACGCACCTGCTTTCTCTACGAGCTTGTGCTTCACGCCTAGATCGATCAGTTCACCTTCACGGTTAAAGCCTTGACCGTACAGGATCTGCGTTTCTGCTTGTTTAAATGGTGCAGCAATCTTGTTCTTCACCACTTTGATGCGGGTTTCGTTACCCACCACTTCATCACCTTCTTTGATAGAACCAGTACGGCGGATATCAAGACGAACAGACGCGTAAAACTTCAGTGCGTTACCACCCGTTGTGGTTTCTGGGTTACCAAACATTACACCAATCTTCATACGAATTTGGTTGATGAAGATACACATACAGTTAGACTGCTTGAGGTTACCCGTTAGCTTACGCATTGCTTGCGATAGCATACGCGCTTGAAGACCCATGTGGCTATCGCCCATCTCGCCTTCAATTTCAGCTTTTGGTGTTAGTGCCGCTACTGAGTCAACCACTAGAACGTCAATTGCACCTGAGCGTGCTAATGCATCACAGATTTCTAACGCTTGCTCACCTGTGTCTGGCTGAGAAACCAATAGCGCATCAATATCAACACCTAGCTTCTTCGCATAGATAGGATCAAGTGCGTGCTCAGCATCAATAAAGGCACAAGTTTTACCTTCACGTTGCGCAGCGGCAATCAGTTCAAGAGTTAGGGTTGTTTTACCTGAAGATTCTGGACCGTAGATTTCTACGATACGACCCATTGGTAGACCACCAGCACCGAGTGCGATATCGAGAGAAAGTGAACCAGTCGAAATGGTTTCTACATCCATTGTGCGGTTGTCGCCAAGGCGCATAATAGAGCCTTTACCGAATTGCTTTTCAATTTGACCTAGCGCAGCGGCGAGGGCTTTCTGTTTATTCTCGTCCATCACTTTCTCCAAACTATCCACCATGGCTGATGAATATAAAATCTGATTGGTGCTGTTCAGTATCAGCTGAACAATTTATGAGTGCCATTATACTGTTGATTCATACAGTGTCTATACCTGTATGGATTTTTTTTGCACTCGCTCGATAGAGTACTGATCTGGCAAGGATTTTAAACCTCAAACAGTGAAACTATGATCTCTCACTCAAATAGTCACACAGGGTTTTAAGCGCAAAGTCAACCGCTTGCGAGCGCACCTCTGCCCTATCACCAGAAAAATGCTCCGTGCTCACCTTCAACCAACCTGTGTGATCGGCAAAACCAAAGCATACCGTACCCACTGGTTTTTCATCACTGCCACCGCCAGGACCAGCAATACCACTAATCGAAACAGCAATCGTCGCATTGGCGTTTTTTAGCGCACCTTTTACCATTTCAACCACGGTCGGCTCACTCACGGCACCATGCGTCTCCAACGTTTGGGCTTGAACTTCTAACATCTCCATCTTGGCTTCATTACTGTAAGTAACGAATGCGCGATCAAACCATGCCGAACTGCCTGCGATGTCCGTTACAGACACAGAGACCCCTCCGCCAGTGCAGGATTCTGCTGTGGCGAGAACCTGTTGGTGTTGCAGCAATAACTTACCAAGCTCAATGCTCAATAATTGATGTGATTCCATGTTCAAAATCCTCAATGTGACTTTTCGCCCGTTATCGATTCACGTATCCTAAGCCGCAATTGTCATAAACGAAAGAAGTTAGCCGTGAAAGCCGAACAAAAACACACTCCAATGATGCAGCAGTATCTAAAGTTAAAAGCTGAAAACCCTGATATCTTGCTGTTTTATCGTATGGGTGACTTCTATGAACTTTTTTATGATGACGCGAAACGCGCTTCACAACTGCTCGATATCTCATTAACGAAACGCGGCTCATCAGCTGGCGAACCAATCCCGATGGCGGGTGTGCCTTACCACGCGGTAGAAGGCTACTTAGCCAAGCTAGTTCAACTGGGTGAATCGGTCGCGATCTGTGAGCAAATTGGTGACCCTGCCACCAGCAAAGGTCCGGTTGAACGTAAAGTAGTGCGTATTGTTACGCCAGGTACGGTGACCGACGAAGCACTGCTGTCTGAACGTGTTGATAACCTGATTGCGGCGATTTACCACCACAATGGTAAGTTCGGCTACGCCACATTAGATATTACGTCCGGTCGTTTCCAACTGACTGAACCGGAAAGCGAAGAAGCAATGGCAGCTGAGCTGCAACGTACTTCACCGCGCGAGCTGCTATTTCCAGAAGATTTCGAACCAGTGCATCTGATGTCCTCGCGCAGCGGTAATCGTCGTCGCCCGGTATGGGAGTTCGAAATTGACACAGCTAAGCAACAACTTAATCAGCAATTTGGCACCCGTGACCTAGTTGGTTTTGGTGTCGAACATGCCAAGCTCGGGCTATGTGCAGCGGGCTGCTTGATTCAATATGTCAAAGATACTCAGCGTACCGCGCTACCGCATATCCGCTCACTGACGTTTGATCGCCAAGATCACTCGGTAATTTTGGATGCGGCGACTCGTCGCAACCTAGAAATTACCCAAAACCTTGCTGGCGGCTTGGATAACACCCTAGCGGACGTGTTAGATAAAACGGCAACGCCTATGGGTAGCCGAATGCTCAAACGCTGGTTGCATCAACCAATGCGCTGTATTGATACACTCAACCAACGCCTAGATGCGATTACCGATATTAAAGAGCAAAGCGTGTTCTGCGACTTACAGCCAGTTCTGAAACAGATTGGTGATATCGAACGTATTTTGGCGCGCTTAGCACTGCGTTCAGCACGCCCGCGAGATTTGGCACGCCTGCGCCATGCGATGCAGCAACTGCCTGAACTGGCTGATGTATTGTCATCGCTTCACCACCCTTACCTCGCTAAGTTGGCACAATACGCCGCACCAATTGAATATGTGTGTGATCTCCTTGAGCGCGCGATCAAAGAAAACCCTCCAGTGGTGATCCGTGAAGGTGGTGTGATTGCCTCTGGCTACAACGCTGAGCTTGATGAATGGCGTAACCTTGCAGATGGCGCAACTGAGTATTTAGAAAAACTGGAGCGTGAAGAGCGCGAGCGCCACGATATCGACACCCTTAAAGTCGGCTATAACGCCGTACATGGCTTCTTTATTCAGGTGAGCCGAGGGCAAAGCCACTTAGTGCCTGCGCACTATGTCCGTCGTCAAACATTAAAAAATGCCGAGCGCTACATTATTCCTGAGCTAAAAGAACACGAAGACAAAGTGCTTAACTCAAAATCTAAAGCGCTTTCAGTCGAGAAGAAACTGTGGGAAGAGCTGTTCGATTTGCTATTGCCGCATCTAGAACAGATGCAAAATCTCGCCTCCGCAGTATCGCAGTTAGACGTATTACAAAACCTAGCCGAGCGTGCCGATAGCTTAGATTACTGTCGTCCAACCCTAAGCCAAGAGCCAGGTATTTCAATTCAAGCAGGTCGACACCCTGTGGTTGAGCAAGTCATGGATGAGCCTTTTATTGCTAACCCAATTGAGCTCAATGCGCAGCGTAAAATGTTGATTATCACCGGTCCGAACATGGGCGGTAAATCGACCTACATGCGTCAAACCGCGTTGATTGCCCTAATGGCACACATTGGTTCTTATGTTCCAGCAGAAGCGGCGCATATCGGCTCTATCGATCGCATCTTTACTCGTATCGGCGCATCGGACGATTTAGCTTCAGGTCGTTCAACCTTCATGGTTGAGATGACAGAAACTGCCAACATTCTGCACAACGCCACCGAGCGTAGCCTAGTGCTGATGGATGAGATTGGTCGTGGTACCAGTACCTATGATGGTCTGTCACTGGCTTGGGCAAGTGCCGAATGGTTAGCAAAACAGATTGGCGCATTAACGCTATTCGCCACTCACTACTTTGAGCTAACCGAACTGCCTAGCCAAATTGATCATCTCGCGAACGTTCACCTAGACGCGGTAGAGCACGGTGACAGCATTGCCTTTATGCACGCAGTGCAAGAGGGCGCGGCGAGTAAGTCTTATGGTCTTGCGGTCGCCGGTCTTGCCGGTGTACCAAAAACCGTGATCAAGCAAGCACGAGCAAAATTGACTCAGCTTGAGCAGCTTAGCCTAGCGACGGAAAATAACGCACCGCGCAGCACAGCCGTTGATATCGCTAATCAACTGAGCTTGATCCCTGAACCAAGTGAAGTAGAAGAAGCACTAGCCAATATTGACCCTGATGACCTCACTCCTCGTCAAGCTTTGGAAGAACTTTACCGCTTGAAGAAGTTACTGTAACTATTTCGCTCAGATATTCGCTCAAATTACCGATTTCTAGCCGCATCCATGATGCGGCTTTTTCATGCCATCACAGACTGGCTTAGAGTTGCCGAGCCGCATCAATCCTACTCATCACCGCCTTTGTAACAAAAGTGGCTAATCATGCCGCGCCAATCAGAACTCTGCCAAGTCAGCCTACTCTCGCGCGTAATCCAAGCCTAAGCTAATCAGCCTCATACTATAAAGAGAAGGAAATCGTTATGACTCGCTCCGCTAACAAATTCACTCGCGGTTTTACCTTAATAGAATTGATGGTAGTGGTCGCCATCATCGCTGTACTGGCAACCATTGGTATCCCAATTTACAAAGACTACACCGTGAAATCCAATGTGGTCGCCACACTGGCAGAAGCCGGTTCATATAAAACTGCGGTTGGCGTCTGTTTTGCAGAGAACGGTGCACTCGACAATTGTGACGCTGGCACATCCCCAGTACCGAGTGCCGCATCTCGAGTCACTGGGGTGACGGACGGCAAGATTGCGCTCAATCCCGACATTGATTGTGATAATAACTCGGCGACCACCAACACCTTTGCTTATCAGCCCAATGTGGTCAGTGGCGGCGTCATGACCTGGGATATCGTCGACGATGCCAGTAACTGTGCCCAATATCAGTAATCAATAACATCGTTGTGAATAGCGCCGTTGTGAAAGCTCCCCTACTCGAACTGTTGCTTAGAGAAGGTTATCTCTCCTCTAAGCAACTGACCGCTTTTACACAAAGCGCCAGTAAATCACCGTGCGAATGGTTAATTGAAAATCGCATTTTCGATAGTCAGCCACTGACTCTGCTGCTATCTCGTCTATTTCAACTTGAAATGGCTCCACTCGACAACGATAACTATATTGCGTTGTCTCGTAAGCTCAATTTACGAACGCTGATCCTGCTCTATCAAGCGCTACCGATTAAATTAGAAAGCAGCACACTCACCATTGCGGTCTATGACCCCAGCAGCGAAACCATCGAGACTGATTTTCGCTTTGCCACGGGGCTGCAAACCAAGCTAGTACTGAGTGATATTGAGGCAATAAAAACCGCTATTCACTCCCTCTATGGGCGCAGGCAAGCACAGAGTGTTTCTGCTTATAAAGAGATTGAGGGTTTTGAACTCGAGACGCTGGTCGAACTTGCACAAGAGGAAATGAATGATGCAGAACAAGTCAGTGGTGATGATGCCCCTGTCAGTCGCTATATCCATCAAGTATTGTTGGACGCGATTAATCGAGGCGCATCGGACATTCACTTCGAGCCTTATGAGGAGTCCTTTCGCATTCGAATTCGCTGCGATGGCATATTGTTAGAAACCCACAGCCCGCCAGTGCGATTGGGACGCCGCTTAGCCGCTCGCGTTAAGATCCTCGCGCAGCTCGATATCGCCGAAAGACGGCTACCACAAGATGGGCGCACAAAACTGACATTGAGCAACCAACAACAGATCAATATCCGTATCTCAACCCTACCAACGTTATGGGGTGAAAAGATCGTCCTGCGCTTATTAGGTACGAGTTCTGTGCAATTGGATCTCGACCAACTTGGTTTCGATCCCGTTCAGTTGCAGCACTACAACGATGCGCTCAACCAACCACAAGGATTAGTCGTGATCACCGGTCCAACCGGCAGTGGTAAAACACTATCTCTCTACGCTGGGCTGAAAAAGATCAACACGCCACATATCAATATTGCCACTGCGGAGGATCCGGTCGAGATCAACTTACCCGGAATCAATCAAGTACAGATCCAACCACAAATTGGCTTTGATTTTGCCTGTGCTTTAAGGAGCTTCTTACGCCAAGATCCTGATGTGATCATGGTTGGCGAGATTCGTGATTTTGAAACCGCTGACATCGCGGTAAAAGCCGCTCAAACTGGGCATCTGGTCTTATCTACCTTGCATACCAATTCTGCTGCAGAGACTTTAACCCGGCTGCAAAACATGGGCGTTAAGGCGTATAACCTCGCCTCCTCTCTGTCTCTAGTTATCGCTCAGAGGTTAGTGCGCCGACTCTGTCCAATGTGCAAACAAAGCTATTCCCCAACGGACGCAGAGCGCCAACAACATCAACTGACAGACAATATTGTGCTGTACCAAGCCGCGCCGACAGGCTGCCAACACTGCAATCTCGGTTACAACGGGCGGATTGCTTTATTTGAAGTCCTGCCACTTAGCGCCAATCTTAAAGCGCTAATATTGGCTCAAACCTCTACCCACGCAATACAACAATCTGCCATCGAGAACGGCATGGTGACACTCAAACAGTCGGCAGTAAATCGACTCATTGCAGGTGATACCTCGATATCTGAGATCGACAGGCAACTCGGTTGGAGGGAATAAAGTGGCAAAAGCACTAACCACGCAGATGAATTATTTTTATTGGCAAGGTATCGATCATCAGGGCAAGCGATGCTCCGGCATGATCATGGCGCTCACGGAAACGGAAGCACGTACCCAGCTCAAACAAGGCAATATTCGTCTGACCCACTTATCAAGAAAAAAACTCTCATGGTGGCACCAGATACGCCACCGAATCAAAGCTCAGGATATCACCCTACTCACACGCCAATTAGCCACCATGCTCACCACCGGTGTTCCGCTGATTCAAGCACTGAGTTTAGTCAGCGACAATCCGCGCTCCGCAGCGATGAAAGCGCTGATACTGCAACTCAAGCAAAGAATTGAGTCAGGTACGCCACTACCACTGGCTTTCCAAATTCATCATCACTTTGATGAGTTATACATCGAGCTGTTACGCGCGGCTGAACTAAGCGGAAACTTAGCGCAAATATTCCAACGCTTAGCTGAACACCGTGAGAAATCACATCAGTTAAAAAGTAAGATGCGCAAAGCCTCAATCTACCCAAGCATAGTTTTAGTCGTCTCTGGGTTGGTCACATACTTAATGCTCGCTTTGGTGATCCCTGAATTTGAAATCTTGTTCAACAGTTTCGGCGCGGATTTACCTTGGTTCACTCAGCAAGTTCTTTACCTGTCGCACGTGGTGCAGCAATCCGCACTGACAGTTTGTCTGTTACTCGTCACTCTGGTGATGGCAACAAGATGGCTGAGCAAACGTAATGCAAGTGTAAGCCTGACGCTGAGCCGTTTCTCACAACATATGCCCATACTGGCGAAGATGAAAAACAAAGCCTTTGTGGCGCGGTATTGTCGCACCTTAGCCACCAGTATTATCGCCGGTATTCCTCTGCTCAGCTGTTTACATTCTGCATCGAATAGCCAGCATAATCCTATCTATCGACAAGCATTACGTCATATTCATCAAGAAACGAGTGCCGGAATGCCACTTTACTTAGCGATGCGCCACTGCCAACTCTTTCCCGAACTCACCCTACAAATGGTAATGATTGGCGAAGAATCAGGACGATTAGATGACATGCTTTGTCGCCTTGCCACACTCTATGAGAACGAGCTTGATGAGGATATAGAAAACCTCACTAAGTTACTGGAACCGATAATCATTGTGGTATTAAGTGTGATAGTCGCCAGCTTAGTTCTAGCAATCTATTTACCCATCTTTAACTTAATGAATGTTATAGGCTAAGATAGCGGTTCAACCTCTGTTCCATTTCTTGCATATACTGAGTAATCTATGGCTGTATTTATTCACTACCCTTGGCTATTTCCTCTGCTAGCCACTGTTTTTGGTTTAATTGTTGGTAGCTTTCTTAATGTAGTCATACACCGCTTACCGATCATGATGGAACGAGAGTGGCGCCAAGAGTGTAATGACACTTTTCCGCAATGTAATCTTGAGGTCGATACATCAACATACAATCTCAGCGTGCCACGTTCGACTTGTCCAAATTGCCACACACCGATCCGAGCCATCGATAATATCCCTGTCGTGAGTTGGTTACTGTTAGGTGGTAAATGCCGTCAGTGCCAGACAAAAATCAGTGCTCGTTACCCGTTAATTGAGATGCTTACCGCTGGCATGTGCTTGCTGGTCGCATTGCAGTTTGGCTTTAGCTACTTTGCTGTTGCGTTGCTGTTTTTTACTTTTGTTCTCATCGCGGCAACCTTCATCGACCTTGATACCATGCTACTGCCCGATCAATTGACCTTACCTCTGATGTGGGCGGGGATCAGTTTATCGCTGTTAGGCATCAGCCCTGTGAGTCTGCAAGATGCCGTAATCGGTGCTATCGCTGGCTACCTCTGCCTATGGACAGTCTATTGGGCTTTTAAGCTGCTCACAGGCAAAGAAGGCATGGGTTATGGTGATTTCAAATTATTAGCCGCCCTTGGTGCTTGGCTCGGCTGGCAATATTTACCGATGATCATCTTACTCTCCTCTGTGGTGGGCTTAGTGTTTGGCATCATTCAATTAAGAATGCAGAAAAAAGGCATTGATATGGCATTTCCATTTGGACCTTACCTCGCTATCGCGGGTTGGGTTGCAATGCTTTGGGGTTCTGAGATTCTTAACCATTACTACCGTTTTCTATTAGGAGCGTAATATGGCACTTGTGATAGGTTTGACAGGCGGCATTGCCAGTGGCAAAACCACCGTTGCAAATATTTTCCGCGATCAGTTTGCTATCGAGATCGTCGATGCCGATGTGGTAGCACGTGAAGTGGTCGAGCCGAAAAGTGAAGGGCTTAATGCAATTGTTGCCCGTTACGGCGAAACCATCTTATTAGAGGATGGTAGCCTCAACCGCTCTGCACTACGTGAAATCATTTTTGCCGACCGAAATGAAAAGCAATGGTTAGATAATCTGTTGCATCCGATGATCCGTCGCAATATGCAGCAACAGCTAGAGCATGTTAGCTCTGAATATGCTCTACTGGTGATTCCATTGATGGTTGAGAACAACTTACAAGAGTTAGCCGACCGCGTTTTGGTGGTCGATGTGGATGAAAATATCCAGATAGAACGTACGATGAATCGTGATGGCGTTTCTCGTCAACAGGCTGAATCAATACTGCGATCTCAAGCCAGTCGTGAGCAACGTTTAGCAATTGCTAACGATGTGATTAAAAA
Organism: Vibrio ponticus; assembly: GCF_009938225.1. Lineage (NCBI taxonomy): Bacteria > Pseudomonadati > Pseudomonadota > Gammaproteobacteria > Vibrionales > Vibrionaceae > Vibrio > Vibrio ponticus. The sequence goes on from NZ_AP019657.1 coordinate 2,479,665, forward strand.
CCATTCACAAAACCAACAACTTTTGCCCCAAATCACAGAATTACATAAAAAGTACCTAGAAATGTGCAGGGCAAATCTGTGAGAATAAAGCTACAAAATTTCAGGGCGCCGCTTAATGACCACGCAATATTTCGAACATCCACTGAATGAGAAAACCAGAATCTATCTTCGTGTAGAGGCTTTGCTACATCAGTTGGATGTGTCTTCGAGATTTAGTGACGAACTTCAGCACTTGAACTTCTTCCGTGGTCTATTTGATTTACTCGAAATCTTTGAACAAATTCAGCTCAAAAGTGAACTGGCAAAGGATATTGAGAAGCAACGCTTGACCTATCGTACCTGGCTTAACGTTGAGGGTGTCGATCAGGAAATGTTGCAATCTATCCTGCTGGAAATCGATCAAGCGCACAGTGAATTGATGAGCGCGGAAAGATTTGGTCAAAGCCTAAAAGAAGATCGCTTTTTAAGCGCGATTCGCCAGCGCTTTAACCTGCCTGGTGGCTCATGCTGTTTCGACCTGCCGGCTCTGCACCATTGGCTGCATTTACCATGCGAAAACAAACAGCAGGATGCACGCAACTGGTTGGAGTCGTTAAGTTCACTCTCTAATGCGCTGAAGCTTTGGTTGCGCTTAACTCGCGCCACAGGGCATTTCCAACCTCGAGTTGCCCAGAGCGCCTTTTTCCAAAGTGATGCTGAAGAGGCTAATATTCTGCGCCTTAACATTCCGATGCATTACAGCGTCTATCCGATGATCTCTGGTCATAAAAACCGTTTTGCTATCAAGTTTATTGAGTTCAAAACCGGTCAAGCCTATGCGGATGACGTTGAATTCCAATTGGCGGTTTGCTGCTAAGTTATCAACTAGCCGCTATACTGCGTTTAACTTTTCCAACCGATTACAATTGTTATGAGCAAAATTACTAAAGTTGCCTGCCCACAATGTGGCACCGAAGTTATTTGGGGCGAAGAGAGCCCTTTCCGTCCTTTCTGCAGCAAGAAATGCCAAATGATTGATTTTGGTGAATGGGCTGACGAAGAGAATACTATTCCAGGCGCGCCAGATATGTCGGATAGCGATGGCTGGTCGGAAGATCAGTACTGATAGAAGCGGGAACATGAAGCTCAATAGCTTCACTACGGATGCGAGAACGCAAAGCTAGCAAGCTTTGCTGCGGATGCGAGAACGTAAACTACGGAACGCTTCGATTACATTACGGATTACGGATTACGGATTATTTTATTGAAAGCTGATGTGAGTACATCGGCTTTTTTTATGGCTGAGAAATGAGAATTCAGAGATAAGATTTGAGAATTTAGAAGCGAGATTTTAGAGGTACTCCTCCCGCAGCGAGGCTTTAGCCGAGCGTTCCCGATTCCCGAAGCGAAGCGTTCTCTCTTTTTATTTGCAGAAAAGCAAATAAAAAAACGGAGCCACTGGGGCTCCGTTTAATATGAGAACGCTAGTTATAGCATTACTTCTTAGCAAGTTTCTCTTTGATACGAGCTGACTTACCAGAACGCTCACGTAGGTAGTACAGTTTGGCACGACGTACTGCACCGCGGCGTTTAACTTCAATGCTATCAACGATAGGAGAGTGTGTTTGGAACGTACGCTCAACACCTTCACCGTTAGAGATCTTACGTACAGTGAATGCTGAGTGTAGACCACGGTTACGGATTGCGATTACAACGCCTTCGAAAGCCTGTAGACGCTCACGTTCACCTTCTTTTACCTTAACTTGAACTACAACAGTGTCACCTGGTGCAAATTTAGGTAGGCCTGATTTCATTTGCTCTTCTTCAAGAGCCTTGATGATGTTACTCATTTTAATAAATTCCTAGAATAAACTGATACTAAATAAATTAGGTTACTAAGCTTGATGTTCTTTAATGAACTCAGCCAGTAATTGTTCCTGTTCGTCAGTCAGAGCTAGGTTTTCCAGGAGCTCTGGTCTTCTTAGCCAAGTACGGCCTAGCGATTGTTGTAATCGCCAGCGACGAATGTCCTTATGGTTGCCTGACATCAGTACCGCAGGTACTTCTTTGCCATCCAACACTTCAGGGCGCGTATAGTGAGGGCAATCTAACAAGCCATTCGCAAAAGAATCTTCTTCTGCCGACGCAAAGTCTCCAAGTACTCCAGGGATAAACCTTGAGACTGAGTCAATTAACGTCATGGCTGGGATTTCTCCCCCGGTCATCACAAAGTCACCAATTGACCATTCTTCGTCAACTTCGGATTGGATGATGCGCTCATCTACCCCTTCGTAGCGACCACAAATAAGAAGCAAGTTCTCGTTTGTTGCCAGCTCTTCAACCCCTTTTTGGTCGAGTTTTCGACCTTGAGGTGATAGGTAAATCACTTTCGTTTTACCCGGTGAGGCCTGTTTCGCTGTATGAATGGCATCGCGCAAAGGCTGCACCATCATTAACATGCCTGGACCACCACCGTAAGGTCTATCATCAACAGTGCGATGTTTGTCATGAGTGAAATCACGAGGATTCCAAGTCTCAATCGACAAAAGACCTTTTTTAACCGCTTGACCTGTTACCCCAAAATCAGTAACAGAACGGAACATTTCAGGAAAAAGGCTAATAACGCCAACCCACATGTTTATCTCGCTCTGTAATTGGGGTGATTAGAATCCAGGATCCCAGTCAACTTCGATCCGTTGAGCTTCGCGATCAACTTTGATGATCACTTGCTCTGTAAGGAACGGAATTAATCGTTCCTTTTGCCCGAAAGCATCTTTTAGATTTGCTTTAACTACGAGAACATCGTTTGAGCCAGTTTCTAGGATGTCAGAAACAACACCTAGATCGTAACCTTTAGTGGTCACAACTTGCATACCAAACAATTCACGCCAATAGAATTCATCTGATGACAATTCTGGTAGTACCGCAGGGTCAATAGCAATTTCAAAGTTAGTCAGAAGTTGCGCTTCTTCGCGCACATCCAGACCTGCTAGTTTACATACATAACCTTGGCCATGACGTTTCCAGCTTTCAACTTTGTACTCAACCCACACGCCTTTTTGGTTTAAAAACCAAGGGCTGTAATCAAAGATGTTTTCAGCATTGTCTGTGTAGGAAAAAACCTTAAGCCAACCACGAATGCCGTAAGTAGCACCAAACTTGCCTACAACAATCTTGTCATTGCTCACTGTTTCTTTACCTTTCATCGACATAAGCTAATTTCTTCTTCTGGTAAGAATTAAGCCGCTTTTTGAGCGTCTTTAACTAGCTTAGCAACGCGGTCAGATAGAGACGCGCCTTGACCAACCCAGTGGTTAACGCGGTCTAGGTCTAGACGTAGACCTTCTTCTTGACCTTGAGCAGTTGGGTTAAAGAAACCAACTTTCTCGATGAAACGGCCAGTTGATGCGTTACGGCTGTCCGCAACTACGATTTGATAAAATGGACGCTTCTTAGCGCCGTGACGTGCCAAACGAATGGTTACCATGTCGTCCTCTTTGCTTTCTCAAAAATAAAATTAACCCCAATAACCGTTCAAATCAGTAAACAGTTTGGGGTCTCGTGCCAAAATAAAGCTCCGGAATTTTACTCTTATTCCGGAGCAATGCAAGGTCTTTAGCTATTTTTTCGCCACCACAAATTGGCTAATAAGTATGTGAGCTAGCTAACACCTTGAAACTTATATTGGGGATGGGTAATTAACGACCAAATGGGTTGAAGCCACCGCCACCACCCATGCCGCCCATCATGCCTTGCATGTTGCGCATCATGCCTTTCATGCCACCCTTTTGCATCTTCTTCATCATCTTCTGCATTTGGGTGAACTGTTTAAGCAGGCGGTTAACGTCTTGTACCTGCACACCAGAACCGGCTGCGATACGTTTCTTACGTGAACCTTTGATAATTTCAGGACGTTGACGCTCTTTCATTGTCATTGAGCTGATGATAGCTTCCATCTGCTTAAACATCTTGTCATCAACTTTATCTTTCACATCTGCTGGCAACTGAGACATACCTGGCAGTTTGTCTAGCATACCCATCATGCCGCCCATGTTTTGCATTTGGCCAAGCTGTTCACGGAAGTCTTCTAAATCGAAGCCTTTCTTCTCTTTGAACTTCTTCGCCAGTTTTTCTGCTTTTTCATGGTCAACATTACGTTGTAGATCTTCGATAAGCGACAGTACGTCACCCATACCAAGAATACGTGAAGCCACGCGATCTGGATGGAATGGTTCTAGTGCATCGGTCTTCTCACCAACACCCAAGAACTTGATTGGCTTACCTGTGATATGGCGAACTGAAAGCGCCGCACCACCACGAGCATCACCGTCGACTTTAGTTAGAATCACACCGGTTAGCGGCAGTGCATCACCAAAGGCTTTAGCGGTATTCGCCGCGTCTTGACCTGTCATTGCATCAACAACAAACAGCGTCTCAACAGGATTGATTGCCGAGTGCAGATCTTGGATCTCTGCCATCATCTGCTCATCAACCGCTAAACGACCTGCGGTATCGACAACCAAGACGTCGTAGAATTTCTTCTTCGCATGGTCAATCGCTGCGTTAGCAATATCAATCGGCTTTTGATCCGCTGACGATGGGAAGAAATCAACACCAATATCGGTCGCTAAAGTTTCTAGCTGTTTGATCGCCGCAGGACGGTAAACGTCGGCAGACACAACCAGCACTTTCTTCTTATCGCGCTCTTTTAATAGCTTAGATAGTTTACCTACCGAGGTGGTTTTACCCGCACCTTGTAGACCCGCCATCAAAATAACCGCGGGTGGCTGAGCCGCTAGATTAAGCGCTTCGTTCGATTCACCCATAACCGCTTCAAGCTCAGCTTGAACGATTTTAATGAACTCTTGACCAGGCGTGAGAGATTTTGATACCTCTACACCGACCGCGCTCTCTTTTACACGGTTGATAAATTCACGTACAACAGGCAGTGCTACGTCTGCCTCAAGTAACGCCATACGTACTTCACGTAGGGTTTCTTTAATATTGTCTTCGGTAAGACGCCCTTTACCACTGATGTTTTTCAGGGTACGGGATAGGCGATCCGTTAAATTCTCAAACATCTTGTTCTCTTCGCTAAATTCGGCGATAAATTACTATGAGTATACCTTAGCCAACCCTAGCTTGGCACTAGTCGATTGGAATTTGATATCTCATCTCTCGCAATTCCTACTTGTTCCCCCATAGCCCAAAAGCTTGATGCAGGGTATAATTTGTTAAAAATCCACCAGCTTAGTCGAGAGTAATGGACAACTTAATCGCTGTAAGCGCAGCAATTCTCTATATCTTGGCAATTGCCACGATCATTCCTGGATTAGTTCATCAAACAGGTATACGCGCTAAAACTGTTTTGGTTAGTGCAATCCTCGCTCTAGTGTTTCATGCGTGGTCTTTGGCTGATCTGATTCTGTCAGGCTCTGGGCAAAACCTCAGCATTCTTAATGTTGCGTCTTTAATTAGCTTTATCATCTCTGTTGTGATGAGCGGCGCGATGCTGAAAACCCGTTTGTGGTTTATCTTACCTGTGGTTTACAGTTTCTCAGCACTTAACTTGCTCGCGGCAACCTTGCTGCCAAGTAGCTATATTACTCACTTCGAAAACGACCCTAAGCTACTTATCCATATTTCATTAGCGTTATTCTCATATTCAACCTTAACGATTGGTGCACTGTACGCACTGCAACTGGCTTGGTTAGATAATCGTTTGAAAGCGAAAAAAGCACTGGCAATCAACCCCAATGTGCCACCGCTGATGTTGATTGAGCGTCAACTGTTTAAGATCATCTTAATCGGTAACTTGCTGCTCACTGCAACGCTTCTAACTGGCTTTACCTTTGTTCATGACATGTTTGCCCAAGGTAAAGCACACAAAGCAATCCTCTCGTTTATTGCCTGGATTATTTACTCAGTGCTCATTTGGGGTCACTACCAAAAAGGCTGGCGCGGTAAGAAAGTGACCTGGTTTGCCATCGCCGGCGCCACGTTACTGACCATTGCCTACTTTGGCAGTCGCTTTGTACGTGAGATCATTCTCAATTAATCAAAGGTGCAGAAGTGCACCTTTTTTCATATCTGAGTTTTCACTATATCATCATTGACTTACGCAAACAGTTAGGTCATAAATTAATCTAAACACATCAAGGAACAGGTAAGTTTTGGACGACATATCAACGGGTATCTTATTTGCGCTACTCGCGTGTCTCATTGTAATTTCAGGTTATTTTTCAGGTTCAGAAACCGGCATGATGGCTCTGAATCGCTATCGATTAAAACACTTATCCAACAGTGGTCATAAAGGTGCCAGACGAGTAGAAAAGCTACTTGACCGACCCGATCGCTTAATTGGTCTTATTCTAATCGGCAACAACCTCGTCAATATTCTCGCTTCTGCTATCGCTACCATTCTCGGTATGCGCCTTTATGGTGACATTGGTGTCGCCATCGCCACAGGTGCCCTCACCCTCGTCATCTTAGTCTTTGCGGAAGTCACCCCAAAAACGCTTGCTGCGCTCTATCCTGAACGCGTCTCCTACGCCAGTAGCGTTCTGCTCTCACTGTTAATGAAGGTGCTTTCTCCTTTGGTGATCTTGGTAAACTTCATTACTAATGGTTTTATCCGCCTACTCGGGGTGAAAGCAAGCCATGGTGATGACGACCACTTAAGTTCAGAGGAGCTACGTACTGTGGTCAATGAGGCGGGGAGCCTTATTCCTCGTCGCCACCAAGACATGTTGGTCTCGATTCTTGACCTCGAAAATGTCACCGTCAATGACATTATGGTGCCACGCAACGAGATCACGGGTATCGACATCAATGATGATTGGAAGTCGATTGTGCGCCAGCTCACTCACTCCCCGCACGGTCGAGTGGTGTTGTATCGCGATCAGATTGATGAAGCGGTAGGTATGCTACGTCTGCGAGAAGCGTATCGCTTAATGCTGGAAAAAAATGAATTCACTAAAGAGCGGCTGCTGCGCGCGGCTGATGAAGTCTACTTTATCCCGGAAGGGACGCCGCTTAATGTTCAGCTACTTAAGTTTCAGCGTAAGAAACAGCGCATCGGTCTGATTGTGGATGAATATGGTGACATTATTGGCTTAGTCACCCTCGAGGATATCCTAGAAGAGATTGTCGGCGAATTTACCACTTCTATTGCGCCAAGTTTGTCGGAAGAGATCATTCCACAAGGTGATGGTAGCTTTTTAATCGAAGGCAGCGCCAATATTCGTGATATCAACAAAGGGCTCAAATGGAAACTGCCAACCGATGGTCCTCGTACCTTAAATGGTCTTATCTTAGAGCACTTAGAAGATATTCCAGAAAGCCACCTCAGCGTACAAGTCTCTGGGCATCCGATGGAGATTGTTGAGTTAGAAGAAAACCGCATCAAACTGGTTAAGGTCTTTCCCAAGCTGAAACAAGCAAGTTAAAGCCTTAGCTCATATTGAAGAAACAAAAACGCCTTGGCTAGCCAAGGCGTTTTGCTTTCAAACTACAATGATTAGTCGTCTTCGACGTTAAACAGGTTTTCCATGCTTAAGCCTTGTTTTACTAGGATCTCACGCAGACGACGCAGACCTTCTACTTGAATTTGACGCACTCGCTCACGAGTTAAGTTAATTTCACGTCCTACTTCTTCAAGCGTTGATGGCTCATAACCTAGCAAACCAAAACGGCGAGCTAAAACTTCTTTTTGCTTAGGGTTAAGTTCATCAAGCCAATTAATCAGCGAGCTCTTAATATCATCATCTTGTGTAGACACTTCCGGATCCGAATGTTTTACATCGGGAATGATATCCAACAGTGCTTTTTCCCCGTCCCCACCGATTGGCGTATCTACAGAACTAATACGCTCATTAAGACGCAGCATTTTACTTACGTCATCGACTGGCTTATCCAGTTGCGTAGCAATCTCTTCTGCGGTCGGTTCATGGTCAAGTTTTTGCGATAGCTCTCGTGCGGTACGCAAATAAATATTAAGCTCTTTTACGACATGAATAGGTAAGCGAATCGTACGCGTCTGATTCATCAATGCACGCTCGATGGTTTGACGAATCCACCATGTTGCGTAGGTTGAAAAGCGGAAGCCTCGCTCTGGATCAAACTTCTCTACCGCACGAATTAGCCCGAGGTTACCCTCTTCAATTAAGTCGAGTAGTGCTAAGCCACGATTACTGTAACGACGAGAAATTTTCACAACCAAACGTAAGTTACTCTCAATCATACGTTTACGTGCTGCTTCATCGCCACGTAGTGCTCGTCGTGCGTAAAGCACTTCTTCTTCTGCAGTTAGCAGTGGTGAGAAACCGATTTCCCCGAGATAAAGTTGTGTCGCATCAAGGTTTTTATTCGATACTTCAAACTCTTCTTTTTCAGTTTCATTGGATGTGGTGTTCTTTTTATCGAGTTGTGATTCGGACTCAAAGCTTTCCGTGCTTTCGATATCAAACTCTTCTACTTTTGCTGCTGCGTTGCTGATACTCATAGCGCCTCCCCCTGGCGAGTTAGCAAGACATTTCAAAACATCTAATGTCCTTGATAGATCTCTGTTAGCAAATTTTATGGTAGGTAACGTTTCGGATTGACCGATTTACCTTGGTAGCGAATTTCAAAGTGCAAGCGAACACTGTTGGTTCCTGAACTGCCCATTGTTGCAATTTTTTGGCCTGATTTAACACTCTGACCTTCTTTTACTAGCAACTGGTCGTTGTGCGCATACGCGCTTAAAAATTTATCGTTATGTTTTATAATTACGAGGTTTCCGTAACCTCTTAAAGCATTACCTGAATATACGACTGTTCCGGCTGCGGTAGACAAGATTGGTTGACCTCGCTGTCCTGCAATATCAATCCCTTTGTTACCTTGATCGCCTGCCGAAAAGTTCTTGATTACTCTCCCTTTCGTTGGCCATAACCACTTGGTCACGTTAGCGTTAACTGGTGTCGTTGTATTGACATTTTTGTTAACATTTTGTTTACCCTTAGCCTCAACATACTCCTTTGGTTTAGATTGTTCAACCCCTTTCGTCGCAGTTTTTTGTGCCACTGGTTTAGTATTCGTAGTGGTTTGTTTTGCAACTTGTTGATTCGAGTTTTTACTCGAAACCGAAGGTTTAGCCGCTGCCGTTGTGGAGGCGACGGCGACAGTTTTCGTTGCTGATGCGCCGGAACCCGAACCAGCATAGGCTGGTGGACGATAAGCAGGTTGCCAAAGTTTTAGTCGTTGCCCTGGATAAATCGTGTAGGGAGCCGACAAATGATTGTAACGAACAATGTCATTTACATCCCTATCTGTGACATAAGCAATAAAATAGAGGGTGTCTCCCTTTTTAACTTCATAGTAACTGCCTCGATAGCTCCCTCGGGAGATCGAGTCATAATCTTTATTCAAACTTGATACTGGTGCGGGGGAATGAGCAGCACATCCTGCAAGAATGCTACTCAAAGCAAATATCATTAATGAATTAGACTTATTACGCATGATTAAGCGAGTTCACCTGCAATCAAAGGTACAAAGCGCACCATTTCTATTACTTCTGTTAGATAGTTTTGCCCTTGACGGGTAATCTTTAACAACTGTTGGTCATCAACACCGACAGGGATAACTAATATGCCACCATCATTGAGTTGCTCCAGCAGACCATTAGGAACGCTTTCCGCAGCTGCTGTAACGATGATCGCATCAAACGGCGCTTTGGCTGCCCAACCTTGCCAACCATCACCATGTTTCGTCGATACATTATAGATATCAAGCTGTTTCAAACGGCGTTTTGCATCCCACTGCAGCGCTTTGATACGCTCGACGGAATACACATGGTTAACCAGTTGCGCGAGCACTGCGGTTTGATAACCGGAACCCGTTCCCACCTCTAGGACTCTGCTTTCACGTTTAAGTTCAAGCATTTCCGTCATCTTAGCCACAATGTAAGGCTGAGAAATCGTCTGTCCATGACCAATCGGTAGTGCGTTATTATCATAAGCTTGATGCATCATTGCTTGTGATACAAAGCTTTCACGAGGAAGTTGATAAATAGCGTCAAGTACCGCTTGGTTTTGAATGCCACTCGCGACAAGAAACTGCATCAATTTGTCGGCATGTGGATTTGCCATTGTTAATTACCCTTTAACCAGTGAGACATTGCTCCGATTGACTCATGAGCTGTTAAATCGACTTGCAACGGTGTGATAGAGACAAAGCCATGTTCGATCGCAAAAAAGTCAGTACCTTCACCTGCATCCTGCTCTTTCCCCGGAGGACCAAGCCAATAGATATCATGACCTCGCGGATCGTTTTGTTTAATCATATCTTCAGCATGATGGCGAGCGCCCAATCGCGTCACCACCGTACCCGATAAATCCGTATAAGGCAGATCGGGAATATTCACATTTAACAGACGATTGGTCGGAATAGGCTGTTTAAGATGTTGCTCAACCAATTCCACGGCGACTTGTGCCGCTGTGGCAAAGTTCACTTTACCCGCCAAAGAGAGCGCAATAGCCTGAACGCCTAAAAAATGCCCTTCCATCGCTGCCGCTACCGTGCCTGAATACAGCACATCGTCACCCAAATTAGCGCCATGGTTAATACCGGATAACACCAAGTCTGGTAGGTCATCTTTCATTAGCTCATTCAATGCAAAGTGGACACAATCCGTCGGTGTGCCTTGCACGGAATAGATGCTAGGGGCGATTTCGGTGACACGCAATGGCTGCTCTAACGTTAAAGAGTTAGATGCGCCAGATCGGTTACGATCTGGCGCAACGATAGTAATATCAGCAAACGATGCCAAAGCTTTTGCTAAAGTATGAATACCTTCTGCATGCACTCCATCGTCATTGCTAAGCAAAATTTTTAGGCGTGACTCACTCATGAGTAACTGCGCTCCACTTCAATTTCTTCGATCAACTCTCGAACAATAGCAGTAGCAAAACAACCAGAGTCTAATGCAAAGCGTAATGTGATCTCATCAGCTTCAACTTGCCAGGTTAGGTTCTGCGCTTTAAGTGCAATTTCACGACGGTCATGGCGCATACGATTACCACGGATCAATGCCATTAAATCAGGCTCGGCATCCAATTGTGGCTGTTCAAGCTCTAGCGCTTTGGCTTGAGTTGGTAGCGCATTATCACCCGCCATCGCTGCTGTAATAAGGTATTCACCTGCGGTGATCTTTTCGCTCATTTCGGCGATATTGCTTGAATCAACGAGAAGTTGCTCACGACCAGCTTGCACAACATCACCTTCTAATGGCAGTTCAAATGCACCTTGCTCGATACGTGCCGAAACAATGCCATTAAAAATCCAAGAGCGTGCCGCTGATAGATATAGACTGCGTTTATTCTGGTTACGTGTACGAACATTGTCACGTCCCCAACGACGCGCTTCTGTTACGTTATTGCCATCATGACCAAAACGCTGGCTACCAAAATAATTGGGTACACCGGTTTGAGCGATTTTTTCCAAACGCGCAATCACGTCATCAACATCACTCACTTCTGCCAGTGTTACGACAAACTCGTTGCCAACCAGATCACCAGGACGCAATTTTTTGTTGTGACGATCGGTTGCAACAATCTCAATCGATGGGTACTGCGCAAGAAAATCACTAAAGTCTGGCATCTCACCTTTTGGTAAGTGCACGCTTAACCATTGCTCGGTCACTGCATGACGGTCTTTCAGACCAGCCCAGCTTACATCTTTTGATTTTACACCACAGGCTTTCGCTAGCTCATTCGCCACGAAGCTAGTGTTTTCACCCGTCTTACGAATACGCACCATCAGGTGCTCGCCTTCACCAGTAAAATCAAAACCGAGGTTTTCGTAAACTTGGAAGTGCTCAGGTTTCAGTTTTAGTTTGCCTTGAGCGGTTGGTTTGCCATTTAAGTAGGCTAGCGAAGATAAAATATCTGACATGATTGATTCCATCACCCATCACTTGATGCGATGGGCGATTTTAATTAGTTTTGTTTGATCAGTAATACCACCGCTTCACAAGCGATGCCTTCTTTACGACCAGTAAAGCCAAGACGCTCCGTTGTCGTCGCTTTGACGTTGACGTTGCCAATCTCGGTTTCTAAATCTTGTGCGATTGCTGCGCACATACTTTCAATATGTGGCGCCATCTTTGGTGCTTGCGCCATAATAGTAACGTCTGCATTACCTATGACGTAACCTTGCTCCTTCACTCGGCGATAGACGTCACGTAGCAGCATACGGCTGTCTGCCCCTTTCCATTTATCGTCGGTATCAGGGAAATGGCGACCAATATCACCCGCCGCAATCGCGCCTAAAAGCGCGTCACTCAGGGCATGCAGAGCGACGTCACCATCAGAATGAGCTATCAATCCTTGCTCATACGGAATAGCAACACCACCAATAATTACAGGGCCTTCACCACCAAATTTATGTACATCAAAGCCGTGACCAATTCGCATCATGGGTTATCCTTTATTTCGCTCAAGATAGAACTCGGCTAACGCTAAATCTTCTGGTTGAGTGATCTTAATATTATCTGCTGAACCTTGCACTAATGCAGGCTGTAATCCCGCCCACTCGAGTGCCGATGCTTCATCAGTAATGATAGCACCCGCCGCCAGAGCAGCAGATAAACTGTGCGTAAGCTGAGTTGTTCTAAACATTTGTGGGGTTAACGCATGCCACAGCGCTTCACGCTCAACAGTATGGTCAATGTTTTGCCCACCGTTGGCACGTTTCATCGTATCTCGCACAGGGGAAGCTAAAATACCGCCCACCGCATGCGCTTGCGATACTTCTATCAGTGTATTCAAGTCTTCTTCACGCACGCATGGTCGTGCCGCATCATGCACCATTACCCATTCACTGAGTTGCTGCTGCTCAACATATTGCAATCCAGATAACACCGAGTCAGCCCGTTCTTTACCACCATCGACACGCACGACATCAGGATGCTGGGCGATTGATAGCTCTGGAAAATAGGGATCACCTTGAGTAATGGCTACCACCACTTTACTCACTTGCGGGTGAGCAAGCAGTTTCAGTACGGTATGCTCAAGGACAGTCTGTTGGCCAATGGTCAGATATTGTTTGGGCTTGTTGGCTTTCATACGACTGCCAACACCTGCAGCCGGGACAATCGCGACTATCGATGGAGAGATCGTGGTTGTCATTATTCGTGTTCCTCTCCGATCATGCGGTAAAAAGTCTCTCCCTCTTTCACCATGCCAAGTTCATGCCTTGCGCGTTCTTCAATGGCATCAAGCCCTTGGCGCAAGTCATCAATTTCAGCAAACATCTCGTTATTGCGTACTGCTAAGTTAGAATTAACCTGATTCTGCACCTCGATCTCAGCGCTGACGGTTTGATAGTCAGTCATACCATTTTTGCCAAGCCACCATGTGTATTGTAGCCAGCCTAAAAGTAATAATAAGAACAGGGCAAAAACTCGCATAAAATTTTGTTAGGGAAGAGAAAAAGAAAGACCACATATATACCACAATGTCGCATGAGGCGCGAGATTGGGTTATGTGGTCTCAGAGAAAGAGCTTAATTGTTTAGGCTTAGTTCAATGCGAGCAAGGCAAATAAACCAATACCTAGCAGTAAACGGTAAATCACAAACGGGGTCATACCCATGCGCGAAATCAGCTTCAAGAAGAAGTGAATACAAATATACGCACTAATAAATGAGGTTACGATGCCCGTTGCTAGCACAGTAAAATCAACCGGATCACCGCTCACTACAAGCTGGAGAGTTAAGTAGCCACCAGCCAGCAAAATGATTGGAATCGACATTAAGAACGAGAAGCGAGCTGCCGCCTCACGGGTAAAGCCTAAGTAAAGCGCCGCAGTGATAGTCGCACCAGAACGAGATGTACCAGGGATCATTGCTAAAGCTTGAGCAATACCAATAAACAAGGCTTTTTTACCTGTGGTTTGGTATTCGTCATCAGCCAGAGCCGAATTCTTGTCCACGTACCACAATAGCAAACCAAAAATAATCGTCGTCGTTGCAATGATCCAAGCACTGCGTAAATAGATCTCAATAATATCTTTCATCAATAGACCAAAGATACATGCCGGGATCGTTGCGATTAGGATCATCCATGCCAGTTTGGCTTCTTTGCTGCGATCACCTTTGAAGATGGAAGCAAAAAATGCACTCAACAAACTCACCACTTCACTACGGAAGTAGATCATTACCGCCGCTAGTGTGCCAACATGGACCGCAACATCAAATGCCAATCCTTGGTCTGCCCAGCCAAATACTGCCGATGGCAGAATTAAGTGCGCAGAGCTCGATATAGGCAAAAATTCGGTCAATCCCTGAATTAATGCCAATACAAACGCTTCAAAATTACTCATGTAAAACTCATTAATAGAAAATAACTAGAACCAGCGCACAACCTCAATCAATCGCTCATTATGGCAACTTTGCTGGTATATCTGTGCAATGGTTCGTCCATCATTAGGGACAATTAAATCCGGACATAATTCATTAAGTGGTTGGATGACAAACGCATACTGATAAATATCAGCGCGCGGCAGCATAGGGGCTGCTGCTGATATTTGCTCACCAAACAAGATAATATCGAGATCCAATGTGCGCGGTTCAAACTTCGCAGCATCTTCTTTACGTCCCCACTTCAACTCGATTGTACGTAGGGCGCGTGAAAATTCCGTTAAATCTAGAGTGGTTTTCATTTCCACCACAAGATTGTAAAAAGCCTCGCCTTGAAAGCCAATTGCGTCACACTCATAAATCGTTGAAATACGTAGTTCTTCTCCGATTTGAGACAGTTCAACAATCGCCGCTTCAATGTGTTTCTTTCGCTCTAAATTCGAGCCAACGCCAATATAGGCGGTGATCATAGCTTTCCTCGCTCAATCACCACTCCAACGCCTTTTGCTTGTGGCACCGCACCTGGTTTGGTTAGACGTATTTTAATCCAAGGCACGTTGAAGCGAGACATAATCAGTTCTGCCACTTCTTCAGCGACACGCTCCACCAATAAAAAACGACCGTTAACGATATGATTGATCACCGCTTCACTTACTTGGGCGTAGTCCAAAGCATCTTGTACGTCATCACTTTTACCCGCAGGGCGGTTGTCGTGTGCCATCTCGATATCAAGCACGAGTTTCTGCTTAATTTCTTGTTCCCAGTCATACACACCAATCGTCGTAATGACTTCTAGTTGTTCAATAAATACTTTGTCCATGCTCTACTGCTTCCTGTACAGGTCGGATACCCAATCAAGAGAAAAAATCGTACTATTTGCTATCAAATGTTTGCCGTAAGTAGTTTGCTCTTAGCAAGCGCGATATGATATACCCAAGTAACCTTGATATGCGAGTAACAAGCCAGTGAATTCGAAAGTTATTTTCACCAATGCATATCAACTGGTTGCATCTTAATGTCTGTTTTTTCGGATTGCCTTTTATGACGCCATTAGCACTTGCCATGATTTTTTCGGCCTATTTGTTAGGTTCGATCTCAAGTGCGGTTTTAATTTGTCGAGTACTGAGACTGCCCGACCCACGAAAAGTAGGCTCTAACAATCCGGGCGCTACCAACGTGTTGCGTATTGGCGGACGAAAAGCCGCACTTGCCGTTCTGCTTTGTGACATGCTCAAAGGCACTATCCCTGTCTGGGGCGGTTACTTTCTTAATATTGAACCGATTATGCTTGGCTTAGTCGCGATTGCTGCTTGCCTTGGCCATATGTACCCACTATTTTTCCACTTTAAAGGTGGCAAAGGCGTTGCGACCGCACTCGGTGCCATCGCCCCTATCGGCTTAGATCTCACCGCCATGGTGATCGCGACTTGGTTGGCGGTAGCGCTGACATTTCGCTACTCATCGTTAGCGGCTTTAGTCACGGTACTACTCGCACCGATGTATACATGGATGATCAAACCGCAATATACATTGCCCGTCGCCATGCTGTGCTGTTTGATCGTCTTTAAACACCACCAAAACATTCGCCGCCTCTACGATGGTAACGAACCTAAACTGGGTGAGAAAAAGCTGAGTAGTAAGCAAGATGAAGAACAAATAAAACAGGCCTCAGAATGAGGCCTGTTTGCTATTCAACGTTCAGAAAAAAGTTAAGCGTGGACGCGAGATAAAAAGCCTTCGAGCATTTCATTGACGAACTGTGGCTGCTCTAGATTAGAGATATGCCCAGCCTGTGGGATTTGCACCAATTCAGAGCCATCGATGCAATCGACCATTAAATAAGACTCAAGCACAGGGCGCGGCTTATCTTCTTGCCCCACTGCAATTAGAGTTGGCAGTGCAAACTTCTCTATCTGTTCAATTTGATCACGTCGACCAAACACCATACGACCAATTCGAGCAATCTCACTTGCTTGCTCGCCTTTTATTGCCGCTAAGTGAGCTGCAAATTCTGCGACTAGCTGTGGATTGTCTTGCACGGCATTATTAGCGAAAAACAGCGGTACTACCGCATCGATAATCGCTGGCGGCACAACTTGTTCGCTATCAATCGTGCTCAACATCGCAAAGTATTTGTTGTGAGCAACTTCTGGCTCCAAGCCGACAAACGTATCCATCAAGACTAAAGCATTCACTCTAGCTGGCGCGAGCGTGACTAATTCCGTCCCCCACATACCACCCACAGACAAGCCAATCATTGTGCATTGTTGGATATCAAGATGGTCGAGTAAGGCAAGCATCTGCTGTGCGTAATCTTGCAGTGAACGGGTTGTTTGAGGAGCTGAATCTGATTCCCCATGAGACCACAAATCCGGCACAATACAGCGATACGATTGGCTCAAGTGCGCAACTTGTGGTGCCCACATCTTGCTGTCCCACAAGTAGCTGTGACCAAACAATAGTACAGGCCCTTGACCAATGTCGAGGTAGGCCATTTGTTTGCCATCAATCGTAAATTTATTCATAACTCTATCCATTGATTATTGTTGTCAGTTCGAATGATAAAAAAGGTCGCAAATCAGGCGACCTTTTTATTTAACCATCAGGATCATTACTAAAAGATCCTCAAACGCCGCAAATTTGCTTAAGCGATCGGATCTAATTGATCAATTGGCCAGCGAGGTTTTGCGGTCACAGAAAGATCCGCCACTTCACCATTCTTCAAACGTTGCATGCCCGCATAAGCGATCATTGCACCATTGTCGGTACAGAACTCTGTACGTGGGTAGTAAACTTCGCCGCCGATCTTCTTCGCTAACTTCTCGAGTTCCGCACGAAGACGCTTATTCGCACTTACACCGCCCGCAATGACAATGCGTTTGAAACCTGTTTGATCCAGCGCTCGCTTACATTTGATCACTAAGGTTCCACATACCGCTTCTTCAAACGCCAAAGCGATATCCGCGCGAGTTTGCTCATCATCACCATTGGCTGCAATAGTATTAGCCGTAAAGGTTTTAAGACCAGAGAAACTCATATCCAATCCCGGTACATTGGTCATTGGACGTGGGAATTTAAAACGACCTGGCGTGCCTTTTTCTGCCAATTTAGACAGCAACGGACCACCAGGGTAGTCTAAGCCCATCAGCTTAGCCGTCTTATCAAAGGCTTCACCCGCCGCATCGTCAATAGATTCGCCAAGGATCTTGTATTCGCCAATGCCTTTTACTTCAACCATCATAGAGTGACCACCTGATACCAGTACCGCAACAAATGGGAATGGTGGTGGGTTATCTTCTAGCATTGGGGCGAGCAAGTGACCTTCCATATGGTGCACAGGTACCGCAGGCACACCCCAAGCGTACGCAAGGCTGCGACCGATCGTTGCACCAACCAATAGCGCACCAACCAGACCCGGACCTGCGGTATAAGCAATACCATCAATGTCTTTTGGCTCTAAGTTTGCTTCTGCCATTGCCGCTTTGATCAATGGGATCGTTTTCTTTACATGATCACGTGATGCAAGTTCTGGCACAACACCGCCGTAATCGGCATGCAGTTTGATCTGGCTGTAAAGCTGGTGAGAAAGTAAGCCTTTCTCGTCATCATAGATGGCAATACCTGTTTCATCACAGGAAGTTTCGATACCAATAATACGCATGGTCTACTCGGGATGTTTCTTGATTAATTGCAAATTGGCGGCAATCTTAACTCGCCTTCGCCTTGCAAACAAATTTTGTACAAGTGGGATTGTTACTTTTGTTGTCTAAGCTTTGAACAACTCAATACGCTCAAGTGGCACTGATTTACGCCTTAATCTCATCGATACTCCCGGCAATCTAAACCTGATTACTACCCATACTCAGTTGTTGAATTACTGTACTAACACGCTGATTTAAAAAAAATAACCCCTACCCGACTCTTAAGCCTTTGTAGATAAAGCTTGTTACCTCACCCTACCCCTAAGCAATACATGGGTATATACTCGACAAAGTGCTTTACAAAGCCATAGTGATCGGATTAAAATTCCGCACCATTTTTGATCAAGCTGGTTATAGACCGAACAGAGTCGTTCGGACTGTCAATGCCAGCGTTAACGAATTAACCCCTGAGGTGAAAGGCATATGCCAGTAGTTAAAGTACGTGAAAACGAACCGTTCGACGTTGCACTACGTCGTTTCAAGCGCTCATGCGAAAAAGCAGGTATCCTTTCTGAAGTGCGTCGTCGTGAGCACTACGAAAAACCAACTACAGTTCGCAAACGCGCTAAAGCAGCTGCTCAAAAGCGTCACGCTAAGAAGCTAGCTCGCGAAAACGCTCGTCGCGTTCGCCTGTACTAATAACTAAGTCCTAAAGGATAAAGTTATGGCTCTGATTGATAAACTCAAAGATGAGCAAAAATTAGCGATGAAAGCCAAGGACAAATTGCGCCTTGGCACTATTCGTTTAGCTTTGTCAGCCATTAAGCAACGTGAAGTCGACGAACAGATCACTCTGAACGACGACGATATCATTGCTGTGTTGACTAAAATGGTTAAACAACGTCGCGACTCTGTCGCTCAATATGAATCAGCTGGTCGTCAAGATCTAGCCGATGTGGAAAGCGCTGAAATTACTGTACTTGAGGATTTTATGCCTCAACCGCTTACCAATGAAGAAGTTGCTCAGCTAATTGAAGCTGCGATTACTGAATCTGGTGCTGCGGGCATGCAAGACATGGGTAAAGTAATGGGTGTTCTTAAGCCACAAATTCAAGGGCGCGCAGATATGGGTCAAGTAAGTGGTTTAGTTCGCGCTAAACTGGCTTAATTGCTCAACCATATTGCAGCAAGCCGTGCTCTCCATTGGATCGCACGGCTTGTTTGTATCTGGATAACAGACTCTCTATGATAGTTATCCAACTCACCACTCTCTTTTTTGTTAGGTTTTATGGCTGGACACATCCCTCGCAGTTTTATTGATGACCTCCTAGCTCGACTTGATATTGTCGATATCATCGACGCACGGGTGAAACTTAAGAAAAAAGGTAAGAACTACGGTGCTTGCTGCCCTTTCCACAACGAGAAAACCCCTTCTTTTAGCGTAAGCCAAGAAAAGCAGTTCTATCACTGTTTTGGCTGTGGCGCGCACGGCAATGCCATCGACTTTATGATGGAATATGAGCGGCTTGAGTTTGTTGAAGCCATTGAAGAGCTCGCTTCCTTTCTCGGTTTAGATGTCCCTCGTGAACAGCGCCAAGGCGGTCATTTTCGTAACGATCAACCACAAGCAAGCAGTGATCAAAAACGCAGCTTGTATGATCTTATGGGCAGTATCGGTCAGTTCTACCGTGATCAACTTAAGCAACCAAGCAGTAAGATCGCGATCCAATATCTAAAAGATCGTGGGTTATCCGGCGAGATCGTACAGAAATTCGGTATCGGTTATGTCGCCGACGAGTGGGATCTGGTGCGTAAGAACTTTGGTCAGCAAAAAACCACCCAAGACATGTTGGTCACTGGCGGTATGCTGATCGAAAACGATAAAGGTAACCGCTACGACCGCTTCCGTGGACGTGTGATGTTCCCTATTCGTGATCGTCGTGGTCGCGTGATCGGCTTCGGTGGTCGTGTCATTGGTGACGGTACACCGAAATATCTTAACTCACCAGAAACGCCGATCTTCCATAAAGGCAAAGAGCTCTATGGTCTTTACGAAGTATTGCAAGCATATCGTGAACCACCTCGAATCCTGGTCGTAGAAGGCTATATGGATGTGGTGGCTTTGGCGCAATATGGCGTTGACTACTCGGTTGCGTCATTAGGTACGTCCACCACCGGCGATCATCTGCAAGTCTTATTTAGACAAACCAGCACTGTTGTCTGCTGTTACGATGGTGACCGCGCTGGTCGCGAAGCGGCATGGCGCGCCATGGAAAATGCGCTGCCATACTTAACCGACGGTCGTCAGCTTAAGTTTATGTTTTTACCTGATGGTGAAGACCCAGACTCATACATTCGTCAACAAGGCAAAGAGGCGTTTGAGCAGCAAATTGACTCATCCATGTCGCTGTCTGACTTTATGTTTAGCTCGCTCATGCAGCAAGTCGACATCTCAAATCGCGAAGGGATGGCAAAGCTCACCAGCCTTGCAGTGCCGTTGATCGATAAAGTGCCAGGTGGAACATTACGACTCTACTTAAGAGATTTACTCGGCAAGCGTCTAGGCTTAATGGATGAGCGCCAGTTACAGCAATTAATTAGTAAAGAAGGACAAAAAGAGGTCCGCGTCCTTCCGCATCAGGAGATTAAACGTACTCCAATGCGTGAGGTTATCGCTTTGCTAATCCAAAATCCGAGCTATGCTGAAATGGTACCGGATTTAAGTAGTGTGAAGAACCTAACAGTTCCGGGGCTAAGTTTATTGCTTGAAGTGCTTGAATATTGTCAAGCCAACCCCAATATCACTACAGGTCAATTGCTCGAGCAATGGCGAAATAGTAGCCACTCAGCACTTATGTTACGTCTCGCGGGATGGGAAATTCCCCTCGATGACGATAACGAAATGGATATATTCTTAGACTCATTGGACAAAATTCTGTCCCAGTGCGTCGAAAAACAAATTGAAAACCTGCAGGCCAAAGAAAGAAGCGTCGGTTTATCAGCCGAGGAAAAAAGGGAGCTGCTAGCACTAATGCTAGATTTGAAAGCGTAACCCTGTTTGTATAGGCAGCAATCAATTAATTTGTTAACATGTATGGTTTGCATCTCGCATACTAATTCCTTCACCAAATACTAAGTTGGATACCGTCTATGGATCAAAATCCGCAGTCACAGCTAAAACAACTTGTCATTAAAGGCAAGGAACAAGGCTATCTGACCTACGCAGAAGTTAACGACCACCTGCCAGCAGAAATCGTAGATTCTGAGCAGGTTGAAGACATCATTCAGATGATTAATGACATGGGTATCCGAGTGGTGGAAACTGCTCCGGACGCTGATGATCTTGCGCTAAATGATGATGACACAATTACCGATGAAGACGCAGCAGAAGCTGCGGCGGCAGCGCTTTCAAGCGTAGAAAGCGAAATCGGTCGAACCACAGACCCAGTGCGTATGTACATGCGCGAAATGGGTACGGTTGAACTACTAACTCGCGAAGGCGAAATCGACATCGCGAAGCGTATCGAAGATGGTATCAACCAAGTTCAAAATGCCGTAGCGGAATACCCAGGTACTATCCCATACATCCTAGAGCAGTTTGATAAAATCCAAGCGGAAGAACTTCGCCTGACCGATCTTATCACTGGCTTTGTTGACCCAGATGCAGAAGAAACTGCTGCTCCTACGGCAACACACATCGGCTCTGAGCTTCAAGAATCAGATCTTGAAGACGAAGATGAAGATCTAGACGAAGAAGATGAAGATGGTGACGACGATTCTGAAACTGAAACAGAAGAAGATACAGGTATCGATCCTGAAGTCGCACTGGAAAAATTCACGTCGCTACGCAATACATTCCAGAACTACCAACTAGCGGTAAATGAGCACGGTCAAGAAAGCCCGAAAGCTCAAATCGCCCACGAACTTGTTCTAGATGTATTCAAAGAATTCCGTCTAACACCAAAACAGTTCGACTACCTAGTTGAAGAGCTACGCACTTCAATGGAACGTGTACGTACTCAAGAGCGCCTAATCATGAAGGCTGCGGTTGAATACGGCAAGATGCCTAAGAAGTCTTTCATTACTCTATTTACCGGTAATGAATCAAGCGAAGCATGGTTAGATGAAATCCTAGCATCAGACAAACCATACGCTGATAAAATCAAGCTAAGTGAAGAAGACATCCGTCGTTCAATCACTAAGCTTAAGATGATTGAAGAAGAGACCTCTCTAACTGTTCAAAGCATCAAAGACATCAGCCGTCGTATGTCTATCGGTGAAGCGAAAGCTCGTCGTGCGAAGAAAGAGATGGTAGAGGCGAACTTACGTCTGGTAATCTCTATCGCGAAGAAATACACCAACCGTGGTCTACAGTTCTTGGATCTAATCCAAGAAGGTAACATCGGTCTAATGAAAGCCGTTGATAAGTTTGAATACCGTCGTGGTTACAAGTTCTCAACTTACGCGACTTGGTGGATTCGTCAGGCGATCACTCGTTCTATCGCAGACCAAGCACGTACTATCCGTATTCCGGTACACATGATCGAAACGATCAACAAGCTAAACCGCATCTCGCGTCAAATGCTACAAGAGATGGGTCGTGAGCCGCTACCGGAAGAATTGGCAGAGCGTATGCAAATGCCAGAAGATAAGATCCGCAAAGTACTGAAGATCGCTAAAGAGCCAATCTCTATGGAGACACCTATCGGTGACGACGAAGATTCGCATCTAGGTGACTTTATCGAGGATACCACTCTAGAACTACCACTAGACTCAGCAACAGCAACAAGCCTGAAAGCTGCGACTAAAGACGTTCTAGCCGGTCTAACTCCTCGTGAAGCGAAAGTACTACGCATGCGCTTTGGTATCGACATGAACACTGACCACACCCTAGAAGAGGTTGGTAAGCAGTTCGACGTTACTCGTGAACGTATCCGTCAGATCGAAGCTAAAGCACTACGTAAACTGCGTCATCCAAGCCGCTCAGAAACTCTGCGCAGCTTCCTAGACGAGTAATTCGCGGTCGACTAAACAAAAAGGTGAGCAATGGCTCACCTTTTTTGTATTTGATTGGTTTAACTGGATAAAAACTAAACGGAATTACCCTAGGTAGTGGCTAGACACTCCCAGCCGCTTCCCCTATAATCGTTGACCTATTCGGCCCCTTAGCTCAGTGGTTAGAGCAGTCGACTCATAATCGATTGGTCCCCAGTTCAAGTCTGGGAGGGGCCACCACTTTTTGTGGTAAAGAATTTAGAAAGCCTGATGAGGAAACTCGTCAGGCTTTTTTCGTTTTGTACTGCGAGTCTAATTCAAAGTAATAGATTAGTTGTTATCAAACACAAATGCGGGATCGGCAATCGCTTGTTCTGGCGTTTTGGATACTTGAAACTCAGGATAAAGTTCTGAGGCTCTGAGCGTCTCTTCGGTAAAGTTTGCAAGTTTACCGATGACATAAATCACGTAGTTTATTCCCCAGCGCTCACGGTCTGTTTCCGCCCCCTTCTTCGCCGTCACGGCATCACTCGCCGTTAAGCGTTGCTGAGTAATAAACTCTGATGAAAAATGTTCATATTCAAACCGATGATCGGCATGATGCATCGTCAGCAAATCAAGCATTTCTGTTTGCGACAACGCGTTAAAATCCAACTGAACACAATGATTCATTGTGCGCTCATCAACCACCGCCAGTGCAGTAATCACTCCGATGTCTTGAATTTCGTGAGTATAAATAGGTAAGGCCAAGTCGCCAAAAGTCGTGATATTGCGGAAAAAACGTAGATTCGGTAACGCATAGTCAAAAATGACTCCGGTATAAATAATGGTCCAGCCAATTCCCGACTCAAACAGTTTTTGCTGGAAGTCTTTCTTCGTATCAAAAATAACGCCGCTACCATAATCAAGCCCCATCGTATGAGCACCAAACTCCGTTGGGACAAATCGCTTAACCTTCGCCTCTAATGCTGCCTCCAGCCAAATTGGTTGGAATTGAGTAATAATGGTTTTATCGCCAGGAACCGCACAAACAAGCGCATCCGCTCCTTGAATCGCTTGTGCGATTGACTCTTTATCACTTAGATCGGCGACTGGAACGATCTTCGCGCCATTCTGAGAATACTCAGTCAGCTTTTCACTTTCCTTGGTTAAGCTTCGAGTGATCACTGTCACTTGATGACCTAACTTAAGTAGCGCACGAGTCAAAGGCGTACCCACCTGCCCTGTTGCACCGATGATCGCGATATTCTGTTGGTTAAATGTCGACATGCCTGTTATCTCTTATTTAGGTTTAAATTTAAGTTCGATTGCGAATATGAATATGATGATTCGATGGTAAATATCGAACCAGAGCTCTTATAGCCACAGTCCCACGCCGAGATAGCCGCCAAAGGCGACAAGTGCAACGGAAGCAACGATAGGGAGCTGGCTTCGAAAATGACTCTCTGGGCTACATTGTGCCGCTGAAGCAGCAACGATAACGGAATCAGATATTGGGGAACTTTGGTCACCAAAGACCGCACCAGAGAGCACAGCACCAATCACCACCGGGACTGGAAAGCCCATCTGTACTGCAATTGGAATTGCAATCGGAGTTAAGATACTAACGGTTGCACCAGAACTTCCTGTTGCAAAAGAAATCATCATGCCAATCAAAAATATCAGGCAAGGTAGTAGTGACACGGCAAGGTTAGCCGTCAGTAGCTCAGCTAAAAATTGTCCGGTACCAAGTTGACCAATAACATGGCTAAATGTGAAAGCAAGAGTCAGTATTAAGACGGCTGGCAAGATCCGAATCGCTCCCGAAACCATCCAAGATACGCTTTGTTTGTACGGTACGTCGTTAACATGAAAGAGAATAGCGCTACCAATAAGAGCAACGTAACCACTGCAGTAAATCGCTTTACTGATGTCTCCCCCCAAGGCAACAACAATTACGATTGTCATAATGAGTAGATAAAATGGGGACATACCAACCCAAAGTGGCACTATAGGGGCGCTTTGCGGTAACGCCCTTTGCTCAGCACTGCCACCCTGTTGAGCCAGTTTGAAATCATGTTGAAATACCGCCAGAAGAGGCACACTCAATAACACCAGCAATGTATAAAACTGGTAAGGCATCGCTTGCACAACATAGTCGAGCGATACGCCATCAATTACACCTTGATCGATTTGAGTCTGAATAAGACCAACCAGAAACAGACCGGCACTACTAATCGGCAACAGCCAAGCTAAAGGCGCCCCGGTACTATTCGCAATGTATGCTAGTTTCTGTGAAGATATGTCGAATTGCTTAAACAATGGTCGCCCAACCACACCGACGATCATCATCGAACCAATCCCTTCCAAGCACATCAAAAAACCCGCGATGAATGCCAGCAATTGAGCGTGACTGCGATTTTTAATTAATGCTCTTTGCGTTGAGATAATCTGTAAGGCATGGTCGATGGCGGCAGAGCGCTGCAAGAGGTTAATTACGGCACCAATCATCAAAATAAAGATCAGACTATGTATGGTACTGGTTGATTGCAGCGTAAGACTCAAAGCCTCAATCACACCTTTAAGCCCGGAGATAAATGAGGTTGCCAAAATCAATGAACCGAGAATAATGCCTGAAAAGATGGCGATGTATGCCTTACGAGTTGATATCGCTAACAAGATCGCTAAAAGCGGCGGGAGTAAAGAAATCCAGTTGTTCATACCAACCTCCAATAAACTGAGGCTGTAGTGTATTGTTGTGGTAAAACAAAGGCATGGTAGAGGCAAGCCTAAAAATGGTAGATATCGAACCTCCATCAAAGTCTCTCGAGCGAGAACGACGCTATAATCTAACTTTCCTCCTTGAAGGGTAATTATCCTTGCCTGCGATTCCGAACATTGCCTTTAACCATCAAAAAGCCAATCAGAAAGACATTGAAATCATCAATCTTGATTCATTACATGCTCGGCAACATCTGATACATAGTCCCTATCACCCACACCGAATCAATTTCTTCAATTTCCTTTTTATTGAGGCTGGTGAAGGTGCCCATATGATTGACTTTGAACGCTACTCTCTATCGCCAGGTTCAATGCTATTTATCCAGCGCGAACAAGTGCACTGCTTTGAATTCAATGAAAAAATCAAAGGAAAAATAGTCTTATTCACGCAAAATTTTTTAGATACGCTGCACGCTCATATGTGCTTGCCAAACTTTACTCCCACGCACTTAAACAAATTGTATTCACCGCAAGTTAAATTGGATCCGCAAAGCCAGCAGCGAATTGCAAATTTACTTAGTGAAATTGAGCATGAGCAAAGCCTACCTAACGGCGATTCTCTTATTGTGATGTACCTATTTTCCGCGCTTGCACAGACCTTGCACCGTCTAAGACCAAAGCTCACGGAAGACAAACTATCAAAAGAGCAAAGTATTCGACTCGCGCGATTCTTTGACTTAATTCAGGCGAACTTTCACTGCGTCCGTGATGCAAGTTGGTATGCGAATCAGTTAAATACCACCTACAAAACCTTAAACCAACTATGCAAGGCAGCGACAGGGTTGACTGCCAAGCAGATGATCAACTCATTCAGCGGTATTGAGATGAAACGTCGACTAGTCGTCAGCAATACAACAACACAGCAGTTGGCTTATGATTTTGGTTTTGAGGATGCGAGCAATTTTATTAAGTACTTTAAACAACTAACGGGGATGACGCCGACACAGTTTAAGCAGCACTACAAACCATAGAGCCTTAGTGATTTGCGTATAGATACAAAAAAGGCTGACGAAAGTCGTCAGCCTGAGATGATAGATATGAATAGTGGGTATCTTAGATCGCCCAGCCACCGGCGTAGAAGCCGACCAACACCAATGTCAGCAATACGATACCAAAGCTTAACTTCTTCCACTCACCCGCTACCACGCGACCGCAAACTAGGCACAAGAAGCCTAGCATAATACCGGTTACGATATTCGCAGTGAGTACGATAAACACCGCACAAACCAAACCTGATAGCGCATCAACTGAATCAGCAAAATCCAGCTTGCTCACGTTACTTAGCATTAGCAGACCCACATACATCAAAGCTGGCGCTGTCGCGTAACTTGGCACTAAGTAACTGATTGGTGAGATAAACAGTACCAGCAAGAACAGCAAACCAACGACTACCGCCGTTAAACCTGTTTTGCCACCAGCCGCTGTACCCGCAGCTGATTCAATGTATACCGCAGCAGGAGAACCACCGAAGAAGCCAGACGCGATACTGGCTACTGAATCAGAAGTAAGAGCTTTACCACCATCAATGATGTTGCCATCTTTATCCAGAAGGTTAGCTTGACCAGCTACCGCGCGAATCGTACCTGTTGCATCAAAGATCGCCGTCATCACTAGCGCAAGCACACTTGGTAAAACCAGTGGGCTGAATGCGCCCATGATGTCCATAGTGCCAAATAGCGAGCTTTCACCACCAAAAGAAGGCATCGCGAATAACCCTTGGTATTGCACGTTTGGATCAAAGATCAAACCAAACCCAGAGATTGCGATGATCACCAATAGAATACCGCCCGGCACTCGGCGTTTTTCTAAACCAAAAATTGCCGCTAAACCTAGCACTGACATAATCACTGGTAGCGAGGTGAAATCACCAAACTTAACCGGTAGACCCGCCGCCGCATTTTTCTCAACCAAGCCAACACCATTGGCTGCAATCAGTAGTAGAAATAGACCAATACCGATACCTGTACCATGCGCGATGCCTGTTGGCAGGTGGGTCAAAATCCACTGACGAAGACCGGTTACCGTAATAGCGGTAAACACCACGCCCATCAAAAATACCGCACCAAGTGCGACAGGAATCGAAACGCCTTGCCCCAATACCAAGCTAAATGCAGTAAATGCAGTTAAAGAAATAGCACAACCAATCGCCATCGGTAGGTTTGCCCAAAAACCCATAAGTAGCGAACCAAACGCAGCAACTAAACAGGTTGCAATGAAGACTGCACCTTGGTCAAAACCAGCCGCTCCCAGCATGCTCGGTACAACGATCACTGAATAAACCATTGCAAGGAAAGTCGTTAAGCCAGCCAGTACTTCTTGGCGAACGTTACTGCCGCGAGCAGTAATAGAGAAATACGAATCTAATTTACCTGCGCCAGTCGTAGGTCGATTTTCAATCTGTTGAACATCGGATGGAGTCTTGTCAGACATGGGAGTTCCTATTTACGTTTTTAGACCCAAATACCATCAGTGACATCAATTAAAAACAGCGAATAATTGATAACTGAATGGGAGGAAACAGGTCTGTAATGGCAATTTAACAAAGCTGCTAATTTTGGTTAAATAGCGGGAAAATTGCAGACCAGACTATTTAAAGGCGACGAAATTACCTGTAAATGAACGCAATGACAAGTGATTTAAACCTTTGCCGCAAACGTTACCGTAAAGAGCCGTATACAATTATACGGCTCTTTAACTGACAAATAAGAAACAACAGAGCAAGAAGAACGACTTACAAAATTTTGATCAATTGATCGAGCAGTTTACGCACAGCGCTCGTCAACTGAGGATGCTTTTCACTCAACTGAACTAAGCGCGGAGAATAGTCATAATAGAGATCAATCAGCCAATCTCCACCCGGAAGTTTACTCAGGACTTCATCTCTGAATTTTCTCAACTTATTTATCTTACTCGGTTGATTAGCATAAATTTTAGAAGCCACAAAACAACGCGAGTCACTCGAGGCTTGCGCTATCGGCGCCGAAATTTTCGGCTGAATAACGAACGTCTCTTTATCTTGTGCCTCAACTTGTAGATTCAGCTGTTTACCTGAACGACTCACAACCTGCCAGGTGGTTGAACTTGCTGCCGCTATCTCAACATCGATATTATCGAACATATAGTAAGAGCCTTCGATGGTTAGAGAGATTAAGTAAGGTGACTGTCGTGGTGTTGCTGTAATTGCGATTTTTTGCTCGCCCATTTCAGAGACGCTTACAACATCAGCCTGATCAGTAGAGACTTTGATATTAGCCCCTTGAGTGCTGCGTAATACCCAATCCTGCGTTTCTACCACTCGATAAGTGAGCGTCGACAAATACGCATTATTGATTAACGTAAACGACCACTCTCCAACTTCACTGGTATCAAGTTGAATTTGACTACCACTCAAACTTATTACCTTTCCATCAGGATCATCCACTAATTGATAGTTCGCTGAACTATCCAAATCAAGCAACATCTCGGCGGTCGTATTCAGAGGTATATCGGCAAAGGCTCTCACCATTGTTGGTGCAAATAGGTTGCCGGACTCTACTTCACCACTGTATGAGGAGAAAACGTCAATCGGAGACTGCTCATCAAACTGGTACTGATAATTGGCGCGCACTCGATAGCGCACCGATTGATTCTCATCCAGCTCAATACTCAGTTGATTGTTTGGGGCAACAACGGTTGCAATAGTCGTGAATCGACCATTTTTAAATTCTTGTATTTCATAACTGTGCGCCCAGATACTGCCACGCCAATCTAGTAGTAACTGTTGATCATGAGAAGATAACTTAACTTCGCTTGGGGCTATCAGTTCACTTTGATACGGATACGAAACGAGTAATTCACCATTGCTTCCATAACCCTGAAAGTAGCCATAAGGCAGTTCTGAATACTCAAATTCAACTCGTTCAGCGGTAGCTAGTGTAGTGGTGAGCGCCCACTCACTTTCATCTGCAAGCGCTGGTCTAAACGACCAATTAGTCACTTGGTCTAACAATATTCCCGACAGAGTAATTTGGGTGACTGATGTATCTACGCTGACAATTGAGGTGGGGATGCTGCCCAACGTTATCGCGCCTATAGCATCTAAACGCCCCTGCGCATTAACTTTGCCAATCAGACTTCGTTCGGGTTTGACCGAATTCAACAATTTGGCATTTATTTGTGTTGCTGATAAGTGGCTATCTTGCTGCCAAAGCATCGCAGCGACACTACTGACGATAGGTGCTGCCATTGAAGTACCAGAGAGAACTTGGGTTTGCTCATCTGGATATAAACTCAAAATATCCGTCCCACTAGCCGCAATATCGACCAATGTGTAGCTGTAGTTACTGGATGGATTTAGTCGATTGCTAGAACTATCCCAGTTAGCAACCGCTAACATACCATCAAGTTGAACTGAGTAGTTAGCTGGATAAACGCGGGCGTTCTCATTATTACTGCCACTATTCCCAGCAGCTGCGATTTGTACTATTCCACGCTGATTGGCATCAAATAAGACATCACGAAGAGCGATAGATTCACTACTGGTCACCCAGGAATGATTGATGATATCTGCGCCGGCATCAATTGCCCATTGGATCGCTTCAATGCTGTCAGAGATCGTACCGTTACCATAGTCACCTAAAAAACGAATCGGGATCACGCTAGCACTAACACAAGCCCCTTCCACCTGACCTAAATCACTACTAAACTCGCTACTGATGATCCCCGTCACATGAGTACCATGACCATACCTATCATCCACTGACGGATTATGATCAATCACGCTTTTAGCTTGTTCAAAATAAGTATTCCCCCAGCCAGTGTGTTGTTCATCAACCCCGGAATCTATCACTGCGATCTTCACTTGGTCGCACTGCCTTTCAATTGCGCTTAACGCTGCAATGCCATCCTCCAGCAAGTGGTCATTCACACTGACACTGCTTGTCGTCGCAATATCGCCCGTTGAAATGGCTGGAGCGCGCTCTAAGTAACTCACTCTAGCACCGGTACGATTGACAAGCTCACTAGGCGAAGGTGACTCAACTAATACGTCTCCATTTAAAAAGCGATAGATGACTCGGCTCTCGAGCTGGGAGAGTTGATTGTGTGTGAGCAGATCATTGGCAGGGATGCGTACTAGCCAAGGTGCATCATTTGCCTGCGAGAGGGGAGCGAATGAAAACAACATAGCAGCGACGAGAGGTAGGGTCTGGGTACCACGGAAAATCACAGAAAATCCTTTTACTGTATTTATATAAAAAAAAGCCCCATTACTATGGGGCTCATTCACTGCGATTACTCTATACCAACCTCTGCGTTGGTTTCTAGGTTCATCGCCAATTGAGAGGCGGTTAATGTGACTGGTTGCACACACATAGTAACGTCTTCGCTATGTGTCCATGGCGTCACTGTTGGTGCTGCTGAAACATTACAATCGACGGTATATTCATACTCTTCCGTCTGTTCACTCCAGCCACCACTGAAGCTGCAATATTGACTATTCTCAACGTAAGCACCCGCTTCAAACAGCTCTAACACTCCATCGCCATTAAAGTCAGCGACAGTGGTAATTTCGTCTTCGACGATAGCCAAACGATCCAAGATTAACGCTTTCTCTTCATCACTATCGTATTGACCATTTATGATGCGTTCTCTTTCAAGTTCAATATCACTAAACACCCCACCTTCTGCGACTAGTTCGTTAAAGGAACCTGCAACCCAACGTTGATTTACCTCATCCCATAGATACTGATTACTAAAGCTTGTCGAACCATATTCAAAGGTATGACAGTTATCTTCCGCTGGACGACTCACCAACCCAGCTTCAACTGCGATCTCATTTAAGCTAGCATCAAGATAAGGCGTAGGCGCAATCGGTTCTCCTCGGCTAGCTTCATAACCCCAACTGTAGCTACCTTGCACTTCAATTAGACTGCCCACGATAGTTGAGCCATCTTGTAACTCTAACCTCTGACCTTGTAAGTCATTAAAAACATTGTGCCAGTGGTCGCCACTTTCACTATAAAAAGAAATATAAGCGATCTCCATATCTTGGTACTCAGCCCAAGCATTACCATCCCAGTATCCCGGGTTATAGTAATGGTCTAAGTTGTACCAATTCCCTAATTCACTCTCTTCAACATCATACAAACCAAATCTAATGTGGCTAAAATGATTAGTCACTGCTTGTGTCGTTTCATCAAAAGTGGTTGTACCGACAAACAATGCTCCTAATGACAAGCCATATTGATCACCTTCGGCAGCATACTCTTGTAACAGGTAGCCAAGTTCGGTGTAAAGGCGGTTCCAACCGGTATAAGGCCAAGGGCCACCGTTCTCAAAGATGACGTCAGTATCCTCGATTCGCGGCAAAAGATTAAACTCATCATTTCCGTCAACTATGCGGAAGATTGGCTGATACAAGCTTGATAATTGAAATGCTTCTAAGTCACTTGGTGACCAAGTTGCATATTCAGCTTGTTCAGGTGTAATCCCCAACACTGCGCGCACCTCGTAATCACTGATCTCTAGTTGATTGGTATTTTTATTTGAAGACTCTGCAAGTGGCGCAGGATAAGTCAAAGCTGTAGGCAAATGAATACCTTTGATCGCCCCAGTAATACCAAGAGCTTCCGCAGCTGTTTGCACACCATCTTGAGTCCAATCCCAGTCAACTTGCGAAGCGGTATTCAATAATTGCAAGTTTAGTGGCGTTGTCGCTGTCCAGGTTGCTTCAACACCACGCAACTTCAAACTGTGGGAACCTTCACCTAAAGTGACATAGCTAACACTGGTTTCCTGCAGGTTACTCTCAGCATCGTAAAATGCTGCCTCTACTCGATACTTACCAGGATTGAGTTCAACACCTGTGGTTGGCGCAGCCGCATTTAAGTAAGCAGTTGTCGCGATAATACCTCGCGTTCCTACGCTCTGCAGCTCACTACAAGTCAGCTCTTGATCGCCGACATAATGCAGGTAATTATCATCTATCTCTGGCTCATAGTTGTACTCAAGACACGCTTCTAAGCCATCAACAGCTTGTTCCGCTTCATCGACACTACCAATATATTCGGTGTTGTAGAAACTCACTTGAATCTCTTGTGAATCACCAATCCAAGCCGCATCAACTTCGCTCTGAGGAAACTTAGCTCCCAGCGTCACTTTCGCTGGGGCTACGGCGTTGACTGATTCACTGCCTGTCGAGGCTTGATCTGACTCAGAATTACACCCTGCCAATAAACTTGCGGCTACCAAGCAAGCGCTTAATTTACTTAATCTAAACTCTCTATACATTTTTCAATTCCTTTCGAAAATTACTCGATCACGATTCCCACGTTGCCATCGAACTCCGTGATGGCAAATTCAACAGTTTGCTCATCCGACTGACCACTGCTGTCGGTAACAATAACGGTCGCTTGGTATTGCCCCAATGCAATCGTATTGGCTGGGATTTCTAACGTTTCTGTGTTTGAGGTATAAGGAAGATTTGGAGAGAAGCTCCATTCAAATGAAAGCTCTTGGTCAAAATCATCACTTGTTACCGCAGTAAAAGAGATCGCGGCACTATTTAACCCTTGACCATTTTGAGCTTGAGTTGCTGGCGTGACTGTAAATTCACGCAGTTGAGGAGGAAGATCCTCTACCACAACAATTTGATAGTCCACAGAGGTTGATTGCTGCTTCTCATCAGTAACCGAAACCATCGCTTGGTAAATACCAGGAGTAAGCTCCTGCGCGGCAAGCCTAATACTATGATTACTTTCGGTAGTGAAGTTAATCGCCGGTTCCATACTCCATTGAACGACAAGATCGTCTCTATCGGTGTAATCATCACTAGCCTGAACTGTCAAAACAAGATCTTGATTTGCACCTGACTCTGTTGCATGCAACTCTTGCGTAGAAGCTGTGATTACAGCACTTGGTGGAAGATCTTCACTGATTTCAAATGTTGTAGAAACCGTTGTTGCTTGGCCTCCTGTGCCCCCAATATTTTCATCGGTAATAACTGCACTTAAAGTAAATTCACCAACCGGAAGAGTGCCTTCGCCAATCGTAAACGCTAAGTTTTGTGCGTTTTCTGCCAGCGATAGCGTACTGGTGTAATCCGTTTCACTTGCATCTTGAAGTCGCCAAGAAACGATTAACTCTTCAGAAGATGTATAGTCATCCTCAATGGATAATAAGACACGAATCGCCTCTTCGTTGCGATCATCAACCTCACCAACTAATGATTTATTCAAACTAAGTTGAGCTTGCGGTGCAGAATCCGCCAATACAAGTACTTGTAACGATTCAGAGTCACTTGCCGCTTCATCATCTGTCACGGTAACAGTTATCGTTGCTGGTTGAGTCAATACGCTCGTGGTTAACTCATCCATTGCACAATTCGCCGTCGCACACTGTAAACCATCCCAACTATACGTAAGAGGATCACCATTACGGTCAATTGCTATGACTTCTAGTTGCGCATTCTGACTTTCGATCAATTCAAGTGTCTGACCAAGTTCAAAGAATTCGCCTTCTAAGTTAAAGCCAAGAATTCGCGGCGGTTGGTTATCTTCCGGAATTACCTCAAAATGAATGTTTTTTTGAGTCTGATTACCGCTTTCATCTTCAGCTAACACGGCAAATGAGTAATCGCCAGCAGCCGTAAAACTAAGTGTGGCTCGACGATTACCGCTCTCTTGCACAGCACATGTTTGCTCCGGTGTACAAGAGGTCGTAATTTCGACATCTTCACCCTCAGGGTCTTGGACGAACCACACCACACCTTCGGTACTATCTAATTTAATTGGTGCGCGTGAATTTCGCGATAATGTCACTACTGGCGCCTGATTCTCGCGTGTAATATCTAGCGTTAGAGGTGTATTCGGATCTGTGGCTATACCTGATTCATCGACATCGAAAGCAGTGACAACAATCTCTTCGTCACAAGGAATACTGCTCTGATATTGTCCATTTTGATCGGTATAGGTATAGCTTCTGTTTGAAGCGTGGTTAACACGAACGGAACGCCATGCGACTGGTGTTTCACCATCCCCTTCATAGACAGTACCAACAACTTCGCACTGGTTTGGCTCAAATAGCGAGTAATCAATCTCAGCACATTGTGACTCATTTAACTGAGCTGGTAGGGGGATTTCTTCACTTTGATATGTCTTAGAGTTAAACGCTGACACACTCCAACGAGATCCATCAAGTAGCTCTGCTTTGGACATTGTCGCTGTCGCCAAAGAAGTTGAGTAATTAACCACTCCATTATTAATGTACGCCCAATCATAACCACCATCTGGCATACGAATGTTCAAGTAACCATCAAAGCCACTCTTCTCTCCATATTGGATGTTACCTGTAAAACAAACGTCAAATAATTCAACTTCATTAAGCACAGGCCAATCTAAGTTAATCCATTGAACCCATTCATTTGCTTCGGTAATTTCAACTTTTACGAATAGAGACCCTGTATAACCTGAAAGAGCTAAACTGCCATCTTGATTAATGTAGCCAGAATCTACCGCAGTATCACCAGAACTATCGGTAACCAATAACCCATTGCCGACGTATTCCCAACCGCTGCTCGAACGATAAACATAAATTGGGATCTGAATCCCATCGACCGTCAAGTCAAAATCGCGTTCGAGAGTATTGTAAGAGCCATAAGGTACTCTGAAAGTGAATGAAGTTGACTCACCCGAAGCAGACTGTGTTTCGGATAAGGGAAGTGGTGAGCCAGTTTGATCGGTAAGATTAATTTGACTAAACGTTGATGAAATTAAGCGATATTCATCTTCTTGGACTGTATCTCGGTTGTAGTTAACGCCTTGACCTTGAGATTCTGTTTCTCCATAGCCACGAAACTCACCTGGGAAATTTTGAATATCTTGCGGGTTGCTCGAGTCGAAATGAGCTAATTCAGCATTAACCACCTCCACAGAATCCGATATACCAGATACTGGGATATTAACCGCGAGCGTCTCTTCCTCATCCGCAGCAGCAACGACATCACCAGCAGCAACTCGTTCTTTACCCGAACTTGAGCGCAATAGGGTAAGCTTTAATACTCTCTCACCAGAAGCCCCAATAGCAATATCATTCAGCTGTTCTCTTGTAACGCTAATTGAGTTTGCAACTTGAGTGAGCGAAATATTCGACGTTACAGAAACCTGACCATCCTGCAGCGTTATACGCTTTTCGGCATTAACAAATCTCTCTTTATTTACACTGATATGGACTTGATGTGCATCCGCGACATTTTCTGTTGGGATAGGTGATTGGTAAAATCCACTGTCATCTGTAATAACAATTGACTTAATTAACTCTTGCCCTTGAGAGTCTGTAATCACTATTTGAACTTCAACATTTGACAGACTGTTAGCACTGTCATCTGTAATTTGACCCGCGACAGTTTGTAATGCAGCCGATGCAGCTGACACCTGCTCTTGCGGAGCTTGATTTTCCTTACTACTACCGCCATCACCTCCTCCACAAGCAGTCAAACCACTTGCAAGTAAAGCGTAAAATAACGGTGATAATTTATGATTCATATCCTATCTTCCTGACATTTTGTATTGCCAGTACATTTTACAAATCAATAAATATATAATTATTTAATATTCAATAAATATGAAGAGTGACGATTTAATTTTTAAGTAATACCGATTACATTCAACTTATCTATTATGATTAAATTGTCACTTTCTTTTTATTTAGATATGACTCTCAATTATTTCCCCAAGCTAACAAATTACCATTAAATCAATAATGATAAAAAACAATCAATTCGTATAAATAAAATAAACTTAAGAACTAGGTTTATAATCTTTGTTTGGCTTCTTTCCTACTCATTAACCCGCTACAATGCCACCTCACTGAACATGAGATAACTACGATGCAGCAAGACTACAGCTTTAACTACTTATCGAACACGCCACGCGAAGAGTTGGAAGAACTCAGCCTGCGTTTGATTCACCGTCTCGTACCAGAAGAGTACATGAGTGAACTGTTTACATTTGATGGCGAAGAAACTGAATCAGAAGATAAGCTGCAAGAGGCGCAGTTGGACGCCATGCTGCGTCTAAACGCGATTGCATTAAGTCAGCTGCCTGCGCTATTCGAAGAGTCAGAAAATGCCGCACAAAATATTTTGCGTATGCAGCGTTTGGTGCTGTGGCATTTTTATGCGGTCTCATTTCGTCTTGAGCGTGCGATCCCACTGGAAGTACACTGTAATCATGTCGAAACGCTACTAAAGCAAAGCCCAGAAAATACGCTAGAGTGGGTAACCACATTGACAGATTTACTGCGCCAATACGCGCAGATTGCTCAAGCTTAAGCACCTCTTGTAAACCCGCCGCAATGCGGGTTTACTATTTCTGTTGCCTGACTTCAATGTCCCTTGATTTACCTATCAAACCCTAAAGCCGATGTTGCAAGCATGACTGGCATTCTCACCCCTGCCGTGATCAATATTAGAGAAATAAAAAAGCGATGATGAACTAGCCAGGTCTGAATTTGCGTGACGAACATCACAGCTAACTCTAGCTTCCACGATCACCTTCTGATAAGAGAAACAATAACCGAAGCTTATGCTATTTCGCGGACAATAAATGACCACACAGCACCTTGACCTCACTGTAAAAGAGCTATAACTCTAGCCGAGTTAAAGTAGTCAAAACAGGAAGTCATAATAATGAATAAATGGATTAAGAACGCACTGGCTAGCGTTGTCGCGGTGTCGTTCAGCTTCGGCTCGCTCAATGCACTCGCGCAAGAAAAAGTATATCGTTTAAAGCTCGCTGAGACATGGGGACCCAACACCCCTATCTTAGGTGACGCATCAAAAAACATGGTCAAACTGGCAGAAGAAATGTCGAATGGTCGTCTGCAAATTCGCATTGATTCGGCTAACAAACACAAAGCGCCACTTGGTGTATTTGATATGGTCAAATCTGGTCAATACGATCTGGGTCACTCAGCTTCTTATTACTGGAAAGGCAAAGTTCCCAACACCATGTACTTCTCAGCCATGCCTTTTGGCATGATGTCGACCGAGCAATATGCTTGGTTCTATCACGGTGGCGGGATGGAATTAATGCAAGAGGTTTATGCCCCGCATAACTTACTGTCATTCCCGGGCGGTAACTCTGATATTCAAATGGGTGGCTGGTTTCAAAAAGAGATCAAGAGTATCGATGATCTAAAAGGTCTTAAGATCCGCATTCCTGGCTTTGCGGGCGAGGTCATGGCTCGTGTCGGCGCTAAGCCAACCAATATCGCTCCAGGTGAGCTCTATACTTCTTTAGAGCGTGGCACTATCGACGCGCTTGAGTGGGTTGGTCCTGCTTTTGATCTACGAATGGGATTCCAAAAAGTCGCGCCCTACTACTATACCGCATGGCATGAACCGGGCTCAGAAACTCAATTCTTAGTCAATAAAAAGGTGTGGGAGAAGCTTCCTAGTGACTTGCAAGTGATCCTAGAAACCGCCTTCCGCGTTGCTGCATTTGATATGTACACTCAAGCGATTGATGCCAATGCTAATAGCTGGGCTTCAATGAGTGAAGAGTATCCAGACATTAAGGTGATGGACTTCCCGCCTGAAGTCATCGAACGTCTGAACCAAGAAAAAGAAAACCTATTGAATGAATTTGCCGCCAAAGATCCTTT
This sequence comes from Vibrio ponticus, assembly GCF_009938225.1. Classification (NCBI taxonomy): domain Bacteria; kingdom Pseudomonadati; phylum Pseudomonadota; class Gammaproteobacteria; order Vibrionales; family Vibrionaceae; genus Vibrio; species Vibrio ponticus. The sequence goes on from NZ_AP019657.1 coordinate 2,518,079, forward strand.
AGCAAAACGCATTATCGAATCTCAGCGCCAATACTTAAGCAAGGTTCGCCCATGGACAGACATTTCAACCAAGGCTTACCTAAATAGTAATTAAGCGCATTCAATCGACCACTTAAGACCGCTAGTCTCTATATCCCATCAGGGTGTCAGATAGAGGCTAGCTACCTCTTTGGGGGTATCACAGCCCTACTTCAACCTCAAGCCTCAATCTGTCATTAAGTTTCAAAACAAATGCAAATGCGAGACGTGTCACACTCAACCCTCTAACACCCCAAAACCAAAATCAAACACAGATCACACTTAGTGTTATTTTGATGATCAAATAAAGTAGCAAGATGACACAGATCACATTTAATCTTAATGTTAAATATTTTATTTCGAGATATTGATCGCTTAATTGTTGTTGACTTTTTGACCGCGCGAATTTTGTCAAAAAATTACAGCTAAGAAGCTTGAAAGAGATCACGCAAAAATCATTTGATCGCGCAATTTTCTTGGAGATGATCACGAAAAACCCGTTGACGGTTCTAAACTGAAATGGTGTGGTAAATTGATTGGGTACTAAGCAATCAGCGGCTTTTGGCGAGCCGTTACTTAAACAATTTCATCAGAACGTCGAACGGGGAATCCTTATGATATCACCAGACACTAAGATCAAGATACAAAATTTTGGTCGCTTCCTATCCAATATGGTTATGCCCAACATTGGCGCGTTCATCGCGTGGGGCTTTATTACTGCACTCTTTATCCCAACTGGCTGGCTACCTAATGAAACGTTAGCCTCGATGGTTGGTCCGATGATCACTTACCTTCTACCGCTACTCATTGGCTACACGGGTGGTAAACTGGTGGGTGGCGATCGCGGTGCTGTCGTGGGTGCCATCACAACGATGGGCGTGATTGTCGGTACCGATATTCCAATGTTTATGGGAGCGATGATGGTCGGTCCTATGGGTGGCTGGGCGATCAAGAAATTCGACAACTATATCGATGGTAAAGTGAAAAGCGGCTTTGAGATGCTGGTTAACAACTTCTCAGCAGGCATCATCGGTATGATCTGTGCGATCTTCGCTTTCTACCTGATTGGTCCGTTTGTGAAGATCCTCTCTGGTGGTCTGGCAGCAGGCGTAAACTTCCTAGTATCGGCACACCTGCTTCCACTGACTTCTATTTTTGTTGAACCGGCGAAAATCCTGTTCCTAAACAATGCGATTAACCACGGCATCTTCTCGCCACTGGGCATTCAGCAAGCATCAGAAACTGGTCAATCTATCTTTTTCTTAATTGAAGCAAACCCAGGTCCTGGTCTAGGCATCCTATTGGCTTACATGGTGTTCGGCAAAGGTACAGCTCGTCAAACGGCTGGTGGTGCTTCGATCATCCATTTCTTTGGTGGTATTCACGAAATCTACTTCCCATACATCTTAATGAATCCTCGCCTAATTTTGGCAGCGATTGCAGGTGGTATGACAGGTGTATTTGTTTTAACAGTGTTTAACGCAGGTATCGTTTCTCCAGCATCACCAGGTTCAATCTTCGCGATTCTACTGATGACGCAAAAAGGCTCAATTGTGGGTGTACTTGCTTCAATTTTCTCTGCAACAGCCGTCTCTTTTGCGGTCGCTGCACTACTCATGAAAACTCAAACCACTACAGAAGAAGAGGGTGATGAGACTGCACTGGACAAAGCAACCAGCCAAATGCGTGAGATGAAATCAAGCGCAAAAGCGGGTAAAACTGTAGAGGCAAAGAGCAAAAACAATATCGATATGGCAACTGTACAAAGCATCATCGTCGCCTGTGATGCAGGCATGGGCTCAAGCGCAATGGGCGCCAGCATGTTGCGTAAAAAAGTCCAAGATGCGGGACTCACTATCCATGTCACTAACCTTGCCATCAACAATTTGCCAGAGAGCGTCGATATCGTGATTACTCATAAAGACCTAACCGATCGTGCTCGTAAGCACGCACCGAATGCCATGCATATTTCGCTAACTAACTTCCTCGATAGCGAGATGTATAACCAGCTAGTGACTAAACTGCTAGCAGCGCAAAAACAAACCGCCGCGAACGATGACCAATTAGTAAAAGTGTCGGTGCTTGCCGCGAATGACGACAGCTTTGAGCCACAACAACCGTCTGTATTTCAGATTCAAGCAGAAAATATTCATCTAGGATTGCAAGCTGCCAACAAGCAAGAAGCGATTCGCTTTGCTGGCAACAAGCTTGTGGAACTTGGCTATGCTGAACCGGAATATGTCGATGCGATGTTCGAGCGCGAGAAGATGGTTTCAACCTATTTAGGTGAGTCAATTGCGGTACCACACGGCACGATTGAAGCAAAAGACAAAGTAAAGAAAACCGGCATTGTGATTTGCCAATACCCAGCTGGTATTCAATTCACGGATGACCAAGATGATGTTGCAAAGCTAGTCATCGGCATTGCGGCGAAAAACGATGAACACATTCAAGTAATTACCACCATTACTAACGCACTCGATGAGCCTGACGCCATCGATACGCTCACCAGTACCACCGATGTGAATGAGATTTTGAACATTCTGTCTGGCACTAAAGCTGCGTAAACCAGCAAACAGGCGCTCCTGAGCGTCCCGAGGTCAACTGTCACCCCCTATGCGGTTGACCTCACCCTAAGCATGTCGTTAGTTAATTTATAGTAGGTAAGATTATGAAAAATGCAGTTCATTTTGGCGCAGGTAATATTGGTCGCGGTTTTATTGGTAAGCTACTCGCTGATGCCGATGTAGCAGTAACCTTTGCTGATGTTAACGAGCCATTGGTTGATCAAATCAGCCATAAACAAGAATACAAAGTAAAGGTAGTCGGCTCTGAGTGCAGTATCGACACGGTTACGCACGTTACGGCGGTGAACTCTGCGAGCGAAGATGTGATCAACCAAATCGTAACCACCGATATGGTCACCACGGCAGTGGGTCCAAATGTTTTAGACATTATTGCCAAAACTATCGCTAAGGGGATTGAGAAACGTCTCGCCTCTGGCAATATCAAGCCACTCAATATTATCGCCTGTGAGAATATGGTACGTGGTACCACTCACCTTAAAGGCGAAGTCTACAAATACTTAGATGAGCAACTTCATCCACAAGTAGATGAGCTAGTGGGTTTTGTTGACTCAGCGGTTGACCGCATCGTACCACCAGCGGATGCTGCCAACGATGACCCACTAGAAGTAACGGTGGAAAGCTTTAGCGAGTGGATTGTTGATGAACAGCAGTTTAAAGGTGAGATTCCAGAAATTAACGGCATGGAAAAGACCGATAATTTAATGGCGTTTGTCGAGCGAAAACTGTTTACTCTCAACACCGGTCACTGCATTACCGCGTATTTAGGTAATCTAAAAGGACACCGCACCATACGTGAAGCAATTGAAGATCCTGAAATTCACGCTGAAGTAAAACAAGCCATGTTTGAAAGTGGTGAGGTACTAATTCGTCGCTATGGCTTTGACCGCGAATTTCATGCTGCGTATATCGACAAAATTCTCTCGCGCTTTGCCAATCCCTACTTGGTCGACGAAGTGGATCGTGTTGGACGCCAGCCAATTCGCAAATTAGGCGCAAATGATAGATTAATTAAACCATTACTGGGTACAATTGAGTATGGCGTTGAAAATAAAACACTTTTAAAAGGTATCGCCGCGGCACTGAAATACACAAGTGACAGTGACCCGCAAGCCATTGAGCTCCAAACGGCTTTACAGCAACAGGGCGTGAAGAAAACTTTAGCACACTACACTGGCTTAGATGAAAACAGTGCTGAAGTCGCTCAAATTGACTCGCTATACCAACAACTATAACAACCAGGGGAGCTCGGCTCCCCCCATTAATTTTTAGATCAGTATATGGCAAATAGAATCAACGAAACCGAGATTATAGAACGGCTGAACAGCGCAGCTTCCGTGCGCGGATTCTTTGTTGCCGCCGTGGATGTATTTAACGACTCAATTGACGCGTTAATACAGCGTATTTTCCGCAAAGATAATTTCGCCGTGCAGTCGGTTGTTGGTCCGTTATTGCAAGACTCAGGACCATTAGGTGACCTATCGGTACGTTTAAAGCTTCTCTATGGATTAGGCGTATTGCCTGACGATGTCTATCACGATATCGATAGCATCATTAAGCTCAAGCACAAGCTCAACAGTGAAGAAAAGGATTTTGCTTTTACTGACCCGAAGGTTTTGGAAGCCATCAAGCAACTGCATTTGGTCAATAAAATGAGCATGGTGCAATTGGAGGTCAGTGAACCTGACGATGATATCGATCTTGAGTTTTATCAGCTGCAACTGCAACGACAACAACAAATAATAAAATCTGGGCTGTCATTGGCGATCGTTGGTATCTGCAATGAACTCGACAAAGAGAGCCCATTTTAATCCATCAGTTCAGCCTTCCTCCCTATATCTAGAGGAATCCATGATGTTAAAAGCAATATTATTCGATATGGATGGCTTGATCTTTGATACCGAAGCCATCTACAAACAAAGCTGGCAATATGCCGCTCAAGAGCAACAACTGTATTTGAGTGATGCGTTTTATCAGCGCTTTATTGGCGTGCAAGATCCCGACTGTGAGCAAATGCTCAGCCAGCACTTTGGCAAACAAATTGATATGGCGCGTTATATTAACGTTCGTAACCAACATTTTCACCACCAGCGCCAAGCAGGGGTGGCGCTCAAACCGGGTTTTACTGAGCTACTGCATGCGATAAAACAACGTGGCTTAGCCACGGCAATTGTCACCTCCTCAAGGCGAGCAGAAGTGGAATTTAACTTCGCCCCCACCCCTTACCTCTCACAGTTTGATTTGATCATCAGCGCTGAAGATGTTGCACTGGGTAAGCCTCACCCAGATTGCTATTTGCTCGCCTGCCAGCGTTTGGGATTCGCTGCTAATGAATGCTTAGTACTAGAAGATTCCAACAACGGTATTCGAGCTGCGCTTGCGGCAGGATGCCAAGCCATCATGATCCCCGACTTACTCCCCCCAGATCCTGAGTTAGTCAGTGATATCGCCATCTGCGACTCTCTCACCGAGGTGATCGAACGACTTAATTAGCAAAATGGGTCTCCTCTGAGACCCATTTTTGTATTGCGCTTAGAACGCGTAAATCACTGTAATACCTGATAGGGTATCGTCCTGCTTACCGATGGTAGCGTCGAAATCTTCTTCAACCTTTCTCACTTCCCCTGAGATGATGAAGTTAGGTGTCGCATGGTAACTCAAACCAAAAGAGTAAATACTGCGATCACCATTAGCCACCGTGTCATCAAAATCTACGTTTGATAGATAAACATATGGGCGTAAACCGATATCAAAGTAATATTCAGCAAACAGATCCATACCTGTCGCATCAGCATAATTATTATCACTGTAAGCTAATAAGCCTGTCTCATATGCTTTAGTGCCATCAGTAAACGCCGCCGCCACTTTAAATGCTTCATACGAGTACTTCACTGCAACTGTTGTGAGTTTTTGTTCATCACTTGCATCTAGGTTCTTCAGAGGATTGCCGGTCGTCGTCTCAACTTTGTTAACCAAGTGTGTGGCACCAACACTTAGACCAAAATCAAAATCGTAGCTTACCGCCACTGCATAATTTGACTCTCGAGCCAACTTATCACTCCCCGGAGCCGTCAGGTTGCCACCCGGTGAGTTTTCTTTAAAACCATACTGTGCTGACAGATTTAAGTTCTCAAAGCTATTACGGTAAGTGACTAGGTCATCACCACGAGCCGTTCCAAGGAAGCCTCCATCTTTGCCATCACTAAAGATTGGCGTTGCATCTGGATCGAATACAATCAAGTTATCCATATAACCCGCCACGTCATGGTAGGCTGAGTACTGTTTACCAAAACGCAAGCTACCATAGTCTTCATGATGCACAGAGAAATAACCTAAACGAGTACGGAATTGGTCATCAGATTTACTGCCAGTCTTATCCGTCGGCGCGCTAGTCAAGTTATCCCATTCAAACTTTACATCGCCGGACCAACCGTGGTTAAACTGATGTTGAATACCAAAACCTAAAGTACTGCGGCTAGTACTGAAATCATGATCTTCAAATACATGTACTGGCTGCCAGTAATCCATTAAAAACGCACCAGAGATGTCAACACTGGTGGTATCGTTCTTAAATACATTCACAGCAAATGCTTGGCTTGATACCACTAAACTAGATAATAAAATAACTTTCTTATTATTAAATTTCATTTCACGCTCCAATATTGGATATAGTTATTCGCCCCATCCATACGGACGGGTTATTTTAGGCAGTAGAGTTCGAACTAAAATTAATTAGCTTAAATTACTTAACCTTAACTAATGCACTCTTTAGATATAAATGGCAATGGAGTTTATAAAGAGAGATTAAAAATAGATTTTGTAAATCATGAGGGTCCCATAGCAAATGATACTAGGGATATACCCAAACAACTTGGAGGTGTAGGTAGGCGACAAAGGAACAAAGCCTATGAGCATAGATTTACTATGTGATGAGGTTTGTGAGTGCCAGTCAACACCGCTACAACTTCAAGTAGGACGGGTATAAAAGACTAGATATGAAGGCAAGATGGTAGGATAGAAAGTTTAAAATCAAAGGTATACCAAGCTCTGTAACCCTTTAACCCCAATCGCCTTGATTTAAATATAGACTTCATTTCTTTTCTCACTACTAATTAAAATTAATTCGACCGAGCAATAATCAAACAAAAAACTTATTAATCGAACAGAATTAATAGTTAAGTGTGATCCTTATCTTTTCACCAAAATTAAAACATTCTATTTATCACAGTTTTATTAAACTGCATATTCAACCAGACACAGAATTCATTTTTATTGTTTAGACAAGTTTTAATAAACTCTTTAGGCAAAAAAATATTTCGATAATTAAATTAATATAATTTTAATATCATTTTAACGGTCATAATTTGCAGCTATCATTTACAGATAAATCGCCGTATCGCTCAATATGTTTAACCGAGTGAACAATATCAACAAACTAGGCGCGCCTTTTCGTAAAGAAACACGCCTAGACGCTGACGTTACAATGGTTTCAATACAATAAAAAAGCCCCCACTGACACAACATCAGTGGAGGCTTAAACTAATTTAATTCGGTGAATTATTATTCTACCGTCACCGCTTTCGCTAAGTTACGAGGTTGGTCTACGTCGGTACCTTTAATCAAAGCAACATAGTAAGAAAGTAGCTGCATTGGAATGGTGTAGTAAATTGGCGCAGTAATGTCGCTGACGTGTGGCATGGTGATGATCTTCATCGTTTCATCTGCCGCAAAGCCCGCATTCGCATCGGCAAATACGTAGAGAAGACCGCCGCGTGCGCGCACCTCTTCGATATTCGATTTTAGCTTCTCAAGCAGATCATTACTTGGTGCAACGACCACGACTGGCATATCGGCATCAATCAGCGCTAAAGGACCATGTTTCAGCTCACCCGCTGCGTAGGCTTCAGCGTGGATATAAGAAATCTCTTTCAACTTAAGTGATGCTTCCATCGCAATTGGGTAGAACTCACCGCGACCAAGGAACAGCGTATGATGCTTATCGGCAAAATCTTCAGCTAATGCTTCAATCTCTTTCTCAAACGACAATGCTTGGTTGATTTGATTTGGCAAAGCATGCAGCGCTTCAACAATTTCACGCTCACGCGCTTGATCAATACGACCTTGCTGTTTGCCTAATGCCGTTACCAGCATCAACAGCGCTGATAATTGGGTAGTAAAGGCTTTGGTTGACGCCACACCAATTTCTACACCTGCACGAGTCATAAAAGCAAAATCAGATTCACGCACCAAAGAAGAGCCCGCCACGTTACAGATGGTCATTGCTGCCATGTAACCTTTTTCTTTTGCCAGGCGCAACGCCGCAAGCGTATCCGCGGTTTCACCGGATTGTGATAAGGTGATCAACAAGCTATTTGGACGAGTCACAAACTTGCGGTAACGGAACTCAGAAGCGATTTCGACATCACAGCTCACCCCTGCGATATCTTCAAACCAGTAGCGTGCCACCATACCCGCATTGTAAGAAGTACCACAGGCAACAATCTGCACGTGCTCAACTTTATTTAAGATCTCAGCCGCTTTCACGCCAATCGCATTGGTCACGACCGAATCCGCCGTAATGCGCCCTTCCATCGTGTTGATCAGCGCGGTTGGCTGCTCGTAGATCTCTTTTTGCATGAAGTGGCGGTATTTACCTTTATCACCTGCGTCGTGCTCAGCATTCGATTCAATAATCTCACGCTCCACTTGCTCGCCATTGCTGGCAAATACTTTTACCTCACGACGGGTAATCTCTGCCACATCGCCCTCTTCAAGGTACATAAAGCGACGTGTCACATTAAGCAGCGCAAGTTGATCAGAGGCTAAGAAGTTCTCGCCAACACCAAAGCCGACCACAATTGGGCTGCCTGAACGCGCTACAACTAAACGGCTTGGATCTTTACGATCCATGACCACGGTGCCATAAGCCCCCTCTAGTTTCTTCGCGGTGTTTTGCAACGCTTCAAGAAGCGAAGAAGCGGAACGCAGTTCCCACTCAACTAGGTGTGCAATCACTTCAGTGTCTGTTTGAGACTCAAACACATAACCGCGCTCACGTAGCACTGCGCGTAGCTCTTCATGGTTTTCAATAATGCCGTTATGTACCACAGTGATATCACCTGAAATATGTGGATGAGCATTAATTTCAGAAGGTTCACCATGCGTCGCCCAACGGGTGTGTGCGATACCGGTCCCGCCAGCAACTTGCGCACTCTCGACTGCATCTGCTAGCTCTTTCACTTTGCCCAAACGGCGCAGACGAGTCAGGTTTGACTGGCTATCAACCACCGCCACACCTGCCGAGTCATAGCCACGATATTCTAAGCGTTTAAGTCCTTCGACCAGAATTTCTGCTACATCTCGTTGCGCTACGGCACCTACGATTCCGCACATAAAGTTTCTCCGATTTTTTATGTTTCCAAAGGGCAGCAAGCAAAGGCCCTAAATTTTATTTACGCAAGAATGACTCTTACGCCCTGTGATTCAATTTGTTGCTGGTATTCTGGGGAGAGATCTTGGTTGGTAATCAAGACATCGATCACATCCCAGCTCAGTTCTAAGTTAGGGATCTTACGCGCCACTTTTTCCGACTCGACCATGACGATCACTTCGCGTGATACTTCCGCCATTACCTTACTTAGCCCTACAAGTTCATTAAAAGTGGTTGTGCCACGCTCTAGGTCAACGCCGTCAGCACCGATAAATAACTGATCGAAGTCATACGATCGTAGTACACTTTCAGCGACCTGACCTTGGAAGGACTCTGAATGCGCATCCCAAGTGCCGCCTGTCATCAGCAAATGAGGTTCACTTTCCAATTCATTAAGCGCATTGGCGACACTTAAAGAGTTGGTCATCACCACTAAGCCACGCTTACCATTTAACTGCTGGATCAATGCAGCGGTCGTGCTGCCACTGTCGATAACAATCCGGTTGTGATCGCGAATTAACCCAGCGGCGGCAATTGCCAACTCAATCTTACGAACCGAAACTTTTCCATCCAATTCTTCGCTGACAACTTCCGAAGGGAGCGCAATTGCACCACCATAACGGCGCAATAATTGACCGTTTTTCTCTAGTGAAGCGAGATCCTTTCTAATGGTGACTTCTGAGGTTTCAAATTTGATCGAAAGCTCTTCTACACTGACCTCACCTTTAGTGTTCACTAAGGCAGAAATGGCGTGTCTTCTTAGTTGTGTGTTTCGTTTTGACATTATCAGTCTGATTTTAAGTTTCGTTTCGTAATTTATTATAATCACTTCGAAACTTATTCGTCCATTTATTTTGAAGCAAAAAATTAATATTTAGAGAGAAAACCTTGTCCTAAGACAATTCTTAAGCAGTGATATTGATTTGATTCGGTGGTAGAATTCGCAACCGAAAAGAAAAAAAATTACAGAATTCGGCAATTTTTTTGCAATCAAAGGTGGGTAAAGTGGTGAAAATCGCAAAAAAACCCGCTTTTATGAAGTCAGAATGGTCATAAAATGACTAAATTCGATAAAAGACTTTCAAAACTGGAGCAAACACAGAAGGCGTAACTACACTGATTACTTACAGGCACAAAATGTAATGATCAGCATTTGCTTCAGAGGCGAAAGTGTCCAGAAAACTGCCTGACACTTTCACAAGACTAGGTTTGAAATTGTAACTATATTTATTTACCGGAGAGTATCTTCCATGAAAAAGACCAAAATCGTATGTACGATTGGCCCTAAAACTGAATCAGTAGAGAAGCTAACTGAACTTGTAAACGCTGGCATGAACGTAATGCGTCTAAACTTCTCTCACGGTGACTACGCAGAACACGGCACTCGTATCGATAACTTCCGTAAAGTAATGGAAGTAACTGGTAAGCAACTGGCTATCCTTCTAGATACTAAAGGTCCAGAAATCCGTACTATCAAACTAGAAGGCGGCAACGACGTTGATCTAGTAGCTGGTCAAGAATTCACTTTCACAACTGATACTTCAGTTGTAGGTAACAAAGAAACTGTAGCAGTAACTTACGCAGGTTTCGCACAAGACCTTTCTGCAGGTAACACTATCCTAGTAGACGACGGTCTAATCGAGATGGAAGTTATCTCTACTACTGACACTGAAGTTAAGTGTAAAGTTCTTAACAACGGCGCACTAGGCGAAAACAAAGGTGTTAACCTTCCTGGCGTTTCTGTTCAACTTCCAGCTCTATCTGAAAAAGATAAGAACGACCTTAAATTCGGTTGTGAGCAAGGCGTTGACTTCGTTGCTGCATCTTTCATCCGTAAAGCATCTGACGTTAAAGAGATCCGTGAAATCCTAACGGCAAACGGCGGCGCAGACATCCAAATCATCTCTAAGATCGAAAACCAAGAAGGTGTTGATAACTTCGACGAGATCCTAGAACTTTCTGACGGTATCATGGTTGCTCGTGGTGACCTAGGTGTTGAAATCCCAGCTGAAGAAGTAATCTTCGCTCAGAAGATGATGATCGAAAAATGTAACCGTGCACGTAAAGTAGTTATCACTGCTACTCAAATGCTAGATTCTATGATCAACAACCCACGCCCAACTCGTGCAGAAGCGGGTGACGTTGCGAACGCAATCATGGACGGTACTGACGCAGTAATGCTTTCTGGTGAAACTGCTAAAGGTAAATACCCAGTTGAAGCGGTATCTATCATGGCTCAAATCGCGAACCGTACTGACTCTGCTCTAAAAGCTGAGCTAGGTTCTCGTCTAGACAGCCCACGTCTACGCATCACTGAAGCAGTATGTAAAGGCGCTGTAGACACTGCTGAGAAACTAGCTGCTCCACTAATCATCGTTGCAACTGAAGGCGGCAAATCTGCTCGTTCAGTACGTAAGTACTTCCCAACAGCAAGCATCGTTGCACTAACAACTAACCCTAAGACTGCTGCACAGCTAGTTCTAACTAAAGGTGTTCGTCCAGTTCTTGTTGACTCAATCGACAGCACTGATGATTTCTACAAAAACGGTAAAGAGTACGCTCTAACTTCTGGTTTTGGTAAGAAAGGCGACATCGTAGTAATGGTTTCTGGTGCTCTAGTAGCTTCTGGTACAACTAACACTGCATCTGTACACGTTTTATAATTTTAAAATGTACAGCTACAAATAAACAAAAAGGGGGCTATGCCCCCTTTTTTTATATACCTGCTTGCCACCCTATTCACCTCGCTGTATATTCGCGCGAAAGTACTCCGTACCGTTAAATCAGATTCAAGGTTGAAGTAGCTCTGATTGCTATAGCGAGGATTGTATAGTGCCAAGTCCAACATTAACTGATAAAGTCGCTAAGATGATTCGTCACGACATCTTAGTCGGAAATTTTGCTCCAAGTGAAAAGCTTGTTGTCGCTGATCTCAAGACCCGATATGACGTAGGTGCATCGCCGATACGCGAAGCACTGGTTCAGCTTTCTTGGTCTAAATTTGTGGTAGTTGAGCCACAAAAAGGCTGCTGGGTCGCCCCTATCTCAGCCAGCGAACTCACTGATCTACATGACAGTTTACGTGTCGTTTCCCCTGTTTTACTCAAACAAGCCATTACTTATGGGGATGAAAGCTGGGAGCTAGAATTGCTTACGGCTTACCATAAGCTATCACGTATGAAGACCATGCAAGATGAATATGAATGGTTAGAGTGGCAAGATCGCTTATTCCATTTCCATCACTGCCTACTGAATGCGGCAAGCTCAAAGATCATGCTTTCTTTCTTTACTGAGCTGTTGACTCAACTGCAGCGTTATCAATTCCATGCGATTAATAACGGCTTGAATATCTGCAATCTTAATGTGGATGAATATGAGTCGATCGTTAAATGCGTACTGGCTAAAGACACTGATAATGCAGTACAAAAATACGAGCAGTACGTATCGAGCATGGTTCTGCAACTGGACCAAGCGGTTAGCCCAGCTGCATAAACATCATTACTTTTCGGCTTGAGGATCACTCCTCAAGTCGATATACCACATCCACACGATCGCGAATCACAATGGTTGAATCCTGATAGCCATTCGATTCTGACTTCATATCCATACTCATTGCACGCATTAATACAGGTCGTGTGCTCGGCGAGTTGTAATTAATCTGCCACACCTTACCTAAATCTTGTTCAAAGCCTTTCGCCAATGACTGCGCTTTCGCTTTGGCATCATTGATGGCTGCCATGCGCGCCTGTTGCTGATACTTGGCTTCATCTTTTACTTTCAGCGTAATGTTATCAACTTGGTTGATGCCTGAACTTAATGCAATATCAAGGTAACGATTAAGGTTTTCTAATTCGTCTACGGTTACCGTAATTGTGCGGCTCGCGCGATAACCGACTAACTCAGCCTGCCCTTTTTTCGGGTAGTGGTATTGAGGCGAGATGTAAAGGTTAGTGCTAGCAATGTCATCAGCTGTCACCCCTTGCTTTTTCAGTTGAGCTAGAAAAGCGGCCACCGCTTTATCAACGCCCTGCTTAGCTTGTTCGGCAGTCATTGTGGTTTCAACCACTTGTACCGAAAACTCCGCCATATCTGGCTTAGCAACCACTTCACCGTACCCAGAAGTCGACAAATGTGGAAAGCTCAACTCATTTGCCATTGCGCCAAAACTTAAACTGGTTGAAAGTGCAATCACAGCCAAAGATAACTTATTCATCTCAATCACCTTATTCATATAGTTGACCAATACATAATAAGTAAATATCACTCGTTAACCAGTCAACTACGATGAAAATGACACAAAACTAACTGTGTCAACTTGGCAATATTTCGCGTGAATGAGTGATGATCGCATCAGAGATCGCTTTGAGTAGACCGGTTTCCAGCTGCCAGTGATGCCAATAAATCCGCTGAGAAAGAAAGAAACCTGGGGTGATATCCACCAGCGCCCCCGTTGCCAACTCATCTTCAATCTGTAATTTAGGGATCAGGCAATAAGCCACACCAGACAACGCCAATTTGACAAACGCCTCTGAACTGCGCACGGTGTGCTTGAGAATACTGCCTTTCGGCAAGTTAAAGTGCTGATGCAAGAAACGGTCATTCATATCATCATGGTGATCAAACGCCAGTGTCGGCGCTTTGAGCAGCGATTCTCGATTCACGCCAGCAGCAAAATAGTGTTGATAAAATTCCGGGCTGGCGACACACAGATAATCGACTCGACCAAGGTAGTCCGCATCACAGCCAGGGATCGACTGCGACTCTAAACTAATCGCACCTGCTACTTCACCACCCTTGAGTTTTTCTAACGTGCGTCCTTCATCATCGACCACTAAATTTAGTGCCACGCGTTCTCGTTTTAAAAGCAGTGTCAGTGCCGGAAGCAGCCAAGTCGCCAAACTATCCGCATTGGTGGCTATAGACAATTCTAAAGGGGTAAAAGTGGCATCATTGTGCAACTCAGGAACCAATTCGCTTTCAAGTAAGCGCACTCGACGATAAAGACCTAATAGCTTTTTTCCGACGGGAGTTGGACGCGGTGGTTGCTCACGAATTAAGGCTGGCTGTGCGAGAAATTTCTCCAACTGTTTTATCCGCTGAGAAACGGCAGATTGTGAAATAAACAACTGCTCTGCCGCATGTTCAAAGCTGCCAAATTGCACTATTGCATCCAGTGCTTCTATCCATTTGTAATCTAAACCGCGCATGCCTTTCCTTGTTGTTAACCTTATAAGCAAAACTTATATTACATTAAAATCATTAAATATACTTATTTTACTATTGCCGTTATCTTCGCTGCAGATTTGATGTCACTTTGGAGAGAAAACAGTGAATTTTTGGGTGTTATTACAAGGGTTTGGACTTGGCGCAACGATGATTATTCCCATCGGTGCTCAGAATGCGTATGTACTTAACCAAGGCATCAAACGCCAGCATCATCTCACCACCGCGATTACCTGTAGCATTCTAGATACGATTTTTATTTCTCTCGGCATCTTTGGTGGTGGCGCGCTATTGTCACAAAACGAATTGCTGCTCAATTTAGTAACACTCGGCGGTATTGCGTTTCTTTCGATCTATGGCGCTTTAGCGCTTAAAAGTGCTTTTCGCGATCCTGCGAAACAAGAGCAAGCCCAACATGTATTGGCGCGCGGTCGCCGCACCGTGATCTTAGGTGCAATGGCAGTAACCATTCTTAACCCGCATCTTTACTTAGATACGGTGGTGATTCTTGGCTCAATTGGCGGGCAATTTGAAGGGCAAGATAGAATCTCATTTGCGATTGGAACCATCATGGCATCCTTTGCTTGGTTCTATACTTTGTCAATTGGCGCCGCAAAATTAGGACCAACGTTGTCCAAACCAAAAGTGAAAAAAGGCATCGATATTTTGGTCGCAACCATGATGTTTACGATAGCGACAGTGCTTGCCAATGAGTTAATCAGTAAGTATTACTAATCGAGCACTCATTACCCCACATAGAAATGCACACATAAAAAAGCGAGACCGATTAGAGCCTCGCTTTTTGTTTATTGAGTTCGCGTTATTTCAGGGAAATAATTACGCTTCCACCTTGTTGAGGTGAACATCCATTTGCGGAAATGGGATCTCGATGCCGTTCGCATCTAACGCCTCTTTGATTGCTTGGTTTGAATCAAAGTACACGTCCCAGTAATCAACTGTCTTACACCATGGGCGAACCACGAAGTTTACTGATGAATCTGCTAGGGCTACTACACCGATTGTGATGTCGTGATCTTTCAGGATACGCTCATCTTTCTCTAGCGCTTCTTGAATCACTTTCTTAGTCAGTTTTAGATCTGAGCTGTAAGAAACACCAATGGTTAGGTCTACGCGACGCGTATCGTGGCGTGAGTAGTTAGTAATTGGTGAGCCAATAACCCCTGAGTTAGGCACAACAACCATTTTGTTATCTGGTGTTTTCAGTACTGTTTGGAAAATTTGAATCGCTTCAACACTACCCGCTACGCCACCAACTTCAACATAGTCACCTGATTTGAATGGACGGAAACCTACAATCAGAACGCCCGCTGCAAAGTTAGATAGTGAACCTTGTAGAGCAAGACCAATCGCTAGACCTGCCGCACCGATTACCGCTACCACAGAAGCAGTTTGAACACCGATTCGGCTTAGTGCTGCAATTAGAACAATCACAAATAGCGTGTAACGCACGATGCCATGGATAAACTCAACAACGGCTTTATCCATCTTCTTCTTATCAAGCATCTTCGCCACACTGTTCGCAACAGTTTTCGCGATGATGTTACCGATAAATAGAATCAGTACTGCAGAGATAATGTTCACACCGTACTGGATCAGTAGGTCTGAATTATCATTCAACCAAGTTTGAGCTTGAGAAAGGCCATCTACCAATGGAGCTTCGATCCCCGTTGACTCACCTGCCATATAATTTTCCTCTTAAAATACGCAGCGAAACTCGCTACGTGCTGTTTTAAATAACGACAATATCCTTATCCACTTACTGAACGAATGTCAGTTTGCCGGCAAGATAGCTCAGAATGTTATTTTAGAAAAGTAAAGATTATGCAAAGACAATCTAAAACAACGGCTTACTTACCAATAGTGATACAGGCTCGTTAAAGCCTAATCATTCATGTAACAATTCGCCACATTTTTTTTGTGAAACGCGTCACTGTCTTAATTTATATACTGAATTATCAATGTATTGATATAAAAAAACCCGCTCAATGAGCGGGTTTATAAAACTCGAATTCAATTCAGAATTATAGTACGTCGATTGCGTTTAGGTCAGCGAAAGCTTTCTCTAGACGTGCAACCATTGACGCTTGGCCAGAACGTAGCCATACGCGTGGGTCGTAGTACTTCTTGTTAGGCGCAGATTCGCCAGTTGGGTTACCGATTTGGCCTTGTAGGTAATCACGGTTTTCAGCTTCGTAAGTACGGATACCGTCCCAAGTTGCCCACTGTGTATCAGTATCGATGTTCATTTTGATAACACCGTAAGAGATAGACTCTTTGATTTCTGCTTCAGTTGAACCAGAACCACCGTGGAATACGAAGTTTAGCGCGTTTGGTGCAATACCAAATTTCTCTGCACAGTATGCTTGAGAATCACGTAGGATAGTTGGAGTCAGTACAACGTTACCAGCTTGGTAAACACCGTGTACGTTACCGAAAGATGCTGCGATAGTGAAACGGTGGCTGATTAGGCTTAGTTTCTCGTATGCGTATGCAACGTCTTCTGGAGAAGTGTATAGCTCAGACTGATCCATATCAGTGTTGTCTACGCCATCTTCTTCACCACCAGTACAACCTAGTTCGAATTCTAGAGTCATACCCATCTTTTCCATGCGCTCTAGGTACTTAGCACAGATTTCGATGTTTTCTTCTAGAGACTCTTCAGAAAGGTCGATCATGTGAGAAGAGAATAGTGGCTTACCAGTTTGAGCGAAGAACTCTTCACCCGCGTCTAGTAGACCGTCGATCCAAGGAAGTAGTTTCTTCGCAGCGTGGTCAGTGTGAAGAATTACAGGAACACCGTAAGATTCAGCTACAGCGTGTACGTATTTAGCACCAGCTACAGCGCCAAGAATTTGAGCTTCTTGACCTTCTAGTTTTAGACCTTTACCACAGAAGAAACCAGCACCGCCGTTAGAGAACTGAACAACAACAGGAGCTTTAACTTTCGCTGCAGCTTCTAGTACGCCGTTGATTGAGTCAGTGTTAACTACGTTAACTGCTGGAAGTGCAAAGTTGTTCTCTTTAGCAACTTCAAATACTTTCTGAACGTCATCACCAGAGATAACACCTGGTTTTACGAAATCGAAGATCTTAGACATGGGATGTAGTCCTATTTATCTGTCGTTTTAAAAATTAAAACTTACTAATTTAAAATTTTGCAAACGTTTGCTCACAACTCAAGCTATTCTATCAGAGAATATTGTGACATGCAGCAAACAACAGAGCGGGAGATTACTCCCCCGCTCTTTTAATTCTTACTTTGCGCGTGCTTCTAGCATTTCAACTGCTGGAAGAACTTTACCTTCAACGAATTCAAGGAAAGCGCCGCCGCCAGTAGAGATGTATGAAACGTCAGCTTTGATACCAAATTGGTCGATAGCTGCTAGCGTGTCACCACCACCTGCTACAGAGAATGCTGCAGACTTAGCGATTGCTTCAGAGATACCTTTCGTACCTGCTTCGAAGTTCTTGAATTCGAATACGCCTACAGGACCATTCCATAGGATAGTTTTCGCGTTTGCGATGATTTCAGCTAGAGCTGCAGTTGAATCTGGACCTAGGTCGAAGATCATGTCGTCATCTTGAACGTCAGCAACGTTTTTGATTTCAGCTTCTGCGTTTTCATCGAATGCTTTTGCACAAGCAACGTCAGTTGCAACTGGAATTGCACACTCTTTCATTAGTTTTTGTGCAGTTTCAACTAGGTCTGCTTCGTATAGAGACTTACCTACGTTGTGACCTTCAGCTGCGATGAATGTGTTCGCGATACCACCACCAACAACAAGTTGGTCAGCGATTTTAGATAGCGACTCAAGAACAGTCAGTTTAGTAGAAACTTTTGAACCACCAACGATAGCAACTAGTGGACGCTCTGGGTTGCTCATTGCTTTACCTAGTGCTTCTAGTTCAGCAGCTAGTAGAGGACCTGCACACGCTACGTCAGCAAACATACCCACGCCGTGAGTTGAAGCTTGTGCACGGTGAGCTGTACCGAATGCATCCATTACGAATACATCACATAGTGATGCGTATTTCTTAGATAGCTCTTCTTCGTTCTTCTTCTCGCCTTTGTTGAAGCGAACGTTTTCAAGAACCACTAGTTCACCAGCGTTTAGCTCTAGACCGTCTAGGTAGTCTTTCGCTAGTTTAACTTCGCAGTCTAGTGCGTCGTTTAGGTAGTTAACTACAGGTTGTAGAGAGAACTCTTCTGCGTATTCACCTTCAGTTGGACGACCTAGGTGAGAAGTAACCATCACTTTCGCGCCTGCTTCTAGGCATAGTTTGATAGTTGGAAGTGATGCGATGATACGTGCATCTGAAGTTACTTTACCGTCTTTTACTGGCACGTTAAGGTCAGCACGGATGAATACACGTTTACCTGCTAGATCCAGGTCAGTCATCTTGATTACAGACATGATTTGTCCTCTCAAATATTAAATAAAGTTTTTTGACAACTCGGCAACCCTGCCAAGCCTGTGAATTCTTTAATCTGGTTACGAATATGGAGATCTCTACAATTTATTTCAAGGGTAGAAATAAATTATTTCTCCATATCCGTTCAGGGCTCTCTATTTTGCAGCCTGCATCGCTAATGCCGTATCCAGCATGCGGTTGGCAAAGCCCCATTCGTTATCACACCACACCAGCATTTTCACTAACTGACCATTGCTGACCCTTGTCTGGGTACCATCAACAATGGCGCTGTGCGGATCATGATTGAAGTCCACCGAAACCAGTGGTGCTTCAGTATAGTCAACAATATTACGTAATGTACACTGAGATGCGTTAATAATGGTTTGATTTACGTCATTAACTTTCACATTTGTACTAATTGTGACACTTAAATCCATTGCTGTAACGTTTACCGTTGGTACCCTTACAGAAATTGCCTCAAATTTGTTAGAAAATTTCGGGAAGATTCTTTCAATACCTTGATGCAATTTGGTATCAACCGGAATGATCGATTGGCTCGCCGCGCGAGTTCGGCGTAAATCGGTGTGATAAGCATCGATCACTTGCTGATCATTCATTGAGGAGTGAATGGTAGTAATGGTGCCCGAATCAATGCCGAAGGCATCATCGAGTACTTTAATGATCGGCACGATACAGTTGGTGGTGCAAGAGCCGTTGGAGACAATAGTTTGGTCTGCGGTTAAGGTTTCATGGTTCACGCCGTAGATAATGGTGTTATCAAGATCATTATCTCCCGGGTGAGAGAATAAAACCTTTTTCGCCCCCGCCTCAATATGAGCTAAACCGTCGGCTCGGCATCCGTACACACCGGTACAATCGAATACGATATCAACATCGAGATCTCGCCAAGGAAGTAATTTTATTTCATTTAGATGTAGGATACGCACGGCATCTTGATCGCCGTTGTCGTGATGAATGTAGAGATGTTCTTGATCATGGCTAATGCGCTTGCCGAATCGACCGTGGCTCGTGTCGTACTGAAGTAGATGTGCCATAGCTTCTGGCTGGGCTAGTTCATTGACTGCTACCACTTTGATCTCGTGATGTTTACCGCTCTCATAGACAGCACGTAAAACATTCCGACCGATTCGTCCAAACCCGTTGATCGCAACTTTCAGCATAGTTCCATCGCCTTTATTATATGTGTTCTATCGGTTACCGATGGTACTCGATATCCCCCCTATAAGCAGCAAAAGAGTGACATATTACGCAGCCCCTCGCTGTACACTTGTGTAATCCTTGATGCCACTAACAATTTACACTTTCTCGCGCTAGGCTTGATTACAGTGCGCAGCAACCTTCGGCGATTTTTCTCACTGTTTATCAACCAAAGGAATAGGTTATGTTGTCATATCCCGCTTCGCACTTTTGTAAAAAATGTCAGTCTGATACACCACATAGTGAAATCATGGTACGTAAGCCAAGCAGCTACGATACCGATACTTCGCTACTGGGTCGGATTAAATTACTCGCACATACCTTTATTAATGGCGGTGAATACTACGATATGGATCGCTATGTTGAGTGTAAAGTTTGTGGTCACAAAGAGCTGGACAATAAAGGCAACGAGTTTGAGTAGACATAAAAAAACCGAGCAAATTGCTCGGTTTTTCATTTCTAATCTTTGCTTAAGCAAGTAGTTCGTTAGCAGTGTTCACTACGTTTTCTACTGTGAAGCCAAACATTTCAAATAGTTGCTCAGCAGGCGCTGACTCACCAAAGGTAGTCATACCGATGATGCGACCATCAAAGCCAACGTACTTGTACCAGAAGTCAGCAATACCGGCTTCAATTGCGATACGTGCCGTCACATCTGATGGCAGTACTGACTCACGGTAAGCGGCGTCTTGCTTATCAAATGCATCGGTTGATGGCATTGATACTACACGTACCGCTTTACCGGCTGCTGTTAGCTCTTCTGCCGCTTTCACTGCAAGTTCAACTTCAGAACCTGTTGCGATTAGGATTAGCTCCGGTTTGCCTGCGCAATCTTTTAGGATGTAAGCACCCTTAGCGATGTCCGCTACTTGCTCTGTTGAACGAGGCTGCTGCGCTAGGTTTTGACGAGAGAAGATCAATGATGTAGGACCATCTTTACGCTCAATCGCCAGTTTCCAAGCCACTGCTGACTCAACTTGGTCACATGGACGCCATGTGCTCATGTTTGGTGTTAGACGTAGTGAAGCCATTTGTTCAACCGGTTGGTGAGTTGGACCGTCTTCACCAAGACCGATAGAGTCGTGCGTGTAAACTTGGATGTTCTGAACTTTCATCAGAGCAGCCATGCGCATTGCGTTACGTGCGTATTCCATGAACATTAGGAAAGTTGCACCGTAAGGAACAAAACCACCGTGTAGCGCGATACCGTTCATGATCGCGGTCATACCGAACTCACGTACACCGTAGTGGATGTAGTTACCAGAGAAGTCGTTTGCTTCTAGAGACTTAGAGCCCGACCACATGGTTAGGTTAGAAGGCGCTAGGTCAGCAGAGCCGCCCATAAATTCTGGTAGCATTTGACCAAATGCTTCTAGTGCATTTTGTGATGCTTTACGTGATGCGATGTTCGCTGGGTTTGCTTGAAGGTCAGCAATGATTTGGCTTGCTTTCTCTTCCCACTGTGCAGGCAGTTCGCCGTTGATACGACGTTTAAGCTCTGCCGCTTCTGCAGGGTATGCTGCTGCGTACGCGTCAAATTTTGCGTTCCAAGCCGCTTCTTTGTCAGCGCCTGCTGCTTTTGCATCCCACTCTGCGTAAACGTCAGCTGGGATTTCAAATGCTGGGTGTTCCCAACCTAGGAATTCACGCGCTGCTGCGATTTCTTCTGCACCTAGTGGTGCACCGTGGCAATCGTGTGAACCTGATTTGTTTGGCGAGCCAAAACCGATGATGGTTTTGGTACAGATTAGCGTTGGGCGTGGGTCTGCTTTCGCAGCGATGATTGCAGCGTTGATCGCTTCAGCATCGTGACCATCCACCGCTGGGATTACGTGCCAGCCGTACGCTTCAAAACGTTTCGGTGTGTCATCTGAGAACCAACCTTCTACGTGACCATCGATAGAAATACCGTTGTCATCCCAGAATGCGATTAGTTTACCAAGACCAAGCGTACCAGCTAGAGAACATGCCTCGTGCGAGATACCTTCCATTAGACAGCCGTCGCCCATGAACACGTAAGTGTGGTGGTCAACGATGTCGTGGCCTTCTTTATTGAACTGAGCAGCCATTGCTTTCTCAGCCATTGCCATACCCACAGCATTGGTGATGCCTTGACCTAGAGGACCAGTGGTTGTTTCGATACCTGGCGCGTAACCGTACTCAGGGTGACCTGGGGTCTTCGAGTGCAATTGACGGAAGTTTTTCAGATCGTCAATAGATAGCTCGTAGCCACTTAGGTGTAGTAGTGAGTAAATTAGCATTGAGCCGTGACCGTTAGACAGTACGAAACGGTCGCGATCAGCCCATTCTGGGTTCGCTGGGTTGTGGTTTAGGTGAGAACGCCAAAGAACTTCAGCGATATCTGCCATACCCATAGGTGCGCCTGGGTGACCAGAGTTAGCTTGTTGAACACCATCCATGCTTAGAGCGCGAATTGCGTTAGCAAGCTTTCTATTCAAAGAAACGTTACGAGAAGACATGTCTGCTCCTGAGTGCAAGTAAGCGAGTTAATCGTTCGGGGAATTGTTGTGGGCGTATTCTCTCAAAGCGACCAGAGCACTGCAAACGTTTTCCAGACAAAAAAAACACAAAAAAAGCCTTTTTAGCGTCGAAATAAGCAAACTTCGCGTCACCACCACGTGGCGATGCAAACGTTTGTTTCACAATTTTCATGAAAAAGAGCTTGTAATTCGAGCTATCAAATTTAAAATAGACGTCTAGATGTAGAAACACCTACACACCCTAAGGCTATTTTTTTGAGTAGGTAAAGCCTGCTCTTTTCAACCAAATATGGAGCTCACATGGCTAAGCACCTGTTTACTTCTGAGTCTGTTTCAGAAGGCCATCCAGATAAAATTGCAGACCAAATCTCTGATGCTGTTCTTGATGCGATCCTAGAACAAGACCCGAAAGCACGTGTTGCGTGTGAAACTTACGTTAAGACCGGTATGGTAATGGTGGGTGGTGAGATCACCACTTCAGCATGGGTAGATATCGAAGAACTCACTCGTGAAACAGTACGTGAAATTGGTTACGTTCACTCAGACATGGGCTTTGATGCTAACTCTTGTGCAGTACTAAATACTATCGGTAAGCAATCACCAGACATCAACCAAGGTGTTGATAAGGCTGATCCTAAAGAGCAAGGCGCAGGTGACCAAGGCATTATGTTCGGTTACGCATGTAACGAAACTGACGTACTGATGCCAGCACCGATCACTTACTCACACCGCCTAGTTCAACGCCAAGCAGAAGTACGTAAAAACGGTACGCTTGATTGGCTACGTCCTGATGCAAAATCTCAGGTGACGTTCCAGTATGACCAAGGCAAGATCGTTGGTATCGATGCAGTTGTACTTTCAACTCAGCACTGTGATTCAATCTCTACTCCAGATCTACGCGAAGCGGTGATGGAAGAGATCATCAAACCAGTTCTACCTTCAGAGTGGCTAAACAAAGAGACCAAATACTTCATTAACCCAACAGGTCGTTTCGTGATCGGTGGTCCAATGGGTGACTGTGGTCTAACAGGTCGTAAGATCATCGTCGATACCTACGGCGGCGCAGCGCGTCACGGTGGTGGTGCATTCTCTGGTAAAGATCCATCGAAAGTAGACCGCAGTGCAGCATACGCAGCACGTTACGTAGCGAAAAACATCGTTGCGGCAGGTATGGCTGATCGTTGTGAAATCCAACTTTCTTACGCTATCGGTGTTGCAGATCCAACGTCTATCATGATCGAAACTTTCGGTACTGAAAAAGTAGCGCACAACATCATTATTGAAGCGGTACGTCAGTTCTTCGACCTACGCCCATACGGTCTACAAGAGATGTTGAACCTACTGCAACCTATCTACAAAAAGACAGCAGCATACGGTCACTTTGGTCGCGAAGAGTTCCCATGGGAAGCGACTGATAAAGCGGCTCTACTGCGTGAGTTTGCTGGTATCAAATAATTCCTACTCAGTTTGTCGGCTGTTAAGCCTTTCATTTCAAACTGTTAAAGTAATGCCTATTTCTAGCCCTTGCCGATGCAAGGGCTTTTTCTTGTTCGAAGATCCCCTCAACTAACACGCCAAGCAGCAAATAATTTGTAAATTCTTTCATCTGCGCCAATAGTTAAATTAATGTTAAATGTTATTTGTGACGTACAAAACCATGATGCGGCTCACGACAATAAGATGTCCTCGCGTTAGTCAGCATCGCTATTTATAGCCACGCGCGCTAGTGGCTTTAGTGAGAGACAATCAAGGAGGAGTCATGCCTCGAATAGTTAACAATCCATCAGAACTGAAACAAGAGCGGAAAACGGTCCCCAACCATGAGTATGCTCGAACCTTTCCCTGCAATACGGTGAGCATTAGTGCACCGTTCCATTGGTTAGCACTTGGTTTACACGACTTTGTGCGTATGCCGATCATCAGCGCCTTTTATGGACTCTGCTTTATGGCGGCTGCGGTCGGTATCGTGCTGTTAGTCCAATGGCAAGGCACACATTTGGTCATCATGCCAAGCCTCGTGGTTTACATGCTGATCGGTCCTTTCCTTGCTCTTGGTCTTTACGACGCCAGTTGGGAGCGAGAACGCGGGCATAGCGCCACTCTTTTCCATTCCATCAAAGCCATAGGTCGCAATTCCAGTTCACAATGGGCTTTCGCCGTGCTTTTAGCCGTTTGTATGATTTTCTGGATGCGTATCGCCGCTTTACTGCATGCACTCTACCCTTCCGTACAGGGCGCACCACTGACTGATTTCCTTCCCTTCTTGGTGATTGGCTCCATGGTTGGATTCGTATTGGCATGTGTCGTATTTAGTATTTCTGCCTTCTCTATTCCACTGATGATGGAACGTCGCGTAGATATGATGACGGCAGTATTTACCAGCTTTAACGCCGTGCGATCCAATATTCCCGCCATGGTGGTATGGGCTGCGGTAATTTGTGGTGGGGTACTGATTGGTTTTGCCACTTACGGGATTGGGATGTTGTTTACCATGCCTATCTTGGGCTATGCCACATGGCACGGTTATCACGAAGTGATTAAGAAGAAACATCAACCTTAACAGATTAAACCTTCCAAGCTATGATGCCTCAGCCCAGCGCTTTTGCTGGGCTGAATTGTCTCTGGCACGACTCGATGGAATCACTTTGGATATAGAACTTCGCTACCGGGCACAGCAAAAGGTCGCTCACTGCTTACAATTAGCTGAACAAGCATTTAAACGTCCGTTCGCCAAACCAATTATGCGTTACGCTCTACGCGGAAAAGCCGCAGGCAAAGCTTACTTGCAACTGAATGAAATCCGCTTAAATCCAGTGCTATTTGTCGAGAACCAGCAAGCTTTTCTTGAAGAAGTCATTCCCCATGAAGTGGCCCACTTGATCACGTATCAAGTCTATGGGCGCGTACGCCCACATGGCAAAGAGTGGCAAGGCGTGATGGAAGCAGTGTTTGGCGTATCAGCCAATACCACCCACAGTTTTGCCACCCAATCAGTACAAGGCAAAACCTTTGAATATCAGTGCCAATGTACCTTCTACCCACTGTCGATTCGTCGCCATAACAAAGTCATCCGTCATCAAGCCAGTTACCGCTGTCAAAAATGTCAGCAACTGCTTAACTTTACCGGTCGCCAGTTGTCTTAATTGTTAAATTATCAACTAGAAAGTCTTAATTTGAGTGCTATCATGCAAAAAGTCATTCCTTTATAAGACT
Source organism: Vibrio ponticus (assembly GCF_009938225.1). Lineage (NCBI taxonomy): Bacteria > Pseudomonadati > Pseudomonadota > Gammaproteobacteria > Vibrionales > Vibrionaceae > Vibrio > Vibrio ponticus. Next base: position 2,543,701 of record NZ_AP019657.1, read on the forward strand.
TTTTAATGCGTAAACTCTTATGTCTATTACTTGCGGTTACCGCAGGTAGTGCGGTGGCTGCGCCACCAACCTCCTTTTCAGCCGCGAAACGTGAAGCGGTCAGTATCTATAAAGATCTTGAACAAGATATTAACTACGCCACCAGCTTTTACTGTGGTTGTGATATCAATTGGCAAGGCAAAAAAGGCATCCCAGATCTTGAAGGCTGTGGTTATAAGATCCGCAAACAAACCCAAAAAGTACGTGCAACGCGCATCGAGTGGGAACACGTTGTACCCGCATGGCAATTTGGTCACCAGCTACAATGTTGGCAAGACGGCGGTCGTAAGAACTGCTCACGCCGTGATAAGCAGTTCAAAATGATGGAAGCCGATCTACACAACCTCACACCCGCGATTGGTGAGGTTAACGGCGACCGTTCTAACTTCAACTTCAGTCAATGGAACGGTATTGATGGTGTAACCTATGGTGCTTGCGAAATGCAGGTTAACTTTAAACAGCGCCAGGTAATGCCACCAGATCGTGCTCGCGGTTCAATTGCGCGTACTTATCTGTATATGAGCCAAGAGTATGGCTTTAAACTGTCAAAACAGCAGCGCAACCTAATGCTGGCGTGGAATAAATCTTACCCAGCAGAAAAGTGGGAATGTGAGCGTGATAAACGCATTGCTAAAGTACAAGGCAACCACAACCCATTCGTGATTGAAGCTTGCCGCAAGCTGTAATCGCAAGTAATTAAACCTTGGCGTTAAGCAGTCGAACCCTTGTTTTTTCTGCTTAACGCATCCATGTTACTCTCTAGATATTAAAATTAAGCTGGAACTGATACACCATGCGAATTCCTCGAATTTTCCACCCTGAAACTATCCACCAACTTGGCGTGATTGCCCTAAGCGATGACGCAGCCGGTCATATTGGTCGTGTGTTGCGCATGCAGGCAGGCCAAGAGGTGTTGTTATTTGATGGCAGCGGTGCGGAGTTTCCAGCCGTAATTAGCTCGGTATCAAAAAAATCGGTCGAAGTAGAAGTGACCGAGCGTATTGAGCGCAGCAGTGAATCGCCTTTGGATCTGCATCTTGGTCAAGTGGTATCACGTGGCGATAAGATGGAGTTCACCATTCAAAAATCGGTAGAACTTGGCGTCAACACCATTACGCCACTCATCTCTGAGCGTTGTGGCGTGAAGCTGGATCAAAAGCGTTTCGAGAAGAAGCTCGACCAATGGCAAAAGATCGCCATTAGTGCTTGTGAGCAATGTGGTCGTAATACCGTGCCAGAGATCCGCCCAATCATGAAACTCGAAGATTGGTGTGCTGAAGAATACGACGGCTTGAAGCTCAACCTGCATCCACGCGCAAAATACTCAATCAACACGCTACCAACACCGGTGGAAAAAGTGCGTCTACTGATTGGTCCTGAGGGCGGCTTATCCGCACAGGAGATCGATATGACACAAGAATACCAATTTGAAGAAACGTTGTTAGGTCCGCGAGTACTGCGCACTGAAACCGCAGCGTTAACCGCAATTACAGCCCTGCAAGTTCGCTTTGGCGACCTTGGTTAAACGGAGAAGATCATGATCAAACTTGGCATTGTGATGGACCCTATTTCGTCCATCAACATTAAGAAGGATTCTAGCTTTGCCATGATGCTAGAAGCGCAGCGTCGTGGCTACGAAATCCACTACATGGAAATGAATGATCTGCACCTAGATCAAGGTGTCGCTATCGCAGATACCAAAGTGGTTGAGCTCAAAGAAGATCCAAATGGCTGGTATGAGTTTAAATCAGAACAAACGATTAAGTTGGCAGACTTAGACGCTGTGTTGATGCGTAAAGATCCCCCTTTCGATACTGAATACATCTACGCGACCTACATTCTTGAGCGTGCAGAAGATGAAGGTGCGCTGATCGTCAACAAACCGCAAAGCCTACGTGACTGTAACGAAAAGCTGTTTACCGCTTGGTTCCCAGAGTTAACGCCAACCACGATTGTGACGCGTAAAGCAGAAAAAATTAAAGCTTTCCGTGAAGAGCATGGCGATGTGATCTTGAAGCCACTCGACGGCATGGGCGGCGCGTCCATTTTCCGTGTCAAAGAGAACGATCCAAACGTCTCGGTAATCATTGAAACGCTGACTAACCACGGTCAAAACTACGCGATGGCACAAACCTTCGTTCCTGATATCAGCAACGGTGATAAACGTATTCTGGTGGTTGATGGCGAGCCTATGCCTTACTGCCTAGCGCGTATCCCAGCAGAAGGGGAAACCCGCGGTAACCTAGCGGCTGGCGGTCGTGGTGAAGCGCGTCCACTTAGCGAGACAGATAAACAGATCGCTGAAGCTGTAGCGCCTACACTTAAAGAAAAAGGGCTGATCTTTGTTGGCCTCGACGTTATTGGTGACAAGCTAACTGAAATCAATGTAACAAGCCCGACTTGTATTCGTGAAATCGAAGCCGCTTTCGATATCTCAATTACGGGCAAGTTGATGGATGCTATCGAGCGTCGCATTCAAAAATAGAGTCCAATGGGGCGCGAGTTCGCCCCAATTTGGTTTGACATAAGGCTGGATACTTATGAATTTAACTAACCACTTTTTGGTCGCAATGCCAGGGATGAAAGATCCCTATTTCAAACGCAGCGTTATCTACATTTGTGAACACAACCAAGATGGTGCCATGGGGCTGATGATCAGCTCACCGATTGAAATCACGGTTGGAAAAATGTTGGAGCAAGTCGATGTCCAGCCAGTTCATCCCCAGCTAAGAACTGAAAACTTGGCGATGCCAGTACTTAATGGTGGTCCGGTCTCTGAAGATCGTGGGTTTATTTTGCATCAACCAAAAGACCGCTACGAGTCGAGCATTCAAATGACCGATCAAATCTCAGTCACCACCTCAAAAGATATCTTAAGTGTCTTGGGGACTGAAGCTGAGCCGAATCATTACTTAGTCGCACTCGGTTACTCAGGTTGGGAAGCGGGACAGTTAGAAGTGGAATTAGCTGAAAACTCCTGGCTAACCGTAGAAGCGGACCCAAGTGTGCTGTTTGAAACCCCAGTAAAAGAGCGCTGGCAAAAAGCCGTGCAGATGCTCGGTATTGATGTCGCCCAACTATCAAGTGACATTGGGCACGCCTAGGCTATAGCGATAAATCGTTGCGCCGATAAATACTCGCAATTCACTCCTTTAAATATTAATTAGAAGTAAACTATGTCTGACAGAACCATCATGGCTTTCGACTTTGGCACCAAGAGCATTGGCAGTGCAATTGGTCAGGAGATCACTGGCACCGCTTCACCACTTAAAGCCTTCAAAGCCAATGACGGCATCCCCAACTGGGATGATATTGAAAAGCAGATCAAAGAGTGGCAACCCAACCTACTTGTCGTTGGTCTACCTACCGATTTGCACGGTAAAGACTTAGAGACCATCACGCCACGTGCGAAGAAATTCGCTAAGCGCCTACAAGGTCGTTACGGCTTACCTGTCGAGTTGCATGATGAACGTCTATCCACCGCAGAAGCGCGTGCAGAGCTGTTTTCAATGGGTGGCTACAAAGCACTCTCGAAAGGCAATATCGACTGCCAATCTGCCGTGGTAATTTTAGAAAGTTGGTTTGAAGCCCAGTGGGGTGAATAATCGCCCTGCTCAGTGAGCATTTGCTGAAAACAAAAATCCCAAGCCTGAGCTTGGGATTTTTCGTTTCAAATTGAGTGCGATTACTCGCCTGCTACCTTCATGGTTTCTAGCAGGATAGAACCGGTTTGGATCTGTGAACGCGTTTCGACATCACTGCCAACCGCGACAATCTGCTGATACATATCTTTCAAATTACCCGCAATGGTAATTTCAGACACTGGGTATTGGATCTGACCGTTTTCAACCCAGAAGCCCGCAGCACCGCGTGAGTAATCACCCGTTACCACGTTAACGCCCTGTCCCATGACTTCTGTCACTAGCAAGCCCGTACCCAGTTCTTTGAGCATCTGCTCGAAGTTCTGACCGGTTGATTGCACGTAACAGTTATGGATACCACCAGCATGACCCGTTGGGGTCATTTTCATCTTACGCGCCGCGTAACTGGTTAGCAGGTAGGTTGCCAATACACCATCAGTGATAATTTCCGTATCACGGGTGTAGACACCTTCACTGTCAAATGGGCTAGACGCTAGACCACGTAAGACATGCGGACGCTCAGAAAGATTAAACCAACTTGGCAGAATCTGTTCACCCAGGTGGTCAAGCAGGAACGAAGATTTACGGTAGAGGTTACCACCGCTGATCGCCATCACTAAGTGACCTAACAGCCCTGTAGCCACATCAGCAGCAAACATCACTGGGTATTTACCGGTAGCAAGACGCTTCGCGTCTAAGCGACTTACCGTTTTCTCAGCGGCTTGCGCACCAACTTGCTCTGGTGCCCATAAATCATCTTTATGACGCGCAACGGTATAGCTGTAATCACGCTCCATTTCACCATTGGCACCTTGACCAATCACACAACAACTGGTGCTGTGACGGCTGCTAGCATAACTCGCCAGTAAGCCATGGCTGTTACCATATACTTTCACGCCGTAATGGCTATCGTAGCTCGCACCATCACTCTGCTTGATTTTGCTGCTAAACGCCAATGCGCGCTCTTCTGCGGCAATCGCCACTTGCGCTGCGTAATCAGGATCTGGCGTGTCAGGGTGGAACAAGTCAAGATCGGGGATCTCTTGCACCATCAATTCTTTTGGTGCCGGACCCGCACAAGGATCTTCAGAAGTGTATTGTGCGATATCTAACGCGGCTAATACCGTTTGCTGAATCGCCTTCTCACTCAAATCAGAAGTTGATGCACTGCCTTTACGTTGACCACGGTAAACAGTAATACCCAGCGCACCATCGCTATTGAATTCCACGTTTTCCACGTCGCACATACGAGTGGAAACACTTAAGCCGGTTGACTTAGTAATGGCAACTTCTGCGGCATCAGCTTTGACTGCTGCCATCTCCAGCGCTTTCGCGACTGCAGCTTCTAGCTCAGCACGTTGCTGAGCGACTTGCTCTTTTACGTCCATATTTCATCTAAATATTGGTGAGTATTGCTTCTAGGATAACAAGAATTTCGCTTTCTCCCCACGATTCTTGTTAAAATAGAGGAATAGATAGTCAAATAAGGCAAAACAGATGGCACGTAAAAATCAAAAAGCGCCATGGGAACCGGAAGAAGAGATCATCTGGGTTAGTAAATCCGAGATGAAACGCGATATGGAAGAGTTGCAAAAACTAGGCGAAGAGCTGGTTGGTCTAAAACCTTCTACGCTGAAAAAATTCCCATTGAGCGAAGAGCTAGCGGAAGCGATTCAAGATGCACAACGTTTTAAAAACGAAGCGCGTCGTCGTCAATTGCAACGCATTGGTAAATTGATGCGTTACGAAGATCCAGAACCAATTCAAGCAGCACTGGATAAGATTCGTAACAAGCACTCACAAAACACGGCGGTACTGCACAAGCTTGAGCAACTGCGTGATCGTGTTGTTGAGCAAGGCGACGCAGCAATTGACGAAGTGATGGAGCTTTACCCAGCGGCAGACCGTCAACGTCTACGCCAGCTAGCTCGTCAAGCAGCAAAAGAAAAATCATCGAACAAGCCACCAAAGGCGTACCGTGAAATTTTCCAAATCATCAAAGAGCTGAATGACGAAGAGTTCTAACTCGAGTTAACGCTGTTCGAAATAGTCAAAAGGTTGCCAATGCGGCAACCTTTTTTATTTTTAGAATCTGCTATCACCCGATCAATGTCCCGCTTTAACAAACGCTGCTAGCTCAGGGTTTGCGTGCTCAGCACTTAGCTGATTGATCTTCTCGGCAACACTAATTTTGCCATCCGTGATAAAGGCAAAATCCGTCGCAATTGAACGCGCATCACTAACATGGTGCGTCACCATCACCACGGTTAGATTGCGTTCATTGGCTAAACGCATTACCAAATTCAACATTTCTTCTCGCAACAGCGGATCAAGCGCAGAGAAAGGTTCATCCAGTAGCCAAATCGGATGTGGCTGAACAAAACAGCGCGCCAAGGCGACTCGTTGACGTTGTCCACCTGAGAGTTGCTCTGGTAGGCGGTCAAGAAACTCACCCACCCCCACTTGTTGCGCTGCCAACGCCACTTGCTGCTGTTGCTCATCCGTCAGTTTCAAACCTGGGTGCAAACCTAAACCGATATTTTCTCGAACGCTCAAATGAGCAAACAAGTTGTGCTCTTGAAACAACATCGCGACGGGTCTTTGGTGTGGCGCTTTACCTATCAGCGAGTCGCCGGCAGCAATGATGTCGCCACTCAGTGGTTCGATGAAACCCGCTATTAATGCCAACAGCGTCGACTTACCCGCACCACTTGGTCCCATCAGAGCACAAATCGAGCCAGGCGCTATCTGCAAGTCGAAATCGAATGGTTGATTATGATAGGTATAGTGAACTTGCTTAACGTTTATCATGGTTAACCTTTGTCTCTGTTTTAAACAGTTTTTCTATCAAGGTAAAACAGACCACACTCAATATCAGCAGGGTCAACGAAACCACCCCTGCCGCTTCCATTTGATAGCTGCCTAGCAGTTGGAATAGATACAGAGGTAGCGTGCGAAACTCTTGTCCGCCAAATAAGGCAATCGCGCCAAGATCACCAATCGCCAACATAAAACTGATCGCAAAAGCATGCGCCATTGGCTTCTTCAATCCGCGCCATTCCACCACTTTAAAGCGTTGCCAGCCTTTTAGCCCCAAACTTGCGGCTAGGTATTGGTATTGCTGCTCAATCTGCAACATCGGCTGCGAGAGCGTTTTCACCACATAAGGCAAACCCATTAAAGCATTGACCGCAACAACAATAAAAAACGCCATACTGAACACGTCAGTAACGTTGCGCAGTAGTAAGAACAGCCCCGTAGAGATCACCAAGCCGGGCGTGACTAAAATGATCGTCCCGAGTAACTCAATCTGATCAGCTCGGCGCGCCTTGTGATTGAGACGTAAACGGCGACTGGTGGTCAATACCGCAAGACCTGCAGACAGTGCAATCACACTCGCCACTACAGCCACTTGTAGGGAAGCCAGCAATGCTTGCCAAAAACGAGCATCGGTCAGTACGCTAAATAGCTGTGAGTTCAAACCACTGATGATCACCACTAACAGCGGCGGCACCACCAGCAGGCTCGCCATCGCAATCCAAGCGCCATCCCAAAGTCGCCATTTCAGAGTGTCATTGACCAAATAACGCTGACGGGTTGTCGAGCCACTACTGACTGCAACTGGCTTAGCTAATCTTTGAATAGTCAGAGCTAACACACCACACAGCAGCATCTGCCAAATTGCCAACAATGCGCCAGCTTGCAGGTCAAAATCAAACTTGATCGCTTGGTAGATAGCCAATTCAATCGTCGTTGACTTGGGACCACCTCCCAGCGCCATCACAGTGGCAAAACTGGTAAAGCACAACATAAACACTAAACCAGAGACATGAGGCAGTTGTTGACGCAAGCGCGGCCACTCTACCCACTTAAATTTCTGCCATTGGCTCATACCAAGATGCGCGCACAGCTTATGCTGCTCTTGTGGAATCGACTCCAAAGCCTGTAACAAAAGACGGGCAGCGTAAGGCAAATTAAAGAATGCGTGCGCGAGTAAAATGCCGTTTAGTCCATAGATAGAGAACGGCAACTCACCACCGAAATAGGCAAATAGATCGGCGAACAACCCCGAATTACCATAAATCGCCAGCAGGCCAAAAACCCCAACTAAAACAGGCAAAACCAAGGTTGAACTGAACAGCCTTAGCAACAGCGATTTACCTTTAAAATCGCGTTTAGACAGCGCATGAGCAACTGGCAAAGCAAAGCCAACGCTGAGCAGCGTTGAAAGAAACGATTGATAGAAGCTAAATTGTGTTACATGACGGTAGTACGGATCTTGCCATACCGAAAGAACATTAAGTGAGGGTGCTGCGTGAAACAAGGCAGCAAGGGCTGAAAAAACAAAGGTCGCGATAAGCACCGCGACCACCAGCCCGATTTTAGGCGTACGATTCAAACAATCATCCTATCGAGTCAATGCACTTTGCCATTCGCGAATCCAGGCTTTACGCTGCGCAGCAACTTCATCAGAAGTAAAGCTGAGTGCCTTAGCTGGCACAGTCAAAGCTTCATACCCTTGCGGCAACTTGATATCAGTAACCGGATACATCCAGTTGCCGGTTGGCATTGCCGATTGGAATCCTTCGCTCAGAATAAACTGCATGAATTGGTCGGCTAGCTCTGGGTTTTGCGAGCCTTTCACTTTCGCTGCCACTTCAACTTGGGTGTAATGACCTTCAGAGAAATTAGCCGCAGCAAAACGCTTATCTTGCTCGGCAATAATGTGATAGGCCGGTGAGGTTGTGTATGACAACACCATGTCAGCTTCCCCCTCGAGGAACATAGAATACGCTTCTGACCAACCTTTGGTTACGGTTACCGTTTTCTTCGCGACTTTCTGCCACGCCGCAGCAACATCATCACCATAGACTGACTTCATCCACAACATAAAGCCTTGTCCCGGTGTTGAGGTACGCGGATCTTGGTAGATGACTTTTAGATCATCGCGCTGCTCAACCAACTCTTTCAGGCTGGTCGGTGGATTGGTCAGTTTCTCAGTGTTGTAGACAAAGGCGAAGTAGCTAAAGTCATAAGGGACAAAGGTTTTATCTTGCCAACCACCTGGAATGGTGACGCTTGAGGTATCTACCGAGTGCTCAGCCAAAAAGCCGGTTTTCTTTGCTTCTGCCATTAGGTTGTTGTCCAAACCTAATACGATATCCGCTTTGCTGTTACCGTTTTCCAAACGCAGACGGTTAAGAATTGAGACACCATCATCTAAAGCAACAAAGTTAACTTCACAGCCATCACATTGCGCTTCAAAGGCTTTTTTAACCGCCGGAGCTGGTCCCCAATCGGCTGCAAAAGAGTCATAGGTGTAGATAGTCAGTGTATTATCTGCGGCAATCGCCGAAAAAGAAGCACAAGCCACGGCTAGGGCTGTTAGAGTGGTTTTCACTGTTCGCTCTCCAAAGGTTGAGCGGCACAGGTTTGAAGTCGAGGCTTAATTATCCATAATCATCAATTATCCTGACTCAATTCCTACGCCAGCATTATCTGGTTCAGGTCACGGGTCCCGACAAAAGTCGATCTCAGCCAGTGCTCAGCACTTTGCTCCCCGATGAGTTTCGGATGGATTGTAATCATTCCGATTATCAATGGCTACAATCAATCAACATAAAATAGAGTAACCAAGCAAATGCGGTAGAGAATGGCTAAGGACGTTGATCATAACCCCATCGCGGAACTAACCCTTGCTCAACGCCTAGATGATCCAAGATCCGAGCGACCATAAAATCAATTAAGTCTTCTATCGTTTTCGGTTGATGATAAAAACCCGGCGCCGCTGGCATAATCGTCACGCCCATCTGCGATAACTTATGCATATTTTCTAAATGCAAGGTAGAAAAAGGCGTTTCACGTACCACCAACAATAACTGACCACGCTCTTTCATCACCACATCCGCAGCACGCTCAATCAAATTGTCTGACATACCATGCGCGATCGCAGCAACGCTGCCGGCCGAACATGGGCACACCACCATTTGTTTCGGTGCGGCAGAGCCTGACGCGACAGGCGAGAACCAATCATCCTTGCCGCACACCACCAATTTTTCTGGGTCGCAATTGAGATGTTCAACCAAAGCTTGTTTGGCCGCATCAGGACCGCTGGGTAGTTTTAAACCATGCTCTGTGGCTAGCACCACACGTGCTGCCGATGAGATCAGCAGATAAACCTGATAATCCGCCGCGAGTAAGCACTCAAGCAGACGCAACCCATAGGGTGCGCCTGAAGCTCCAGTAAAAGCGAGGGTCATTGCTTTGCTGTTTTGCTTAGTCATTTACTGTTATTCCGCTAGTTTGGCTAAAAGCTTACCGTGAATACCTTCAAAGCCACCGTTACTCATCACTAAAATGTGATCGCCTGGTTTGGCGCTCGCCACGATCTGCTCAACCAATTGATCAATATCCGCGCTGCTGAAGGCAGGCTGTGAGCATTGCTCTGCAATCTCTTGTACCGACCAATCAATACCCTCCGGTTGATAGAGGTAGACTTCATCAGCATGGTGTAAAGAAGCCGCTAAAGTTTCTTTGTGAACGCCGCGCTTCATGGTGGCGGAGCGAGGCTCAAGCACAGCAATAATCTTGTCTGTGCCGACCTTGTTACGCAAACCGCCACTGGTCAGTTCAATCGCCGTCGGATGATGAGCAAAATCATCATAAACTTTGATGCCATTCACCTCTCCTTTTAGCTCTAAACGACGCTTGGTATTAATAAATTTACCAAGTGCTTCACAAGCCAGATCTGGTGTAACACCAACATGACGTGCCGCAGCAATTGCCATCAGAGCATTATCGACATTGTGATCGCCCACCAAGTCCCAGTTAACGGTACCGACATGCTGATTTTGCAGATAGACACGGAACTCAGAACCATCTTTCTTGATCTTCTCTGCGCGCCAATCGCCATTCTCACCGGTAAACTCTTTTTCGCTCCAGCAACCACGCGCTAGTACGTCAGCAAGTGACTGATCTTTACTTGGTGCTAGAATGCGACCATTACCTGGCACAGTTCGTACTAGATGGTGGAATTGACGCTTAATCGCCTCAAGATCATCGAAAATGTCGGCATGATCGAACTCCAAGTTATTCATCACTAAGGTGCGCGGGTGGTAATGAACAAACTTTGAACGCTTATCAAAAAAAGCACTGTCATATTCGTCGGCTTCGACGACAAAAAACATACTTTCGCCGAGTCGAGCTGAAATACCAAAGTTACCGAGCACCCCGCCTACCAAGAAGCCAGGTTGATAACCACACTCTTCTAATACCCAAGCCAGCATGCTTGAAGTCGTGGTTTTGCCATGGGTACCAGACACCGCTAATACCCAGCGATCGTGCAGTAAAAACTCTTGTAACCATTGCGGTCCCGAGGTGTAACGCAGGTTATTATTTAGTACATATTCCACACATGGATTACCGCGACTCATCGCATTACCAATCACCACGAGATCCGGCGCTGGGTTAAGCTGACTTGGATCGAAACCTTCTATAATTTCAATACCTTGAGATTCAAGCATTGTACTCATTGGTGGGTAAACGTTTGCGTCACTCCCGGTCACTTTATGCCCAAGTTGGCGCGCTAACATTGCCGCACCACCCATAAAGGTGCCACAGATCCCCAAGATATGAATATGCATAAACTAAACCTTGTATTACGCGAAAAATTACCACTTCATTATGGCGATAATGCGCCTAAAAGCGAAACATTTTGATCGCTCTCACTGCGCTTGAACTGCCACTTTCGGCAACAATTATCTTAATAAAGCTATCAATAAAAATCCGCCTTTTGCATCTAAATAAATTGAGATCTCAGACAGTTACTTTAGTACCCATAAAAAGATCTAGGTCTTACACTTATGTAGACCAGTGAGGCTTCGGTAGAAAGCCCACTATTTTTAAGCCCCCAAATAGCTAAACTGAAAAGGAAACATCATGTCTGGAATGCGCACCCTTGGCGAATTTATCGTTGAGAAACAAGCAGACTTCCCGCACGCAAGTGGCGATCTTTCTTCGTTACTTGCTTCAATTCGACTTGCTGCCAAAATCGTGAACCGAGAGATTAATAAAGCAGGTCTTGCTGACATTACGGGCTCTGTAGGCGCAGAAAACGTTCAAGGTGAGGAGCAACAAAAACTCGACCTGTACGCCAATGAGAAATTCAAAGCTGCATTGGAAGCGCGCGATCAAGTATGTGGTGTGGCAAGTGAAGAAGAAGATGAAGCGGTTGCGTTTAATAAAGAGCTGAACAAGAACGCCAAATATGTGGTTCTGATGGATCCACTTGATGGTTCATCGAACATTGATGTTAATGTTTCTGTGGGCACTATCTTCTCTATTTACCGTCGTGTCTCTCCGATTGGTACGCCACCAACCCAAGAAGATTTCTTGCAACCGGGTAATAAGCAAGTGGCAGCTGGTTATGTCATCTACGGCTCTTCAACCATGCTGGTTTACACTACAGGTAACGGCGTAAATGGCTTTACTTACGACCCTTCACTGGGCACTTTCTGCCTTTCACATGAAAACATGATGATTCCTCAAGATGGTCAGATTTATTCGATCAACGAAGGCAATTACATCCGCTTCCCAATGGGAATTAAAAAGTACATTAAGTACTGCCAAGAAAATGATACCGCAACCAATCGCCCTTATACCTCACGCTACATAGGTTCGCTCGTGGCTGACTTCCACCGTAACTTACTCAAAGGTGGGGTTTACCTATACCCAAGTACACAGAGCCATCCAAATGGAAAATTGCGCTTACTTTATGAGTGCAACCCAATGGCTTATATTGTCGAGCAAGCAGGCGGCACGGCGTCCGATGGTGTTAACCGTATTATGGACATTAAACCAACGGAACTGCATCAACGCGTTCCATTTGTTGTCGGTTCTAAAAACATGGTGAGCAAAGTCGAAGAGTTTATCGATAAATATCGTAACGAAGAGCAATAAATATCGTTACATATATATATTGCAGAATTATAAAATCAAAATGATATAAAAGCGCTCTAGGGCGCTTTTTTAAATGATTTTTATCACAGTATGTTTACATTAAATACTATTTCGCTTTATGGTAGTAGCGTATATTTTATCGAGCAACCATACTGAATAAGTGTACCAAGTAAAAATAAGGATATTTCGCATGAGCTTGAATGACGTACCAGCAGGCAAATCTTTACCTGATGATCTGTATGTAGTAATAGAAATCCCTGCTAATGCAGACCCAATTAAATACGAAGTAGATAAAGACTCTGGCGCCGTATTTGTTGACCGATTTATGTCTGCACCCATGTTTTACCCATGCAACTACGGCTATGTAAATAATACGCTATCACTCGATGGTGACCCAGTTGATGTGTTGGTGCCAACACCTCATCCACTAATGCCGGGCTCTGTCATTCGCTGTCGTCCTGTTGGCGTATTGAAAATGACCGATGAATCTGGTGAAGATGCAAAAGTTGTCGCGGTACCACATACTAAGCTCTCTAAAGAGTACGACCACATCCAAGATGTCGACGACCTTCCAGAACTGCTTAAGGCACAAATCACACACTTTTTTGAGCGTTACAAAGAGCTTGAGTCAGGCAAGTGGGTGAAAGTGGATGGTTGGGCGGATGCCGAGGCTGCACGTCAGGAAATCCTCGAGTCTTACGAGCGAGCACAGAAATAACCCGCTTGCTCAAATCATAAAAAGCCAGCTCTTCGCTGGCTTTTTGCTTATGAGGCTTGATCTACTAGATAGCTTTCGAGAATTTAGCGCGGAAGAACGGATCTACATCATCACAAATGCCACGGTAAATTTCACCTTTCGTCGCTAAATAACTCGGCGCTAAACTACAGTAGGCCGCTTTACCTGATTCATATCCAGCTAAATAAGCTTGGTATTGAGCTTGAGAAACTTGTCCGGTCGTAGAAAATGCATCAAGTTTACTCTCTGACTGAACGATATATCCACCTTTTGCTCTTTCTTCACCATAAGACTGCCATGCTGCTGGATTGTCAGCCAATGTTGGTACCGCTTGAGATGAACATCCAAATAATACCAATACTAGTGCTAGCGCGTTCCACTTCATAAAATCTCCTTATGTGTAAGGGAATAAATCAATTTTATTATAGACGCAGATCCCAATTACCGGAGGAAATAATTGAATTTAATTTTTTTTCATCTTGGAAAATATATATCCATGCATCTCCGAACGGCGTGTTAATTAATTCACGACGATACTCAACAGGAACATCTTCTAATCTATCTAGTGAATTTAATATTTCATTATCAATTAAATAGACTTCCCCAAAAATAGATTGATGACCACTTATTACTGCGGGATAAGCACCTAAATCGTACATGGCATATTCTGCCGCAGTTTCATGCAATCCCAGAAATTGAGCTGCAGAAAGAAAGTGATGATTACTCTCACCACGACGTAACGTGCCATAAACAAAAACCAGATGCTGCATAACAAGCCTCTTTAATTGAATTCAAATTGGTAAAGCAAGTCCACGGCACTGTCTAAGCCAGAAACCGCTTCTAAGTAGAGATCTTTCATCAAACGATAACGCACAGTGAATTCGCCCACTGAGTCAAAAATCCCCACCCCATATTTCACCTGTAAGCCCGGTAAAACATAGCCACTCACGGTGACTTGCGAATCATCGCCAGAACCTGCCGTATCCAATTGGAGATCTTGTACCCCAAAAGCTTCACCGATTTCGCCAACCACTTTACCGCTTTTGGCTAGACTCAAGCCAATCAACGTCGTGGTCATCGCGTTACCACCCGCTTCACCATCAATATCTTGCCCCCGCAATAGATACGAAAGCGCATTAGCTTGTGGCATGGCAGGATCGGAAAAAATCGTCAGTTGCGGATCATCCGCCGGACCGGTAACTTGCACCCCTGCAGTAACATCGTCTTGAGTATTATCCGGGTTACGAATCGCTTTAATTTGTACATAAGGTTGATCGGCGGGACCATTCATTAAGATCTTACCTTCGGTGATCAACAAGTCTTGACCGAATGACTTATACGAACCGTCCTCGATATTCACCTCACCGACAATAAATGGACCTTTATTCTTCTGAGTCACATTAAGATCACCGATTAAGCCACCTTCCAAACCAAATGCCGATAATTTGAAATCATCGCCAATCTTAATGTTGATATTGGTCTCGATATCAAACGGAACCGTCGTATCTTCTTTAATTGGCTTGCCTTGCGCATCGACGATCACTTGATCTTTTGACACACTGACCGCACTTGGTGGCAGTTCATCAATCACAATTCGTCCCCAAGGCAACGCTATCTTGCCATCAATACGCGCATGTTTGGGTGAAGCGGAGATGGTCATATCTGGGATCACTTTGATCTTGACCATCGGCGGTACCACCACCTTGAGTTCTTCCGCATACACTCGCATTTGGCTGCGCCAATCTTTGAGATCTTGCCAATTGGCATCACCGATCACTTTTAGCTGACCATCTGGGGTTTGTAGTGCCGCATCAATGGTTGCGTCATAACCGGTAAAGTTTAACGTCAAACCACCTGAATCAACTTCAATCGGAGAAATGTCGCCTTTAAGCAACATATCGTCGATCTTAAACTGACCATTCACACGTGGATGAAGCAGCGGTCCCGAAATTTTGAGGTCGGTTTCGATATTCGACTTTAACTGACTATATTCTCCCACTAAGACATTGAGGAAATCTAAATTGAACGTCCCCAACGCCAATCGTCCATCGATCTGTTTATCTTGCGCTTGAATATCAGGAATTGTCAGTTCACCGCTGATATCGCCATTGTCAGTAATATCAAACACCCAATCAGCCTGAAGTCGACCATTGGCTATGGTGGTATTCAGTTTGACGCTGTCCCACCCGAAAACCAAAGGCTGCTCTATACGTTGAGTCACCGAGCCTTTTGGTAGGGTGATTGACGCGTTAAGCTCTGGTGCTTGATTCGGCGCCCATTTCGCCCAGACTAAACCATCAAGTGAGCCTGCCAGTTCGGTATTTTCTGGTAAGAACATCGCCAACTGTTTAAAGTTAAACTGGTTGATCGAAAGCTGAGCTTCCCCACTGGTGCCAACTTGAATATCTTTATCTAAACAAATATTTGAACTGTCCTGTCGCCAACAGTGCGCAGCGACAAATGCCTGTTGCGTCGCCATATCAAAGCCAAGACGAGTGGCTTCTTCAAGACGCCATTCCCCTTGCTCACTACGCAGATCCATGCGCTGTAATTGCCCTGTCCACTTAACTTCTGGCTGTGTAATCACATTGCCACTCAGTGCTAAACTGGTGGTTAACAGCGATGAATTCACATCTAAGGTGACTTCATGGGCTTGCTCAGTGCCCGAAGCCTCAAGTGTCACATCATCAATTATCGTGCCTTGATAATTGATGCCTTTCACAACTAACTGAGCGTTACCATGGGGGGCTGGGAGTGGTGTTACATCCCCCTTAAGTAACAGTGAATCAACTTGCGCTTCGCCACGCCAATCGATCTTATTCACGGTTAGATCGGCAATCACTTGTGGTTCAGCCAACTTACCGCTCATCTGAATAGAGCCCATGGCACTGCCTTTGAGCTCAGGGACTGATTTGGCTAATTCAGGCAGGTTGAGACGTACATCCATGTCCCACTGCTGCTCTAACATACCGTTCGCTTCAATCGAGTTAGGACCATGAGACAGCACCAATTTTGGTGTTTGCAATGAAAGAATGCCTTTCCCTTTGCGATCGGAGACGTCCAATGAACCGATAATATTGAGTGGGTATTGACGCAAAATACCATCAATATCCAGCATCGGTAGTGAGACTTGCCAACCACCTTGCTTGGTTAAGCTACCGGTTGTACTTAACTTGCCACTAATATTGCCTTCTGCTTGCTGCCATTGCAGCCCGGGCTGAATATTATCGAGCGAGAGATCCGCGGACCAATTTAACGGCGCCTGCCAATTGACCATCGCTTGCCCTGCCACTGAGCCACCCAAACTGTTTATCTTCAGAGCGGTCAGGGTCAGCTGTGATAAATCACCCTTACCCTTCAAGTCGAGCGCCACATCTGGGATTTGTTTGCCCTGTGCCTTCCCTTGCAGTGCGACCTGATAACCTTTCAACGATCCTTTGCCACTAAAACTCGTGACATCCGCTTGGTAATCTGCCGCGCCACTCAATGGCCACTGCGCTTTTAATTGATCGACCGTGATGGCAAATGGCACCTCCGGATCTAACGGCTCTACATTCGCTTCGATATCTGCGGTAATGAGTTTGCGCAGTTTGGCTTGTAACGCTAACTTCTCAACACTGCCATCCGCACTTAATTCCACCTGCTGACCTTTAACAGGATCAATACCAAGCGTGGCTTTGACATCCAGATCGAGTGGATAGCCTTGCTTTAATGTCACTTTGCCCTTGAGATCGCCCTTCACCTCCGGCATATCCAACTCTAAAGTCGAAACCGTCACATCATAGCCGGCAGCAATCGCCGATAAACCAAGGTGCTTAACGATCACCGGAGAAGCTTGATCGAGTTTAAATTTATTCACATCCAAGCGTGATAGCTCGATGGCCAGTGGTAGCTCAACATCGGGTAATACAATCACACTAGGCTCAGTGTTGTTTGATGCAGCTTGAGGCGCAGGATCATTCGCCGTAGGTGCGAGTTTGATATAAGGATCGTAAAGTAAGGTTTTATCTACCTTTAAACGGTTACCTTGAAACAGCAACCCGGTCTCAAAAACTCGCCACTGGATATGATTACCCAGTACATCCAGCTCAATATCTTCGAGCAAAATCTTACTCACGCGAATTGGGATTGGCGTTGTAATTGCACCACTCGAACTCTGTTCTGGTTGCGTGGTTTCACTCGTGGCAGGTAATTGAGTTAAAGAAAACTTAACGCCTTGCAATGCTATCTCATCAACACACAGGCTTGGCTCCGTTAAACATGCCGCACGAACCGCTAACGTCACTGAGTCAATCGAGGTATCGACATGCAATTGTTCATCTTGGTAGCGCACTTGCTTTAATGTGAAACGAGGGAAAATTGCCCCTTGATATTCCCCAACTTGGAGTTGTGGAACAAATCGCTCGGCAGTAGAAAGCACCACGCCAAGCCCAGAATGCGTAAACAGTAGAAAGCTCAGTGCCAGCATGATCGCTAACACCAAGCCCAATAGAGATAAAGATAGCCACTTTGACCACTTTAATACCATCTTGGTCATAGTTCAGGACCTAAAGTAAAGTGCAATTGGAATTCATCACCTGGGTTGGCATCAAGACCCCAAGCAAAATCTAAACGAACCGGACCAACCGGTGATGCCCAGCGAATACCAACACCGACACCACGCTTAAAATCAGGCTTATCGTTGAAAGCATCACCATAATCGTAGAACATCGCGCCCCACCAGTTGCCGACCACACGATAGTTGTATTCCAGTGAAGTCACCGCAACGAACTTGGCACCGGTTAACGCACCACTGCTATCGCGTGGCGAGATGGATTCATAGCCATAACCACGTAGATTGTTATCACCACCAGCAAAGAAACGCAGCGATGGCGACAACTTGTCAAAGTCATCAACAATATTGGCACCACCACCAAAACGGAGAATGCCGCGATGGTTTTCACCGGCACTGCGAATCCACGACATACCACCAATCAAACGCAGCACCTCTGTTTCTGATAGTGCTTTGGGGTTGCCATACTCGACCGTCAGTGTTTGCTTATCACCCCAATAAGGCATCGCACCACCGCGCGCACGAGTGCGGTTAAACGAGATGCCAGGTAGCAAGAACTGAGCATTATCGTCTTGAATACCCTGCTCATAGTTTTCGAGCAAGTAACGAATAAATAGCGTTCGATGCCAACCATTATCCAACGTCCAGTGACGCTCAAGGGCTAAATTGGATTCCAAACTCTTGGTATCACGGTTGTCGACATTCTTCATGCCATATTGAATACGGTAATAATCATTGAGGACGTCTTCCAATGGAATACGATAGCCCGCCGTGATGGTTTGCTCGGGTTTAGACAGAGAAAAGCTACTATCAAAACTATGACCTCGAGAGTTCACCCAAGGTTTTTTCCATTTCAACGAGCCTCGCACCCCCACATCGGTGGAGTAACCAATACCGGTTTCCAACTTATTACGCGCTTGAGGTGCGAGAGAGACTTTGATTGGTAGCTCACGCCCTTCACCGAGCATACTCAAATCTGGCTCAACAAATACCGAAGAGAACCAGTCAGTATTAGAGAGATTTTGGTTGTATTCCCCCACTTGAGAAACTAAGTAGGGCTCACCTTTCTCATAAGGCTCAAGTGAATGAACGCGATCTTCTTCAATTTGGCTGCCAGTAATGATGGTGTCGCCAAAGTGATAGCGAATACCACTGTCATACTGCAGTTTGATGTAGGCTTGATTTAATTCGGGCGCAACTTCTAAACGGCTAAGCTGAAAGTCACCATCAAAATAGCCTTTCTGCAAAGCGAGATTACGAATGCCAGATTTCAGCGCATCGTAAGCGCCATGATTAAGGCGCTTACCGACTTTCAACCCGCTATTTTTAACTAGGTTAGCAAAATCTTTGTCTTGCTTTGCTTCGCCTTCAAATACGATATCCAACTGCTCAATTAAGGTTGGCTCCCCTTTGGTTACCTTAACCGTTAATTGGTTACCCTTATCTGACACCTGAAAATCAAACTTAGGATGGTAATAACCTAAAGCGTTAAGTGCCTCAGTAATGCTGCGTTCTAAACGCGCTTGAAAACGCAGAGAAGTGTCATACTCTTTCTCTGGAATCGAAGATAGATAGACCTCGACGTTCTCTTCTACTTTGCCTTTTAAGCCTTCAATCGATAGCTTCACACCACTTGCCATCACTGTAGTCGGAATACAGAGCAGAGCGATGGCGAGAGCTAATGGCTTTTTAATCATGGACTTTTGGCACTTTTGTTACGTATTGTTTGTAGTAAATGATAACGTGAGTTATTAAATTCGTCTGTAGGAAAAACGTTAATTTCCCGGTCTTGTTTATAAGAATTAGAGTAAGGAAAGTCGTATGTTAGATAAACAAACCCTTGTGACACCTGAGCTAGCGCTGCCTGGACGCAGCGAAGAAATGGTGATTGACCAAACCCATTTTGTTAACGGTTCACCAATTAAAGCGCCACTCACCGAGCACCAACAGCAGATCTTATTTGGTATGGGTTGTTTCTGGGGAGCTGAGCGCCTTTTCTGGCAGATGGAAGGGGTGGTCAGTACCTCGGTAGGGTACGCTGGCGGTTATACACCCAACCCAAGCTATGAAGAAGTATGCAGCGGACAAACCGGGCATGCCGAAGTAGTTCGCGTCGTGTTTGATACCCGTCACCTCACACTACAAAGCCTGTTGCACAAATTTTGGGAACGTCATGATCCAACCCAAGGTATGCGCCAAGGCAATGACCGGGGCACTCAATATCGTTCGGTGATTTATGTCTATGAGCAAAGCCAACTCGAGCTTGCGCTACAAAGCCAAGCTGAATATCAAACATTACTTGGCGACACGGGGATTACCACAGAGATAGCTTTGGCTGGAAACTACTATTATGCCGAGAACTACCACCAGCAATATTTAGCCAAAAACCCGAATGGTTACTGTGGCTTGGGCGGTACTGGCATCTGTTTTCCACCGCAATCATAGTCGACTATGGTCTGGCTAGTGAAATCAAGATTTGAGTATATACTTTAGTTTGTCTACGCATTTA
The DNA here is from genome assembly GCF_009938225.1 of Vibrio ponticus. Classification (NCBI taxonomy): domain Bacteria; kingdom Pseudomonadati; phylum Pseudomonadota; class Gammaproteobacteria; order Vibrionales; family Vibrionaceae; genus Vibrio; species Vibrio ponticus. Next base: position 2,564,136 of record NZ_AP019657.1, read on the forward strand.
GCATGACTAAAACAGGAAGAAAATAATGACAAACAAAACTCTACTTGCGCTGGCTATGGCATGCTCTCCAATGTTCGCCTTTGCACACAATTTGACGGTTGGTCAAACCACACCTAATGTCGCGATCGCCAACCATGGTGAAATTTTAGTCGATGGTAAAGAGACGATTTATCAGGCATGGAATAGCAACAATATGCTTGGCAAGGTACGAGTGGTACAAGCCATTGCCGGTCGCAGCAGCTCAAAAGAGATGAACGCGCCTTTGATGACGGCAATTACCGCGGCAAAATTCCCAGCGGAAAGCTACCAAACCACCACCATCATCAACCAAGATGATGCGATGTGGGGCACGGGCTCATTTGTTAAATCATCCGCCGAAGACAGCAAAATGGAGTTCCCATGGTCTTCTATGGTGCTCGATGAGAACGGCATCGTCGCCAATAGCTGGCAGCTACAACCTGAATCATCAGCGATTGTGGTGCAAGACAAACAGGGCAAAGTGTTGTTTGTTAAAGAGGGGCAGCTTTCACCCGCTGAAATCCAGCAAGTTCTTGAGCTAATTACACAAAACTTGTAAGGAATTAAATTTATCCTGACGTTTACAAACGGAGTTGTTATAGTATAACAACTCCGTTTTTTTATTTGGTTAATGACTGTGTTACCTCGCTTTGGTTTATTGTCGCTACGCAAGCTAATGGTTGTACTTTGTACAGTCATGCTACTGCTATGGACAAACTTAGCGGTGATTCATCATCAACTGGATTTGGATATCTCACATCATGAGCACCATCACTGCCAGCTGTTTGCAAGCGTAGTGCATGGCGCCAAATCAAGCGCACAAGCGCACCTTCTCAATCTCTCCACCGAACCTCCACCTTCGCTTGCTGTATATCAATACCTTGAGGCTTCGGTGATCGCGCAAATTGCTCGCGCACCGCCTAAGCTTATCTAAATAAAACAGATTTATTCTGCGCTACCAATAAAACACATCGGTAACGCGAACGCTCACAACCATTTTGTGGGCATCACTACATATTTTGATAAGTTCTAGGAATATATGATGAACAAGTTTTCTCCCGTTGCACTCGCTCTTGGATTAGTTTTTGCTCATTCAGCTATCGCTGAAGATGGATTCCGTCAACATGATGCGCATGTACACGGCGAAGTAGAATTTAATATTGCTCAAGATGGCAATGAGTTACTGGTAGAGATCACCGCGCCAGGTGCTGATGTGGTTGGCTTTGAGCATGCGCCAGAAAACGATGCCCAAAAACAAGCCTTAGAGAAAGCGGTGGCAAAACTAAACCAAGCGACGGACGTGCTATCAATTTCAGCGGCGGCAAACTGTCAAGTTGAGCATGTGGCAGTAAGTCATACACTTGGTGAAGATGAGCACGCTCACCACGACCACGACCATCATGGTGATAAAGACCACCATCAACATCAAGAAAAACATGCTGACCATCATGACCATGATGATCATCACGGACACGATGAGCATAAGGGACATGATGACCACGCTGGACATGATCATGAAAAAGGTGGGCACGGTGAATTTACCATCGAATACCACTACCAATGTGGCGATATCAGCAAGTTAGAGCAGATTGATACCGCTTGGTTTAACCTATTCCCAAGCACAGAAAAAGTACATGCCAATGTACTGACAGATAGCGCGCAAACCGCGGTAGAGCTAAACGCAAAAAACAGCACGATTAAGCTGTAATTGCTAATGAGCTTGGCAAGTTTGCCAAGCTCTTTTGTCATCGATTTTTGATTGGAAAACTCAATGAATAACACCGCTTCTCAGCAGGTGATCAATCTCCACAACGTACAGTTCACTTGGTCCAATAACGCTAACCCAACGCTAGTGATTGATCAGTTGCAAGTGGATCGTGGGGAACACTTATTTATCAAAGGACCTAGTGGTTGTGGCAAATCAACTCTGCTTGGCTTGCTGACCGGCATTAACCAAACCCAAACCGGCAGTGTCACCGTACTCGGACAGAACTTGAGCGGTTTAAGTAGCCGTCAGCGTGACCGTTTTCGCGCGGATAATATTGGTTATATTTTTCAGCAGTTCAATCTATTGCCTTACTTGAGCGTGATTGAAAATGTCACTCTACCCTGCCGCTTCTCCAAGCAACGCCTAGCACGCGTAAACGGCAGTTTAGAGCAGCGTGCAGTGGAACTATTAACTAAGCTGCATCTGAGCCCCAATTTGCTGCACAAGCCTGTGGTTGAATTAAGTATTGGTCAACAGCAGCGCGTCGCTGCGGCTCGAGCGCTGATTGGCAACCCGCCCTTGATCATTGCCGATGAACCAACATCATCATTGGATCATGATAACCGCAGCGCGTTTATTGAGTTATTGCTAGAACAAGCGAATCAAGTCGATGCCACATTGGTGTTTGTCAGCCACGATCCGACTTTAGAGCCACTATTTGATCGCAACCTCGACCTACGTCAAGTTAACCGAGCTGGGGAGTACCTATGAGCCCAACCTTAATGCTAGCTTGGAAGAGTGTTAATAATCGACGTCTTACCGCATTTTTAACCATTCTTACCGTTGCCGTATCACTGGTGCTACTGCTAGGGGTTGAGCGTATCCGAACCCAAGCTAAGACCAGTTTTGCCAATACCATCTCCGGAACCGATCTGATTGTGGGCGGGCGTTCGGGGCAAGTGAACTTGCTGCTTTACTCTGTCTTTCGAATTGGTAATGCCACCAACAACATCGACTGGAAAAGCTTTGAGGAGTTTAGCCAGCATCGCGCCGTCGATTGGACCATTCCCCTATCGCTTGGTGATTCACATAAAGGTTTTCGAGTTTTAGGCACTAACCAAAGCTACTTTGACCACTACCGCTACGGCAGCAAACAACATCTTGAACTCGCTCAAGGTCGTCCATTTAATCAGTTATTTGAAACCGTGATTGGGGCAGATGTAGCGAAGAAACTCGGTTACGAGATAGGCAGCGAAATTATTATTGCTCATGGCATCAGTGATGTCGGCTTTAGCCGTCACGATAACCTACCATTTAAAGTGGTTGGCATCTTTGCACCTACCGGTACACCGGTGGATAAAACCGTGCATGTCTCTTTAGAGGCGATTGAAGCCATTCATGTCGGTTGGGAATCGGGGGCAAGACTTGGTCCGACCCCAACGGCAGAGCAACTCGAGCAACATAACTTTCAACCCAAGCAGATCACTGCGATGCTGATTGGCTTAAAGTCGAGAATTCAGACCTTTGCCCTACAACGCCAGATCAATACCTATCCGCAGGAGCCACTCAGCGCTATCTTACCCGGTGTCGCTTTACATGAATTATGGGGCATGATGTCGGTGGCAGAGCAAGCATTGATGGTGGTCTCGGGTTTTGTGGTTGTCGCGGGCTTACTTGGTATGCTCTCTAGCTTACTGACTAGCTTGCAGGAAAGACGTCGAGAGATGGCAATTCTACGTGCGATGGGGGCAAGACCGCGACATATCTTCAGCCTGCTAATCTTAGAAGCGAGCGTATTAACCTCTATCGGTATATTACTGGGGATCGCTCTACTCTACGGCATACTGGCGCTAGTCGGTCCCTATGTGACACAAAACTACGGTATTCAACTGCCGTTAGTGATGCTCTCACATTATGAATTAGGATTAATCGCTGCGGTGCAATTTGCCGGAACAGTGATTGGCATTTTCCCAGCGCTGCGAGCTTATCGTCAATCTCTCAGTGATGGTATGACGATACGTGTGTAATTAGGTGTAACCATGAAGAAAATAATCGTATTGCTTTGCTCGCTATTTAGCTTAGCCCTGCCCCTCACTGCCGTAGTAAGTGAAGATACTTTAACTTTAGACTGGATCGATTTGATCCCCGAATCTGAGCGGAACCAATTTGATGCGATGGGAATGCCAATGGTCTCAGACCACTCTGGTGGTGCCATGCAGCAATCCAAAGTTGGCACCGTGCGCCAAGAGCTCAATGGCAGCAAAGTAAAAATCCCGGGCTTTGTGATTCCACTTGAAGGGGATGACGAGAAGATTACTGAATTTTTATTAGTGCCGTACTTTGGCGCATGTATCCATGTACCGCCGCCGCCGCCAAACCAAATTATCTACGTAAAGTTCCCTTCTGGCGCACCAATACAGCAACTTTGGGATGTGATCTACGTGATAGGCACATTAAAAACAGAAACGCTCAATCATGAGCTGGCAGAAACCGCTTACCTTATCGAGGGAACCGAAATTGCCGAATATGATGACTACTAATAATTAATTAACAAACTAACAACCTGTTAATCTTCCTTGTTATATTAGGTATCTAGACAGATACACTAGCACTGCTAGGTAAACCAGTAGTAGCAAGGCGATTGACAGGTGCTTCCTTAGTTTATTATCAAGCGAAAACTTCATAAACACCTCACAAATACCGATAACAACTTTAACAAATTATTATCAATTGGCATAGTCAATTTTGCCGGGTGCTCTCACATTAGTTTCACTGGTAGCCTTCCGATGAAAAAGGTACAGTTAGGTTCCCAAGCAAAATGGCAAGACTTGGTCATAACTCACTGTTGGTTAAGGTAATCCTATGTCTGAGAGTCACAAACCTGTCACCCTTGAACACGAGGCGAAAGCAGAGAATCGCCAGGAGAAAAAGTCCAGCTACGTCAAAGACAGTTCTAGTCGCGTGCTGTACATTGCCCAAGCACATGGCTTAGATGCACTGCTACAAAAAGAAGCGCCACAAAAGCCAGCGCTTGAACGCGCATTGCTTAGAGAGCGTCGTCGTCGTGAACAGCAGCAGAAGAACCTCGAGCAAATCCTCAAACTTGCCTATGCCTCTTGTAGCGATGAGACTGCCGGTGAACCCGATCAAGATTGGTTATACCGCTTCTTTGATATGGCTCAAGAAGTTCATAATCCCTCGATGCAAAGACTTTGGGCGCAAGTCTTTAAACGTGAAGTGACCAATCCAGGTTCCACGTCGATGAAAGCGTTAAAAGTCCTACATGACATGGCACCAAAAGAAGCACAAATTCTACAACGCGCCGCCTCACTGGCTTGTAGTTTTGGTCATGATAGTAGTCGCAAACTGTTAATCGGTTTTCGCGCCCAAGGGGGAATGTTCAGCTTTGGTAAACGTACCATTACCAACAACATCAACATCGGTAGTTTCCAACTGCCGTACTCGAATTTGTTAGTACTATTCGAACTTGGCTTGATGCACGGCACCGAACTTGAATCCGGTGAAATCGAATTAGAATCCCCATTACCACTCACCTACCAAGGCAAAAACCTGTCACTCCAAGCTCACAGCAAAGGGGTTCGCTTCCTGTATTACCGCTTTACTCCAACTGGGAATGAACTGTGTAAGCTGCTGGGTAACAAGCCTAATATGCAGTATTACGACCAAGTGGTGGCTCTGCTAGGGCAGAAATTCAGCGTGCAAACTGAAGTAAAAAGTAGCGTTCATCATGCGGTTTAGTGAGCGGAAGGTAGGAACGCAAAGCGAAAGCTGAGGACGGAACGCAAAGCAAGGCTTTGCTTCGGGATGCGGGAACGCTCAGCGTTACTGAGCTACGGATAGAGCCTAAAACCTAGAGTTGAGAATCGGGAATTGAGAATTGAGAAAAAACGCCAGCATGTTACTGCTGGCGTTTTTGTTTTCTAAAGATAACCGAATAATTGAAGCTGCAGTCAACAACGCTGCGGCTTCAAATATGCAGGTTATTACGCTTTGAACGCTTTGAATGCATTGATCAAACCATTAGTTGAGCTATCGTGAGAATCAATTGCAGACTCATCAGCAAGCTCAGGTAGGATTTGGTTTGCTAGTTGTTTACCTAGCTCTACACCCCATTGGTCGAAGCTGAAGATATTTAGGATCACACCTTGTACGAAGATCTTGTGCTCGTACATCGCAATCAAGTTACCTAGCGTGCGCGGAGTGATCTGCTTAACTAGGATTGAGTTCGTTGGGCGGTTACCTTCAAATACTTTGAATGGTACTAGTGATGCTGCTTCTTCTTCTGTTTTACCCGCTTTAATAAACTCAGCTAGTACTGTTTCTGCTGTTTTACCAAATGCTAGAGCTTCTGTTTGTGCGAAGAAGTTCGACATCAGTTTTTGGTGATGATCGCCTGCTGGATTGTGGCTGATTGCTGGTGCAATAAAGTCACAAGGGATCAACTTAGTACCTTGGTGAATTAGTTGGTAGAACGCGTGCTGACCGTTTGTACCTGGTTCACCCCAAATAATTGGACCGGTTTGGTAAGTGACTGCGTTGCCGTTACGGTCAACGTATTTACCGTTTGATTCCATGTTACCTTGTTGGAAGTACGCAGCAAAACGATGCATGTACTGATCGTAAGGCAGGATCGCTTCAGTTTCCGCGCCGTGGAAGTTGTTGTACCAAATACCGATTAGCGCCAAGATCACAGGAATATTGCTTTCTAGATCCGTTGCAACGAAGTGGTTATCCATTTCGTGCGCACCATCTAAAAGCTCAACAAAGTTGTCGTAGCCTACCGATAGAGCGATTGAAAGACCGATTGCTGACCATAGAGAGTAGCGACCACCAACCCAGTCCCAGAATTCAAACATGTTATCTGTGTCGATACCAAACTCAGATACCGCTGGCGCGTTAGTTGAAAGTGCTGCAAAGTGCTTAGCAACGTGTGCTTGATCTTGAGCAGACTCTAGGAACCAGTCACGCGCTGTGTGCGCGTTAGTCATGGTTTCTTGAGTTGTGAATGTCTTAGACGCGATCAAGAATAGGGTCGTTTCTGGATTTACGTTCTTCAATGTTTCAACGATGTGAGTACCGTCAACGTTTGAAACAAAGTGCAGATTTAGGTGGTTCTTGTATGGCGCTAGTGCTTCCGTCACCATGTAAGGACCAAGGTCAGAACCACCGATACCGATGTTGACGATATCTGTGATTGCTTTGCCTGTGTAACCTTTCCACTCACCGCCAATTACGCGCTCAGTGAAAGATTTGATTTTCTCAAGAACCGCATTTACTGCTGGCATTACGTCTTCACCGTCAACCATGACTGGTTTGTTTGAACGGTTACGCAGAGCTGTGTGCAGTACTGCACGACCTTCAGTCTGGTTGATCGCTTCACCACTGAACATCGCTTCAATCGCAGATTGAAGGTCCGTTTCTTTTGCTAGCGCAAAAAGATGTTGTAACGTTTCTTGGTTGATTAGGTTTTTCGAGTAATCGATAAGAAGATCGTTACCAAAACGAGTAGAAAACTTGTCAAAGCGTGCTGCATCGCTCGCGAACAACTCAGTTAAATCCATATCTTGAGCAGATTCAAAATGTGCTGTTAACGCTTTCCACGCTTGAGTTTGCGTTGGGTTAATATTTTTCAACATGGTCTCTATTCCGATGTTACAGTAGGTTCTATTCCTCAGTTGTTCGTCAACGTTGGAATCCCCGATTTTTAAGCAAAAAAATTTGGTTCTGGGCTAGATGTTTGGGCTAAACGCGACAAAACAAGAGCCTGTAATTTTTTTTCATAGGACAATTATGACTCAGCCCTTTCTCAATCACATTGAGTTATATCACGTTCAATCGCTTAGTTCATGTACGTAATATTGTAGAAGCCGTGAAACTAGACTAGTCAGCATCGACAAAATTGCCAAATTATTGAGTAAGGAAAGATTATGTGGACACAAAAAAGTATCACGCTAGGCGCTAAAGCGCGTGGATTTCATCTGATTACTGATGAAATTGAACAACAGTTGCCACAAATAGACTCGATTTCAGTAGGTTTATTACATCTATTCATTCAACACAGCTCAGCCAGTTTAACCATCAATGAAAATGCCGACCCGACCGTACGCGCGGACATGGAAAAGCACTTTAATCATTTTGTGCCTGAGCACGCGCCTTACTATCAACATACCTACGAAGGGGACGATGATATGCCAGCTCATATTAAAGCCTCAACGCTAGGCACCAGTGTGACGATACCAATTAGCAACGGTCGCTTAGCTTTAGGCACATGGCAGGGCATTTACTTAGGTGAGCATCGTGATCATGGTGGTCGTCGCAACGTGATAGCCACGATTCAGGGGGAGTAATCCAGCTCTCGGCGGTTGAGAAAACTCAGCACCAAAAACAACAAAGGGAGCAAAAGCTCCCTTTGATAACATCAATCTGAATAAACCATATCGACGCGTGGTGTCAGTTTGGTCACCAACTCGTATGCAATCGTGCCGATATGAGCCGCCACTTCTTCCGAAGGTAACTCTTTACCCCACAAAATTGCCTCGTCACCGACCTTATCGGTCGCTTCCGGTCCTAAGTCGACACTCAGCATATCCATCGACACTCGACCCGCTATCGGCACTTTACGACCATTAACAAACACTGGCGTACCATTTGGCGCAGTGCGTGGATAACCATCACCGTAACCAATCGCAATCACGCCCACTTTGGTGTCGCGCTCACTGGTCCATGTACCACCATAACCGACGCTTTCTCCCTTTTTCACCTCGCGTACCGCGATGATGTGAGACTTTAACGTCATAACTGGTTGAAAACCCAATTCCACAGCAGATTTCTCAGCAAATGGCGAAACACCATACATAATAATGCCGGGACGCACCCAGTCTAGATGGCTTTGCGGCCAAGCCAATACACCGGCTGATGCAGCAAGAGAGCGTTCACCTTTGCAGCCATTCGTTAGCGAACGAAACAGCTCAATTTGCTCATGAGTCGTGGCTTTTTCAAGCTCATCAGCACTGGCAAAGTGACTGATGTAGCGTAGTGGCTTCGCAACGTTTTCGCACGCTTTTAGGCGTGAAATAAAGTCATCCAATTGCTCAGGACGCACGCCCAAACGATGCATACCACTGTCGATTTTCAGCCACACCTGTACTGGGGTTTCTAAAATGGCATTTTCCAACGCTTCAAGCTGTTCAACGCAATGCAGCGCGGTTTGAATATTATTGGTCACCAATACTGGTAAGTCGCCTGGTGAATAAAAGCCTTCCAGCAATAAGATCGGCTTAACAATGCCAGCTGCTCGCAGTTGCAACGCTTCTTCGATACGTGCAACGCCATAAGCGTCAGCATAATCTGCATGCTTGGCGATCTGCACTAAACCATGCCCATAACCATTGGCTTTGACTACCGCCATCATCTTACTGCTTGGCGCTTGCTGCTTTAGTTGCTGCAAATTGTGCTGCAATGCCGCGAGGTCTACATGAGCCGTCGCCGCCTTCATATAACTCATACTATTACTCGTCATCCATATCAAACGCAGGACCCGCGTAGTTATCGAAGCGTGAATATTGTCCTTGGAACGTCAAACGTACTGAACCGATAGGACCGTTACGCTGCTTACCTAGGATAATTTCAGCGGTACCTTTCATCGAACTGTCCGGGTTATAAACCTCGTCACGATAGATAAACATGATCAAGTCGGCATCCTGCTCGATAGAGCCTGATTCACGCAAGTCCGAGTTAACCGGGCGTTTATCGGCCCGTTGCTCTAGGGAACGGTTAAGCTGAGACAGTGCGACCACAGGAACATTTAGCTCTTTCGCCAGTGCTTTTAGCGAGCGAGAGATTTCCGCGATTTCTAGAGTACGGTTATCGGATAGCGCTGGCACACGCATTAGCTGCAAGTAGTCGACCATGATAAGCGATAAACCGCCATGTTCTCGGGCGATACGACGGGCACGAGAGCGAACTTCGGTCGGTGTTAAGCCTGAGCTATCATCGATGTACATGTTCTTCTTCTCCATCAGGATACCCATGGTAGAAGAAATTCGCGCCCAATCCTCATCATCAAGCTGACCGGTACGGATCTTGGTTTGGTCAACGCGTGACAGTGACGCGAGCATACGCATCATGATCTGTTCTGCTGGCATCTCTAGTGAGAAGATCAACACCGGCTTATCCGACACCATCGCAGCGTTTTCACATAAGTTCATCGCAAAGGTGGTTTTACCCATCGAAGGACGTGCTGCGACGATAACTAAGTCAGAGCCTTGCAGACCAGCGGTTTTCTTGTTGAGGTCAGTAAAGCCGGTATCAACCCCGGTCACACCATCTTGTGGCGACTTGTACAACAGCTCGATACGCTCCAGCGTCTTCTCAAGAATGTTGTCGACATTTTGTGGACCATCGCTCTCTTTGGTACGCGATTCGGCAATCGCAAATACCTTACTTTCGGCTAAATCGACCAAATCTTCTGAAGAGCGACCTTGCGGATCATAACCCGCATCAGCAATTTCATTCGCCACACCGATCAGTTCACGCACGACGGCGCGTTCAGCAACGATATCGGCATAGGCATTAATATTGGCCGCACTTGGGGTATTTTTTACTAAGTCTGCTAGGTAGGCAAAACCACCGACATCTTCGAGATTTTCATGCAACTCGAGGTATTCAGAGAGAGTGATTAAATCCAGCGGTTTACTGTCTTCAAGAATACGCTGCACCGCCTCAAAAATGATGCGATGTGGACGACTATAAAAATCACGTGCGACAACACGCTCGGCAACCGTATCCCAACGCTCGTTATCCAGCAATAGACCACCAATAACTGATTGCTCAGCCTCTAATGAGTGTGGTGGAGCCTTAATTGCATCAACTTGTGCATCAGTTTTATTACGCCTGCGATTATCCGCTCTGTTCTCTGCCATGGTTCTGCTCAACTACTTTCTATGACCGCTCATTATAACGAGATTAGACCGCTTGTCTTCCATTGGGACGAAGATTGTCGGTTCGTTGCAATAATTAACCTACCCTTGACCGATTAGCAGTGCGTTACTATTACCATTTCATGCTATTTTATCCGCCCGCTTTTTTAATGACGACGAGGATCTGTGTGACAAAAGTTTGGTTGACCTGTTTTGGTTTATTAAGTGCCACCATTGTGCACGCCCATGAAACGGAAACCGCTAGTGACATTGAGGTCCCATCGCCGTGGAACAGTGAAGTGGAATTTGGTTACCAAGCACACTCAGGTAACTCAGATTCAGAATCCCTTAACTCACGCATTGATGCTGAGTACATCAAAGGACGTCACCGTACCAGTGGTGAGTGGAAGTTCTATCTACTGTACAAAGATGGTGAGGAAGATAAGCGCCAATCAACGTACAGTGCACAGTCGGACTACAAACTCAGTCCCAAAACGTACCTCTATGGCAGTTTCAAAGGAGTCGACTCTCGCTATAGTGCCTACTATAAAGATTATACCGTTTCAGGCGGTTTGGGTTATCAGTTCGCCAACAGCGAAGATTTCTTGCTGGAAGTGGAAATGGGACCAGGCTTTCGTTATCAAGAGCCTAACTTGGATGAGATTGACGACGACGACATCATTTTTCCCGATCTAGTCGAAGAAGCTATTTTCCGTGGCAAAGTCAATTCGCGCTGGCAAGCGTTAGACAACTTAGCGTTTGAAGCCACGATGACGCTCGTCTCTGGTCACAGTAATACCCGTGTCGATACTGATGCCAGTGTCATCAACGCGATCACCGAAGACATTGCGTTAAAGCTCGCCTACTCACGCCAATACCATGACCGCGTACCAGAGGGCTTAGAGAACTCAGACAGCATTTTTTCAGTTAACCTGCTGTTCGCTTTCTAACTTCAACCTTATTCAGGACGGTATGCAGGCATAAAAAAAGCACCTCAAAGAGGTGCTTTTAAAATACGTCTTGATACTGATATTAGTCAGCAGCAACAACTTGTAGGTTAACTGTAGCGAAAACTTCAGAGTGAAGTTGAACGCTGATCTCGAACTCACCAGTTGTACGTAGAGCGCCTTCAGGAAGACGAACTTCGCTCTTAGCAACTGCAACGCCAGCAGCAGTAACTGCGTCAGCGATGTCACGAGTACCGATAGAACCGAATAGTTTACCTTCGTCACCAGCTTTAGATGCGATAACAACTGCTTCTAGAGCGTTAACTTGCTCTGCACGTGCTTCAGCAGCAGCTAGTTGCTCAGCAACTTTAGCTTCTAGTTCAGCGCGGCGAGTTTCGAACATTTCAACGTTAGCTTTAGTAGCCATAACCGCTTTACCTTGAGGGATAAGGAAGTTACGAGCGTAGCCAGATTTAACGTTTACTGTGTCGCCAAGACCACCTAGGTTACCGATTTTATCAAGTAGAATAACTTGCATTGTTTAATCCTCTTTCTTAATAAACCGACCGATTACTGATGCTTGTCAGTGTACGGTAGTAGTGCTAGGTAGCGTGAACGCTTGATAGCGCGAGCTAGTTGACGTTGGTATTTAGCGCTTGTACCAGTGATACGGCTAGGAACGATTTTACCAGCTTCAGTGATGTAGTTTTTAAGAGTTGCTACGTCTTTGTAATCAATCTCTTGTACGCCTTCTGCAGTGAAACGGCAGAATTTACGACGACGGAAGAAACGAGCCATGGGCTATCTCCTGATCTTAAATTTGAGTAATGTTGTCGGCATGCAACACTAATTTACCTACGCCATTTCGGCCGGTTTGGTAAGCGACAAAGCCCCCTACCTTAATGTTACTGCCTTGTACTAAGTTTTGAGTGAATGCTGTTGACCTTGCCCCACTGACGACGACTGGCATACGACAATAAACTTGACGTGGTAGGTCGGCTTCAATAACGGTGGAACGATGTTCTAACCAAAAACGGCAGTGCTCAATTCCACTCGGGCTTTTTGACCGAATTGGAGGCTTAGCAACAGTGCCGCTCAGCTCCATTCGATTGGTCATACAATCAATTACTCAGCAGCAGCTTCAGCACGCTCTTCACGCTTAGCAGAACGTTCTTCTTTCTGTTTAAGCATGATTGATGGCTCAGTGATAGCCGCTTTAGTACGCATGATCATGTTGCGTAGAACTGCATCGTTGTAACGGAAAGCAGTTTCTAGCTCATCGATAACAGCTTGGTCAGCTTCAACGTTCATTAGAACGTAGTGAGCTTTGTGAAGCTTGTTGATTGGGTAAGCCAGTTGACGACGGCCCCAGTCTTCTAGACGGTGGATAGTACCGCCAGCTTCAGTGATTGAACCAGTGTAACGCTCGATCATGCCAGCAACTTGCTCGCTTTGATCTGGGTGCACCATGAATACGATTTCGTAATGACGCATGTGTTGCTCCTTACGGATTATTCAGCTTCCACAAATGGCCCGGTCATCCAGAGGAAGCAAGGAACGAAAGATAATTGACCGAGAATTTAAGAGCACGAATAGTACAGAAAGAGAGCAGTTTAAGCAAGCAAAATGTAGTGGTTTGAAAAGAGAGAAAAATCAGGTAGGTAAATCAACTGCGCCCGCACTCGCGAGCGCATGGAACAAGGTTAATCATCATCATCTTCGTCGACAAATTGAGCTTGTAGATAATTTTGAATGCCGGTCATTTCAATCAAGCCTAACTGGGTTTCCAGCCAATCGACATGCTCTTCTTCATCTTCAAGAATGTCTTGGAACAGATCACGTGAAACGTAATCATGCACATCCTCAGCGTAAGCAATCGCAGCCTTAAGATCCGGTATCGCCATCATCTCAAGTTTCAGATCACACTCAAGCATCTCTTTGGTGTCTTCACCAATCATTAACTTGCCTAAGTCTTGCAGATTGGGAAGCCCCTCTAAAAACAGTATGCGTTCAATCAGATGATCGGCATGATTCATCTCATCGATCGACTCATGATATTCCTTATCCGCGAGGTGCTTTAAACCCCAATCTTTGTACATACGGGCGTGAAGAAAATATTGATTGATGGCAACCAATTCATTGCCGAGAATTTTATTGAGGTGCTGGATAATGATGGGATCGCCTTTCATGAAATAACCCTCCTCGTTGGTTCATTTAACTGTAGAACCAATCACCCAAGAGTCAAAAAGGCGCCCTGCTGTTTTAGCAGGCTTGCTTGTACAATTGCGGAGCCGTTTCGTTAATTATCTGTTTGGCTTGCTTGATGCATTTACCACATTGCGAACCGAGTGCGGTACAGCGCTTAATACTGCGCATATCAGCAATCCCCTCTTCGAGTACTAACTGTCTGATTTTTTTATCGGATACACCATGACAAAGGCAAACGTACATTTCAATTCTCAACGACCACTGTTTGTAGACGCAATATAAACAAGAATAGTTCTTACTACCAGTTAGATTTATAAAATTATTAATACCGATTTGTTATATCTAAAGAGGGCTTACGCGGCAAAACAGGCTTTATACGAAGGACGAGAAATCTGAGTAAGACTAAGTTTTTGTTTTGATTCGATCTACAAAGAATGAAGATGGGATAGATCGATATAACTAAAAATGAAAAAGGGAAGCCTAAGCTTCCCTTTCTCTAGATGCGCATTCTTCTAACGAAGAAGTGTGCAAGATTTCATTTAATTCTTAAGAATTAAGCGAAGATCTTAGCAACAACACCAGCACCTACTGTACGGCCGCCTTCACGGATCGCAAAACGTAGACCTTCGTCCATTGCGATTGGTGCGATTAGCTCAACAGTCATTTGGATGTTGTCGCCTGGCATTACCATTTCTACGCCTTCTGGTAGAGAGATATCACCAGTTACGTCAGTTGTACGGAAGTAGAACTGTGGACGGTAGCCTTTGAAGAATGGAGTGTGACGACCACCTTCATCTTTAGATAGTACGTATACTTCTGACTCGAACTTAGTGTGTGGAGTGATTGAACCAGGCTTAGCTAGTACTTGACCACGTTCAACGTCATCACGCTTAGTACCACGTAGAAGTGCACCAACGTTCTCACCAGCACGACCTTCGTCAAGAAGCTTACGGAACATCTCAACACCAGTACAAGTAGTAGTTGTTGTATCTTTGATACCAACGATTGCTACTTCGTCACCTACGTTTAGGATACCGCGCTCGATACGACCAGTTACTACTGTACCACGACCTTGGATTGAGAATACGTCTTCGATTGGCATTAGGAATGGCATATCGATTGCACGCTCAGGTTCTGGGATGTAAGAATCTAGTGCTTCAGCTAGTTCGATGATCTTAGCTTCCCACTGCTCTTCGCCGTTTAGTGCGCCTAGTGCAGAACCTTGGATAACTGGTAGGTCATCACCTGGGAAGTCGTATTCAGATAGAAGTTCACGAACTTCCATTTCTACTAGCTCTAGTAGCTCTTCGTCATCAACCATGTCACATTTGTTCATGAATACGATGATGTAAGGGATACCAACCTGACGGCCTAGTAGGATGTGCTCACGAGTTTGTGGCATTGGACCATCAGTCGCAGCAACTACAAGGATACCACCGTCCATCTGTGCAGCACCAGTGATCATGTTTTTAACATAGTCAGCGTGTCCTGGACAGTCTACGTGTGCGTAGTGACGAGTTGGAGTGTCGTACTCTACGTGTGAAGTAGAGATTGTGATACCGCGCTCACGCTCTTCTGGAGCGTTATCGATAGATGCGAAGTCACGAGCAGCACCGCCGTAAACTTTTGCAAGAGTAGTACAGATAGCTGCAGTTAGAGTTGTTTTACCGTGGTCAACGTGGCCGATAGTACCAACGTTTACGTGCGGTTTTACACGTTCAAATTTTTCTTTAGACACGTTCGTGTTCCTTCCTAGTTATGATTCGTCGTGACCAGAATTGATCATCGACGCGCCAGAATCTGCTATTTTATGCGCCAACGTCCGTCAGCGCAATATTTGGACGTATTGATCTTAAAAAAAGTCTAGGACTTTTTTTGATCCTTCGTCAATTAGTAACCACGCTCTGCAATGATTGCATCTGCAAAGTTCTTAGGTACTTCTGCATACTCATGGAATTCCATTGAGTATGAAGCACGACCTTGAGTTGCAGAACGTAGGTCTGTTGCATAACCAAACATTTGAGATAGCGGTACTTGTGCGCGAATGACCTTCAGGCCAGCCACACCTTCATCCATACCTTCGATCATGCCGCGGCGACGGTTAAGGTCACCAACAACATCACCCATCCAATCTTCAGGCGTAGTTACTTCAACTTTCATCATTGGTTCAAGAATGACAGGACTAGCTTCTAGTGCGCCCTTCTTGAATGCCATTGAACCTGCGATTTTAAACGCCATTTCGCTTGAATCGACATCATGGTAAGAACCATCAAATAGTGTAGCTTTAATATCTAGAACTGGGTAACCAGCTAGAACACCACTATTCATTTGTTCTTCGATACCTTTCGCTACAGAGCTGATGAACTCTTTAGGAACGGCACCACCCACGATTTCGTCAACAAAAACGAAACCTTCACCCAGTTCTGAAGGCTCAAGTTTGATCCATACGTGACCGTATTGACCGCGACCGCCTGATTGGCGAACGAACTTGCCTTCCACTTCCGCGCTGCCACGAATGGTCTCACGGTAAGCAACCTGAGGTTTACCAACGTTGCAATCAACGCTGAATTCACGCTTCATACGGTCTACGATGATGTCTAGGTGAAGCTCACCCATACCAGAGATCAGAGTCTGACCTGTTTCATCGTCCGTTTCCACGCGGAAAGAAGGGTCTTCTGCCGCTAGTTTACCTAGTGCGATACCCATCTTATCTTGATCGGCTTGAGAGCGAGGCTCTACTGCAATCTGAATAACTGGCTCTGGGAATTCCATGCGCTCTAGAATCACTTTATGGTTCTGATCACATAGAGTTTCACCCGTCGTTACGTCTTTCAGACCGATTGCAGCTGCGATATCACCTGCGCGAATCTCTTTAATTTCTTCACGCTTGTTAGCATGCATCTGAACGATACGACCAAAGCGTTCTTTCTTGCCTTTTACTGAGTTGTATACAGAATCACCTGTATTAACCACACCTGAGTAAACACGCATGAAAGTTAACGTACCCACGAATGGGTCTGTTGCAATCTTAAATGCTAGAGCTGCGAATGGTTCGTTGTCGTCAGCATGACGCTCAACTTCATTCTCACTGTCATCAATACCTTTGATTGCAGGTACATCAACAGGTGATGGTAGATATTCAACCACTGCGTCTAGTACTGCTTGCACACCTTTGTTCTTGAATGCACTACCACAAGTTGCCAGTACGATTTCATTGTTTAGTGTACGAGCACGCAGAGCTTGTTTGATCTCTACTTCAGACAGTTCACCTTCTTCAAGGTACTTATCCATTAGCTCTTCACTTGCTTCTGCTGCCGCTTCAACTAGGTTGTTGCGCCATTCTTCAGCAAGCTCAACCATGTCAGCTGGAATGTCTTCGTATGTAAACGACATGCCTTGATCGGCTTCATTCCAGTTGATCATTTTCATCTTGATTAGGTCGATAACACCTTTGAACTCTTCTTCTGCACCAACGTTTAGTTGGATTGGAACTGGGTTCGCACCAAGACGGTTTTTAATTTGATCAACAACGCGTAAGAAGTCTGCACCGGTACGGTCCATCTTGTTTACGAATACCATACGTGGAACTTGGTATTTGTCAGCTTGACGCCATACAGTTTCAGACTGAGGTTCAACACCAGAAGAGCCACAGAATACAACGACTGCACCATCAAGTACGCGCAGTGAACGTTCAACTTCAATCGTAAAGTCTACGTGTCCTGGAGTATCAATGATGTTAACGCGGTGATCTTGGAATTGTGCTTCCATACCACGCCAGAAGGTCGTCGTAGCAGCTGAAGTGATTGTGATACCACGCTCTTGCTCTTGCTCCATCCAGTCCATGGTAGCAGCACCATCGTGAACTTCGCCGATTTTGTGAGAAAGGCCGGTGTAGAACAGAATACGTTCAGTTGTGGTGGTTTTACCCGCATCTACGTGCGCACAGATACCGATATTACGGTAGCGCTCAATAGGAGTTTTACGTGCCACGGTTGAATCCTCTTAACTTAGGGACTATTGCTATGACCAAGGAGAAGATAAAAAACCTAACCCCCAGATATAGCAATAGTTCCTAGCAAATGCATAGGAACTAAAGAAGTGCTGCAAGGAACCTTGCAGCACTATAAAGGTATTACCAGCGGTAATGAGCGAATGCTTTGTTCGCTTCTGCCATACGGTGAACGTCTTCACGTTTCTTAACAGCAGTACCTTTGTTTTCTGACGCGTCTAGCATTTCAGCAGCTAGGCGAGCAGCCATAGATTTTTCACCACGCTTGCGCGCAGCTTCAACAACCCAGCGCATAGCAAGTGCGTTACGGCGAACCGGACGTACTTCTACTGGCACTTGGTAAGTTGAACCACCTACACGGCGAGATTTAACTTCTACCGCTGGGCGTACATTTTCAAGAGCTTCTTCAAATACAGCTAAGTGATCTTTACCAGATTTCTCAGCCATAGTGTCTAGTGCAGTGTAAACGATTTTCTCTGCAGTAGATTTTTTACCGTCAACCATTAGGATGTTAACGAATTTTGCCAGCAGTTCAGATTTGAACTTTGGATCTGGAAGGATCTTACGCTGACCAATAACGCGACGACGTGGCATGGATTTTCTCCGTTGTCTTCTTCAGGTTTTATCCAAAACTTTTCAGTTTTTTCAAAAAATTCAAAATAATTTAGTGTTTGGCCTTACTTAACGGAATCCATTAAGACTTAGGACGTTTCACACCGTACTTAGAACGACCTTGTTTACGGTCGTTTACGCCAGCACAGTCTAGTGCGCCGCGAACAGTGTGGTAACGCACACCTGGAAGGTCTTTAACACGACCACCACGGATTAGAACAACTGAGTGCTCTTGAAGGTTGTGACCTTCACCGCCGATGTACGAAGTAACTTCGAAGCCGTTTGTCAGACGTACACGACAAACTTTACGAAGTGCTGAGTTAGGTTTTTTAGGTGTAGTAGTGTAAACACGAGTACATACACCACGTTTTTGTGGGCACGCTTCTAGTGCAGGCACGTTGCTTTTAACAACTTGCTTTGCACGTGGCTTACGTACCAACTGGTTAATAGTTGCCATTAACTAGCTCCTGATTTACTTGAAAGTAAGCTTTGTGAAAAATCTATCCCGAATCGCCATGTGGCAATACGGGACGCAAAATTCTATGCAGCAGTGAGATGTGTGTCAAGAAATATACAGATCTTTTTTAGCCTTCTAGAGTCCTGTAACACTTCATACCCAGAGAATCTGGCTTGTAAGCTAATTCCAGGTCAGAGAATTACTGTGTGTAGCCGTCAATTCGACAAATCCAGAAAAATCGACTTGAGTACATGACGGGCTCACGCGGTTTTGAATACCACGCGCTTGAACATCCGCACTTAAGACCAAGGTCTCAAATGTCTTGAGTATAGAAAACATCGGGTGTTGTGCATTGCTGGCGTATACAGCGTCTTCCACCAGCAACAACTGATCGCCTTCTTTATATAAGGGAGCCAGTTCGTTCAATGCAGAAAGAGATTTAACGATATGCAGCATATTGGACTCTTAGAATGACAGTAGTTTGCCTGCTTGATGGAGCTTAGACTGAATAGCATCAGAATCAAGGCGCTCAACATCAATGACTAAATCGGCTTGAGCCAACCCTCGCTCAGCGAGTGACTTCTCACACACATAAACCTGTTCGATATCGTAGAGATCAAACAGTTTAAGCATCGGTGCATAATCCTTAGTCAGGATTTGACTAGGTTGCTGTCCTTGTAGCAATTGATACACACCATCGCCAATAAACAGCACGCTAATGTCTTCACAATAGGCAGAAGCCGCTAGCAAAGCATCGACGCCTTCACGCCCTGCTGAGCTCGAATGAGGGGCACTACGAAATAAATAAGTTAATTGACTCAAAACTGCACCACTCTATCTTGCACTAGCATCGCTTCAGCCAAGCTACCAAGCCCTGCCTGATGGAAGCCTTCGGCCAAATTACACTGAGTTAAACCATGCTGTGTGGCTTCATCTTGCCCAACAACACCGCGACGCAGTGCGGCTGCCACACAGGTTTCTAAACGGACATTGTG
This sequence comes from Vibrio ponticus, assembly GCF_009938225.1. Lineage (NCBI taxonomy): Bacteria > Pseudomonadati > Pseudomonadota > Gammaproteobacteria > Vibrionales > Vibrionaceae > Vibrio > Vibrio ponticus. The sequence goes on from NZ_AP019657.1 coordinate 2,584,029, forward strand.
TTGGCTCGCTAGCTCTTGCCATGCTTTGGTCAAATCAAATTCATCATTGGCGGGCACGGTTAGACCCGTACCATTGGTCACGCCATCTTGATAAAAGAACACACTCACTAGAGTGTGTTCTTGCGCTATCAAGGCTTGCGCAAATTGATAGGCACTGCGCGCCGATTGGCTACCGTATACCGAGCCATTTACCACCAGAGTGTAAGTCAAACTCACTTCTCATCATCCTCAGTTTTACGCTGACGAATATACAGGTAAACGGTGTGCTTAGAGATATTTAAACGATCAGCAACACGGTTGATGGCGTCTTTGATATCAAAAATACCTTTATCGTACAGCTCCATCACGATCTGACGATTCTTAGTATTGTTCGATACAGACTTATCCGCGTTGATCTCTTCAATGGTGCGTTCAACCGTTTGATCGACCAACTCTTCCACATCACTAGCAAAGTTTACCGATGAAGCGGCATCTTTTGCTTCTTGAGTTGGCATGAAAGATTGCAGTACTTGAGAGAAAGGCGCATCAAGGTTGACGTTGACACACAGCAGGCCGATTACACGGTTATCACCATTGCGAATTGCCACCGTAATTGACTTCATCAACACGCCGCCCTTAGCGCGAGTAAAGTAAGAACGAGAAAAGTTGCGCTCAGAGCCTTCGATGTCTTTCAGCATCTTTAGCGCTAAGTCGGTAATAGGCGAACCCACTTGGCGACCGGTGTTTTCACCGTTAGCAATTTTAATTGCAGAGGTATTCAAGTCTTCCAATGAGTGCAAAACGATCTCACAAAAAGGACCAATTAAGCTCGCTATACCATCGACTACCGCTTCGTAAGATTTGAGTATGATTTTGTCGTGCTCACTGAATGGCATCACGTTGACGGATTCCATTTCGAGCAACATATCCGTATTTAGGGTTTCTGTCGTCGTCACTTTTTTTAGCCTTCGAGCGATTAATCAACAAATTGACGTAAGTTTATCAGAAATTTTGAATAGAACACTAAGCTATAAGGCTAACTAGTGATTTAGCACAAATAAATCATGCGCTTTTCGCCAGCCAACCAAAAGCAACAATTTGCTTATTAGGCATTTTTTAGAACAACATCGAATTATAGGAACAAAAACAAAAAAGGCCCGGAAAATCCGAGCCTTATACATTTCAACAAACAAGCTTATTGTGCTGCTTGTTCACCGTTGTCGATACCCACTAGCTCAACTTCGAAAACTAAGGTTGAGTTTGCTGGGATGCTTGGTGTGTCTTGTTCACCGTAAGCAAGCTCTGGCGGAATAACAAACTTGAATTTAGAACCAACAGGCATTAGCTGCACGCCTTCCGTCCAACCAGGGATCACACGGTTAAGTGGGAAAGTTGCGGTTTCACCACGGTCGTATGAACTATCGAATTGCGTACCGTCAATTAGGGTACCTTTGTAGTGAACTTCAACCGTATCGGTATCTTTTGGTTGCTCACCTTCAGCAGGTGTTAGTACTTGGTACATTAGACCAGATTCAGTCGTTTTAACGCCTTCTTGCTTCGCAAACTCAGCGCGGAAGTCGTCACCTGCTTTCTTCGCTGCTGCAGATTTCTCAGCCGCTTGCTTTTGCATATTCTCCGCAACACGTTTATCTAGACTTTCTAGCGCTGCACGAATTTCGTCTTCGTTAAGTGCAGCTTTGTCTGCGAACACATCTTCAATACCTTTAAGTACCAATTCTTTTTTCAGATCAATACCAATCTCACTCGGTTTCTCGATGCTTTGTGCTAGGTAGTTAGCAAATGATGCGCCAATCGCGTAAGCCGCTTTGTCATCTTCACTCTTAAAGTGAACCGCTTTTTCAGCTTGAACTTGCTCTACTGCAGGTTTGACTTCTTGTTTTGGTTCTTCTTTTTGACAGCCAACCGCTAGCATGACTGTTGCTGCAAGCAGTGACACTTTAAAAATTGATTTCATTGAATTCTCCAAATGATGGCGTTTGCCATTGTGCACAAATCTTGAATAAAAACTGGTGTGCATCAGCGTGATGTACCAATATACCTAATATGCCTTCAAATTGATGAAAACCAAGTAGATATTTGGGACTTTAATGCGATTATTTGTAAACACTCTTGTTAGTGTCTTTGTCATCATAGCGTTAAATGGCTGCTTTTTCTCGAAATCCGACGATCAACGTTGGAATCTTGAGCCTAAAGGCACCAGCAGTCTCGCACTCAGTCGCGATGCACATTTCGCTTTACTCTATTCCAAGCAAAATCAGTTAGAACTGTGGGACTTGTACGACGACAAAAGGCTTGCTGAGCTTGGCGCTCAAGACCAACAAGCCAGTACCGTTTCCCGCATTCGTATTTCTGACAATGGTCGCTACGCCATTACTGCCAGCCAAACTAATTTTGCCGTTTGGGATCTTGCTTGGACACAAGCCGAAGGACTGTGGTCAATTTCCGATGGCACTATCCGTGATGTGGATATTGCCAACAATGGTGAACAAATTCTGCTTGGGCTTTCTAATGGTAAAGCGATCTATGTCAACTTGGGCACCGGTCGTCGCTTAGAGTTCCTTGCTCATAGAGAAAAAGTTAATTCCGTCGCTCTCGCGCCTAATGGGCGCTTCGCGCTCACGGGTGGCAATGACTATAACGCCTATCTTTGGGATACCACCAGCGGACAAGCGTTGCATAAATTTGAACACGAGCAGAGAGTGAATCGCGTGGCATTACATCGCGATGGTCAATATGGCTTTAGCTCTGACGGTGGTAACCATGCGATCGTTTGGGATCTGATCTCCGGTAAAGAGGTTTCACAACTAAGTAGCCTATCACGCCAGTTAATTTTCTCTGCCGCGCGCTTCTCTGATGACGGCTCAAAACTGGTCACAGGTACCCCCTCAAGCCGGGTGATGGTCTGGGATACACAAACGGGCAAGCGCATCGATGGATTTGAAGCCGAGCCATTAAAAGATGCTCGTCCTCCACGGGCAGTAGTGTATGATGCAGCCTTCGATAATCAAAGCCGCGTGGTCACTGGTACTTCTGCTGGCATCGCTCAGGCTTGGAAACTAGATTAAGACCATGACAGAAAAGCATATCATTGAATTAGAAAACCGCATCAACGACTTGGAATGCCAAATCGCTTTCCAAGAGCAAACTATTGATTCGTTGAATGATGCGCTTAGTCAGCAGCAGTTGCTGATCACTAAGATGCAAGATCAGATGAAGTATGTGGTAGGTAAGATGAAAAACATGGATAGCTCAAATTTAGCCGACCCATCAGAAGAAACGCCACCACCACACTACTGATGGTGACGAATAAGACTCAAGCGAAGCAATAAGCGATGACAGCGCCTGCGACAACGAGGCAACCGCCGATACGTCGCAGTTGAGTATCTGGCTGTCTGCTGAGTTCAGCCACCATATTACGCCAGCCGTTTGGGGCAATCAGAGGGCCTAAACCTTCGACGATCAGCACTAAACCAATCGCCAACCAAATTGAGTTAGACATCGTTACTTCCTACTTAAAGTAAAATCAAAAAAGGCTCCTTGCGGAGCCTTTTGCTTATCGATTTTCAAAGACGATTATTGAGCGCCTTTCGCATCATTCATGTATTGGAAGAACTCACTGTTCGGATCCAGTACTAGAATGTCACTCTTCTCGCTAAATGATTTCTCATACGCGCGTAGTGAACGAATAAAGCTAAAGAACTCAGGATCTTTGTTGTACGCGTCTGCGTAGATCTTAGCTGCTTCTGCGTCCGCATCACCTCGAGTTACTCGAGCTGTTTTGTCCGCTTCTGCTAGAATTGTTGCCACTTCTAGTTCAGCTTGAGCACGGATAACTTCCGCTTGCTCACGACCTTGCGAACGGAATTGGCGAGCAACCGACTCACGCTCTGCACGCATACGATCATAGATTGACTTACTGATACTGTCAGGAAGGTTGATCTTCTTCATTCGGAAGTCAACGATGTGAATACCTAAGTCTTCCATCGCATCTTTACGAGTGCCGTTAAGAACATTCTTCATGATGATGTCACGTTCGCCATCGATCTCTAGTGCTTCTTTCGCCGCTTCTGTTGTCACTTCCGCTTGGTCATCTGGCAGGATATCAATGTTACGAGGACCTGATACGATCTGCTTGATTTCACGAGCACCGATTTCAGAACGCAGGACGTCTGTCACTTTACGGCTCAATAGTGTTTGCGCTGTCGCAGCGTTACCGCCACCTGTTGCCAGGTAGTATTGACCGAAGTCTTCAATACGCCATTTCACGTATGAGTCGATGATTACGTCTTTTTTCTCAGACGTTACGAAACGGTCTGCACGGCCGTCCATGGTTTGGATACGCGCATCCAAAGTGTTTACGCGATCGAACAATGGCATTTTGAAGTGCAAGCCAGGCTCGTAGATACGAGCGATTTCGTTGTTGTCTTTCAGTACTCGACCGAAACGAATTACGATACCACGTTCCCCTTCAGGGATAACGAATAGTGACATTAGCATCAGTACTAGCGCAACTACCAAAACAGGGATCATTAACTTACGCATTATTAATATCTCCCTTGACGTGTAGTAGTTGAGCGTGACGATGAGTCAGAACTCGGAATATTCAACTGTGGCTCCAATTCAATTTGGTCATAAGTTGACGTTTGTTGGGTGGTGTCGCGCTTCGAGCCGCCTTTCTCACCAGCCAATTTATCAATTGGAAGGTAAAGCAGGTTACCGCTCGATTCAGAATCAATCAGCACTTTCGACGTGTTTGCGTATACCTTTTCCATCGTGTCTAGGTATAGACGATTACGCGTTACTTCTGGCGCCGCTTGGTATTCTGGTAGCAATTTCTCGAACTGAGCTACTTGACCCAATGCACCATTGGTAATGCGCTCGCTGTAACCTTGAGCTTCTTTTAACAGACGCTCAGCACGACCTTTCGCTTTAGGAATGATGTCGTTTTGGTAAGCTTCTGCTTCACGTTTGAAACGTTGCGCATCCTCACGAGAAGCGGTTGCATCATCAAATGCATCTTTTACTTCTTCTGGCGGACGAGCATCTTCAAAGTTCACCGCGACAACTTCAATACCCATGTCGTAGCTATCGACAATCTTCTCAAGGGTTACCTGAGTGTTTTGACGAATTGACAAACGACCGCTGGTTAGAATGCTATCCATCAATGAGTCACCGATTACTGCACGTAGTGCAGAATCCGTAGCTTGACGCAAGCTGTCATCAGCGTTCGTTACACGGAATAAATATTTATATGGATCAGCGACACGATATTGCACGTCCATCGCAACTGTTACTACGTTTTCATCTTTGGTCAGCATTAGACCTGATGAACGTAGCGAACGAATCGCTTGTACGTTAACTGCGGTCACTTCGTCAATAAAACGAGGACGCCAGTTAAGACCAGGATCGACCACACGGTCGTATTTACCTAGTCGCAGAACAACACCGCGCTCTGCTTCGCCTATGGTGTAGAAGCCAGCAAAGAACCAAATTGCGACTGCGATTGCAGCAATGACACCAAAACCTAGTGCACCACCACCACCGATAGTCGGGCCTTTACCACCCTTTCCACCAAACTTTCCACCCAGTTTCTGACTCAGTTTATTGAAGACTTCGTCTAAGTCTGGCGGTCCTTGATCACGGCCACCTTTGTTACCGCGATTATTATTACCCCAAGGGTCATTATCGCGGCCATTGTTGCCGTTGTTATTACCAGGCTCATTCCACGCCATTAGAAAGCTCCATCATTAGATATGACGTTATACTGTAGCAGTCATTTAAGTAACTATAAAGTCACGTAAAACTGCCCCTTCTCTTTTTTCAAGTCTAGACCAATCTACCTGTTGCATACGAATATTAATCAACAAGTTACCATCTTGGTCATATTCTTCGTGCTGAATACACTTCATTTGGAAAAATGTACTACGCAGTCGACCTTGATGTTGCGGAGGAATACACAATTGGTATTGCACCATTTGGCTGGCTAAACGCTCAGTCAAAGCGGTGAATAGAAGATCAATACCTTTGCCTTCCATTGCAGATACCCAAACGGTACGAGGAATACCTTCCTCATCACGTTCAATACGTGGTTGTTGCCCATCTAGATTATCAATCTTATTCATGACAACTAGAGTTGGCACCTCGTGGGCATCGATCTCTTCTAGTACTTCGTGTACAGCTTTCATATTCTCACGAAAACGTTCGTCACTGGCATCAACAACATGTAACAAAATGTCAGCTTCTTGCGTTTCTTGTAGCGTCGCTTTAAAAGCGGCAACAAGATCGTGAGGAAGATGTCGGATAAAACCTACTGTATCAGCAAGTATTGCTGTTCCAACATCTGCTAGGTCTATCTTACGTAACGTTGGATCCAATGTAGCAAATAACTGATCCGCTGCGTAAACACCCGCTTCTGTAATACGGTTAAACAGGGTTGATTTCCCTGCGTTGGTGTAACCAACCAAAGAGATGGTTGGAATTTCTGCTCGACTTCTGGCTCGGCGACCTTGTTCACGTTGTTTCGCCACTCGCTCCAAACGGCGCAAGATAGCTTTGATACGTTCACGCAATAAACGTCGGTCAGTTTCTAACTGCGTTTCACCTGGACCACGTAAACCGATACCACCTTTTTGACGTTCAAGGTGAGTCCAACCACGAATTAGGCGAGTCGAAATATGACGCAGCTGAGCAAGCTCAACTTGTAGCTTACCTTCGTGAGTACGGGCACGTTGTGCAAAGATATCGAGGATCAAACCAGTACGGTCGACGACTCGACACTGACAAAGTGCTTCAAGGTTACGTTCTTGAGCAGGAGAAAGGGCGTGATTAAAAATCACAATATCGGCATCTGTTGATTGCACAATTTGTGCGATCTCTTGAGCTTTACCCTCACCGACATAATATTTAGGGAGTGGTGACTGACGACTGCCCGTTACGACATGTAACGAAGACACACCAGCGGAAGACACCAACATTTCAAATTCGTTGAGATCTTCCCACTCCCCTTCTTGCGTGAAGTTGATATGAACAAGTACGGCTCGCTCACCGGCTTCATAACGGTCAAACAAGCATCAACTCCTCAATGTAAAACTAAATGCAATCAGAGATTAATCTTCCGATTTGTCTGATTGACGATCGCCATTCTGTGGACGGTCACCGCTATGGTGGCTTACTGGGCGCGCAGGTACAACTGTTGAGATTGCGTGCTTGTATACCATTTGGTTAACCGTGTTCTTCAATAGGATCACGAATTGGTCAAAAGATTCGATCTGACCTTGAAGCTTAATTCCGTTCACAAGGTAGATAGACACTGGAATACGCTCGCGGCGTAAAGCGTTTAAGAATGGGTCTTGTAGAGATTGCCCCTTAGCCATTTTATTTTCCTTATTTTGTAATTTTGTTCTAGTTATTTAGCTAGTGGTTTATTGCAACAGTGTTGTGTTACATCTGAGCTAAACGAAGATAAAAACACCCCTGAATTACTGTTATGGCGGTAAATACCACAAAATTCAAGTAACAGATCCTTTACAGGGCACATTCACGCAAAAGCGATCACATTATACACAGCTTGAACTATCAGATGCCACGGCATTTGAAACAGTTTCTAGTGCTTGTTCAATGTTTTCGCTATCCAACCAAGTTAAATTATCCCAGCTGCGTAACCAGGTAATTTGTCGCTTGGCCAATTGGCGGGTTGCACAGACGCCACGAAAAATCGCTTCATCAAGGGTGCAATTCCCATCCAAATAGTCCCACATCTGCCTATAACCTACGCAACGAATCGATGGGAGATCAGGGTGAAGATCTTCACGAGCGTATAGCGCGCGCATCTCTTGCTCAAACCCTGCGTCCATCATTTTTTCAAAACGCAGCTCAATACGGCGGTGGAGCTCAGCCCTATCCTTGGGAGCTATAGCAAATTGTTTAACGTTGAACGGCAGGCTTTCGCCTTTAGTTTTAGTTAACTCAGTAAGAGTTTTACCCGAAATCCGATAAACTTCCAACGCCCGAGATAATCTTTGTGGATCATTCGGATGAATACGCTCAGCGGAAACGGGATCGATCTCACGTAATTGATCGTGCAGCACGTCCCAACCGTGAGTCAATGCCTCTTGTTCGATTTGTTTGCGTATTTCAGGGTTTGCAGCCGGAAGTGGTGATAAACCTTCCAATAATGCTTTGTAATACAACATTGTACCGCCTACTAATAGCGGTATTTTACCCTGCGCAACGATCTCATTCATTTCGCGAATCGCGTCACGACGAAAGTCCGCAGCGGAATAGGATTCGGTTGGATCCAATATATCAATTAAGCGATGCGGCGCTAATGCCAATTCATCAGCGTCAGGCTTTGCGGTACCGATATCCATCCCTTTGTAGATCAATGCAGAATCCACCGAGATAATTTCGACAGGATATTTCTGACGCAGACGAATCGCTAAATCCGTTTTACCTGACGCCGTTGGCCCCATCAAGAATAGGGCTAATGGTAATTGTTTATTCATAGGTTAAATGCTGCAATAGTCGCAGAAAAATCAATCGGTCTTACAAACTGTGTATCGTGCAAAGGCAGCCTTCCTTGCCATAGCATCTCAACTTCAGCGACGATTTGTATCGCTTCAGACAAAGTGTAGTCAGTTTTTACGCGAACTACTTGATCCGCTAGCCATTTGGACAACGCGCCAAGAGACAAGTTCTGCTCTTGTTGCCCCTGCTCGGCTCTCAAAGCGGCGTAAGATAACAGATCTGGAATCAGCTGTTGTAAATTTTGTTGTCTTAATGGTGAAGGCACTCCCATCACCATTACGCTTTGCTGATTGCGCACTTTAATTTCCAGCCCAAGCTTAGCAAATAATGCCTGGTAAGCTTGTAACGCTTTGCTCTGTGGCGGATCAATTTTAAGCGCCAGAGGAACCAGCAGAGGTTGACTCTTTAGCCCATCGCCTTCGACTTGTAATTGGCCATAAACACGAAGCCATTCCGCTTTCGCCAATGAAACCAAATGCGCCCCTGCTTTGTCTGCCATCATGACCAACTGCCCTGACGCCATACAGATCGCTTTACCTAATGACTCGATGGGCTGAATGGCATCCGTTGGCTTTGACGGTGTCACTGATGATGACGCCTGCATGACCGGCACTTCTGGGGTCTGCATCAGTTGCTGATACACTTCCACCTCTTGCTTTGACGGCGATGGTTGCGCGTATCTTTCACCACTTTTTGATCTTGGCGCCGAACGGCTCTCTACCCAATCCGCACGTGTCGATTGAGATGATGCTGACTCTCTACCCGGCTTAGGCTCATTGATACGCCCGGGATAGCTCGGCACGCGTTCAACGGCTTGATAAACTTGTTCTGGAACCACAGAAGTGATCGATGACGTCTGTTGGCTATTCGTCCCTTGGTCTTCAGGCTGAGGTTGCGGCTCATTGCTGCCAAGCTCAACGCTCGGTTGATGAAACGCTGAAGCATTGATTTCTGGTTTATCAATATGATGACTCTGCGCCAGTGCATCGGCTAACGCCTGATAAATAAAATCATGCACCAGACGGGCTTGATGAAAACGCACTTCGTGTTTGGCTGGATGGACGTTCACGTCGACTTGGTGAGGATCGATCTCGATATACAAAACGTACGTTGCAAACTGCTCAGGTCGCAAGCTGGTTTCATAACTTTGACGAATCGCGTGATTGATCAGTTTATCACGCATCATACGACCATTCACATAACAGTATTGCAAATCACTTTGCTGGCGAGCGCCATCTGGTGTGGTGATCCAGCCATGTAATTTCAACCCTTGATGCTCAAGCTCGATCTTCAGCATGTGACGAACAAAGTTGTTGCCACACACGACCGCAATGCGTTTCTCTGCCTGAACTTCGGTTTTCGCCGCTCGATACTGTTTGATCAGTTTACCGTTGTGACGCAAGTTGATGGTGACATCAAAACGACTCAATGCAATGCGCTTAATCAGCTCATCAATATGAGCAAACTCGGTCTTTTCCGTGCGCAGAAATTTACGACGAGCCGGCGTGTTGAAGAAAAGATCCAGCACTTCAACCGACGTGCCAATCGGGTGAGCGGCGGGTTGAAGCTGTACCGCCATTTCTCGCCCTTCGCTGTGCGCAGCCCAGGCTTGGTCTTGCGTGGCAGGGCGTGAAGTCAGAGTTAATCGTGAGACCGAGCTGATACTGGCAAGCGCTTCTCCACGAAAACCCAAGCTCATAATGGCTTCTAAGTCATCAAGTGAGTGGATCTTCGAGGTTGCATGACGACTCAAAGCCAAACCCAGTTCATCTTTGGCAATGCCTTTACCGTTATCGCGAACGCGGATCAACTTAGCACCACCTTTCTCGATATCGATATCAATCCGGGTCGCACCTGAATCTATGCTATTTTCTACCAGCTCTTTTACGACCGAGGCCGGTCTTTCGACCACCTCACCTGCGGCAATTTGGTTCGCCAGTCGAGCCGGTAGGATCTTGATGGTCATATCTATCTCACTAACTAGTTATGAGGAATGATGAGCGTCTGACCTACCGCTAATTGATCAGACTTCAAGTTATTAGCTCGGCGTAAACTGTTGACACTCACGCCATACTTATTGGCAATCTTACCCAAGAACTCACCACGTTGAACCTTATGCTTGCGCAGAGGTTGATCCTTTAGGCTCACGGTAATTTTCAGTTTTTGTCCCAACTTAAGTGTGTCTGAACGCATGTTGTTCTCACGCTTAATGTCCGCCACCGAGACTTTATACTTAGCGGCAATCTTGCCTAGATAGTCACCCCGTTGAACTACGTGTGTCACTACCTTTGTCTCGACAGGGTTGCTCGCTTTAGGCACGGATACCGAAGCCTGTGCGCCAGGAATCGTCAACAGTTGCCCTACTGCTAAGCTGGTGCTTTTCAGCTTGTTAGCGGACATGATGGCCTTAGTCGACGAACCATACTTTTTAGCGATCACCGATAACGACTCACCACGAGCGACTTTGTGTTTAATGCTCTTACCACGGTTAGCAAACAGCGTTCCCTCTGGAGGGTTCTCTTCAAAGTACTTCACTATCGCCTTAGTTAGCGCTCGCGCTAATTTGTCTTGGTGACTACGTTGGAAAAGCAGTCGCTCTTCGGTCGGATTGGAAATGAAGCCCGTTTCAACCAACACTGAAGGAATGTCCGGCGATTTCAATACTGCCAAGCTCGCATTAACCGGCTCTTTCTTGTGCAGGTGAACGCCTGCGCTACCCATTTCACGCAAAATCTTAGTGGCAACTTTATAGCCTTCTTTTTGCGAATGGCTAAACTGCAGATCAAGGAGTGTCTGGCTAACGTTTTTATCGTTATTATTCTTGGCTAACACTTCCCCTGCGCCGCCCAGCAGTTGTGACTGCTCTTCATGGTTTTCAACCCAGCGAGCGATTTCTGTGTTCGCTCGACGCGTATTCAATACAAATACCGAACCACCACGAGGCTTCGGCGAATGGAATGCATCAGCGTGAATTGAAACAAGCAGGTGTGCTTTGTTCTTACGCGCGATCTCTGAGCGTTTATTCAAATTAACAAAGTAATCACCACGACGGGTCAAAACCGCTTTCATACCCGGAATCGCGTTGATCTGATCCGCAACCTTTTTAGAAATGGCTAACGTCGCATGTTTTTCATATTTACGCGTAGGACCGATGGAACCTGGGTCTTCACCACCGTGCCCTGCATCCAGCGCCACAACAATGTCTGCTGTGCCTAACAACTGTGAAGCATCACGACTTACTTGAGTCTTACTTGGTGATGATGACGTTACAGCAGGCGTCGCTTTACTGCCGCCATGACTAATGTCAACCACCAGTCGATGCCCATATTGACCACCGGGAGTCGGCGCGAGCTTAAACAGCTGTACAGGTGTTTTTTTCGACAGCTCGAAAACCAAGCGGTAAGTACCGCTATTCGGTGGAGAACTCTTACGAATTTTACGCAGCACCGGGCTGCCCTTAACGTCTAAAGGCAGTTTGGTTTTAAGCTGAGTATCTTTGAGATCAACCACCAGGCGAGCAGGTCCAGATAACGTAAAGTAGCTGTACTCGGCTTCTGACTTAAGATCAATAACGACTCGTGTCTCATCGGGTGATGGCCACACTCGGAGACTTTCCAATGCATTTGCCCATGAAGAAACAGAAAACAGCGATAACGCTAGGGCAATACAAATAGTGAAGGCACGCAAAGGGTGAATGATCAACATAACTCCAACTGGTCTAAAAGAGTAATTCCATAAGGGTTGTTTGCCGCGACTTGAGCGATACGCTGTTCGCCGTTGTAACGGATCGTAATATCAAGATCAGCTTCTGGTAGTAAGCCTGCGCCTTTTTCTGGCCACTCGACTAAACAGATAGCATCAGATGTAAAGTAGTCACGAATCCCCATAAATTCGAGCTCTTCAGGATCCGCTAAGCGATATAGATCAAAATGGTACACCTGCCACTGATCTAACTGGTATGGTTCAACCAAAGTATAAGTTGGACTTTTCACATTACCTTGATGACCAAGCGCACGCACAAAGCCTCGACTGAAAGTTGTTTTCCCCGCGCCAAGATCACCATGCAAATAGATGGTCGTTTGTTGCGAGCATAAGCCAGCCAGTACTGTGCCCAGTTGAATGGTTGCTTGTTCATCGGATAGGGCAAATTGTTTCGTGCTCATGACTACTCTTCTCGAAAATGACTATATAAAAATCAAAAGAACTCGAATAGTAAACTGGGTTGGAATTGAGAGACAAGCTCTCTTGTGTAAGTTAAAGGAAAATAATCGTAACTATTGGCTAAAAAGCCCGCTAGATCCGATGGGGAAGATCTTGTAAGATCCCGCCCCCTTTCGTTTGAGTAACGCTCGCATGGACTATCAAGAACTAGCAGACAAAATTAAAATTTGGGCCAAACAACTTGGCTTTCAAAAAGTCGGGATCTGCGATGTTGATTTGAAAGAACATGAAGCAGAGCTGCAGAAATGGTTAGAGGCTGGCTATCACGGTAGTATGGATTGGATGGCTCGTCACGGCATGATGCGTGCCCGCCCCGATGAATTATTGCCTGGAACCGTGCGTGTTATTAGCGCGAGAATGGATTACCTACCACCTGAGGCTCAGTTTGCTAGCAACCTAGACAATCCAAACCATGCTTACATCAGTCGATACGCTCTTGGCCGCGACTATCATAAATTGCTACGTAACCAACTAAAAAAGCTAGGGCAGATGATTGAACAAGAAGTCGCAAGTATGAATTACCGACCTTTTGTCGATTCTGCTCCGATTCTTGAACGTCCTTTGGCACAAAAGGCGGGATTAGGTTGGTCAGGCAAGCATTCCCTCATTCTCGACAAAGAGTGCGGTTCATGGTTCTTTTTAGGCGAACTGCTGATCGATTTACCTCTCCCCGTTGATACCCCTAGTGACAATCAATGCGGTCACTGTAAAGCGTGTATCACTTCTTGTCCTACCGGCGCGATTGTCGAAGATGGAGTGGTTGACGCGAGACGCTGTATTTCTTACTTAACCATCGAGTTTGATGGTGTGATTCCATTAGAATTTCGCAAAGCCATGGGAAATAGGATTTATGGTTGTGATGACTGTCAATTAGTCTGTCCTTGGAATCGATTCGCCTCGATAACCGAAGAACAAGACTTTCATCGCCGCAAAGCGCTGCATAGCCCAGAACTGATTGATTTATTCAGTTGGGACGAGGAGACGTTTCTTAAAAATATGGAGGGCTCAGCCATCCGCCGTATTGGTCACCAGCAGTGGTTGCGTAATATTGCCATTGCGATGGGTAATGCCCCTTTCTCCCAAGCAATCATTGAGTCACTCGAAAGTCGCAAGGGATTATCAGAACTGCTTGATATACATATCAACTGGGCAATTGAAGAGCAACTCTCGCAAATTGCAGAGAGCAGCCGCACCACCACTAAGCATCAACGGCTAATTAGAATTGTACAGAAAGGCTTACCAAGGGACGCATAATGCTTGCCAACATGGCGATTGAATAGTTTGACTTGGTTCCCAAATTAGGAATGTGGAAAAAAACTGCGCAAAGCAAATAAATTGATAACCAAACGAAAGTTAATCACAAGACGATTAAATGACTAGGATCAATGATTTTTTAGTTAATGATCCATTTTTTGTTAACAGAAAATGCAGCCAATGAAATAAACACTTAAAAATCATACATTTACAGATTCGATGTGTTAAAAATGTGATTGATGTATAGAAAAAGATCTTTTTTAATTGTTTTATTCAGAGCAAAAAATCAGGTTACCCACCAAGTTATCCACAATATGGATTCTGTGGATAAGTCTGTTAATTACACGAACTAAACCAGTGCATATAACTGTTCGCACGCTGACGAGATATCGCAGAGAGTAAAAAAGTCAAACGCCCGCCTAGAAACTAGGTGGACTTTTAATGTTTTTTGGGGATTTATGCTTCACAGCATTAGAAAGAGCGGATGGTCTGTGAGACCAAATCAAATAACAACGTCATTTGAAGGAAATTGGAGCGACACACGAGGTTCGAACTCGTGACCTCAACCTTGGCAAGGTTGCGCTCTACCAACTGAGCTAGTGTCGCATTTATTATCATTGTTAAGCACAATGAGGGCTATCGTTATCCACTTGAAGGAAAGTGGAGCGACACACGAGGTTCGAACTCGTGACCTCAACCTTGGCAAGGTTGCGCTCTACCAACTGAGCTAGTGTCGCAATGATAAATCGCCTGAGCAATTCATCTAAATGTGGTTGCGGGAGCTGGATTTGAACCAACGACCTTCGGGTTATGAGCCCGACGAGCTACCAAGCTGCTCCATCCCGCGTCCGGATGTCATTGTTAAGCACAATGAGAGCTATCCCTCTCTCTTCGAAAAGAAAGTGGAGCGACACACGAGGTTCGAACTCGTGACCTCAACCTTGGCAAGGTTGCGCTCTACCAACTGAGCTAGTGTCGCATTGATAAATCGCCTGAGCAATTCATCTAAATGTGGTTGCGGGAGCTGGATTTGAACCAACGACCTTCGGGTTATGAGCCCGACGAGCTACCAAGCTGCTCCATCCCGCGTCCGGATGTCATTGTTAAGTACAATGAGAACTGTCTATTTGGAGCGACACACGAGGTTCGAACTCGTGACCTCAACCTTGGCAAGGTTGCGCTCTACCAACTGAGCTAGTGTCGCATTGACAAATCGCCTGAGCAATTTATCTAAATGTGGTTGCGGGAGCTGGATTTGAACCAACGACCTTCGGGTTATGAGCCCGACGAGCTACCAAGCTGCTCCATCCCGCGTCCGGATGTCATTGTTAAGTACAATGAGAACTATCCCTCTCTCTTCGAAAAGAAAGTGGAGCGACACACGAGGTTCGAACTCGTGACCTCAACCTTGGCAAGGTTGCGCTCTACCAACTGAGCTAGTGTCGCATTGATAAATCGCCTGAGCAATTCATCTAAATGTGGTTGCGGGAGCTGGATTTGAACCAACGACCTTCGGGTTATGAGCCCGACGAGCTACCAAGCTGCTCCATCCCGCGTCCGGATGTCATTGTTAAGTACAATGAGAACTATCCCTCTCTCTTCGAAAAGAAAGTGGAGCGACACACGAGGTTCGAACTCGTGACCTCAACCTTGGCAAGGTTGCGCTCTACCAACTGAGCTAGTGTCGCATTGACAAATCGCCTGAGCAATTTATCTTAATTTGTTGCGGAAGTCGGATTTAAATCAACGACCTTCGCTAGGTTTTATGAATGGCTGAGCCCGACGAGCTAGCGAATCATAACGCCTGTAAATTTGGTTGCGGGAGCAGGATTTGAACCTACGACCTTCGGGTTATGAGCCCGACGAGCTACCAAGCTGCTCCATCCCGCGTCCGGATGTCATTGTTAAGTACAATGAGAACTATCCCTCTCTCTTCGAAAAGAAAGTGGAGCGACACACGAGGTTCGAACTCGTGACCTCAACCTTGGCAAGGTTGCGCTCTACCAACTGAGCTAGTGTCGCATCAACAACGTTTCCGTCGTTCAGGGCTGCGAATTATAAGAGCATTTTTTTGTGATGCAAGTCCTTCCTACAAAAAAAATGAGTTTTTTTCCCGTTTGATGAAAAAGCACACAAAAGTAAGCGTACAAGCGACGGTTTGTTGAAGTATTGTTGAACTCAATTAACTATTTTTGATCATAAGCTACTGATAAAAAGATCATCCTATTTAATTTTAGTCATGAGTAAATGAGACCTGAGCCAGTAAACGGATTCACAAAGTCTATTCTCACTGGTTTAAATATGAGCTTTTCGATATAACAAATGACCAATCGTCTGATTTATACCCAAGTAATCTGCGCAAACTGGGTATCGCTTTGATGATCACTAAATGGCAATTGCATAAGATGGAGCTCGCAATGGCATTCGCTGGGTATCGCCTAAGATTTATTGCTTTCTGTTCAACCCTACTTCTCTTCACCTCATTATCCGGTTGTGGCTCAATGCCGAAGCCAGTCCGAAACCTCGGTAAAACGGATGTCGACTTTGTTATGGACGTGCATGTCAGGGAACAAAAGGCGCTGCTGATGGAGCTGACACGAAAGCTATACGTGCGAAATCCAGAGCAACTCAGAAAAATTGAGGGGATGACACTCGAAGATCGCATGCTGCAAATCTTTGGTCGACCGGGTGAATTAGAGTCTCAACCTCTGCTGTTTGCTGAGTTAGGCGGAAAAACAAGTATCGATGCTATCTTGCTTGCGTTTGATGAGTCTTATCAGGGTGATCGCGTCTTTGCTGCCGTTGTTGGTCTTGCTGAAATGCTGCGACGTTCTTATAACCACCAGCAAGAGTTCTTTATTCTCGATTCCTTGGATGAGCAATCTCTGTATAACAGCGCCCGCAATATCGAAATTTTCGTTTGGCGGATCTATCATCGTCGCAATAGCCAAGGTGAACTCTACTTGCTGAGTAACCACTACAGCGACAATGAGTTTGATATTAGCTTCGACCGTATTTTTAGCAAAATGGTGAGCATTCAAGACATGATGGCACTGATTGTGGCTGATAAAACCGATCGTAGTATTACTAAAGTCGCGCAAGGCGTTGCCCAGTTTGTCTTTTTACCTGTCCCCTAGCGCAGACACTAAAAACAAAAGCCGCAGACCATGCTGCGGCTTGAATCAAAACTTACTTTAAATTTTGAAGATGGTTTGACGGTAGTATTTCAACTCCGCAATGGATTCACGAATATCATCCAATGCTAAGTGGCTACCTTGCTTAGAGAAGCCATCCAAAATCTCTGGTTGCCAGCGGCGAGTCAGTTCTTTTAGCGTACTGACATCTAGGTAACGGTAATGGAAGTATTCTTCAAGCTCTGGCATATGCTTGTATAAGAAGCGACGATCTTGACCAATACTGTTACCACAGATTGGTGATTTACCTTTTGGTACCCACTGCTC
Source organism: Vibrio ponticus (assembly GCF_009938225.1). Classification (NCBI taxonomy): domain Bacteria; kingdom Pseudomonadati; phylum Pseudomonadota; class Gammaproteobacteria; order Vibrionales; family Vibrionaceae; genus Vibrio; species Vibrio ponticus. Next base: position 2,601,491 of record NZ_AP019657.1, read on the forward strand.
TAGAAAAGCAATGGTTTGGCGAATCGCGTCTTGCTCATCCACTTGGCTATTACGAACACGCTCAACTAAGCCACTGTTGGTGTGAGTATTGGTACACCAGTCATCCATTTTCGCTAATTCTTCTTCTGGCTGATGTACTGCCAAAACAGGACCTTCAGCTAAGATATTTAGCTCACTGTCAGTAACAATGGTCGCGATTTCAATGATTTTGTGAGTTTCAGGATCAAGTCCCGTCATCTCTAAATCGACCCAAATTAAGTTTTGATCGCTAAAGGACATAAATCGTTGCCTATTGGTTTTTCGCTAAAAAAGGTACTATACCCAAATTCGGATACCCAAGATAGCAAACTCAGGTATCGAACCTAAGAGAAATAGATTAAGTAGATCATCGTGGCAAAACAGAAAAAGCTAACTAAAGGTCAGGTACGACGCGTTCGTAGTAATCAAAAACGTAAACTCACTAAAGCCGAAAGCATTCAGTGGGATGAATCGATGCTGGGCGGAACCAAAACTGGGCTAGTGATTACCCGTTTTGGTCAGCATGCCGATATTGAAGACCATGAAAGTGGTGAAGTCCATCGTTGTAACTTGCGTCGTGGTATCGAAACGCTTGTCTCCGGCGACCGAGTAATTTGGCGTGCTGGTCTTGAATCAATGTACGGTATTTCAGGCGTGGTTGAAGCGGTTGAGCCTCGTAGCTCTGTGCTTACCCGACCAGATTACTATGATGGTTTAAAGCCTGTTGCGGCAAACATCGACCAAATGGTGATTGTCTCCTCAGTACTACCTGAGCTATCACTCAATATCATCGATCGCTACTTAGTCGCATCAGAGACATTGGGGATTGCGCCACTGATTGTGTTGAACAAAGTCGACTTGCTTGAAGACGAGCAACGTAATACTTACCGTGAGTGGTTGAGTGAATACGAGCGCATTGGCTACAAAGTGCTGTTGGTAAGCAAACAGTCTGGTGAAGGTATCGCTGAGTTAGAAACTGCCTTGCATGGGCGCATTAACATTTTTGTTGGTCAATCTGGGGTAGGTAAATCCAGCCTAGTTAACGCCCTGATGCCAGAGTTAGACGTTGAAGAAGGCGCCATTTCAGAAAACTCGGGACTGGGTCAACACACGACAACCGCAGCACGCCTCTACCATATCCCTTCAGGTGGTGATCTGATTGACTCTCCTGGGGTTCGTGAGTTTGGTTTATGGCACTTAGAAGCCGAAGAAGTTACCAAGGCATTTGTCGAGTTCAAACCTTACTTAGGTGGTTGCAAGTTCCGCGACTGTAAACACCTTGATGATCCGGGTTGTATCTTACGTGAAGCGGTAGAAAACGGCGACGTGAGCGAAGTTCGTTTTGAAAACTACCACCGCATCCTTGAGAGCATGACCGAAAACAAAGCAAACCGACAGTATTCACGCAGTAAGAAAGCGGATCTGTAGCGCACTGCGAGAGGACAAGCATCAGCAAGTGCTGACATTTGCTGATTTTTTAAGTAACATCTCGCGCCCAAAAGTTTGAAACAGATAATTAACATTGGAATTAAACACAATGGATAAGATTAAAGTTAGACTGCAATACTGGATTCCTCAGCATGGTTTAACTCGCCTAGTGGGTAAGTTAGCGTCGGCTAAAGCTGGCGGTCTAACTACCGCGATCATTCGTTGGTTCATCAAGCAATACAACGTCAATATGGATGAAGCGTTACACACTGATCCTGCTTACTTTAAGACATTCAATGAATTCTTTGTCCGTGAGCTAAAAGAAGGTGCACGCCCGATTACTGAAGGTGACAACATCATCACTCATCCAGCGGATGCGTGCGTGAGCCAATTTGGTCCAATCCAAGATGGCAAGCTGATTCAAGCTAAAGGTCACGATTACACGGCACTTGAGCTGCTTGGCGGTGACGAGCAATTAGCGCAAGAGTTTGCGGATGGCGAATTTGCGACCTTGTACCTATCACCACGCGATTACCACCGTGTGCACATGCCATGTGATGGTACGCTACGCCAAATGATTTACGTACCGGGCGATCTATTCTCAGTAAACCCATTAACAGCTGAAAACGTGCCAAACCTATTTGCACGTAACGAGCGAGTGGTATGCATCTTTGATACTGAGTTTGGTCCTATGGCTCAGGTACTGGTTGGTGCAACTATTGTTGGCAGCATTGAGCAAGTTTGGGCAGGCACAGTAACACCACCACGCGGCAACACTGTACACCGTTGGGATTACCCAGCAGAAGGTGATAAAGCGGTTGTGCTGAAAAAAGGTGAAGAGATGGGTCGCTTCAAACTTGGTTCAACAGTGATTAACCTATTTGCCAAAGATAGCATCCAATTTGATGCATCGATGCAGCTAGGCGAACCGACTGTCATGGGCACCCCTTACGCGCAGCGTCAAAGCGCGGAATAACAAGCCAGTAAATGAATTATCAATCCCTGACTCGTTCAGGGATTTTTTTGACCCGCGACAAGATTCCTGCAACATTTTTTACGTTTTTGCAAAACTCTAACCTTAGTCTAAGACCTTAATTTGGTTATCTTTTAAGCTGTTCTTTCCTATTGAATTGGAAGGTCTGCTCGCCTATGAAAAAAATTCATTCCGGCACCATAATTAGGCTACTCATCTGCTTTGGGCTTCCGCTCGCAGTACTATTTATGCCGATTGATTCCATCCCAATCGACGACTTAACTCTTATTCAACATCGACTTCTGGCTATTTTCCTTCTCGCCGCCCTGCTTTGGGTATTAGAGCCCGTTCCGGTTTTTGCCACTTCAATTCTGATCATTGCCTTAGAGCTGATCATGATTTCCGATAAAGGCTTGCACCTGTTTCGCAATCCACCAGCTGGGCATGATTTAGGCGAATTGATCGCTTACACCGATATATTTAGTGCCTTCTCCTCACCGATCATAATCCTATTTATGGGCGGCTTTGCCTTGGCGATCTCCGCTTCTAAATATGAACTGGATAACAACCTCGCGCGAGTATTACTTAAACCCTTTGGTACCCAGCCCAAATACATCATGTTGGGGTTAATGCTGATTACCGCGGTGTTCTCGATGTTTATGTCTAATACCGCGACCACTGTGATGATGCTGGCATTGCTCGGACCGATTGTGGCTTCTGCGCCCAAAGGGGATTTAGGTATTAAAGCCTTGGTGTTATGTATTCCCATTGCAGCCAATACCGGGGGTATTGCCACTCCTATTGGTACACCACCAAACGCCATTGCCTTGCAATATTTAACCGGTGAAAACAGCATCGACTTTCTTTCTTGGATGATGATGGGCTTACCCTTTGTGGTGGTGCAATTGACGATTGCGTGGTTCTTATTGCAGAAACTGTTCCCTTCATCGCAAGAGAAAATGGTGCTCAAACTTAATGGTAAGTTTCAAAAAAATTGGCGAGCGATAGTGGTATACGCGACCTTCGCGATCACCATTTTGATGTGGATGACCACTAAGTTACACGGCATGAATACCTATGTGGTTTCGATTATCCCTCTCGCCGTCTTTACCTTAACTGGCATTATGGGCAAAGAGGAGCTTAAGCTGATCAACTGGGATGTGCTGTGGTTGGTGGCCGGTGGTATTGCGATTGGTATTGCATTGGATAAGACTGGGCTTGCTTCGGCTCTTGCTCATGCGATTGACTATGAGTCACTCTCGCCAACCGCGGTGATCATTACCATGTCGCTGGTATGTTGGTTAATGGCCAACTTTATGTCCAATACCGCAACCGCGAACTTGTTAATGCCGATAGCGGCAGCAATTGGTGTTTCAATGCAAACGCTGGATATGCAAAACCTGCTGGTTGTGGTCGCTTTCTCCGCTTCACTCGGGATGATTCTCCCAGTCTCAACACCGCCTAACTCACTGGCCTACTCAACCGGGCTAATTGAGAGCAAAGATATGGCGAAAACGGGAGTCATTATTGGCGTGATCGGCTTATCAATTGTTTATATGGCGAACTGGATCCTCACCTAATTCAATCTGAACTGCATTTCCCCGACAGTAAGCAAAGTGGTACGGCATTTGCCCTTTGCTTACTGTGCTAAATCAGGCATATTGTCCATTCTCTGCACACTACTGACGGTGTGCATCCCGCAATTTAGCGGACCACCTCAATCAAGGATGAAATCAAACATGGGCTATGAATGGCTCGCTCTGTTTGCGGCATTAATGTGGGCGTTTTCCAGTGTCCTTTCTGTTGTCCCCGCTAAGCACTTAGGCAGTTTTGCTTACAGTCGCTGGCGTATGGGCTGTGCCAGTACCATTTTAGCCACCATGGCGCTGATTACTGGAGGTTGGTCAACCGTTACAATGCCCGCAATCAGTGCGATGATGCTCTCTGGGCTGATTGGTATTTTTATTGGCGATACCGCACTCTTTGCCTGCTTAAACCGCATGGGTCCAAGGCAGTCCGGTTTACTGTTTTCTTGCCACGCGTTGTTTTCCACTCTTCTCGGCTATTTTCTTTTCAGTGAAGCGATGACATCGTTCGAACTTTTGGGCGCCACATTAGTGTTCTCCGGGGTAGTCTTAGCCATCTTTTTTGGTCGTCGTGGTCAAAGCCAAAATCAATTAGAAAACGTGCAAGGCAGAGTCTGGATTGGCGTATCGCTTGGGCTACTGGCTGCACTGTGCCAAGCGTTAGGCGGCATTATCGCCAAACCCATTATGCAGACCGAGATTGATCCTGTGGCCGCTTCCGCGATGCGCATGATGACTGCGTTTACCGCCCATTCGATCTTATTATTCAGCGGTGCTCGAATTGCGAAAGCTAATCAAACGATCAATATGCAAGTCTTTACTCTGACCGCTTTAAACGCGTTTGTTGCCATGGCTGTCGGCATGACGCTGATCCTATACGCGCTGCAAAAAGGCAACGTCGGTATGGTGGCACTGCTTTCTTCCACTACACCGATCATGTTACTACCTATACTTTGGATTTATACCAAACAAGTTCCCAACCGCTACGCATGGCTTGGAGCGATATTAGCGGTATCAGGCACGGCGATTTTGGTGCAATGAGTATTTTCTCGCGTACTAGCTATCAAAATGATTGGTTTTACCGAATTTACAATGCCTGAAAATCGGTGAGAATAAGAGCTATTATCAGTGTAAGATTTTGGCGAAATAGACAATACGCTGAAAGATTGCTACGCGAAATCGCGAACAATATTTGATCTTAGCCTACAGTTTTGGTTAAAAAGTGTAGTAAAATTACGCTAGTTTTGTTTCAAGGTACTTGGGAAACTTCCCAACACCGACAGTTACTTAAATTTGACGAGGTTCAATCTATGTCTGCTAAGAAGCCATTGGCTCTAGTTATTCTTGACGGTTACGGTCACCGTGAAGATACAGCAAATAACGCTATCGCAAACGCTAATACTCCAAACTTGGACAAGCTATTTGCTAACCACCCTAACACGCTAATCTCTGCGTCTGGTATGGATGTGGGTCTACCTGATGGTCAAATGGGTAACTCTGAAGTTGGTCACACCAACATCGGTGCTGGTCGTATTGTTTACCAAGATCTTACTCGTATCACTAAATCAATTGCTGATGGTGAATTCGTACAAACGCCTGCACTAGTTGAAGCCATTGACGCTGCAGTTAAAGCAGACAAAGCGGTTCACATCATGGGTCTAATGTCACCAGGTGGCGTTCACTCTCACGAAGATCACATCTATGCTGCAGTTGAAATGGCTGCTGAGCGTGGCGCTGAAAAGATCTACCTACACTGCTTCCTAGATGGTCGTGATACGCCACCACGCAGTGCTGAAGGCTCTCTACAACGCTTCCAAGAGCTATTTGCTAAACTAGGCAAAGGTCGCGTGGCTTCACTAGTGGGTCGTTACTACGCTATGGACCGTGACAACAACTGGGATCGCGTTCAAGTCGCTTACGATCTGTTGACTCAAGCTAAAGCTGAATTCACTTTTGACACTGCTGTTGAAGGTCTAGAAGCGGCTTACGCTCGTGATGAAAATGATGAGTTTGTGAAAGCAACCGCAATCAAAACCGCTGATCAAGAAGATGCAATCATGCAAGATGGCGATGCGGTTATCTTCATGAACTACCGTGCTGACCGTGCACGTCAAATTACTCGTACTTTCGTACCTGGTTTTGATGGCTTCGAGCGCGCTGTATTCCCAGCAATCAACTTTGTAATGCTAACTCAATACGCAGCCGATATCCCGCTAGCTACCGCATTCCCACCAGCATCGCTAGAGAACACTTACGGTGAGTGGCTATCTAAGCAAGGTCAAACTCAGCTACGTATCTCTGAAACAGAGAAGTACGCACACGTTACATTCTTCTTCAACGGTGGTGTTGAAAACGAATTTGCAGGCGAAGAGCGTCAACTAGTGGCATCGCCTAAAGTTGCAACTTACGATCTTCAACCAGAAATGAGCTCTCCAGAGCTTACTGAGAAGCTAATTGCTGCGATCAAGTCTGGTAAGTACGACACTATCATCTGTAACTACCCTAACCCAGATATGGTTGGTCATACTGGTGTTTACGAAGCGGCTAAACAAGCTATCGAAGCGATCGATGAGTGTATTGGTCGTGTAGTAGAAGCAATCAACGAAGTTGATGGTCAAATGCTTATCACTGCTGACCACGGTAACGCAGAAATGATGGTTGATCCTGAAACTGGTGGTATCCACACAGCTCACACTAACCTACCAGTACCACTAGTATATGTAGGCAACAAATCGGTTGAGTTCGTTGAAGGCGGTAAACTGTCTGACCTAGCGCCAACCATGCTATCGCTAGCAGGTCTAGAAATCCCAGCAGAAATGTCTGGTCAAGTTATCGTTAAATAAGTTTAACGTCGCTGGATAAACGCCCAAGCCTAGCTTGGGCGTTTTTGTATTGGCATTGCAACAATGTGACTGTATCTCGATATGCCAGTTTCAACGCAAGATTTGACTTAGTGCTTTCGCCCGCGGTTTTTCTTTATGTATACTGGCAGCAATTCAACCCCTTAGGATAATTCGCGCTAATGACGCTTCAAGCTACATCAGGTTTACGCCGAAAAATCACCACCTTACTGGCAATGTCTGCGTGTATTGGCACGCTCGCATCACCGCTTGCCTATGGCGCATCACAAAGCGAGTTAACTGGGGTTAAAAGCGAGATCTCACGCCAAAAGCAAAATCTGACGTCACAACAAAAGCAACTCGATAACTTACAGAAGTCGTTAAAGGATCAAGAACTCAGCATCAACAAACTTGAGCGAGAAATAAAACAAACCAAATCCTCGCTGACGCAGACCAACAACAATATTGCCGCCCTTGATGGCAAAATTGGCACACTGAAAACGCAGAAAAAAGCCCAAAGCGAAAAGTTGATCCAATTACTGCAAACCTACTACGTGACGCAACGTGCTAAATCTTCCGCCAATATTCTCACCCAAGGCGTAGAAGAAGATCGTATGAGTCAGTATTTTCAGCATCTCGCCAAACAGCGTGCAGAAACCATTGAAGAGCTGGAAAAAACGGTGTCTGAACTCGAACAGAGTGAAGAGCAACTTCAATTAGAAAAACAGCAAATCACCCGATTGCTCGAACAGCAGACCACCAAGCGCAACCAACTGAGTAAAGCTCAATCTCAGCGTAAAGGTACGGTCGGGAAGATCAAAAAGAGTATCTCGAGTGATAAGGTCTATTTGTCTGAGCTACAACGCAATGAAGCGCGTCTAAAAGCCGAAATCGCCAAAGCCGCCAAACGTAATGCGGTTCCAATGGACGGTCTTGCTCGTCAAAAAGGTAAACTTCCTTGGCCAATTCAAGGCAAGGTACTCAACAGCTATGGTTCGCGCCAAACTGGTCAGATCAACTGGAAAGGCATGGTGGTCAAAGCCAACTATGGACAGTCAGTCAAAGCGGTATATTCAGGTACGGTGGTGTTTGCTGACTACTTGCGCGGTTATGGTTTAGTGGTGTTGTTGGATCATGGTAAAGGCGACATGACTTTGTATGGCTTCAACCAAAGTTTACTGAAAAAAGAAGGCGATAAGGTGGTAGCCGGTGAGTCGATTGCTTTAGCTGGCGATACAGGTGGTCAAGCCCAGCCGTCACTCTACTTCGAGATCCGCCGCAACAGCAAAACTCAAGATCCGATCGCTTGGCTAAAACGCCGTTAAACTCAATCATTCGGGCGCTCATCGTAGCGCCCGAATTCTATCGATGCCATTAGCCTAACGATAATAGCTCGTCACCAGAGCAATCAATTCCTCCAGCTGTGATGTGGGGAGGTGATTAATGCCACCAGCCGCTTCTCTACCACCACCAGTGCTAAATCGACCGCACAGTTCTCCCGCCCCTTGTTTGTCCTGCAAAGGTGCACGTAACGATACCGTCCAGCCTTGCTGGCTATTCTCGCTCAAAACAAGATGGGCTCGTTGTGGTGTCTGATTGGCTAGCCAGTTGCCATAAACACCACTAATACGCCGTGACGCGGCGTTATTTGGCAATATAAATACCGCCAAATTCTCATCTTGATAATAGGGCTCAAGAGATTGTGCCAGCGCCATATCTTGTTGGTAAGCATCACGCAAAATATGGTAAGGGGAATTAGGTGCAGCGATAACAGCAAAAGGATCATCGTAGGCTAAAAGCGCCTCAAACAACTTTGCGGGATGAAAATGCAAGTCCTCAACGCTCTCACCATAGCCGTTATAGTTTATCAAAGTGCCCAACTCTTTCAGTTGCTCAGTCTGCAACGCCGAGAGCTCTGCCGCGTGGGCGAGTTGCTGCGCACGATCTATCAGATTATCACCAAAAGCTGCGGCTATCGCCCAATGATGAAAACGCCCCTGTAAAAGCTGATCAATAATCAAAGCTGTACAAGTATTAGCATCAAGGTTGATGTGCGCGTCTAAATTGGTCGCTTGAGGAATGTCACCACTTTGATGATGATCGGCATAGAAGACTGATACGCCACTGTCTAATGCGCGTAGTAAACCCTGCTGATTACGACTCATTGAGATATCTAACACGGTCAAGGAGTCATTGTGATGCAGAGTAAGCCCATCGAGCAGTTGGATATCACGTTTGACGCCAGTAATGAGCTTAGCTTGCTTGGGCTCAGCTAAGCGAAGCTGCAACAGAGAGATGATGCCATCTGCATCACCATTAAAAACGTCATAGTGCATAACAATACTCAAATCATAAGATTATGATTAATCTACCCTTTGCTATGCAATTAAACAAAGAGCGAAAGGTTATAAACCCTCCGCTTCAATTATATCTATCGCTCTTGTCTCAAGCGTGCATTGCTTTGACGCCTTCTTCAAGCAATTGCAGTTGCTCGAGACCGGTTTGTGTCGCACGCGGTTTGACCACAGAGATCATCTGTAGCATGCCTTGATGAATGATCTCTTCGGTGATTTGTGTCTTAGGTGACATGGCTGATTGGTAACCCAACCAACTGGTCGCAATCAGGTGTAAAGTGCGAACCTGTGATTTCATTTCTGCCGGCGTTAGATCAAGTAAACCCAATGACACAAATTCAGCCATGATACTGACTAGGTTTGCTTGGAGCTTCTCCTGCACCGCAATGTAATCATCATGCAGATCTTCATCACGTTGCAAAATCTCCGGCAGATTGGCGTAGAAAAAGCGATACTTCCACATCAAAGTAAAAATAGAGTTCAAGTAACGCTTGAGCATCACTAAGCTCTCTTGCTGCACCGAGATCGGTGTAAAACGCTCTAGCAACTCATTTGAGTAAAGGGCAAAAATTTCACGCACGATTTCCTGCTTATTGCGGAAGTGGTAGTAGAGGTTGCCCGGGCTAATATCGATATGCGCGGCGATATGATTGGTGGTGATATTTCTCTCACCATGCTCGTTAAAGAGATCCAGAGCCGCGAGGACAATTTTATCGCGCGTCTTCATGATTAGCGTATTCCTTTCAATGAGTTCGATATTAGTATAACTGAGTTATCATAAGTATATATGCACAAGTGTACCTAATAACAAAAAAGCGCCTGGTCTAATCAGGCGCTTTTATTATCGGTTTGGTTACTTGTGGTACGGCTTAGATAGCTCGTGAACCGCTTCAACAAATACACCCGCATTTTCTGGCGGCACATCTAGATGAATACCATGACCTAGGTTAAACACGTGACCGGTACCTGCATCACCAAAACCTTCGAGGATTGATGCGACTTCTTCGCGAATACGTTCAGGTGACGCGTATAGCATGGAGGGGTCCATGTTGCCTTGCAGTGCCACTTTATCGCCAATGCGTGCTTTTGCGTCAGCAATGTTGATTGTCCAGTCTAGACCGACAGCATCACAACCCGTTGCTGCGATCTGCTCAAGCCACATGCCGCCGTTCTTAGTGAATAGCGTTACTGGTACGCGACGACCTTCATTTTCACGGATCAGACCATCCACGATCTTGTGCATGTATTGCAGCGAGAACAGGTTGTAATCACGAGGAGTCAGAACGCCACCCCAAGTATCAAATACCATCACTGATTGAGCACCCGCTTTGATCTGTGCGTTTAGGTATTCGATAACGCTGTCTGCTAGCTTATCAAGTAGTAGGTGCAGAGTTTGTGGCTCTGCGTACATCATCTTTTTGATCTTAGTGAACGCTTTCGAGCTGCCGCCTTCAACCATGTAAGTCGCCAGCGTCCATGGGCTACCAGAGAAACCGATAAGTGGCACTTCACCTTGCAGATCTTTGCGGATCTGACGCACTGCATTCATTACGTATTGCAGTTCACCTTCTGGATCAGGGATCCCGATCCTCTCTACATCCGCTTTACAAGTGATTGGGTTATCAAACACTGGACCTTCGCCTGTTTCGAAGCGTAGACCTAGACCCATCGCATCTGGGATGGTCAGAATATCAGAGAACAAAATAGCCGCATCGAGTGGGAAACGACGCAATGGCTGTAGAGTCACTTCCGAAGCTAGCTCTGCGTTACGACACAGTGACATAAAATCACCCGCTTGGGCACGCGTCGCTTTGTATTCAGGTAGGTAACGACCTGCTTGGCGCATCATCCATACTGGGGTGTAATCTACTGGCTGTTTTAAAAGCGCGCGCAGATAACGATCATTCTTTAATTCTGTCATTATGCTTTTCCAATCTTGGGCCTTATTTTAACGCCCGTATTCTAACACTGTTTTGCTCGCAAAAGCCGAGTGCTTTGCAACCTAGATCAAGTTATTAACTTTTTATTGATTGGTTAATTTGCACCCTACTCTTAACAGTGTTAAAAATTCTCTCGCTAGCGAAAACTACAATAATTAACTGAGTACCTAGTACTCAGCATCTCATAACGACATCTTACTTACCCCCTCCCTCTCGGAGGGTTTTTTTTTATCTAAATTTCAGTGAGATGTAGTTTTAATATCATCAAGAGTCTGCTCAATCAATGCACGAGCGATGGTGCCTTCTGGTGCCACTGGTGGCATGTTATTGGGCGTAAACCACTGAGCATCACTGAGCTCAGTGTAGTCAGGCTTAACATTACCCGAATGATAATCGGCGAGAAATCCCATCATCATGCTGGATGGAAAAGCCCATGGCTGACTACCAAAATAACGTATATTGGTCACAACAATACCGGTTTCCTCAAGCACTTCACGTGCGACACACTGTTCAAGCGTCTCACCTACTTCGAGAAAACCCGCAATGACCGTGTACATACCGTTGCGATGACGAGGGTGCTGAGCAAGTAAGATCTGATCGTCTTTACGCACCGCAACAATAATACAAGGGAAGATCCTCGGATAATGCAACGTACGGCACTCGCCACACTGCATCGCCAACTGATTGTGGTTGAGATGATTGCGACCACCACATTGCGGACAAAAGCGCATGCTCTGTGACATATGACCATATTGCACCGCTTTACTGATCAACAAAAATAACGGCTCACTAAAACCAAGGCACTCCCTTAGCGAGGTAAGCGGCAACTGCTTTTCAACATCCTGATCATTGAGCCAAATCACTGGCAGGGCATTAAACTCACCGATGCAAATACATTTCTCGATATCGAAGCCAAATTGCTTTGCTGTGCCTATTGGAAGCTCGCCTGCTTGAAGCCAAACATCACTACCGGACACCACACACCAATAGGCTTTTTGTTCTATGCTAACTTCACCCTTCTCGCTCATTACCTTCCCTCTATGCTTGCAGTTCATCCATTTTACTGGCAATCTAATTTCATACCAGAGTTTGTATCTATTGAATTTTTTGACTACAAATTTGGTAAGGACAATAGGTTTTATATCTATCATCGCTTTGCTCAGCAAGGCTAAATAATCACCGGAGTGTGATTAGATCATGAGGGCATGGTCATGCTAAAAAAATTCCAACAAACACAGGAACAGTGGGGTGGCTCAAGTGAGGTCATCGACCATTGGTTAGAGACTCGTCAATCACTGATTGTCGAATACTGTAAGCTTGCCGCACTTCAACCCGCTAGTCAGAAAGCACCACTTTCTTCGCTTCCTACCCCAGCAGAGCTGCAAAGCTTTTGCCAACATCTGGTCGACTATATCTCGGAAGGTCACTTTAAGATCTACGATATGGTAATGGATCAGTGGCGCTCAACCGGATTTCAAGCCACCGATGAGATCAACGCCGCTTACGCGAAAATAGTATTAACTACCGACCCACTGCTGAACTTTACCGATAAGTACGCCGATGTTAGTGACGACGATACGCTGGATGATTTTGATGCCGATCTTTCCAATGTCGGTGAAATTCTAGAAATTCGTTTTGGGGTAGAAGATCACCTGATCCAACTGATCGCTGATAGCTTAGCCGTGCCGCCAGGTGCGTAGGTATTAACGCGCAGGTATTGGAACGCCCAGCCTAGCTGGGCTATGAAAATAGAATGCCCAACCTTGTTGGGCTACAGACCGCTGCGCTACGGAATATGTCTCTCAAGCGTCAGCCTTGCTTTATTCGCTCGTTATAAACCGTGAAAACGGTTCATATCTCTCTCGCACTTATTTTTTCTACTCTTCAATCTCGCATCTAGATTCTTCGATCTCGGCTCTCAACTCTCTGATCTCACTTCTTAGAACTTCCTTCTCGCTTCTAAAAGTGAGGCGCTAAGCTGAACGCTCTCTTAATTTAGCTTTGCTCAACGTTCCCAAAGCCAGGCTACACTTGACGCTCCGTAAGCTCAACTTCGTTGAGCGTTCCCGCATCCCGAAGCCAAGCACCGCTTGGTGTTCCGCTATCTCAACTTAGTTGAGCGCTCCATCACCCCCAAACGCAAAAAAGGCACCCGAAGGTGCCTTTTATCATTTCTTTATCAGCGACGAATTAGTCTTCTGATGAGAAACCTGCGTTTAGAAGTGCCGCTAGGTTATCAGTTGCTTGTTCAGCTGATGGACCTTCTTGCTCTTCAGCGCGCTTAGCTTGACGCTCTTGGTGGTATGCGAAACCAGTACCCGCTGGGATCAGACGACCCACGATTACGTTTTCTTTCAGACCACGTAGCTCATCACGCTTACCAGAAACCGCAGCTTCTGTTAGTACGCGAGTTGTCTCCTGGAACGATGCCGCAGAGATGAACGACTCAGTCGCTAGAGATGCTTTAGTGATACCTAGAAGGTCACGTTCATAACGTGCAGGCTCTTTGCCTTCAGCTTCTAGATTACGGTTAGCAATCTTAACTTGTGAGTATTCAACTTGCTCGCCAGGTAGGAACTCAGAGTCACCTGCGTGTGTAATAGTACACTTACGTAGCATTTGACGAACGATAGTCTCAATGTGCTTATCGTTAATCTTAACGCCTTGTAGTCGGTAAACTTCTTGTACTTCGTTAGCGATGTATTGAGTTACTGCGTGGATACCACGTAGACGTAGGATGTCATGCGGAGTCTCTGGACCATCTGCAATAACGTCACCACGTTCAACTTTCTCACCTTCGAACACGTTCAATTGACGGTGCTTAGGAATCATCTCTTCGTAAGCTTCACCGCTTTCGCGAGTGATAACTAGACGACGCTTACCTTTGGTCTCTTTACCGAAGCTCACAGTACCTGTGTGCTCAGCAAGAATCGCAGGCTCTTTCGGCTTACGTGCTTCGAATAGGTCAGCTACGCGAGGTAGACCACCCGTGATGTCCTTGTTACCGCCAGATTTCTGAGGAATACGTGCTAGCGTATTACCCACGCCCACTTCTGCACCATCAACGATGTTTACAATCGCTTTACCTGGTAGGAAGTATTGAGCTGGCATATCGGTACCAGGGATCATTACATCGTTGCCTTGCTCGTCAACAAGTTTGATAGCTGGACGCATATCTTTACCTGCTGCTGGACGAGCTGCTGGTTCAGTCACTTCACTTGAAGATAGACCAGTTAGATCATCCGTTTGACGAGAGATAGTCACGCCATCGATCATGTCAACAAACTGTACGCGACCTGCCACTTCAGTGATGATTGGCATAGTGTGCGCTTCCCAGTTCGCTACTGTTTCACCAGCTTCAACGATAGAACCGTCAGCTTTGTTTAGTAGTGTACCGTATGGAAGTTTGTGTTTCTCTTTCGTACGACCGAACTCATCAATGATGGTTAGTTCTGCTGCACGAGAAGTGATTACGATCTTACCGTCGTCTGCTAGTACTGACTTAGCGTTGTTTAGCTTCATCGTACCAGTGTTCTTAACTTGAACGCTGTTCTCTGCTGCTGCTGTCGATGCCGCACCACCGATGTGGAACGTACGCATCGTTAGCTGTGTACCTGGTTCACCGATAGATTGCGCAGCGATTACACCTACTGCTTCACCTTGGTTCACTAGGTGACCACGTGCTAGGTCACGACCGTAACATAGCGCACAACAACCGAAGTCAGAGTCACAAGTAACTACAGAGCGAGCTTTAATGCTGTCTACTGAGTTCTCTTCCATGATCTGACACCACTTCTCATCAATTAGAGTATTACGTGGGATCAGAACTTCTTCTGTACCTGGTTTTAGAACATCTTCAGCAACTACACGACCAAGAGCAAGTTCAGTTAGAGCAACTTTAACATCACCACCCTCGATGTGAGGCATCATGTCAACACCTTCTACAGTGCCACAGTCATGTTCAGTTACAACAACGTCTTGCGCTACGTCTACTAGACGACGAGTTAGGTAACCCGAGTTCGCTGTTTTCAGTGCCGTATCCGCAAGACCCTTACGAGCACCGTGCGTTGAGATAAAGTACTGAAGTACGTTTAGACCTTCTTTAAAGTTCGCAGTGATCGGCGTTTCGATGATCGAACCATCTGGACGAGCCATCAGACCACGCATACCAGCTAGCTGACGAATCTGAGCTGCAGAACCACGAGCACCCGAGTCAGCCATCATGTAGATGCTGTTGAACGACTCTTGTTGCTCTTCTTCACCGTCACGGTTAATAACCGTTTCAGAAGATAGGTTTGACATCATCGCTTTTGCTACGCGATCGTTGGTCGATGCCCAAATATCGATCACTTTGTTGTAGCGTTCGCCCGCTGTTACAAGACCAGATTGGTACTGTTCTTGAATTTCACGTACTTCTTCTTCCGCTGCTGCGATTTCAGTGTACTTAGCCGCAGGAACAACCATGTCGTTGATACCTACAGATACACCAGAAAGTGCCGCGTATGCGAAACCTGTGTACATGATTTGGTCAGCGAAGATTACTGTGTCTTTTAGACCTAGTTTACGGTACGCCTCGTTAAGTAGGCTAGAGATCTGCTTCTTACCTAGTTTTTGGTTAACGATGCTGTACGGTAGACCTGCTGGTACGATTTGCCACAACATTGCACGACCGACAGTTGTATCAACCATCTTCGTTTCAGTTGTGCTGTTGCCGTCTTCATCAACAACAGTTTCAGTAATACGTACTTTAACGCGTGCGTGTAGTTCAGCCGTCTTAGTGCGGTATGCTTTCTCAGCCTCTGCAGGGCCAGAAAGGTACATGCCTTCACCTTTCGCGTTGATCTTTTCACGAGTCATGTAGTACAGACCCAATACAACGTCCTGAGAAGGTACGATGATCGGATCACCTGACGCTGGCGACAGAATGTTGTTTGTCGACATCATCAGTGTACGTGCTTCAAGCTGTGCTTCTAGAGTTAGAGGCACGTGAACCGCCATTTGGTCACCATCGAAGTCCGCGTTGTACGCCGCACAAACAAGTGGGTGTAGCTGTATCGCTTTACCTTCGATTAGTACTGGTTCAAACGCTTGGATACCTAGACGGTGAAGTGTAGGTGCACGGTTTAGTAGTACTGGGTGTTCACGGATTACTTCGTCTAGGATATCCCAAACTACCGCTTCTTCACGCTCTACCATCTTCTTAGCAGCTTTGATTGTAGTCGCAAGACCACGAGTCTCTAGCTTGCTGTAGATAAATGGTTTGAATAGCTCAAGTGCCATCTTCTTAGGAAGACCACACTGGTGCAGACGTAGGTATGGACCAACTGTGATTACAGAACGGCCTGAGTAGTCTACACGTTTACCTAGAAGGTTCTGACGGAAACGACCTTGTTTACCCTTGATCATATCAGCAAGAGATTTCAGAGGACGCTTGTTCGAACCTGTGATCGCACGACCACGACGACCGTTATCTAGTAGCGCATCAACAGACTCTTGCAGCATACGTTTTTCGTTACGTACGATGATATCCGGAGCAGCTAGCTCTAGAAGACGCTTCAAACGGTTGTTACGGTTGATCACACGACGGTATAGGTCGTTCAGATCTGAAGTCGCAAAGCGACCGCCATCTAGTGGTACTAGTGAACGTAGATCTGGCGGAAGAACTGGAAGTACCGTTAGGATCATCCACTCAGGGTTGTTACCTGAAGAGATAAACGCTTCAACCAGTTTCAAACGCTTAGTTAGTTTCTTACGCTTAGTTTCAGAGTTAGTTGTATCTAGCTCTTCGCGCATCTGCTCAACTTCAGCGTGCAGATCCATAGAACCTAGTAGGTCCTTGATCGCTTCTGCACCCATCTTAGCAGTAAACTCATCGCCCCACTCTTCTAGACGATCCAGATACTCTTCTTCAGTCAGCATCTGAGATTTTTCTAGATCAGTCATACCTGGTTCAGTTACTACGTACATTTCGAAGTAAAGAACACGTTCGATATCACGTAGAGGGATATCCATTAGTAGACCGATACGAGACGGTAGTGATTTTAGGAACCAGATGTGAGCAACTGGCGATGCAAGCTCGATGTGGCCCATACGGTCACGACGAACTTTAGTTTGTGTAACTTCAACGCCACACTTCTCACAGATAACACCACGGTGCTTCAAGCGCTTGTATTTGCCACAAAGACATTCGTAGTCTTTAACTGGACCAAAGATACGCGCACAGAACAAACCATCGCGTTCAGGTTTGAACGTACGATAGTTGATCGTTTCAGGTTTTTTAACTTCACCGAAAGACCATGAACGGATCATGTCTGGTGAAGATAGACCGATTTTGATTGCATCAAATTCTTCGGTCTTATGCTGTGCTTTTAGAAAGTTTAATAAGTCTTTCACAATCAGCTCCTGTAAGGAGTTAAAAGGAGCCCACCGTTAAGTGAGCACCTTCTACCTAATAATCGCTTTTACTTCCCCAAGCCTTAGCTTGGGGAGATAAGAGATTACTCTTCGTCTTCTAGCTCGATGTTGATACCTAGCGAGCGAATCTCTTTCAACAGTACGTTGAACGATTCTGGCATGCCAGGTTCCATGCTGTGGTTACCGTCTACGATGTTTTTGTACATCTTAGTACGGCCGTTAACGTCATCCGACTTAACGGTTAGCATTTCTTGTAGCGTGTAAGCAGCACCGTATGCTTCTAGTGCCCATACTTCCATCTCACCGAAACGCTGACCACCGAACTGAGCTTTACCACCAAGTGGTTGCTGAGTTACTAGGCTGTACGAACCAGTTGAACGAGCGTGCATCTTGTCATCAACAAGGTGGTTCAGTTTCAGCATGTACATGTAACCTACAGTTACAGGACGCTCAAACTCATCACCAGTGCGACCATCAAACAGTTTTAGCTGACCAGATGTTGGTAGGTCTGCTAGCTCTAGAAGAGCTTTGATTGATGATTCAGGTGCACCATCGAATACTGGAGTCGCGATTGGTAGACCACCACGTAGGTTGCCAATCAATGTGCGTACTTCAGCATCAGATAGAGAAGCAATGTCTACTTTCTGGCGAGTGTCGCCTAGATCGTAAACTTTTTGCAGGAATTCGCGGAATTTCGCTAGCTCTTGCTGCTCTTTCACCATCTTGTTGATCTTGTCACCGATACCTTTCGCTGCCAGACCTAAGTGTACTTCTAGGATCTGACCGATGTTCATACGCGAAGGTACACCCAGTGGGTTAAGTACGATATCTACTGGCTGACCAGTTTCATCGTATGGCATGTCTTCAACAGGGTTGATCTTAGAGATTACACCCTTGTTACCGTGACGACCCGCCATCTTATCACCAGGCTGGATGCGACGTTTAACCGCTAGGTAAACCTTAACGATCTTCAGTACGCCAGGTGCTAGATCATCACCTTGTGTGATCTTACGACGCTTAGTTTCGAACTTCTTATCGAAGTCAGCACGTAGCTCGTCATACTGCTCTGCTAGTTGCTCAAGCTGAGTCTGTAGAGCATCATCTTCAAGCGTTAGCTCTAGCCACTTCTTACGATCAGTCGTGTCTAGTTTCGCTTCAGCGTAACCACCTTCGATCAATACAGCGCGAACACGGTTTAGAAGGCCACCCTCAAGAATCTGGAATTCTTCAGTTAGGTCTTTCTTCGCTTCTTTCAGCTGCATCTGTTCAATTTCAAGTGCACGTTTGTCTTTTTCAACACCGTCACGAGTAAATACTTGAACGTCGATGATAGTACCTGAAACAGAGTTTGGTACGCGTAGAGACGTGTCTTTAACGTCTGACGCTTTCTCACCGAAGATAGCGCGTAGTAGCTTCTCTTCAGGAGTTAGCTGAGTTTCACCTTTAGGCGTTACTTTACCTACAAGGATGTCACCGCCTTTCACTTCCGCACCGATGTAAACGATACCTGACTCATCTAGTTTAGATAGAGCAGACTCACCTACGTTTGGAATGTCAGCTGTGATCTCTTCAGCACCAAGCTTAGTATCACGTGCCACACAAGATAGTTCTTGAATGTGGATTGTCGTGAAGCGGTCTTCTTGAACTACGCGCTCAGATACTAAGATCGAGTCTTCGAAGTTGTAACCGTTCCAAGGCATGAACGCGATACGCATGTTCTGACCAAGTGCTAGTTCACCAAGGTCTGTTGAAGGACCATCAGCTAGAACGTCGCCACGAGCCACTGGTTCACCTGGCATCACACATGGACGCTGGTTGATACAAGTGTTCTGGTTAGAACGAGTGTATTTAGTTAGGTTGTAGATATCGATACCCGCTTCGCCAGGGATCAATTCTTCTTCGTTCACTTTAACAACGATACGAGAAGCATCTACAGACTGGATTACACCACCACGTTTCGCTACTGCAGTTACACCTGAGTCAACAGCGATGTTACGTTCGATACCAGTACCTACTAGAGGTTTGTCAGCTTTCAGTGTTGGAACTGCCTGACGTTGCATGTTCGCACCCATTAGGGCACGGTTCGCATCATCGTGTTCTAGGAACGGGATTAGCGAGGCTGCAATTGATACTACCTGGTTCGTCGCAACGTCCATGTACTGAGCGTGCTCACGAGGGTGAAGACCAGATTCACCTTTTTGACGAGCTGTGATCAGCTCTTCTGCAAATGTACCGTCTTCAGTCAGAACCGTGTTCGCCTGAGCGATTACGAATTGACCTTCTTCGATTGCAGATAGGTAATCTACTTCGTCTGTTACTACGCCATCTACAACGCGACGGTATGGAGTCTCTAGGAAACCGTACTCGTTACAACGCGCAAACGCAGATAGAGAGTTGATCAGACCGATGTTTGGACCTTCTGGCGTTTCGATCGGACATAGACGACCGTAGTGAGTTACGTGTACGTCACGTACTTCGAAGCCAGCGCGTTCACGAGTTAGACCGCCAGGACCCAATGCAGAGATACGACGTTTGTGCGTAACTTCTGATAACGGGTTGTTTTGGTCCATGAACTGTGAAAGCTGTGAAGAGCCAAAGAATTCTTTAACCGCTGCTGAAATAGGCTTAGCGTTGATTAGATCTTGAGGCATGATTGCATCAAGGTCACCAAGGCTTAGGCGCTCTTTCACTGCACGTTCAACACGTACAAGACCAACGCGGAATTGGTTTTCAGCCATTTCACCAACAGAACGGATACGACGGTTACCTAGGTGGTCGATATCATCGACTTCACCGATACCGTTACGGATCGCGATCAGTTTCTTCATCACTTCGATGATGTCTTGCTCATCTAGTGTGCCTTGCTCTTCTGCGTCAGTACGAGCAATCGAGCTGTTGAACTTCATACGACCAACAGTTGATAGATCGTAGCGCTCTTCAGAGAAGAATAGGCTTTCGAATAGAGCTTCTGCAGCTTCTTTCGTTGGTGGCTCGCCAGGGCGCATCATGCGGTAGATTTCTACCAGTGCAGAAATACGATCAACAGTGCTGTCGATGCGCAGTGTTTCTGACATGAATGGGCCGTGGTCTAGATCGTTCGTAAATAGAACTTCTAGAGCTTTGTGACCAGCTTGAGATAGGTTAGCTAGTGCTTCCAAGCTAATTTCTTGGTTTGCACCAACGATGATCTCGCCAGTCGCTTCATTGATGTAATCTTTCGATGCAACTTTACCAACGATGTACTCTACTGGTACTTCGATGTGGTCAACGCCATCTTTTTCAAGCTGACGAATGTGACGCGCAGTTACACGACGACCTTGCTCAATGTAAACTTTGCCGTTTGCTTCGATATCAAAAGAAGCAGTCTCACCACGTAGACGATCAGGGATCAACTCCATCATTAGAGTTTGATCTTTCACTTGGAAGTTCACTTTCTCGAAGAATAGATCAAGGATCTCTTCGGTAGTCTTACCAAGTGCACGTAGGATGATTGACGCAGGCAGTTTACGACGACGGTCGATACGTACGTACAGGTTGTCCTTAGGATCGAACTCAAAGTCTAACCATGAGCCACGGTAAGGAATGATACGTGCGTTGTATAGAACTTTACCTGATGAGTGGGTCTTACCTTTATCGCTGTCGAAGAAAACGCCAGGGCTTCTGTGCAGCTGGGATACGATAACCCTCTCGGTACCATTAATTACGAAGGTACCATTGTCTGTCATAAGCGGAATTTCGCCCATGTAGACTTCTTGTTCTTTGATGTCTTTAACGGTGCCTGCTGGCGCGTCTTTATCAAAAATTACTAGACGTAGTTTTACGCGTAGTGGCTTTGAGTACGTTACGCCACGGATTTGACATTCTTTAACATCAAATACTGGCTCACCAAGACGGTAGCTAACGTATTGCAGCTCAGAGTTGCCGTTGTAGCTCTGGATTGGGAATACAGAACGGAAAGCAGCCTCAAGACCGTATTGTCCCTCAGGATCCTGTTCGATAAATTTTTCGAACGAATCGAGCTGGATCGATAGCAGGTATGGAATGTCCAAAACTTGTGGACGAGTACCAAAGTCCTTACGGATGCGCTTTTTCTCGGTATAAGAGTAAACCATGGGGTTCCTCAGCTCGCTGATAAGTGACCCAAACTGTCCGCCTTTCATCTAGTTTGATGGGGAGGGACAGTGACTAACAACTGTTTACTGTAGGACATGTTATTCTGATCGAATACATGTTTTTTGCTCAGGTAAAGGTGCTTAAACAGCGGGAAAATTCACCTATACCCTACAGCGCAAAAAGGCCGGTGGTCATAAAACCACCAGCCATAGCCTGTCGGCTAAGAAATTAAGTAATAATTACTTAACTTCAACAGCAGCGCCAGCTTCTTCTAGCTGAGCTTTAAGTGCGTCAGCTTCAGCTTTGTCAACACCTTCTTTAAGTGCTGCAGGAGCGCCGTCTACTAGAGCTTTAGCTTCTTTAAGGCCTAGACCTGTAGCGCCACGTACTGCTTTGATAACAGCAACTTTGTTAGCGCCAGCAGAAGTTAGGATTACGTCGAATTCAGTTTGCTCAGCAGCAGCTTCAGTAGCAGCACCACCAGCAACTACAGCAGCAGCTGCAGTAACACCGAATTTCTCTTCCATAGCTTCGATTAGTTCAACAACTTGCATTACAGACATTTCTGCAACTGCGTCTAGGATTTGCTCGTTAGTAATAGACATAACAATTCTCTTTTAAGTCAACAATAAGTTTATTAAGCAACCAGTAAAAAGCAAGGCTTATGCCGCTGCTTCTTCTTTTTGGTCGCGGATAGCAGCGATAGTACGTACCAGCTTGCCAGCAGAAGCTTCTTTCATGCACATCATTAGGCGTGCAATCGCTTCGTCGTAAGTTGGTAGTGTCGCTAGTACTTCAGCGTCAGTTAGAGCGCCTTCAAATGCAGCAGCTTTGATCTCGAAATCTTTGTTCTCTTTAGCGAAGTCTTTGAAAAGACGCGCTGCAGCACCTGGGTGCTCGTTAGAGAACGCGATTAGAGAAGGACCAGTGAAAGTGTCAGTTAGACACTCGTACTGTGTACCTTCAACTGCACGACGTGCTAGAGTGTTACGAACAACTCGTAGGTAAACGCCAGCTTCACGAGCTTGTTTACGTAGAGCAGTCATCTCACCCACAGCTACACCGCGAGAATCAGCTACAACTGCAGAAAGTGCACCACTGGCAGCTTCGTTGACTTCAGCAACAATTGCTTTTTTGTCTAGAAGGTTTAAAGCCATCTTGGATTTACTCCTGGTTGTTATTACACCACTCACTATTATCACAACAGTGAGAGCTATTTAGGTGCTTCCCAGAAGAAAGGTAACTATTTACATAGAGCTTTCTGTCAGTTCGGGCACCATCTACGTAGGATGATTAAGTCAGGCTTTGTAAACAAAGCTCAACACCTACGGTCTTGGACGGAGACTGGGTCATAATTCAGTTAAACTCGAGAGTTTAACGAACCAAAGTTCAGCCCCAACCACAAATATTAGGCGCAGAATTATACACTAATTTTGCACCTAATCAAATGAATTAAGCTTGAGTGTTCAGGCTAGCCTGATCAACTGCAACGCCAGCACCCATTGTAGTAGAAATGCTAACTTTCTTCAGGAAAGTACCTTTCGCTGAAGATGGCTTAGCTTTCTTAAGAGCCACTAGAAGTGCTTCTAGGTTCTCTTGCAATTGTTCTGCGCCGAAAGACACTTTACCAATTGTTGTATGGATGATGCCGTTTTTGTCGTTACGGTAACGAACCTGACCAGCTTTAGCGTTCTTAACCGCTTCAGCAACGTTAGGAGTTACAGTACCAACTTTAGGGTTTGGCATAAGACCACGAGGACCTAGGATAGTACCTAGTTGACCTACAACGCGCATTGCATCTGGAGAAGCAACAACTACGTCGAAGTTCATTTCGCCCTTCTTAACTAGCTCAGCTAGGTCTTCCATACCCACTAGGTCAGCGCCAGCTTCTTTAGCAGCTTCAGCGTTTGCACCTTGAGTGAATACAGCAACGCGGATATCACGACCAGTACCGTGTGGTAGTACAGTTGCACCACGTACGTTTTGGTCAGATTTACGAGCGTCGATACCTAGGTTAACAGCAACGTCTACAGACTCAACGAATTTAGCAGTTGCTAGTTCTTTTAGAAGAGCTACAGCTTCGTTGATTTCGTATTCTTTAGTTACGTCAACTTTTTCGCGGATTACGCGCATGCGCTTAGTAAGTTTTGCCATGTTCTTAACCCTCTACCACTAGGCCCATTGAACGAGCAGTACCCGCAATAGAGCGCTTCATCGCTTCAATGTCAGCACCAGTCATGTCGCCAGCTTTAGTTTCAGCGATTTCTTGGATTTGAGCTTCAGTTACAGTACCCACTTTTTCAGTGTTTGGACGGCCTGAACCAGACTTAAGACCAGCAGCTTTCAGAAGAAGAGTAGCAGCAGGTGGAGTCTTAGTGATGAATGTGAAAGAACGGTCGTTGTAAACAGTGATTACAACTGGTGTTGGTAGACCTTTCTCCATAGATTCTGTTTTTGCGTTGAACGCTTTACAGAATTCCATGATGTTAACACCGTGTTGACCTAGTGCAGGACCAACTGGTGGACTTGGGTTCGCCATACCAGCTGCAACTTGTAGCTTGATGTAAGCTTCAACTTTCTTAGCCATGATAATTCCTAAATTTGGGTTCTAGCGCTAATCCACTGATCAGCTCCCCGGTTATTACAAAACTCTTTACTTCAGGGAGAAGTAAAAAGGCGCGAAATTATAGTCATAATCCGCGCCTTTAACAAGCCTTTATAAGGTGTTTTTTTAATCAAGTTTTTCCACTTGACCAAATTCAAGCTCAACTGGTGTCGCACGACCAAAGATCGATACAGACACTTTCATGCGGCTCTTCTCGTAATCCACTTCTTCAACCGTACCGTTGAAGTCAGCAAATGGACCGTCAGTAACGCGTACCACTTCACCCGCTTCGTACATAGTACGTGGACGTGGAGCTTCACTCGCTTTCTCAAGACGGTTAAGAATCGCGTCAGCTTCCTTATCAGTGATAGGAGCTGGACGATCAGAGGTACCACCAATGAAGCCCATGACACGCGGAACACTGCGCACTAAGTGCCATGATTCATCGTTCATGATCATCTGAACAAGGACGTAACCTGGGAAGAACTTACGCTCTGACTTACGACGTTGTCCAGCGCGGATTTCCACTACTTCTTCAGTAGGGACAAGTACTTCACCGAATAGCTCTTCCATAGCATGCATTTTGATATGCTCACGTAGAGACTGAGCTACACGACCTTCAAATCCAGAAAAGGCTTGAACTACATACCAGCGTTTTTTAGGAGCTTCACTCATGTAAATAAACCCTCTATACCCCAGTTACTAGAGCTACCAAACGAACCATAATGCCGTCGATACCCCATAGCGCTAGAGCCATTACAATACTTACAGCTAGAACGATCAGCGTCGTTTGCAAAGTTTCTTGACGCGTTGGCCATACCACTTTGCGCACTTCCATGCGAGATTCTTTCGCAAATGCGATCGCAGCTTTACCCTTAGTTGTTGTAGCAGCAACACCAAGTGCAGCAGCAATTAGAACAACAACACCTGCAGCGCGAACCACTACAGACATATCACCATACAGGTAATTACCCACAACAGCGGCAGTTAGCAGAACAAAAGTGATAATCCACTTAAAGATATCTGCGCCATTTGAGCTTTCAGGAGTTTCAGCATTATTTGCTTTCATAAAACCAACCTGTCACAAGTCTTAATATAGACGACAACAACCCCGCTGTTGCAGGGCAAATCCATGAAACGGCAATTTAAAATCAATTGACGTACTCTTTTCTTTCACCGAGAACAAAATCCCCAGCAAAAAAATCCTGCTTAACATCTGCTTGGACAAGAAATCAGCAAACATTATGTCTTGTGCAGAAAAAGGGCATCAAATGATGCCCTTTTTGCTACTGGTTCGTCAAATCTTATTCAAAAGATTTTCCGAAGACTTCGTTAATTCTATGAATTATTCGAAGATCTTAGCAACAACACCAGCACCTACTGTACGGCCGCCTTCACGGATCGCAAAACGTAGACCTTCGTCCATTGCGATTGGTGCGATTAGCTCAACAGTCATTTGGATGTTGTCGCCTGGCATTACCATTTCTACGCCTTCTGGTAGAGAGATATCACCAGTTACGTCAGTTGTACGGAAGTAGAACTGTGGACGGTAGCCTTTGAAGAATGGAGTGTGACGACCACCTTCATCTTTAGATAGTACGTATACTTCTGACTCGAACTTAGTGTGTGGAGTGATTGAACCAGGCTTAGCTAGTACTTGACCACGTTCAACGTCATCACGCTTAGTACCACGTAGAAGTGCACCAACGTTCTCACCAGCACGACCTTCGTCAAGAAGCTTACGGAACATCTCAACACCAGTACAAGTAGTAGTTGTTGTATCTTTGATACCAACGATTGCTACTTCGTCACCTACGTTTAGGATACCGCGCTCGATACGACCAGTTACTACTGTACCACGACCTTGGATTGAGAATACGTCTTCGATTGGCATTAGGAATGGCATATCGATTGCACGCTCAGGTTCTGGGATGTAAGAATCTAGTGCTTCAGCTAGTTCGATGATCTTAGCTTCCCACTGCTCTTCGCCGTTTAGTGCGCCTAGTGCAGAACCTTGGATAACTGGTAGGTCATCACCTGGGAAGTCGTATTCAGATAGAAGTTCACGAACTTCCATTTCTACTAGCTCTAGTAGCTCTTCGTCATCAACCATGTCACATTTGTTCATGAATACGATGATGTAAGGGATACCAACCTGACGGCCTAGTAGGATGTGCTCACGAGTTTGTGGCATTGGACCATCAGTCGCAGCAACTACAAGGATACCACCGTCCATCTGTGCAGCACCAGTGATCATGTTTTTAACATAGTCAGCGTGTCCTGGACAGTCTACGTGTGCGTAGTGACGAGTTGGAGTGTCGTACTCTACGTGTGAAGTAGAGATTGTGATACCGCGCTCACGCTCTTCTGGAGCGTTATCGATAGATGCGAAGTCACGAGCAGCACCGCCGTAAACTTTTGCAAGAGTAGTACAGATAGCTGCAGTTAGAGTTGTTTTACCGTGGTCAACGTGGCCGATAGTACCAACGTTTACGTGCGGTTTTACACGTTCAAATTTTTCTTTAGACATGAGTTGTCCCTCTAGGTACGGATTTAAGTGGCGCGAATGACCACGTAACCAAACTTATTGGTGATAAAGTATATATCAAAAGGAAAATTTTGCTTTGAGAGCTGGTGCTGATACCCAGAGTCGAACTGGGGACCTCATCCTTACCAAGGATGCGCTCTACCGCCTGAGCTATATCAGCAACAAAATGTGATTGGAGCGGGCAGCGGGAATCGAACCCGCATCATCAGCTTGGAAGGCTGAGGTAATAGCCATTATACGATGCCCGCACACGTAACTCTTCGAGCTATTTCCTAAAGAATATGGTGGAGGGGGACGGATTCGAACCATCGAAGGCAGTGCCGGCAGATTTACAGTCTGCTCCCTTTGGCCACTCGGGAACCCCTCCAAATTTTTCAACCATTCACTCTACCCTGCTCCTAGAACAGGAGGGAATGGTGCCGACTACCGGAATCGAACTGGTGACCTACTGATTACAAGTCAGTTGCTCTACCTACTGAGCTAAGTCGGCATAAGTGGTGCGCATTCTATTGAATGATTTTCTAGCTTGCAATAGCAAAATCAAAAAAAGTATTTTTTTTGCCAAGATTCCGTTCATTTGCTGAAATTTCGCACAGTTTTATCGATAAAATAATGAATCTGACTCGCTAGTGATTTGCTTTCTGATGCGCATGATGTATTTTCGCAACTTCTAAGCGATAAAAACAGTTAGGACAACTATGACGCCATACCTCTCTTTTAATCGGCAACAATGGGCTGAACTGCGCAATTCAGTACCGATGACTTTGTCCGAAGCAGACTTAAAAGAGCTGCAAGGGGTCAATGAAAACCTAACCATGGAAGAGTCGGTTGAGATCTACCTACCACTCGCCCGCTTACTCAATCTGTATATTGCTGCGCGTAAAAATCGCAATTCGGTATTGCAAAATTTTCTTGGCGCTACCAATGCAGCTCCCCCTTTTATTATTGGTATTGCAGGCAGTGTCGCAGTCGGTAAAAGCACCACCGCTCGTTTGCTTCAAGCGCTCCTTGCTCGTTGGCAAGACCACCCTAAAGTGGCGTTAGTGACCACCGATGGCTTTCTCTATCCGAAGAAGGTACTTGATGAGCGCGGCATTATGCATCGTAAGGGCTTCCCTGAATCTTACGACATTAAACGCTTAGTCGAGTTTGTCTCTGACATCAAAGCTGGTAAACCAGAACTTCAAGTTCCGGTCTATTCGCATATTACCTATGACATCACCGATGAGCTTAAAACGGTAGACCGACCAGACGTATTAATCATTGAAGGTCTCAACGTACTGCAAAGTGGTATGGATTACCCACACGATCCCCATCGAGTATTTGTCTCCGATTTTCTCGATTTCACTATCTACGTTGATGCTGAAACGGATGTGATAGAGAGCTGGTATGTGGAACGCTTCTTGAAATTTCGTCAAGGTGCGTTTACCAAGCCTGGTTCTTACTTTAGTCACTACACTCAATTGAGCGAACAAGAAGCGATTGATAAAGCACGCGCCATTTGGCGCAGCATCAATGGGATCAATTTAGAAGAGAATATTTTGCCAACCAAAGGGCGAGCGCAGCTCGTTTTGAAAAAAGGCTCGCATCACTTAGTTGAAAAGATTTTACTGCGTAAGTAGAAACGTAACACTTTCAGTTTCACTTTCAGTTCCGATAACAAAAGAGCAAGCCAATGGCTTGCTCTTTTGTTTATCTCATCACGCTCATTCCGCTTAAACTGGTTCACGTCCAAATTGGTTTTCACCCGCTTGACCTTTAAGGAAACCACATTCAATCAGAATCCATGCACCACACACCAAGGCTGCTAATGAGATCAGCATCTGTAACGTCGAAGTTTCAACAGGCACACCGGGATCAGCAGCCGGTACTGCCATACGTCCAATGATAAGTGGAATATTAAGCAATAACCACCAGCTCGATTTGCCACGGTCATGCCAACGCTTAGCGGTGATCGCTAAATCTGGAATCAACACCACAATCAAAAACACCGGTAAAATCAAATGCGCCAGTGCGGGGAATAAGGCGTTTAAACCTATACCAAAACCCACAATTAATAAGTAATAGAAAATATTCCAAGTCCAGTAGACTTTACGTCCAATGCGACCTTGAAAAGAAAATAGTAGTTCTTTTATCGACATCTTACACACCTAATAAATGGGCTAATTCACCACTTTTTGAAAACATTCTCGGTCCATATCACGAATGTCAATGGTGAGGCTATGCACGTGACTCGCCTGCTCTTGCAGCACGAGCATAAGCATCCGCGATAACTCCCGCTTTTGCTCTGCGCTACGACCATCTAACAAATCAAACGTAACATGGATAAAGTCTACACTATCCGCGTGTTCTCCGATCAACCAATCGTGATAGCGATGCGCGCGCGATTTGAGTGAGGGCGCATCAAACAGACCAGATTGTATCGCAACGTGATGTAAATCTTCCAATAATCGTTGGATGTTGACGCGCTCTTCGACTGAGTTTGAATATTCCATAACAAGATGTGGCATAGATGTCCCTATTGCGTTGTTGATCCCTTCTGACCTCGCACTAATACCAATTTCATCAGCAGATGCCGAGCCAATTGCTATCATTCTGTCTAGGAGATCACTGATACAAGCCCAAAGCCCCTCATCTAAAGACGTTTGTATCAAAGCGAAAGAAAGTTCCTAAATAAGAAATGATACGGGTCATGATCTACAAGATTTATTCTGTTATATTCTTACGTAGATTTTTTACATTAACGCTTTAATTTAAATATGGAGATATTCCTATGCGTCGTCCTGTAGTGATGGGTAACTGGAAACTTAATGGCAGCAAAGCAATGGTTAAAGAGCTGCTAACTGGTCTTAACGCTGAACTTCAAGGCGTTGAAGGTGTAGACGTGGCAGTTGCTCCACCAGCACTTTACATCGACCTAGCTGAGCGCGTGATCGCAGAAGGCGAAAGCAAAATCATCCTTGGTGCACAAAACACTGACCTAAACAACAGCGGTGCATTCACTGGCGACATGTCTCCAGAAATGCTAAAAGATTTCGGTGCAACTCACATCATCATCGGTCACTCTGAGCGTCGTGAATACCACAACGAATCTGACGAGTTCATCGCGAAGAAATTCAACTTCCTAAAAGAAAATGGTCTAACTCCAGTTTTCTGTATCGGTGAATCTGAAGCTCAAAACGAAGCGGGCGAAACTGAAGCAGTATGTGCACGTCAAATCAACGCAGTTATCGACGCATACGGTGTTGAAGCTCTAAACGGCGCAATCATCGCTTACGAACCAATCTGGGCAATCGGTACTGGTAAAGCAGCAACTGCTGAAGATGCACAGCGCATCCACGCATCTATTCGTGCTCTAATCGCAGCGAAAGACGAAGCAGTAGCAGAACAAGTAATCATTCAATACGGCGGCTCTGTTAAACCAGAAAACGCTGAAGCTTACTTCTCACAACCAGACATCGATGGTGCTCTAGTTGGTGGTGCTTCTCTAGACGCTAAGAGCTTCGCAGCGATCGCTAAAGCGGCAGCAGCAGCGAAAGCTTAATTTTCGATTTCATTGTCGAAATAGATTCAAAGGTCAGCTTCGGCTGGCCTTTTTGCTACCCACCTAAGTAACAATTATAGTTTGCGGCAAATTCACACCTTTGCCCTATCACCCACGCGGTGAATCAAGTATTCTACGCTTTTCCCCAAGTTCGACTACTTTATGCACGATAAACACGGTCTACTGACTGGCTCCATACCTAAAGTGCTGCGGCAAATGACCATCCCAATGACGATGGGCATGATCGCCATATTAATGTTTAACCTAGTCGATACCTTTTTTATCTCGCTATTGGGTACTCAAGCCCTAGCCGCCGTCAGTTATACCTTCCCAGTTACGTTTACCGTCAACTGCATCACTATGGGCATCGGCGTTGGGCTCTCCACCAACATTGGTCGTTTGTTGGGGCAAGGTCATGCTCAAGACGCAGCCCGTTTTACCACCCACGGTCTGCTGCTTGCGGTCGTCTTAGTCACTCTCGCCTCGACTTTAGGTTTGCTAACCATCGAGCCGCTCTTCCTTGCGCTGGGTGCCGAAGCCAAACTGATCCCGCTGATTGAGCAGTATATGGCGATTTGGTACTTCTCGATCCCATTGTTAGTGATTCCCATGGCAGGCAACAGTGCCATTCGTTCGACTGGAGATACCAAAACACCCGCGAAAATGATGATGCTGGCTGGGCTGATTAACGGTGTGCTCGATCCATTATTGATATTTGGCTACGGTCCGTTCCCTGAACTTGGTATTCAAGGCGCTGCGATTGCCAGCGCTGTCAGTTGGTTAGGAGCTTTAGTGGGTTCTTTGTATGTACTGATCAAGCGTGAAAAGTTGCTGGCTTTACCCAACTTCAACTATCTGGTTGAAGACTGTCGAATGATCTTAAAAATTGGTACGCCAGCAGCCCTGTCAAACGCCATGTCTCCACTATCGGGAGCACTGCTGATGATGATCTTATCGACGCACGGTACATCGGTCGTTGCCGCTTACGGCGCAGCGCAACGCATCGAGTCAATTTTGATTCTAGTCTTAATGTCCCTAACCTCAGCATTAACCCCATTTATGGCACAAAACTTTGGCGCAGATAATCCACAGCGCAGCTTTGCCGGGCTCTTTCTCAGTATGCGCTTCGCGATTGGTTTCCAGTTGGTCGTCTTCATCATGATGGTACCGCTCAGCATTCCATTGTCAGCGATGTTCTCGCAAGAGCAAGCCGTACAAAACCAACTGTGGCATTATCTCATTGTGGTGCCGTTTAGCTATGGCTTCCAAGGGATCATGATGATGCTAGTTTCCGGTCTCAACGCGATGCATCAACCGATTAAAGCCTTCCAATGGAGTGCAATGCGTTTGTTCCTATTTACACTCCCGCTCGCTTGGATTGGTGGGGTTTACTATAGCGTCGAAGGCGTATTCTTTGGTATTGCGTTGGGTAACATCCTCGGCGGAAGCTTAAGTTACCTCTATGCAGTTAGACTGCGAGAGCAATATCGTCACCTCTCGGCAGAATGAGCGCTCAAATCAGCCGCCCATGATGCAAAAAAGCCAGCTTAGTCAGCTGGCTTTTTACATTTAGACGTCTTCGTCATCAACCTCATCGTCTAGTTCGAGGTCAATATTGAGAGGTTCCTGAGAGAGAATGACACCAGTGTTATCGGCATAGAGGTAATCTTCTGGGATAAACGTCACGCCACCGAAGTTAACCGGTACATCAATTTCCCCTTCACCTTTGTTAGTTGCTCCCACTGGGATAGAAGCCAAAGCTTGAATGCCAATGCTCATGTCTTCCAGTTCATCGACTTCGCGCACACAACCGTACACGACAATACCTTCCCACTCGTTCTCTTCAGCCAGTGCCGCGATCTCCGCATCAACTAAAGCTCGACGCAAAGAACCGCCACCATCGACCAGTAAGACTCGACCAACACCATCTTGCTCTAGAATATCGCGGATAATGCCGTTGTCCTCAAAACACTTAATCGTAGTGATTTGACCGGCAAACGACGCACTACCGCCAAAGTTACTAAACATAGGTTCTACCACATCCACTTGATCCAAGTAGATATCGCATAATGCAGAAGTATTGTATTCCATAGCCTTTCTTCTCATAGCATTGGTCATATAAATCGAGTATATCCAGTCACTTTATCATTGCAACGACAAGCTGAAATTAACTCACCAGAGTTTGAGCTATAACCACCCCTGCAAACAGCAAGTTGGTTACTAAAGAGCACTTAACCACAACCGGCATCATAGGTGCAATTTGCGCTGGCTGCTCCGCGAGCCATACCGCTTTACCATGTTTAAAGGTCACCATCAGGCTCAATAAAAATGGCAACATTACCCACACAGGAGAAGGTTGCAGCAATAGATAAGCGATAAACGCCGCTACCGCACCACCCAACAGTACAAAGTGATACTGCTTCGCGCGCTTTTGTCCAAGACGAACAGCCACTGTGCGTTTGCCACAGCGCTCATCATTTTCAATATCACGCATATTGTTGATGTTCAGTACGGCTACAGCTAAAAGTCCACAACCTACCGCTGGTAAAGCCAGTGACAGGTCGACAATGCCAGTATGCAAAAAGTACGTTCCAGCAACACCGAGAAGACCGAAGAAGATAAATACCGAAATATCACCTAAGCCAACATAGCCATAGGGTTTGTTTCCCACGGTATAAGCAATTGCAGCGCCTATCGCCAATAAGCCAAGCCCAATAAACGCTAAGATGCTTTCCCAGCTATTGAGCGCATGCAGCACCAATACCAGACCAGCAATCATAGTCAGAATGACATTGACGATAATGGCTTGTTTCATGGTTTTAGGCGTTACCGCGCCCGATTGGATTGCCCTTGTTGGACCTAAGCGTACTTCGTTGTCGGTTCCCTTGACTGCATCTCCATAATCATTGGCCAGATTCGATAGGATCTGTAACAAAGTCGCAGTAACAAATGCCAATACCGCAACGGAGAGTGAAAAATGGTGGCTCGAGAACGCCAAAACACTGCCGGTCAAAATAGAGACCAGCGCCAAAGGCAAAGTTTTTGGTCGAGCGGCATCAAGCCATATTTGCAGCGTCTGTTTCATACTCGTCAGTTTAGTGAGTTATCCAATAATAGGAATTGTGTCATATCAAAGTTAGCAGAAAAATAAAAAGGCCACCGAAGTGACCTTTTATAAATTTCGCATAGATTATTTTACGCGGCTTACGTATTCTGCTGAACGAGTGTCAACGCGGATTACTTCACCGATAGCGATAAATAGTGGAACACGTACCACTGCACCAGTAGACAGTGTTGCTGGCTTACCACCAGTACCTTGAGTGTCGCCTTTTAGACCTGGGTCTGTTTCAACAACTTCAAGCTCAACGAAGTTTGGTGGAGTAACAGCGATTGGGTTACCGTTCCAAAGTGTTAGCATACAAGTGTTGTTTTCTACTAGCCACTTAGCGTTCTCACCAACTGCTTTCATGTCTGCAGCGATTTGTTCGAACGTTTCGTTGTTCATAAAGTGGTAGAATTCGCCATCGTTGTATAGGTAATCTAGATCGATATCCATTACGTCAGCCACTTCAACAGTGTCGCCAGACTTGAATGTTTTCTCTAGAACTTTACCTGAAAGCAACTTACGGATTTTAACGCGGTTGAATGCTTGACCTTTACCTGGTTTTACATACTCGTTTTCGAGAATGACACAAGGCTCGTTATCAAGCATAATTTTAAGACCGCCTTTGAATTCATTCGTGCTAACAGTAGCCATTTTTTCCTCTTACCATTCTTCGAGTTAAATTTAATGCCGCACATCATAACCCGAAATGCCGATTCTGTTGAGCAAAACTGGCTCAAACAGCTAGCTAATGGGATCTCTGATCCTGCAAAACTGCTGGAACAATTGGAGATCGATCCATCACCATGGCAACACGGATTTGAAGCGAGGACGCTTTTTGCACAGCGTGTGCCGCAAAGTTTTGTCGATAGAATGGAAAAAGGCAATCCTTTTGATCCGCTTTTACGCCAAGTTTTACCGTTATCAGAAGAATTTGCGGTACATGAAGGTTACTCAACCGACCCGTTGGAAGAGCAAGATAATCAAATCCCAGGGCTTTTGCACAAATACCGCAATCGAGCGTTAATGATTGTCAAAGGTGGCTGCGCGGTAAACTGTCGTTATTGCTTCCGCCGTCACTTCCCTTACCAAGAGAACAAGGGCAGCAAATCGGTGTGGCAAGCAAGCTTGGATTACATCGCTGCGCATAGTGAACTCAATGAAGTGATCTTTTCCGGCGGCGACCCTTTAATGGCAAAAGACGATGAGCTGCGTTGGCTAATTGAGCGTATCGCTACCATTCCACACATTAAGCGTCTGCGTATTCACTCTCGCTTGCCCGTAGTGATCCCAGCGCGTATCACGGATGAACTGCTAGAAATCTTCCGTTCGACTCGCTTGCAAGTGATCTTGGTCACCCACATCAACCACGCTAATGAGATCAACCAAGAGCTGACAGACAAAACCGCACAGCTTAAGCAAAACGGCGTCACCCTACTCAATCAAGGCGTGTTACTTAAGGGCGTCAATGACAGTGTTAAAGCGTTAGTCGCCCTCAGCGAAGCGTTATTCGATGCCAATATTTTGCCTTATTACTTACATGTGCTGGATAAGGTGCAGGGGGCTGCGCATTTCTTGGTGAGTGATCAAGAAGCCAAACGATTGATGGCAGGTCTCATTGAAGAGGTCTCGGGTTATCTCGTACCAACCTTAACCCGAGAAATCGGTGGTCGCCCAAGCAAAACGCCGCTCGATTTGCATTTAGAATAATTTTTACACTAAGCGCACAGTAAACAGGTAGGCGATGTTGTTACAATACTCCAGCCTGTTAACTACCCAACTTTTAACTGACCATGTATAAAAAAGTGATCGGCTTTACCCTTATCGAACTTGTTGTCGTGATTGTTGTTCTTGGCATACTGGCTGTCACCGCTTTACCGCGCATGGTAAATCTACAGACAGATGCTCGCATCTCGGCACTGCAAGGGTTAAAAGCGGGCATGCAAAGCGCTGCTGATATGGTGCACCCCATTGCGATACGAGAAGGATTCGGCAGCGTCAGCCGTGCAGAGATGACGATTGAAGGTGATAAGGTAAAACTTGCTTACGGTTACCCTGCTGCTATCGCCAAAGAGAATTGGGCAAACCTTATTCAAACCACCTTTGTCGATGGTGAGCATGATGCAAACATTCCGAGTGAATGGTACTTCCACAATCCGGGGAGCGATGAGGATGGTTGGATACGTTTTATGCCAAAGTCTCGCAAGTCATCAAGTGAACAGTGCTACTTCACCTACTATGAAGCCAGCGCCACTGAGCCACCCCGCTTTGAATTTACCACTAGCGGCTGCTAGCGCTATCAGAGAGTTCGAGTACGACCAAAGGTTGGTTAATCTCAGAGACAAAAAAACCACCTCAAGCGGTGGTTTTTTATCTCAATCAAAGCAGTTTAGAATAGTTCTTCAGCAACTTTGTATAGATCGTTACGTACTGGACGTTTCATGTTCTCGATCGCATCGATGATATCGTGGTGAACAAGTTGCTCTTTAACGATACCCACGCAACGACCACCGTGACCTTCTAGAAGTAGGTGAACAGCGTAGTTACCCATGCGCGATGCAAGTACGCGGTCAAACGCAGTCGGACGACCACCACGTTGAATGTGACCTAGAACCGTTGCACGAGTTTCACGACCTGTTGCCGCTTCAATCTCTTTCGCTAGTTCGTTAGCATCCATCATCAGCTCAGTTAGAGCGATGATTGCGTGTTTCTTACCTTTTTCGATGCCATCTTGGATATTGCCAATTAGCTTCTCTTTGTCTAGACCAGTTTCAGGAGTAATGATGTACTCACAACCGCCAGCAATCGCAGACATTAGCGTTAGGTCACCACAATGACGGCCCATGATCTCAACGATAGAGATACGTTGGTGAGATGATGAAGTATCACGAAGACGGTCAATCGCATCAATAACGGTGTTTAGTGCAGTTAGGTAACCGATTGTGTAATCAGTACCTGCGATATCGTTATCGATAGTGCCTGGCAGACCGATACATGGGTAACCCATTTCAGTTAGCTTTTTCGCACCCATGTAAGAACCGTCACCACCGATAACAACCAGTGCATCAATGTCGTGCTTCTTCAGGTTTTCGATCGCTTTTTCACGAACTTCAACTTCACGGAATTCTGGGAAACGTGCAGAACCTAGGAAAGTACCGCCTTTGTTGATCACATCAGACACGCTAGAGCGGTCCAGTTTCACGATGCGGTCTTCGTATAGACCTAAGTAACCGTCTTGAACGCCGTATACTTCCAAACCTTCAGATAACGCTGTACGTACTACGCCACGGATAGCTGCGTTCATACCAGGTGCATCACCACCACTCGTTAAAACACCGATCTTCTTAATCATGCTCACCCTCGATTTTTGGGAATCTTGTTTCAATTTTTACGTTAGAGGCTTTCAAAACAAGCCGCTAACCAGATTCTTTAGTTGTGCAATATGTTACCTTGCCTTGTAAGGAATACTACTTTTATTTGCACGAAATTATGTAAGTTTTCTACTTATGTAAGAGTATTACAGTTTTATTGGTTAACTTTGTTGATACATATCAGTATCACGTTTATTTGTCGTATCGTTGAAAAGATAGTCAATTAAAACGCGTAATCCAACCTCTGTTTTGTTACCAATCTGCAGACTTTTGCAGTCGCTCGGAAGTATGCACAACCGAGTATGGGTCTTGGTGTATCAGGATATCCGCTTGCGGAAAGGCTGCCAGTAAACTGAGTTCAACCTGATCAGAAATTCGATGCGCTTCTATTAATTTTAATTCATCCTCCAATTCGAGATGCAGCTGGATAAAACGCACTGGACCCGACATACGAGTTCGTAACTGATGCACCCCAAGCA
Organism: Vibrio ponticus; assembly: GCF_009938225.1. Taxonomy (NCBI): domain Bacteria; kingdom Pseudomonadati; phylum Pseudomonadota; class Gammaproteobacteria; order Vibrionales; family Vibrionaceae; genus Vibrio; species Vibrio ponticus. Next base: position 2,638,807 of record NZ_AP019657.1, read on the forward strand.
CCCCTTCAACCTGTAAGCAGACCTGTTTTATTTTCAGAAGCTCTTCCTCAGGGAGTTGGCGATCAAGCAGAGTTTGAATCGCCTCGTGTACCATTTTGAACGCGCTATACAAAATATAGATGCCAATCCCCACTGCAAATACCGCATCCGCCTGTCCAAGCCCTGCCCAACTTAAGCCCAGCGCCAACATAATCGCCGCATTCATATAAAGGTCAGTTTGATAATGAAGGGAATCGGCTGCAATGGCTTGGCTACCCGTTTTTCGCACAACGCTCTTTTGGAAACGCACCAAAGCAAAAGTGACCAAGATGGCAAACAAACTCACATAAACACCGAGTTCTGGGGATTGTAAATCTTGCGGTCTAAAGAAACGCTCAATACCGTTGAGGATCAAAAACACCGCAGAACCCGAGATAAACATCGCCTGTGCTAACGCGGCGAGCGACTCCGCTTTACCATGACCAAAGCGGTGCTCTTTATCTGCTGGTTGCAACGAGAAGCGAATCACCACTAAGTTAACGACTGATGCGGCAATATCGAGCATTGAATCAATCAGTGAAGCAAGTAAGCTCACCGATCCCGTGACCCACCAAACCACTAGCTTAATAATTAATAGAAAAGTCGCGACTAGGGTCGCAGCCCATGCCGCCATAGTGACAAGCTTTGCGTAATCTTGTTTCATCGTTGTTTTTTCATCATTTGTGATGCCGCAATTATAACCAGCTTAGCCAAAAAGCAACAAGGCAGCCATTTGGCTGCCTTGGGATCATATCTAATTAAATTAGCTGCGGTGTTTACGTTTTTCACCACATTTGTCCATACGCTCTTTGCTCAGTTCAACAAACTTAGCTTTTTGTTCTGGCGTCAGAACACTTAGCATTTGGTACTGCTTCTCGAGCATTTTAACCTTACGCTCAGTTTGCTGCTCAACCATTTGCTTCGCCAAATCGTTGGCTGCCGCTTGGTCAAAGTTGTCCGCTAATACCAACTGCTGCACTTTCTCGTGATGAGCTTGACGCTCGGCTTTACGCGCTTCAAAGTTCGCTTGGTAGTGCTCTTTCATCTGCGCTTTGTTTGCTTCACGCATCTCTTTAAGTTGATCTTTTTGTGCATCGGTTAAGTCCAACTGTTTCATGATGCCGCGGTCCATTCCACCTTGACAGTGTCCACCTTTATGCTCGCCTTTGCCGCCAAATGCCAGTGCGCTTGCTGATGCAAATACCATTGGAACAACCGCCGCAGCCAATACAAGTTTCTTAACAGTTTTCATAATCTATACCTTTTAAGTGTGTTAGTGAGGCTGCGATTGCAGCGCTTGAATATAGATTAGATCCCTGGAGGTAAATTGGCGTCTAGAGAGCGTAAAGATACGTAAAGAGCAAAATTTACGCTAATGCTTAACAGCAATAACCAGTAATATAATCAAGGTAACGCTTATATGAAGGGCAACGAAATGGCGCATATCTTACTGATTGATGACGATACTGAATTAACCAGTCTTCTCAAAGAAGTTCTTAGCTTTGAAGGTTTCACGGTTTCTGAAGCCAATGATGGTGAAGCAGGCTTAGCTGCGCTCACCAAAGAGATCGATCTGATTCTACTGGATGTGATGATGCCAAAACTCAATGGCACGGAAACTCTAAAACGTATCCGTGACAAGTGGGAAACCCCAGTTTTGATGCTTACCGCCAAAGGGGAAGAAATTGATCGCGTTATCGGTTTAGAGCTCGGCGCAGATGATTACCTACCCAAGCCATTTAGCGATAGAGAGTTGCTTGCGCGCATTCGCGCTATTTTACGTCGCACGCAAAATACCACCAGCAAATCAAGCGATTGCCTTGAGTATCAAGATATCAAAGTCTACCCGGGCAAACAGGAAGCTTACTGCCAAGAGCAGCTGATTGATTTAACTACGACCGAGTTTGCCCTATTGAGTCACTTTATTGCTCACCCTGGTGCGACCGTCACCAAAGAAGAACTCAGTTTAGATGTGCTTGGCAAGCGCCTCGCAGCCTTTGATCGCGCCATTGATATGCACGTGTCTAACCTACGCAAGAAACTGCCTGAACGTACCGATGGTAAACCAAGGATTAAAACTCTTCGCGGACGTGGCTACTTATTGGTGGAGGAAGATTAATGCGCTTTCCGCGTTTCACCAGCCTATATGGGCGTATCTTTGCGATTTTTTGGCTCACTATGTTGTTAGTGGTGATTGCCGTGCTTGCGCTGCCCCATCTCGATCCCCGTAAGCCTCATGCTATTCCGGCGGAAAACTACAAACAGATGCAACTTTTCGCGGCATCGGTGGAAAAACGCTATCAAGGTGAAACCAACTTCAAACGGCTACTGCGCAGAATAGAGGCGGATCGCCCTGCCCCTTACCACTCGAAGTCAGATTCACGTGATGCTAAATCTCGCGCTCGAACGCCAAAGCCACTCTACTTTCTCACCGATCTCGATGGCAATATTGTCAGTATTCAGAAACAGCATGACTTCAAAATTCGTGCACTGCAAAACCTCATCTCCACCATTGAGTCACCAGAGCAACCAAAACAACGACTATACGGTCGGTTTATGGTCGCAGGTCCTGTCCCTGTTACCTTAGCCAATCAGCCATTGCATATGTACATCTCATTCAAGTGGGATGAGCCGCCACCGTTTCTGTTACGCCTTTTCGATCACCCGTTACAACTGCTACTGACCGTAATGCTAGTGAGTACCCCATTTTTACTGTGGCTTGCTTGGGCGTTGAGCCAACCAGCACGCAAGTTAGAACGCGCGGCGAAACGTGTCGCCAAAGGAGAATTCATTGCCGATCCAAGCTTAGAAAAAGGTACCTCTGAGTTTCGTCAAGCGGGGACGGCGTTCAACCAAATGGTCCAAGACGTCAATCAGATGATCTCCGGTCAGCAGCGCCTGTTATCGGATATTTCCCATGAATTGCGCTCACCATTGACTCGTCTACGCATGGCAACCGCACTGGCAACGCGCAAGCAAGGCGAGAGTCCAGAGCTAACGCGTATTGATACCGAAGCGCAGCGCCTAGAGCAGATGATCGCTGAACTGCTTGAACTGTCACGAACACAGTTAGACAGTCATACAGACAGAGAACAGCAACCACTATCCAGTTTATGGGAAGCCATATTAAGTGATGCGCAATTTGAAGCGGAGCAGATGAATAAAACACTCAGCTACTCACCGATTCCCGAGCGAACCATTTCTGGCAAGCCCAAGTTATTGATGAGTGCGTTAGACAATATCGTACGCAACGCGATCCACTACGGAAAAGATCAAATCGAAGTGTCGATCTTCGCCGATCGTGAACAAGTGATCGTCCATGTTGATGACAATGGTGAAGGCGTGCCAGAGCAGGAACTCGAAGCGATTTTCCGTCCTTTCTACCGAGTCTCAACGGCGCGAGACCGAGTGAGTGGTGGTACTGGATTAGGGCTAGCGATTACTCAAACCGCAGTGCGTCAACATAGCGGTACTATCGAAGCAAGCCACAGCCCACTTGGTGGATTGCGAGTAACGGTGTGTTTACCACTGCTCTACGAATAAGCCTATTTGCTACGTAACCGCGAATACCCTTACAAAAACACAGTTGATAATCGATCTCATTATCATTTAAAGTAAATCCTTCACCAAGGAGGATTTACTATGTCGCATTTATTTCCAGAACTTCCTTATGCTTATGACTCGTTAGAGCCATATCTCGATGCTAAAACAATGGAAGTTCATTACAGCAAACATCATCGTACTTATTACGATAAATTTATTGCCGCTATCGCAGGTAGCGACCTTGAAGCCGCCCGCCTAGAAGAGATCTTCGCCAATGTCTCTCAGTTATCACCCGCTGTGCGCAATAATGGTGGAGGCTATTACAACCATATTCTCTATTGGAATTGTATGGCGCCAAATGGTGGTGGGCAACCGAGTGGTCAATTAGCCCAAGCGATAACTCAAACCTTTGGTAGCTTCAGTGAGTTTCAAGAGCAATTCGCACAAGCCGCCGTCAATACCTTTGGTTCTGGTTTTGTGTGGTTAATCGTCAAAGATGGTCAACTAGAGATTGTTTCCACCCCTAACCAAGATAACCCACTGATGGATGTCGCCTCGACACAAGGCGAGCCCATCCTTGCTTTGGATGTGTGGGAACATGCTTATTACATCAGCTATCAAAACCGTCGCCCGGAATACATCGATGCATGGTGGAATGTGGTCAACTGGTCAGCGATTGAAGATAACTATAGACAAGCTATCGCATAGTCAGTTTACTAACAACGTCAGTCAGCGACGTGCATAACGTCGCTAAATTTCGCCTCTCTATCCCCCACATCCGTGCATACTGGTATACTCGATGCAGTTTTCTTCACTTATACCGTTAGATTCCATGTTTGATATCGCTCTATACGAACCGGAAATTGCGCCAAATACTGGCAACATTATTCGACTGTGTGCCAACTGTGGCGCCAACCTACACCTAATCGAGCCACTTGGTTTCGATTTAGAAGAGAAAAAAGTCCGCCGCGCTGGATTGGATTACCACGATCTTGCCCGCGTGAAACGTCATAAAAACCTACAAGCATTCCTCGACTATTTACGTGATGAACGTGAAGGCGATTACCGTATTTTCGCTTGTACCACCAAAACAACCGGTCATCACGTTGATGCCAAGTTCCAGCAAGGCGACGTGCTGCTATTTGGTCCGGAAACTCGCGGCTTGCCTGCCGATGTAATTGATAGCTTGCCAATGGAACAACGCATCCGCATTCCTATGATGCCAGATGCGCGTAGCCTCAACTTGTCGAATGCAGTGGCGATCATCGCGTACGAAGCGTGGCGCCAGATGGGATTTGACGGTGCGCAGTAAGCGTAGATTTTTGATATAACTTCGATATAGCTTCGATATAAAAAGGGCGCCGAAGCGCCCTTTGTGTGAATGAATACCAAGCTTAGTTGAGCTTGTGACGATCATTGTCATCGTCATCTTTGCGCTCATATTCACCTTCAAAGGTGTTGCCATTATCACCGCGTTGATCAAATGGATTACGCTGAAATGGATCTTGGTCGAAACCACCTTGCTCACCAAAGCCGCTTTGATTGCCAAACCCGCCGTGGAAACTGCCACCGACGGATTTCACCACCATTTTGCTCATCAGATACTTAGCAATTGCAGCGCGAGGCGCTGGCAGCAATACTAACATACCCAAGGCATCGGTCATAAAACCCGGAGTCAGCAGTAATACACCTGCAACCGCTAACATCACACCTTCAAAAATTTGCTGAGCCGGCAACTCACCTTGCTGCAGACGATTTTGCACGTTCATCAACGTCTGCAAACCTTGACTGCGCACTAATGATGCCCCGACAAACGCGGTGATCAGCACCAGCGCAATGGTCGGCCATAAACCAAGAAACCCGCCTACTTGGATAAACAGGCCAATTTCAATAATCGGTACTAAGATAAATAGTAAAAGTAAGATAGGAAACACAGGCCCTCCTTTGTTACGCACACATTAGCGCTAACTCACCATTGCGACAACTGTTTCCCTATTCGAAATGTTAGAAATCGTGACCGTTCATCTTAAGTGTACGAAAACTGACAGATATCACATCATCAATAGGGTTAAGTATGGTTGGTCGAGTCCATCGTGACTAGGAAAACACCCCAAAATAGCGGAGGGTGTTAACAATAAAAATGCCTAGTTTTCGACTCTGGTTAACAAGCGAGGGTTACTGGATGAAGTACGTCAAAGCAATGAAATATTTTTCATTGCTTTGGTGCAAATAGTGATCCAGTTACTATTTTTATGAATTGGGTCCAGTATCATGTGGCACATAAGTCAGGACGGATTTTCAGCCAACATTTCTGGCGAATGGATTCTTAATTTCAGAATTGGCATGACATTCAGCTTAATTTGATAATAATTCTTAAAGGATCCACCTATGGCTACCCTTACAGCGACTAATTCAGCTACTCGTATCGAAGAAGATCTACTGGGCGAGCGTCACGTTCCAGCAGATGCCTACTACGGTATCCACACGCTACGCGCAATCGAAAACTTCAACATTTCTAACGTTACCATTTCAGATGTACCAGAGTTTGTGCGCGGCATGGTAATGACGAAGAAAGCTGCAGCACTAGCCAACAAAGAGCTAGGCGCAATTCCAAAAGAAGTGGCTGATTACATTCTTCAAGCGTGTGATTTGATCCTTGAAACAGGTAAGTGCATGGATCAATTCCCATCAGACGTCTTCCAAGGCGGCGCTGGCACTTCTGTAAACATGAACACCAACGAAGTGATTGCTAACGTTGCGCTTGAACTGATGGGTAAAGAGAAAGGTGAATACCACTTCATCAACCCAAATGATCACGTTAACAAGAGCCAATCAACCAACTGTGCTTACCCAACCGGTTTCCGTATCGCGGTTTACAACAGCGTACATAAACTAATGGACGCAATTGAGTACCTAAAAGGCGCATTTGAACTGAAAGCTCAAGAGTTTAAAGGCGTACTTAAAATGGGTCGTACTCAGCTGCAAGACGCGGTACCAATGACCGTTGGTCAAGAGTTCCACGCATGGGCTGTGACACTAAACGAAGAGATTCGTGCTCTAGACTACACCTCAAAGCTACTGCTTGAAATCAACCTAGGTGCAACAGCCATCGGTACAGGTCTAAACGCACCTGCTGGTTACCAAGGTCTTGCGGTTAAACACCTAAGTGAAGTGACGGGCTTAGAAGTCGTGCCAGCTGAAGACTTGATTGAAGCGACATCAGACTGTGGCGCTTACGTAATGACGCATGGCGCCCTAAAACGCCTAGCGGTTAAACTGTCTAAGATCTGTAACGACTTACGTCTGCTTTCTTCTGGTCCTCGCGCAGGTCTAAATGAATTGAACCTACCTGAACTACAAGCCGGTTCATCAATCATGCCAGCAAAAGTCAACCCGGTAATTCCAGAAGTAGTAAACCAAGTGTGCTTTAAAGTACTCGGTAACGACAACACCATCTCATTTGCCGCAGAAGGCGGTCAGCTACAGCTGAACGTAATGGAACCGGTTATCGCACAAAGCATGTTTGAGTCTATCTCTCTACTACACAATGCATGTGTGAACCTACGCGATAAGTGTATTGACGGCATCACAGTGAACAAAGAAATCTGTGAGAACTACGTTTACAACTCAATCGGTATCGTGACTTACCTAAACCCATACATTGGTCACCATGAAGGCGACATCGTGGGCAAAATCTGTGCAGAAACCGGTAAGAGCGTGCGCGAAGTGGTGCTGGATCGCGGATTATTGACCGCTGAGGAGCTTGACGAGATCCTTTGCGTTGAAAACTTCATGCATCCAACGTATAAAGCCAAACGTTACGAATAACAAATACCAGAAGGGTCCCGCAAGGACCCTTTTTTAACGCCGCAATTTGGCGATTAAATTTACCTTATGATGTATTGCGCGTTTTGCCTAAGCACTTTTTGCTTATGCCGCTAACATCATGGAATAAAACTTAAAAAGACGGGGGTCATTTTATGGTAGCAGTCGAACTGTTCGTCGTTCTGCTCTTTATCTTCTTGGGAGCAAGAATCGGGGGCATTGGCATTGGTTTCGCAGGTGGTGCTGGTGTTATCGCTCTATCACTGGGATTAGGTGTACCAACCAGCCAAGCGTTCATCCCAATCGATGTAATTTTAATCATCATGTCGGTGATTACCGCTATCGCCGCTATGCAAGTCGCCGGTGGTTTAGAGTGGCTAGTACAAGTCGCGGAAAACTTTCTGCGTAAAAACCCTAAGCGAATCACCTTCTATGCGCCAATTGTGACTTTTCTAATGACGCTTATGGCAGGTACAGGTCACACCGCATTTTCAACCTTACCTGTGATTGCAGAAGTAGCAAAAGGTCAAGGTGTGCGCCCGTCTCGCCCACTGTCTATCGCGGTCATTGCATCACAAATCGCTATCACAGCTTCGCCAATTTCAGCGGCGGTGGTGGCTTTCGCGGCAATGCTAGCACCAGTTGGTGTTGATTACCTCACGCTGCTGGCAGTGTGCATTCCAACCACTTTCATCGCTTGTATGATCGGCGCATTCGTCGCGAACTTCATGGGCTGCGAACTCAAAGATGATCCTATCTACCAACAACGTTTGGAGCAGGGGCTTATCAAGCTTGCCAGCGAAGAAAAACGTGACATCCTACCGACCGCCAAAAAAGCGACCTACATTTTCTTAACCGCAATCGCGCTTGTGGTGTGTTACGCCGCGATGATCTCTGACTCAATCGGTCTTATTGATAACCCTGCGCTTGGTCGTAATGAAGCAATCATGACCGTTATGCTAGCCGCGGCAGCTGTGATTGTAATGACCACTAAAATTGATGCCAACCAAATTCCATCAGCCAGCACTTTCCGCTCAGGTATGACAGCTTGTGTGTGTGTTCTTGGTGTGGCATGGCTTGGGGCAACGTTTGTTAACGCACACGTTGATGGCATTAAAGAGCTCGCTGGTGAACTATTAGCAGACTACCCATGGATGCTTGCGCTGGTGCTATTTTTCGCGTCGATGCTGCTCTACTCTCAAGGGGCGACCACGGTTGCACTCATGCCAGCAGCGCTTGCGATTGGTGTGGCACCGCTAACGGCAGTTGCATCATTTGCCGCCGTCAGTGCCCTATTCGTTCTGCCTACCTACCCAACTCTACTCGCCGCAGTCGAAATGGATGACACTGGCTCAACGCGCATTGGTAAATACGTATTCAACCACCCATTCTTTATTCCTGGTGTGGTCACGATTACCTCTGCGGTGACACTTGGTTTTATCTTTGGCGGTATGGTGATTTAACTCACCTCGCACAAACTGACGAACGTCAAGTCAACACAACATCTCAAAAGGCGCTGCGGCGCCTTTTTTCTTTCCCCTTACAATCGTCACTCGACAATAAAAAGCCTCAATACTGAAACTATTTGGCTGTTTTCTCTGTCCTATTAAGTCAAATGAAGGTTGCATTGGATAAAAATCCAACCTGTACGTAAAATACCCGCAAGTTAAATTAAGTGATTTTTTTATGCGCTCAGTTTTTTCCATTCTGATTTTATGCCTGAGTGTCGTGGCGACACCTGCAATGGCGCTGTTTAACAACAATAGCAGCACACCAAGTTTTGCCACTGACAACAACCGCTTTGTGCCGGTTGATGAAGCATTCCCGTTCAACCATTTTCAACAAGGCAACCGTGTTTTCCTCGACTGGCAGGTCAAACCGGACTATTACCTATACCAAGAACGTATCTCCGTGAGCGCAGAAAATGTCACTCTTGGTGAGATCACCATGCGCAATGGTGAACCATACAACGATGAATTTTTTGGTGACGTACACATCTATACCGAGCCGCTGTTTGTTGAAGTGCCACTTGAACAATATCAAACTGGCGCACGTTTGATCGTCCAATATCAAGGGTGTGCCAAAGCTGGTTTTTGCTACCCGCCAGAAACACGCGTTATTGATGTAGACCCTTTCGTCGCAAGCAAATCAGACTCTGTTGAAAGCGCACCGGATAACTTGACGACCAACACCACAACAGCTCAAACCACTGCGACTCAATCAAGCGCACCGCAGTCGCAAGAGAGTTCTCTTGCCAGCAAGCTTGCCGATAACTGGTGGACACCACTGCTATTTTTAGCTTTGGGGGTAGGTCTGGCTTTCACACCATGCGTACTACCGATGTACCCAATTCTTACGAGTATCGTATTGGGCAGTGGCAAGCTCAGCCATCGCCGAGCACTAAGCTTATCGTTTATTTATGTGCAAGGTATGGCGCTCACTTATACCCTGCTGGGGTTAGTCGTGGCTTCCGCTGGCATGCAGTTTCAAGCGGCGATGCAGCATCCATACGTATTGATTGGTCTTAGCATCATGTTCGTTGCTCTTGCCCTGTCGATGTTTGGTGCTTACACCTTACAACTGCCTGCCAGTGTGCAAACCTGGCTAAGTGGTTTAAGTAACAAACAGCAAGGTGGCAGTAACGCTGGCGTATTTGCCATGGGGGCGATATCAGGCTTAGTCTGCTCACCTTGCACAACAGCGCCGCTTTCTGGTGCTCTGCTTTATGTTGCTCAAAGTGGCGATCTCCTAACTGGCGCGGTGGCACTCTATGCGCTGGCATTAGGTATGGGTATTCCACTGATGCTCGCGGCAGTGTTTGGCAACAAACTGCTACCAAAAGCCGGCGGCTGGATGGATCGCGTTAAAATCCTGTTTGGTTTCGTGCTCCTTGCTGCGCCGATTTTCTTACTTGAACGTATCTTGCCAGAAAGTTGGGCAACGACACTTTGGTCTGTTCTCGGTATTGCAGCCTTTGGTTGGCTCTACCATATAAAAAACAGCCTCACATTTGGTGGTTGGAAGCAAAGCATGGTCGGCATTATCGCGGTACTTGGCTTAGTGACTTCGGTTCAACCGCTATACAGCACCTGGATAAACCCACCCGCACAAGAGCATCAAGCGCGCGTTGAGTTTATCAAGGTTGCAACGGTCAGCGAGCTTGAAGCACAACTAGCAAAAGCGAAACAAGCAGGTAAACCTGTGATGCTCGACTACTACGCAGACTGGTGTGTCGCCTGTAAAGAGTTTGAAAAATACACCTTCCATACGCCAGAAGTCGAAGCCAAACTGCAAGACTTCATTTTGCTGCAAGCCGATGTAACGAAAAATCAGATGCAAGATATTGAATTACTTCAGCGCCTTAACGTACTTGGACTGCCGACTATCGAGTTTTGGGACCACAGTGGTCAGCACTTAGTTAGTGCTCGTATTACAGGTTTTATGGATGCGCCAAGCTTCATTCAGCATCTTGATAACCACCAGCTCTAAGCGCAATCATGGTTAAGTTAAACGCCCCAGTTTGTCTGGGGCGTTTTTATTTCTAAGACAAAAGTCGATTTAGTTCAGACTTTTAGCGTACAAACATTGTTCAATCAGTCAAACAACATAATAATTCTATTAACCAAATAACAATAAGTGATTAACGTCATGGATTCGACTTACACGATTATTATTGCTGACGACCACCCGCTATTTCGAAATGCCTTGTTTCAAGCCATTCATATGGCTATCAGTGGCGCGAACTTGCTTGAAGCGGACTCGTTGGAAGCACTGCTCACATTGTTGGCGAAAGAGTCGGATCCGGATCTGTTGTTACTTGATCTAAAAATGCCGGGGGCAAATGGCATGTCAGGCTTAATTCAGCTTCGAGCTGAATACCCTGATCTACCGATTGTCGTCGTTTCCGCCAGTGAAGAACCATCGGTTGTCACTCAAGTGAAAAGCCACGGTGCGTTTGGTTTTATCCCTAAATCGAGCGATATGCGCGAGCTGATCAGTGCGCTCAATCAGGTACTCAATGGCGAACCTTTCTTCCCCGAAGGATCCATTACCAATAACGCAGCGTGTACCGATCTCGCGGAAAAAATTGCCACCCTGACACCGCAGCAATACAAGGTACTGGGCATGCTGTCTGATGGCTTGCTCAACAAACAGATCGCGTACGAACTCAACGTATCTGAAGCGACCATCAAAGCGCATATGACGGCGATTTTCCGTAAACTCGGAGTAAAAAATCGTACTCAAGCGGTAATTTTGTTGCAGCAGCTTGAGTCTGAAGGTTAATTCACTCAACGCTAACTTTCTCTTGCATGACTTTTGCTACACTTAGCATGTTGGTGTTTTAACACACCTATCCCTCTGTTAATTCCTGAGATAATTCGTATCGTTATAGCTCGCCTTTTGCCCGATGGCAATTTGAGTGGGTTCTCACGTCACAATAGTCTCACCCATCTAACTAACTCTGGGAGATCACTTTGCTTAGTATTGTGCTTACTCAATTCGTCGTCTTGTGGGCAGTCATCGATCCGGTCGGAACCGTGCCTGTTTACCTATCACAAACTCAACATTTGTCTGTTAAACAGCGCCGCCTCGTGGCACTCAAGGCTGTCGCCATCGCAACCGGTTTGTTGCTGTTTTTCTTAATTGCCGGTCAATTGTTACTGGAAGCGATGCAAATTCCGTTGCCTGCTTTTCAAGCTGCGGGTGGGTTAGTGTTACTCCTGTTTGCACTCACCATGATCTTTGGGGAGAGTAAGCCCGATCAAGAAAAAAAATTAACCCAAGAATTAAGCCACTCTGAATTAGCGGATCTCGCCGTCTACCCTCTCGCAATGCCTTCGATTGCCTCTCCGGGTGCCATGATGGCAATTGTGATGCTGACCGATAACCACCGCTACTCGCTTATCGACCAAGCAATCACCGCCGGTGTCATGCTCTCCGTATTGATCATTACGCTGTTATTTCTATTAATGGCTAGCCATATCCACAAGCGGATCGGCAGCGTAGGCGCGGCGATCATTAGTCGTGTCATGGGGCTGATTTTGGCGGCTGTTGCACTAAATAATCTATTAATGGGGATTCGCGACTTCTATTTTGTGTGATCGATCCACCATTACTCGTGCTACAGCATTAGACCTTTGGCTTAGTTAACACAAAATTAACATTCATAAAATACCAGCAAATATTTTAAGCCATTGTTTTAAAAGAATTTAATCAAAAACCATTGCCGACTAAAGTTGAAAAGAGATCTTGTCACGACGCTGCTATTGTAAATCGTGAAACAAATTCTTAACAACAAACATGCGTAAGGAGACGGCAATGGCGTTTGAAAGTCAGGAACGAGCCAAAGCCTATTGGGAAAAGAACGTAAGACTAATGATCGGTTTAATGGTTGTTTGGTTCTTCGTATCTTTTGGCTGTGGCATCTTATTTGTTGATGTGCTTAACCAATTCCAGATTGGTGGCTACAAACTTGGCTTCTGGTTTGCTCAACAAGGCTCCATCTATACCTTCCTAGGGATCATTTTCTACTATGCGTGGAAGATGCGTCAGATCGACCGCGAATTTAATGTAGATGAGTAAGGAGTAGCTCAGATGGATTTGAAAACTATCACTTACCTAGTTGTAGGGGCGACATTTATCCTCTACATAGGTATTGCAATCTGGGCTCGTGCTGGCTCAACGAAAGAATTCTATGTCGCTGGCGGCGGTGTAAACCCAATTGCAAACGGCATGGCGACAGCCGCTGACTGGATGTCAGCAGCATCGTTCATTTCAATGGCGGGTCTAATTGCCTTTATGGGCTACGGTGGTTCCGTATTCCTAATGGGTTGGACTGGTGGTTACGTACTACTTGCTCTACTACTGGCACCTTACCTACGTAAGTTTGGTAAGTTTACCGTGCCAGAGTTCGTGGGCGAACGCTTCTACTCAAACACTGCACGTATCGTTGCGGTTGTGTGTCTTATCATCGCATCAGTAACTTACGTTATCGGTCAGATGAAAGGTGTGGGTGTAGCATTTGGTCGTTTCCTAGAAGTTGATTACTCAACAGGTCTACTGATCGGTATGTGTATCGTATTTATGTACGCGGTAATGGGCGGCATGAAAGGTATTACGTACACGCAGATTGCTCAATATTGCGTACTCATTCTTGCTTACACTATCCCTGCAATCTTTATCTCTCTGCAGCTAACTGGTCACCCTCTGCCACAAATCGGTCTTGGGAGTACCATTTCCGGCACCGATGTCTATCTACTCGACCGGCTCGATCAGGTGGTGACAGAACTTGGCTTTAGTGAATACACCACCCAAGTTCGTGGCGATACACTCAACATGTTCGTCTACACCATGTCACTAATGATTGGTACCGCAGGTCTACCGCACGTAATCATCCGTTTCTTCACTGTACCTAAAGTACGTGATGCACGAACGTCAGCAGGTTACGCACTACTGTTCATCGCAATCCTATACACAACAGCTCCTGCTGTATCTGCGATGGCGCGTCTAAACCTAATGGATACTGTGAATCCAGCTCCTGGTCAGCACCTTGCTTATGATGAGCGTCCTGACTGGTTCAAGAACTGGGAAAAAACAGGTCTACTGGGCTTTGATGACAAAAACAACGATGGTCTGATTGAGTACACCTCAAACCCAGCCACCAACGAGTTGAAAGTTGACCGTGACATCATGGTACTGGCTAACCCTGAGATTGCGAAACTGCCTAACTGGGTAATCGCACTTGTCGCGGCGGGTGGTCTGGCAGCGGCACTGTCTACCGCAGCGGGTCTATTGTTGGCTATCTCCTCGGCGATATCCCATGACTTAATTAAAGGTGTTATCAACCCGAACATTTCTGAGAAGAAAGAGCTACTTGCTAGCCGGATATCGATGGCGGTGGCAATTGCGGTGGCAGGCTACTTAGGTCTCAATCCACCAGGCTTTGCCGCCGGTACGGTAGCCCTCGCCTTCGGTCTTGCCGGATCCTCCATCTTCCCTGCATTGATGATGGGTATCTTTAGCAAGAGCATCAACAAAGAAGGTGCGATTGCCGGTATGATCGCAGGTATCAGTGTGACGCTATTCTACGTATTCCAACACAAAGGCATCCTATTTGTTGCGGATTGGACTTACCTAGAAAGCTGGGGTAGCAACTGGTTCTTCGGCATCGAACCAAATGCATTCGGTGCGATTGGTGCGCTATTCAACTTCATCGTGGCATTCGCTGTATCGAAAGTAACCGCGGAAACACCACAAGAAGTGAAAGATCTGGTTGAGCACGTACGTGTACCAGCTGGTGCAGGTGACGCAGTCGACCACTAAAATCTAACCTAAAGCACAAAAGCCCCTACGGGGGCTTTTTTATTCCTCTTAGTCTGTTTAAATAAAGTTCTATACCCAATAACTTAACTCAGTAAGCTCATGAGTTATTAGGTATAAAATTTTAGCCCGTCGTAGTAGCAAGGAAGCCCTATGTTTAAAAACAAACACATCATCATCGCCCTGTTGGTCGCGCCAATTCTTTCTATTATCGCTTACTTTGGTACCGACTTAGCTCTGAGTGAGAAGCCTCACGCGGCTAAAGAGGGGCAAAGCTACAAGCTGCTGAGCAAATCAAACTGCCGCTACACCAGTGGTATCTGTGATATGGAAAATGGCGAATTTAAAATCAAGTTCCGTTCAGAGAATCTAACCGCCGAAGGATTAGAGCTATCGCTGACATCCGCTTTTCCGCTAGAAGGCATCAAGCTATCTCTGGTTGACGATGCTGATCAGCAAGCTAAACCTCTCGATATGCAGCCAGCAAGTGAGGACGGTAAAAACTGGTTTATCAAACTACCCGCACCGGCATCAGAACAAAGTTGGTTACGTGTTGCGGCGCAAGCAGACGGCGTGCTGTATTACGGTGACACTCAAACAGCGTTTGTAAAATACGAAACGCTGCTAAGTGAACAATAACCAGATATCCGTCCTAGGCGATACAGTTGAGTATCGCCCTGAGTTTGAGTGGCTTGACTGGTTTAGGTATAAAGCTAAAGCTGTTCGACTCGATGCCTGCCAACATATCAGGGGTGCGATCAGCACTGATGATCACCCCGATAAAGCTATCCCCAAGACGTAAACGACACTGCTGCAATACCTCAAGCCCGGTACGACCATTATCAAGACGGTAATCGGAGAGAATCACATCCGGCTGCCAAGCATCCTCTATCGCTTGCATGCTCTCAACAATATCAACGGCGCATCGCACATCGCATCCCCATCGAGCGAGTAACTGCTCCATACCGATCAAAATGTCGGTTTCATTGTCGACGCACAGCACTTTGATATGGCTGAGATCCGATGCAGCTTGAATCGGTGAAGCAACGGCTTGCGGCGCCGCAAAGGCAGCTCGTTTTAGACGAATCGAAAACACACTGCCACTACCGGGCCAAGAACGCATCGCAATCTGATGACCAAGCACATTGGCAATCCCTTTGGAGATCGCAAGACCTAACCCCAACCCTTGGTCCGAGCGAACCTGATTGCCTCGGTTAAACTCTTCAAAGATCTCTTGCTGCTTATCTTCGTTGATCCCTTCACCGTTATCCCAAACTTCGATTCGAACATCATCGCCATCACGGCGGACTCCTAACACCACCTTTCCACGTGGACTGTAGCGGAACGCGTTAGTCAAAAAGTTCTGAACCACACGGCGCAGTAATTTGGGATCAGATTCCACCAGCAACTGACTCGGCACCATACTAAACTCAATACCCTGCTGTTTAGCCAAAGCACTGAACTCGGCATTAAGATTGGAGAGCACATCGTTAATCGCGAAACCGTGCACATTAACGTCTAACTTGCCGGACTCGAGGCGAGAAATATCCAAAAGATCGCCAATCAAATCTTCGGCAGCCCCAAGAGCACTTTCAATGTGATTGGCCAATTGCTTGGTTTCACTCTCCTTCGCCACTTCAGAAAGAGATGAAGCAAACAAGCGCGCGGCATTAAGCGGCTGCATTAAGTCATGACTGACCGCGGCTAAGAAGCGGGATTTCGAACGCGACTCATGTTCAGAGCGCTGAGTCGCCGTGACCAGTTGCTTGTTGAGACGTTCTAACTCTTGCGTACGAGCCTGCACACGCTCTTCAAGCGTTTCATTGGCCTCTTTCAAGGCTTGCTCGGCATCACGGAAGACGGTGATATCGGTAAAACTCATCACAAATCCGCCACCTGGCATCGGATTTCCTTGCACTTCGATCACGCGCCCATCAGGGCGAACACGCGAAGAAGTATGACGAGTACCTTGTTCTAAGTGGTATATCCGGCGCCGCACATGATCCTCTGGGTCACCAAGACCACACAAACCTTGCTCGGCATTATGACGAATCACGTCAGCAATCGGGCGACCGACTTGAATCAACCCAGGGGGAAATTCGAACAACTCTAGATAGCGCTGGTTCCATGCCACCAACCTTAACTGCTTGTCGACAACCGCAATCCCTTGGCCAATATGTTCAATCGCACCTTGCAGTAAGCCACGACTAAAGTCATACAGTTCAGAGGCTTCGTCGACAATGGTCGCCACCTCTTCCAACTGCATGTTTCTGCCTTGCAAAGCAGAAGTAAGCACTAACTTAGCGGAAGAGGCACCAAACACCCCAGCTAAGACACGCTCGGTATGGCGGATCAAACTTGAAGGTGCTTGCTGATTGGGCATTAACGTTTGTCGTTGCTGCCCCCAATATTGTTGAAAGGCGCTGCGCACTCGATGGCGACCGACAAACCGTGAAGCGAGCATCTCTAGTTCAGCCACCGTCACTCGGCTTTGGTAGAGGCTCATGTTCTCACTTTCCGGCAACGGCGTACCAATAAACGAAGCCGATTGCAGTCGCTCACTCAAACTGGCGCGCGTCAGGATAGAAATCAATATATAGCATAAGGTGTTGGCGCTTAAGCTCAGCACTATCCCCCATTCTGAAGCTTGTAAGCCCACCTCACGCAAGATGGTCGGTGGTTCTATTAACCAAAGCAGTACATTGTTATGGCTATCACCGGCCAACAAGCCTGTCGCATTCATTAGCGTGATTAGCCATACCGCAAAGCCAAATAGCAGCCCAACGTAAACACCCTTACGATTTCCTTGGCGCCAATACATACCGCCAATCAGTGCTGGCGCAAACTGACCTATCGCGGCAAACGAGAGAAATCCTATCGCCGACAGCGAAGGAATGTTGCCCAGTACCTGATAAAAACCCCAAGCCCCTAGAAGCAACAACAAAATCAAACCACGGCGGATCACCAATAGCAATCCAGAAAACTGGCGATGACCACGATTACTCAAGCGCATCCGACGCAGCAGTAATGGCATCACCAAGTCGTTGGATACCATGATAGCCAGTGCGATGGTCGAGACAATCACCATACCACTGGCAGCCGATGTGCCACCTAAAAATGCCAATAACGCCATATCGGTTGCCCCAACAGACATTGGTAAACTGATGACGTAAGTGTCAGCACTCACGCCAGCAAGTAGCCCTTGACCAACCCATGCAATCGGCAAGACAAACAAGCCCATTAAGATCAGATAGAGTGGAAATAACCAGCGCGCGGTGTGTAAGTCTTGTGGGCGCTCATTCTCCACCACCATGGTATGGAACTGACGCGGTAAACAGAGAATCGCTAACATGGTCAACACCGTATGGATAATCAATGTTGGCCAATTGGGCGCCTGATAGGTTTGCGCCGCCAAGTCCATTAAGACAATGTCACTGCGGTTTAAGGCGAGGAAGAGAATGAAACAGCCGACGGTCATAAATGCCACCAGCTTTACAATCGACTCAAACGCGATCGCCATCATCATGCCACGATGATGTTCGGTATTATCGATATGGCGAGTACCAAACAGCATGGTAAATATAGCCAGCGCCAAGACCACAAACCACGAAGCATCAACACCAGCAAGTAGCCCTTGCTCTTTCAAGGTTGGCGCAACAACTTCAAGCCCCATGGTAATACCACGCAGTTGCAAAGCGATATAAGGCAAGATACCGACTACTGCGATTAAGGTGATCACAACCGCCAGCCCTTGTGACTTACCATATCGAGCCGCGATAAAGTCCGCTATCGATGTAATGTGTTCGCGCTTAGCAATAATGATCAGTCTGGCGAGGATTCGCCAACCTAAGGTGAAAACGATGATGGGGGCAATATAGATAGGAAGGAAAGACCACGGATTGCTGCTTGCTTGCCCGACCGTGCCGTAAAATGTCCACGAAGTACAATATACCGCAATGGATAAGCTATATATCCAAGGCCGCCACTTCGCCAGCCAACTGCGTTTTTGATCGCCATACCACGCGATCCAAAACAACAGACCGAGATACAATAATGATACGGGAATCACTAGCCATCCTTGCATGCGATATCCTTAAATTACACTCTGTTAGATAACGCTATTAAACTAACAGAGTGTATAAATATCAATCAGATGAGGTTAATTCTGTGCTTCAAGCTCCGCTTTATTTAACTCATCGTGACGTTGACGTGTTTTCGGCTCTGCACGAATAAACAGAGCTAATACTCCCATCGCGGCCATCACCCAAAACACATTCGCGCCCCAGTTTTCATAACCCCAACCACTGAGCGCCGTCATCAACGCAATAAATGCACCAAGAGGAATCGCATTGTACAGCGCTTGTAGAGCCACCATGCGGTTTTGTGCCGACGCTTGGATGTATTGAATTGCCGCGATATGAGCAACCGCAAACGTCACACCATGCAGCAACTGAATAGCGACCAATGCTACCAGTGCCGTGGTCGATGCGGTGAGCCCCCAACGCACAATCACCCCAACCGATGCCACTAAAAACAGCGCGCGTAAACTCCAACCAACAAATAGACGCTTACTTAAGGCAAAGATGGCAATCTCAGCCAGCACACCTAGGCTCCATAAGTAACCAATCGTTGCTTCCGAGTAGCCTGCTTCTTTCCAATAAATGGTACTGAAACTGTAGTAAGCGGCATGACTACCTTGAATTAAAGCCACCAAAGCCAAAAAGCGAATTACGCTATTTTCACGTAGCAGTGCGAGCACTTTCGGACGCTCCATCTGCGCTTCACTTTCCGTGACTGGCATCGGATTAATCGCACGCATCGAGAACAGCAATGCGGCTAACATCCCCACCATTGCCGTGTAGAGAATCATATCCGTACCATAGAGCGAGACGAGATAACCCACCACAGTTGATCCGGCGATAAAGGCAATCGAGCCCCATAGACGAGTACGACCATAATCGAGCATTTTTAAGCGAGCATAATGGTTCGCCATTGCATCCGAGATCGGCACGATAGGACCACAGCAAAGGTTAAATAACACCGTCGCGACTGCCATAAGCCAGAAACTGCCACCAGTAAAGAAGTGGAAACCAACAAATAGCAAGCCAGCCAAACTGAACGCACGCAGCGCCGGCATGAGATGCTCGACTTTGTGAATACGTGGTGTGATAACTAAGTTGGCAACACAACGCGTTGCAAAACCAATACCGACCAAAAGACCAATATCAGCTGGTGATACACCTTGGTTTTCAAACCAAAGTGACCAAAATGGGAGATAGACACCATAGGCGAAAAAGAAACCGACTAGGTATTGAGAAATCCAGCCGTAAGGCGAAGGGGTAAACATGGTGACCTCTAATTCAAGACATTAAGCTGACGATATTATCCACGCAACTGGAATGGATAAAAAGGGAACATTCAAAAACACGCATTTCCTCTTTGCAAAGATGGACTTTGCTTCGACCAAAGTCGTCTGGCGAAAATGGCGCGATTTGTCACACTAGACGATAGTTCGATTGTCTTTGTAGGTGCGCTATGCCAGATAAATTCAACATGCAATCTCCCCCATTTGACCGACTCGATGAAGCCCAGCAACAAACCTTGAGAGCTTCACTGGATGTCGCCTATTTTCGTGGGCGAGATACCATCCTCAAAAGTGGGACGACCAGTCGACACCTGCACATTTTGATCAAAGGGGTGGTTGAAGAACAATCCAGTGATGGTAAAGAGATCTTTGCCCACTACGCGAATGATGATCTATTCGATGTACGCGCTTTATTTGAGGGAGAAGCGCGCCACAACTACATTGCGCTTGAAGATACGCTCTCCTATTTACTGCCTAAAGAAGTATTTCTCGACTTGTATGAACAGAACGGTCAATTTGCGGCGTACTTCGATAATAACTTATCAAAACGCCAAGCTTTAATTGAGGCGGCTCAACAGCAGCAAAACCTCGCCGAATTCATTCTGACTAAAGTCGATAGCGAGATCTATCATCCACCGCGCATTTTGAAATATGACCAACCATTGGATGAGGTCACGCGGTTTCTGAAATCTAATGCGGTCGATTCTGCATTAATTGAATTGGCAGACGATGACCAACGCCGGCAAGCGCACCCTAACGAACTACCTTACGGCATTATTACCCGCACCAATATGCTGCATGCGGTCATGCTAGACCGTTTGCCACTTGATACCCCTGTGGGGGAAGTTGCCACTTTTCCTGTGATGCATGTTGATGAAGGGGATTTTCTATTCAATGCGATGATTTCCATGACGCGAAATCGCATGAAGCGTCTCATGGTGTGCGACGGCAATCAACCCGTCGGCATGTTGGATATGACGCAAATCCTCAGTGCCTTTTCGACTCACTCACATGTGCTCACCCTGAGTATTGCACGCGCCACCAGCGTCGATGAGCTGGCTATTGCCTCCAATAAACAGCGCCAACTGGTGGATAGCTTACTTAGCAACGGCATCCGTACTCGTTTCATCATGGAGCTCATTTCTGCGGTCAATGAACAAATCATCGAAAAAGCATTCGAGTTAGTTGTCCCTCCCGCCCTCCACGATCACTGTTGCTTGATTGTGTTAGGCTCAGAAGGGCGCGGCGAGCAAATTCTAAAAACCGATCAAGACAACGCCTTGATCCTCAAAGATGGTTTGGAATGGTCACAGTGTGGCAATGTCATGAATGAGCTGACCCATACACTGCAGCAGTTAGGTTACCCGCTCTGTCCTGGTAATGTCATGGTCAACAATCCAGAATGGGTCAAGTCGCAATCTGATTGGCAAAAGACCCTAAAACAGTGGTCGAAAGCCACCAATGCAGAGCAAGTGATGAAGCTTGCAATCATGGCAGATGCCCATGCGGTCGCCGGTAATGACGAGCTACTTAAACCAGTAAGTGAACACTTACATAGCATCATGTTTAACAACATGCTCACCCTACAGGACTTCTCTCGCCCCGCTCTGCAGTTTTCCTTGCCTCTGACACTCTTTGGCAACGTGAAGAATGATAAACAAGGGCTCGATCTAAAAAGCGGCGGTATATTCCCCGTGGTGCACGGCATCCGTACCTTAGCGCTTGAATATGGCATCAATGAAAACAACACCTTTGAGCGTATTGAAGCACTGCGTCATAAGAAAATACTCGAACCCGAGACAGCCGATAACCTCAATGAAGCGTTAAAGCTATTCTTTAAGCTTCGCCTTGCACAGCAACTATCAAACCAGCATAGCCACAATCGAATTGACCTCAAACAGCTCGACAGAAGCGAACGAGATCTGCTGCGCCACAGTCTGCATGTGGTGAAAAAATTCAAGCAATTCTTAGGCTATCATTATCAAATAAGAGATTAGTGAGGACGAGTATGAACTGGCTTCAAAGACGTTACTGGTACTACAAACTCAAAGGCTCTCCTTTTCAGCACTACTTTGGAGCTGTCGCTAAAGGTGAGTACGTCTCACTCGATTGTGAAACCACCAGCTTAGACCCTAATCGGGCTGAATTGGTGACCATCGCCGCGACTAAGATCATTGATAATCGCATTATTACCAGCCAACCCTTTGAGGTTCGCTTGCGTGCGCCTCAATCTCTCGATTCTGGCTCAGTAAAGATCCACCGGATTCGGCATAAAGATCTCGAAGATGGAATCGATGAAAAACAAGCACTGCTCAAGCTACTTGAGTTCATCGGCAATCGACCGTTAGTGGGCTACCACATTCGCTACGATAAAAAGATCCTCGATCTGGCATGTAAGAAGCAGCTTGGCTTTCCATTGCCAAATCCACTGATTGAAGTGAGCCAGATCTACCATGACAAATTAGAACAGCATCTGCCCAATGCTTACTTCGACTTAAGTTTAGATGCAATCTGCAAGCACTTAGACCTGCCCTTACAAGACAAACACGATGCGCTGCAAGATGCCATCTCTGCGGCGCTGGTCTTTGTACGATTGACCAAAGGCGACCTACCGAGTCTAAGTATTCCTTATCAGCGCTAATTGTTTGAATTCATTAATTGGGCGCTGAAATGCGCTCTCAATCACTCTCCCTATTGCGCATTAATCCTAAAGTCTAATTGAGAAAATGGGCGCTGTGATTGAAAGTTATAGCATTGCTAGGTTTGGGCAAGTTGGCTCAGAGCTAGAAGATTAAAGATGTGATTTTAAACGCTCACCCTACAACCTCGCGTTTAAATTATCGCTCAATTCACAAGGAGAGAAGCAATGAGTGAAGTCCACGTTTATCCGGTAAAAGAGAATATCAAAGCAACAACACATGCGGATAATGACACCTACCTTGCCATGTATCAGCAGTCAGTCTCAGATCCAGAAGGATTCTGGAGTGAGCACGGCAAAGTCGTAGATTGGATCAAACCGTTCACTAAAGTGAAAAGCACCTCGTTTGATACTGGTCATGTTGACATTCGTTGGTTTGAAGATGGCACACTTAACGTTTCTGCTAACTGTATTGACCGCCACCTTGCTGAGCGCGGTGATGACATCGCGATTATCTGGGAAGGCGATGATCCTGCCGATGACAAAACACTGACCTTCAACGAATTACACAAAGAAGTGTGTAAGTTTTCCAACGCACTGAAAGAGCAAGGCGTACATAAAGGCGATGTTGTTTGTCTTTATATGCCAATGGTTCCAGAAGCCGCAATTGCGATGCTAGCTTGTACCCGTATTGGCGCAGTCCACACTGTGGTATTCGGCGGCTTCTCTCCTGAAGCACTCTCTGGTCGTATCATCGACTCCGATGCAAAGGTCGTGATCACCGCTGACGAAGGTGTGCGTGGCGGTCGTGCCGTTCCACTGAAAAAGAACGTTGATGAAGCACTGACTAACCCAGAAGTCACGACGATTAAAAAAGTGATGGTTCTGAAACGCACCGGTGGCGATATTGACTGGCATGAACATCGTGATGTTTGGTGGCATGAAGCAACAGCTAACGCTTCTGAAGTTTGCCCGCCAGAAGAAATGAAAGCCGAAGATCCACTGTTCATCCTTTACACCTCGGGGTCAACAGGTAAACCTAAAGGCGTACTGCATACCACTGGTGGTTACTTGGTTTACGCAACCATGACGTTTAAATACGTATTTGATTACCAACCAGGTGAAACTTTCTGGTGTACGGCGGATGTGGGCTGGATCACCGGTCATACTTACCTAATCTATGGTCCACTAGCCAATGGTGCGAAAACAATCCTATTTGAAGGTGTGCCAAACTATCCAAACACTGCTCGTATGAGTGAAGTGGTAGATAAACATCAAGTGAACATTCTTTACACTGCACCAACGGCTATCCGCGCACTAATGGCGAAAGGCAACGAAGCGGTTGAAGGCACTTCTCGCTCTAGTCTGCGTGTTATGGGCTCGGTTGGTGAGCCAATCAACCCAGAAGCGTGGGAGTGGTACTACAAAACCATCGGTAATGAAAAATCACCGATCGTTGATACTTGGTGGCAAACTGAGACTGGCGGTATCTTGATTGCTCCACTACCAGGCGCCACCGATCTGAAGCCGGGTTCGGCAACACGTCCATTCTTCGGCGTACAACCGGCACTTGTCGACAACATGGGTAACATCATTGAAGAGACAGCAGCTGAAGGTAACCTAGTGATTCTAGATTCATGGCCAGGTCAGATGCGTACCGTATATGGTGATCATGAACGCTTTGAGCAAACGTACTTCTCGACCTTTAAAGGCATGTACTTTACCAGTGATGGCGCGCGACGTGATGAAGATGGTTACTACTGGATCACTGGCCGTGTTGATGACGTACTGAACGTATCGGGGCACCGTATGGGTACCGCCGAAATTGAATCAGCACTGGTTGCACACGACAAGATTGCCGAAGCTGCGATTGTTGGTATTCCTCACGATATCAAAGGTCAAGCTATCTACGCTTACGTGACGCTCAATGATGGTGAGTTCCCATCAGCAGAGCTGCACAAAGAAGTTAAAGATTGGGTGCGTAAGGAAATTGGTCCAATTGCAACACCAGACGTGCTGCACTGGACAGACTCTCTACCGAAAACGCGCTCAGGTAAGATCATGCGCCGTATCCTGCGTAAGATCGCCACGGGTGACACCAGTAACCTTGGTGATACTTCAACCCTTGCGGATCCAAGTGTGGTAGACAAACTTATCGCAGAAAAAGCCGAATTGGCGTAATTTCCACCAATAACTGCTAAGGCCGTCACTGAGTGACGGCTTTTTTTGTGTTCAGATCTGATTATTTGTCGCCTATTTGACTTTTCTACATGGCTTTTCTGTTATCTCTGTTACAGAAAATACAAGCAATTGTGGGTGATTAGACCAGTAAATTGCTGCTAATTGCGCTGAATTAGCTATAATCGTGGACGATTTTTTTAAAATCGCTCGATTTGCACTGAAAAATCGCGTTGATTTATCGTATATTAGGAAACCGACTCGTTTCACTCACGATAAAGGAAGATAGCCACATAATGTCAGCAAAATCACGAATTCTACTTCTGAACGGTCCGAACCTTAATTTATTAGGGCTTCGCGAGCCTGCACATTATGGGTCGCAAACACTCGACCAAATCGTCGCCACTTTGACGCAACAAGCGGCAAATGTGGGCGTTGAACTCGAGCATCTTCAATCCAATCGCGAATATGAGCTAATTGAGGCGATTCATGCTGCATACAACCAAGTGGATTTTATCATTATAAATCCAGCGGCATTTACTCACACCAGCGTAGCGCTGCGTGATGCCTTACTTGGCGTAGCAATCCCATTTATAGAAGTACATTTGTCCAATGTGCACGCCCGAGAACCATTTCGACATCACTCATACTTGTCTGATAAAGCACAAGGCGTGATATGTGGTTTAGGTGCACAAGGCTACGAATTTGCATTGTCTGCCGCGATCAAGCAACTGCAGGCAAAGTAACCTAACACTCTGCAACCCTCGCGGGTTGTCTTACTCACAAGATAAAAGAGAAAGCAAACATGGATATCCGTAAAATTAAGAAGCTGATTGAATTAGTAGAAGAGTCTGGCATCGCTGAGCTAGAGATTTCTGAAGGTGAAGAGTCAGTACGCATCAGTCGTCACGGCACAGCAGCTCCTGTACAAGCAGCACCGATTCAATACGCAGCAGCACCTGCTCCAGTGGCAGCACCAGTAGCGGCGGCTCCAGTTGCAGCAGAAGCAGCGGCTCCAGCAGCGCCTGCGGGTCACCAAGTTCTTTCTCCAATGGTTGGTACTTTCTACCGCTCTCCAAGTCCAGACGCGAAATCTTTCATCGAAGTAGGTCAAAGCGTTAAAGCTGGCGATACTCTATGTATCGTTGAAGCGATGAAGATGATGAACCAAATCGAAGCAGATAAATCTGGTGTGGTAACTGCAATCCTAGTAGAAGATGGTCAACCAGTAGAATTCGACCAGCCGCTAGTAGTAATCGAATAATCGAGGCTGAAGCTATGCTAGATAAATTAGTCATCGCGAACCGAGGTGAAATTGCACTTCGTATTCTTCGCGCATGTAAAGAGCTAGGCATCAAAACCGTAGCGGTACACTCTACGGCTGACCGCGACCTTAAGCACGTATTGCTTGCAGATGAATCAATCTGTATCGGTCCTGCGCGCGGTATTGATAGCTACCTAAACATTCCACGCATCATTTCAGCGGCTGAAGTGACTGGCGCAGTAGCGATTCACCCAGGCTACGGCTTCTTGTCTGAAAACGCAGACTTTGCAGAGCAAGTTGAACGTAGTGGCTTTATCTTTGTTGGTCCAAAAGCGGATACCATCCGCATGATGGGTGACAAGGTTTCAGCTATCAACGCAATGAAAAAAGCGGGCGTTCCATGTGTACCTGGTTCTGACGGTCCACTAGACAACGATGAAGTGAAGAACAAAGCTCACGCAAAACGCATTGGTTACCCAGTAATCATCAAAGCGTCTGGCGGCGGCGGTGGTCGTGGTATGCGTGTTGTACGTAGCGAAGCTGATCTAACTCAAGCTATCGCAATGACGCGCGCAGAAGCAAAAGCAGCCTTCAACAACGACATGGTTTACATGGAGAAATTCCTAGAAAATCCTCGTCACGTTGAAGTTCAAGTGATTGCTGACGGTCAAGGCGGCGCAATTCACCTAGGTGAACGTGACTGTTCAATGCAACGTCGTCACCAAAAAGTGGTTGAAGAAGCTCCAGCCCCAGGCATCACGGAAGAGATGCGTAAGTACATCGGTGAACGTTGTACTCGTGCTTGTCTTGAAATCGGCTACCGCGGCGCTGGTACGTTCGAATTCCTATACGAAAACGGCGAGTTCTACTTCATCGAAATGAACACTCGTATTCAGGTAGAGCACCCAGTAACTGAGATGGTCACTGGCGTTGACCTAATCAAAGAGCAGCTACGTGTTGCCGCAGGTCAACCACTGTCATTCACTCAAGATGACATTAAGATCCGTGGTCATGCGATTGAATGTCGTATCAACGCAGAAGATCCTGAGCGTTTCCTACCTTCTCCAGGTAAGATCGAACGTTTCCATGCACCTGGCGGCATGGGCGTACGTTGGGAATCTCATATCTACTCTGGTTACACAGTACCACCTCACTACGACTCAATGATCGGTAAGCTGATCACTTACGGTGAGAACCGCGACGTAGCCATCGCACGCATGAAAAATGCACTGGGTGAGATGATTGTAGAAGGCATCAAAACAAACGTGCCGCTACAAATTTCAATTATGAATGACGAGAACTTCCAACACGGTGGTGCAAACATCCACTACCTAGAGAAGAAGCTTGGTCTGCAATAATCGCCTCGCTTAATCGCGTTAAATGCCCACATTACGTGGGCATTTTTGCTTCTGGCTGCTAAACTCTGCGCCAATATTCTGATTCAACCACGTTAAGAGCACATACTCATGCCTTGGATTCAAATCAAACTCAATGCGACCAATGAAAACGCCGAAATGATCGGTGACATGCTAATGGAAGAGACTGGCGCGCTATCCGTAACCTTTTTAGATGCGCAAGACACACCAGTATTTGAACCTCTACCAGGTGAAACTCGCTTATGGGGTGATACCGATATTCTGGCACTGTATGATGCCGAAGCTGACACTCAGTTTGTTTTAAACCAAATCAAAGCAAGCAATATGCTCGCGGAAGACTTTGCTTACAAAGTTGAGCAAATCGAAGATAAAGACTGGGAACGCGAATGGATGGATAACTTCCACCCAATGAAATTCGGTGAGCGTCTATGGATCTGCCCAAGCTGGCGTGAAATCCCAGAGCCAGATGCCGTCAATGTTATGCTCGACCCAGGCCTTGCTTTTGGTACAGGTACTCACCCGACAACTGCGCTGTGTCTTGAGTGGCTAGAAGGTCTCGATCTACAAGGCAAAACGGTTATCGACTTCGGCTGTGGCTCAGGCATCCTCGCGATCGCGGCGATCAAACTTGGTGCTGAACAAGTTATCGGGATCGACATTGATCCTCAAGCTCTACTCGCGTCTAAAGATAACGCCGAGCGTAATGGCGTGGCGGAACAGCTTGAAGTTTTCCTTCCTCAAGATCAACCTGAAGGTCTAATCGCAGATGTGGTAGTTGCTAATATTTTGGCAGGCCCATTACGTGAACTGGCTCCAATCATTAAAGGTTTGGTCAAAGAAAATGGTTTGTTAGCAATGTCGGGCGTTTTAGATACCCAAGCGGAAGATGTGGCTGACCATTACCGTGACGAGCTTCACATTGATCCAATTAAAGAGCAAAGTGAATGGTGTCGCATCTCAGGTCGCAAGCAAGGCTAGACAAGGTTTTTGCGGCTAATAGACTGAAATTTAAACAAATTAACAAAACAATTTGTAAATGCTCAAATATTAGTCTTTTCACGCAGTGAAAAAATGCGTAAAATGCGCGCCCTTGCTGGTACAGAACTGTGAAGACGTTTTGAAAATAGGTAATTATCAACTTAAGAACAAACTAATCGTTGCTCCAATGGCGGGCGTTACGGATAGACCTTTTCGAGAGTTGTGTCTCCGATATGGCGCGGGTATGGCCGTCAGTGAAATGATGTCGTCGAACCCAAAGCTTTGGAAGACTGCGAAATCAAAACAGCGCATGGTACACGAAGGCGAATCGGGCATTCGTTCGGTACAGATCGCAGGCGCTGATCCCCAGCTTATGGCTGAAGCAGCTCAGTTTAGTGTTGAAAACGGTGCGCAAATCATCGACATCAATATGGGCTGCCCAGCTAAAAAAGTGAATAAAAAGCTAGCCGGCTCTGCATTACTTAAGTATCCAGATATCATCGAAGATATTCTGAAAACGGTAGTCAATGCAGTCGATGTCCCTGTGACATTGAAAACCCGTACTGGCTGGGACCCAGAAAACAAAAACTGTGTCTACATCGCTAAATTAGCCGAAGACTGCGGCATACAGGCTTTAGCCCTTCATGGGCGCACTAAAGCGTGTATGTACAAAGGTGAGGCCGAATACGACAGCATCAAGGCGGTAAAACAAGCTATCTCAATTCCGGTTATCGCTAACGGTGATATCGATAGCCCTGAGAAGGCGAAATTTGTACTGGATTATACCGGTGCAGACGCTCTGATGATTGGACGCCCTGCCCAGGGTCGTCCTTGGATTTTCCAGGAAATCCAGCACTATTTGGAAAACGGCACCGTGATGTCGCCCCTTCCTCTTGAGGAAGTGAAAGGCATTATGCTTGGTCATGTGAACGCTCTACATGAATTTTATGGAGAGTTCTTAGGCCCTCGCATTGCTCGTAAGCATGTGGGTTGGTACCTAAAAGAGCATGAGCAGGCTAACGAGTTTCGCCGTACCTTCAACGCAATCGACCTTGCTGCAGAGCAACTTGAGGCGTTAGAAGGTTATTTTGATAACGTTGCACCATAATTACGAGAAGAGCTAGACCGAATATGTTCGAACAAAATCTAACTTCAGAAGCATTAACAGTAACTACAGTAACTTCACAAGATCAAATCACGCAAAAGCCACTACGTGATTCTGTTAAAGCGTCTCTTAAAAACTATCTTGCTCAATTAAACGGTCAAGAAGTTACAGAACTATACGAATTAGTTCTAGCTGAAGTTGAACAGCCACTACTAGACACCATCATGCAGTACACTCGCGGTAACCAAACTCGCGCAGCAACTATGATGGGCATCAACCGCGGTACTCTTCGTAAGAAACTGAAAAAATACGGCATGAACTAATCTTTGTTGGTTCATCATTAATTAAGAGGTCATGTTAGCAATAGCATGACCTTTTTTCTTTTCTACGCTTTAAACATTGATAAATCACTCACCGGAACTCCCATCACTTCTAGCACGTAAATCCATACATTTTGTGCACTCTTTTCTCAACTCGGCGTGATTAACGACTCGATCGCAAAACGAAAGCCAACATTTACATTGAATAATTCTCATTTAAGGCGAAGCTTTTTATTAATCGCACAAAGGTTTGTCAGACCCGAACAATCAGGATTGGTTGTCGGCTAATTAAAACAAACGGAGAATAACAATGATGAAAGCAGCAGTAGTAAGTGAATTTAAAGGACCACTGGTCATTAAAGAAATTCCACTACCAAACGTGAAACCACGCGACGTCCTCGTCAAAGTCCATGCCTGTGGTGTCTGCCACACCGACTTGCACGCTTGCCATGGCGACTGGCCTGTTAAGCCGAAAATGCCTCTGGTACCAGGTCATGAAGGCGTAGGGGAGATTGTCGAGGTTGGCAGTGAAATCCATCACCTAAAAGTGGGCGACCGTGTCGGTGTCCCATGGTTATACAGTGCTTGTGGTCACTGTGACTACTGCTTAGAAGGTCAAGAAACGCTCTGTCTTGACCAGCACAATGCCGGTTACTCTGTCGATGGTGGTTACGCTGAATACTGCTTAGCCAATGGCGAATACGTGATTAAGATTCCAGATGGTTTGAACTATGTGGATGCCGCACCTCTATTTTGCGCTGGTGTGACCACTTACAAAGCGCTGAAAGTCACAGGCGTTAAACCTGGGCAATGGGTTGCAGCAATTGGTGCTGGCGGTCTTGGTCACCTCGCGATTCAATACGCCGTCGCAATGGGAATGAATGTTATCGCTGTGGATACTGGTGATGAAAAACTTGCGTTGGCAAAAGAGCTTGGTGCGCAGCACACGATTGACTTTATGAAAGAAAGCCCATCAGAACGTATCCGTGAAATCACCAATGGTGGTGTCCATGGTGTGGTCTGTACCGCAGTGTCTCAACCTGCGTTTAAAGAAGCTTATGCTTCGATTCGTCGCGGTGGTGCTTGTGTATTGGTTGGGCTTCCACCAGAAGAAATGCCAATCCCTATCTTCGATACGGTACTTAATGGTGTCAAAGTCATTGGTTCAATCGTAGGAACACGTAAAGATCTGCAAGAGTGCTTACAGTTTGCCGCGGAAGGTAAAGTCAAAGCCATAACTCAAGTAAAACAGCTAGAAGATATAAACGATATCTTTGCGGATATGGAGAAAGGTGAAATAACCGGTCGTATCGTCATGGATCTGAGCTAGTCACTCTCCCCAAGCAGGCAGCCATATCACTGCCTGCTTAACGTTTTAATGCCGCGACCTTGGCAAAATCAACCCCATCCTACCTTCTTACTAGTGAGCTATCTATTTATAAACACAATTGTCATATGCAAATAATCCGTTACAATGCTCGGTTCCAACTTTGATAAGAGATAGACATCGCATGGTAAAAAATAGAGAGGAATGGCTAGATTTCATTCTCAATGCCTTACCTGATCATGTCTTTATCTTAGATGAAGAAGGAAGCTACGTTGATAGTTACGGTGGGCACTACTACGCTGCAAATTTTAATGCCAAAAGTTACATCGGTCTCAAGTTAGACCAGGTGCTCTCTGCAAGTAAAGCTGCCGAACTACAAACTTATATCGATCAGGTTATTGCCTCTAAACAGACGCAAGTCGTCCGCTACAGCATCAAGCTACAAGATCATCTTCTGCTTTCTCTTGAAGACCTGCAAAATCCAGATCTACCAGAAGAAAGCTGGTTTGAAGCCATCATCAATTATGTTGAGCCATTAAACCACCAGCAACAAGTGATGTGGTCTGTCCGCAATGTCACCCAAACTCACCTACTCGAGAAGAAGCTCAAAAAACTCTCTGAAACCGATGAGCTTACCGGCGTACTCAATCGCCGCGCATTTCTCTTAGAACTAGAGCGTGAGTTTGAAAAGCAACAACTGCAGGAACGTCATCTCGTGTGCTTGATGATCGATATTGATCACTTCAAAGAAATCAATGATATGGTCGGTCACCTATCCGGTGATGAAGCAATCAAGCACGTTGCAGAGATCTGTCATAAACAAATTCGTAGCAGCGATCATATTGGTCGTTTAGGCGGCGAAGAATTTGGGGTAGTGCTCAGTAATACCAACGCAATTCAAGCATTTGATATTGCTGAACGCATTCGCTCTTCTATCCGTTCGACCGCGTGTCTGGTTGATGATCAGGAAATATTCCCGACAGTGAGCATTGGCATCGCAGAGTGCACCCAAGAAGTGGGCTCGGTGAAAGCGCTATTAATCAACGCAGATAAAGCCATGTACTATTCAAAACGCATGGGCCGAGATCAAGTCACTATTTATCATGATAATCTGCCCGATCTAAAAGTACACTCAGCAGCCAAATCACAAATTCTGCGCGCTTGCTAATTGGCAATTCAACCACTATCCGTGGTGATGACAACAACCTTCACTCTTTTCCTCGCTCGCTAAAGCGCCAAGAATAGAACAGTGGCTGGCATTGTCATCAACATCGCCACAACACGCATCATTAATCTTTTTCAAAGCGGTTCGAATCCGAGTTAACTCTTCAATTTTCTCGTCAATTACTTGCAGTTTCGCGGTGGTGATCGCTTTGACTTCGGCGCAACTATGCTCAGTGGCCTCGAGCTTGATCTCAAGCAGTTCTTTGATCTCTTCCAAACTCAAACCCAAGTCTTTCGCTTTAAGCACAAATGCCACTT
Source organism: Vibrio ponticus (assembly GCF_009938225.1). Lineage (NCBI taxonomy): Bacteria > Pseudomonadati > Pseudomonadota > Gammaproteobacteria > Vibrionales > Vibrionaceae > Vibrio > Vibrio ponticus. The sequence continues at coordinate 2,671,546 of NZ_AP019657.1, forward strand.
GTTCTTGGTTTTTTTCACTATATAAACGATAACCAGATTCACTGCGCCCTGCCGGTTTTATCAAACCATTTTTCTCATAAAACCTAAGCGTATCCGTCGTTACACCACAGCGTTTTGCCAATTCTCCAATCTGGAACATAACTTTTCCTATTAACCCTTTCGTTACTTATCACGTTAAAGATGATGGAAATTACAATTATTTTTGCGATGCCAAACGATTGCGCGAGCTTTTTTGTAATAAATTAGTTAGAATGTGCGCCATCAAATTCAGAGCATCGCAAATGCTCTTTGAAATGGCAAAAGGTCTTTACCAAAACTGGCCAATATTCTAACTGTAGTTAGAAACAAGTTCATTTTTGGCAAGCATCTTTTAATTCGTGAATTTGAGGAAAATGGAAGCATGAATAACGCTCGTCCTATTCGCCGCGCGCTTATCAGCGTATCAGACAAAACAGGTATTGTTGAGTTTGCTCAAGCTCTAGCTGAGCGTGGTGTCGACATTCTGTCGACTGGTGGTACTGCTCGCCTATTGGCTGAAAAAGGTATCTCAGTAACAGAAGTATCTGATTACACTGGTTTCCCAGAGATGATGGACGGTCGCGTTAAGACCTTACATCCAAAAGTTCACGGTGGCGTCTTAGGTCGCCGCGGTCAAGATGATGACGTAATGGAAAAACACGGCATCAATCCAATTGATATGGTTGTCGTCAACCTCTACCCATTTGCTGAGACTGTAGCGAAAGAAGGCTGCACGCTTGCTGATGCGGTTGAGAACATCGATATCGGTGGTCCAACGATGGTTCGCTCAGCCGCGAAAAACCACAAAGATGTGACGATTGTTGTTAACGCCAACGACTACAATCGAGTTATTGCAGAGATGGACGCCAATGAGTCATCACTAACACTAGAAACTCGCTTTGATCTCGCGATTGCGGCTTTCGAGCATACAGCAGCCTATGACGGCATGATTGCCAACTACTTCGGCACTATGGTTCCTTCCTATGGAGAGAACAAAGAAGGCGACGAAGAAAGTAAATTCCCTCGCACATTCAACCAGCAATTCATTAAGAAGCAAGATATGCGTTACGGTGAAAACAGTCACCAAGATGCCGCATTCTATGTTGAAGAGCATCCACAAGAAGCTTCGGTCGCAACCGCCCGCCAAATCCAAGGTAAAGCGCTTTCTTACAACAACATCGCCGACACTGATGCCGCATTAGAATGCGTCAAAGAATTCAGTGAGCCAGCATGTGTGATCGTAAAACACGCCAACCCTTGTGGTGTTGCGCTAGGTAAAGATATTTTAGAAGCCTACAACCGCGCTTACCAAACCGATCCAACGTCTGCATTTGGTGGCATCATCGCATTTAACCAAGAGTTAGATGCCGCTACCGCCTCTGCCATCGTTGAACGTCAGTTTGTTGAAGTAATCATCGCTCCATCAGTATCCGCTGAAGCAATCGAAGTGGTTGCAGCGAAAAAGAATGTTCGCCTTCTAGAGTGTGGTGAGTGGTCAACGCAAACCACTGGCTTTGACGTGAAACGCGTAAACGGCGGCTTACTAGTTCAAGACCGAGACCAAGGCATGGTGAGCCTGGGCGATCTAAAAGTTGTCTCAAAACGTCAACCAACGGAAGAAGAACTAAAAGACGCACTGTTCTGCTGGAAAGTAGCGAAATATGTCAAATCGAACGCGATTGTTTACGCTAAAGGCGATATGACGATTGGTGTTGGCGCTGGTCAAATGAGCCGCGTCTACTCAGCGAAAATTGCCGGCATTAAAGCTGCAGATGAGGGGCTAGAGGTTGCTGGTAGCGTTATGGCATCGGATGCTTTCTTCCCATTCCGTGATGGCATTGATGCGGCAGCAGAAGCGGGCATCAAGTGTGTGATTCAACCAGGTGGTTCAATGCGTGATGACGAAGTTATCGCAGCAGCCGATGAACATGGTATGGCGATGATCTTTACCGGCATGCGTCATTTCCGCCACTAATTTCCTCTTTGTAATTGGCACTGTGGCGTTGTTAGCTGCTTTCGTCCACCCCGGTCACATAGCGGACTATGCTCCCGGGGATGGGCTCAATTGCTGCCTAGCCACATCACCAATTACTTTGAGCAAGACTTATAATTTTGTTTTTTAAATATTCCGATATTTGAAATACGTAGAGCAAGTCAGTGACTTTAGTTCAAGAAAAATACGCGGAGCTTATAACCATAAGTGAGCATGTTTGACACAGAAATAAAGGCACTGAAGCAGCTATAAGGATTTTAAAACATGAATGTATTGATTATTGGTTCGGGCGGTCGTGAACATGCACTGGGTTGGAAAGTCGCACAAAACCCTAACGTAGAAACAATCTTTATTGCCCCAGGTAACGCAGGCACCGCTCTTGAGCCTAAGCTTGAAAACGTCAACATCGGTGTAGAAGACATTGATGCCTTAGTTAATTTCGCCAAAGAAAATTCAATTGAGCTAACCATCGTTGGTCCTGAAGCACCATTAGTGATTGGTGTGGTAGATGCGTTCCAAGCAGAAGGTCTTGCGATCTTTGGTCCAACTCAAGGCGCTGCGCAACTAGAAGGTTCTAAAGCCTTCACTAAAGATTTCTTAGCTCGTCACCAAATCCCTACTGCCGCTTACGCTAACTTCACTGAAATCGAGCCAGCACTAGCCTACGTTCGTGAACAAGGTGCGCCTATCGTGGTGAAGGCAGATGGCCTCGCGGCGGGTAAAGGCGTGATTGTGGCAATGACGCTGCAAGAAGCAGAAGATGCGATTCAAGATATGCTGGCTGGTAATGCATTTGGCGATGCGGGTAGCCGTGTAGTAATCGAAGAGTTCCTTGACGGTGAAGAAGCGAGCTTTATCGTGATGGTCGATGGTGAGAATGTTCTTCCAATGGCCACCAGCCAAGATCACAAACGTGTCGGTGATAAAGATACTGGACCAAACACTGGGGGGATGGGGGCTTACTCACCAGCTCCTGTAGTCACCACTGAAATCCACGACCGCATTATGGAAGAAGTGATTTACCCAACGGTTCGCGGCATGGCAGCCGAGGGCAACCCATACACCGGTTTCCTATATGCTGGACTAATGATCGATAAAGATGGCACTCCAAAAGTAATTGAGTACAACTGCCGCTTTGGTGACCCAGAGACTCAACCAATCATGATGCGTATGCAATCAGATATGGTTGAACTGTGTCTTGCTGCGCTAAACAAGAAACTTGACCAAGTTGAATCGAAGTGGGACCCACGCGCATCGATTGGTGTTGTGCTCGCTGCGGGTGGTTACCCAGCCGCTTACAACAAAGGTGATGTCATTTCAGGCTTACCACAAGTCGAAATTGAAGGTGAGAAGGTCTTCCACGCAGGTACCGATAATAACGCTGGTGATATCGTGACAAACGGTGGTCGTGTACTTTGTGCAACGGCTTTAGGCAATACGGTTTCTGAAGCCCAAAAACGCGCCTACGAGCTTGCTCAGCAAATTAGCTGGAAAGGTATGTTCCATCGTAATGACATAGGTTATAGAGCGATTGAGCGCGAAAATAACGCATAATCATGGTTCTAATAGCTGTTTATGTAAAAAGGCGCTCATTGAGCGCCTTTTTACATCTATTCTTCGAGGAGCTTCGGTTGCTCAATACAAGATTGGTTATCGTCTCTGAGCATCAGAAGGTCTTCAATCACCAACTCATCGCCTTCTCTACTGCCAACAAATGCGACAAAGCTGTCAATGTCGGCTAAACGGTCAACGACGAAGCTAGGTAAACTCTGATTAAATGCGAGTTTGTGATATTCCTCTCCCGTGCAAGTCTCAAATTCATTACCATCCCAGTAACCTTGGATTAATTCAAGACCGTCTTTCTGCTGTTGCTTGGTTTTCTTCGCGACGTTATTGGCTTCGTCCATTAATTGACTAAGCATATCATTTTTTATCGGCAGCACTTTACCATCGAGACGGTACTGCTGATAAACCGCTTCACCTTGCAAATTGAAGCGCACGTGCAATTTGTAAGGCACTAAACCTTGATTGCCTTTCAGTTGCTCACCTTCACGAATCAACTCTCGTACCGTTCCCTCTTCCCAACGATATTGACTCTGATACCAGCCATAATCGCCAGCAACCACATAGTCAGCGCCACTCAATGGGACTGCTAACCTATCGGTAAACCAATACAGGCTTGCAGCATCGCCCATGCTTTGACCACCAGAGCTATTTACTGTGGTTTCAAGAGTAGTATTTGAGATATCAGCTGAGCAGCCGAGAAGAAAAGAAGTGATTAGTGAAGGTAGAAGAAATTTTTTCATAGAGTTTTGCAAACGCCAAGGCCAGTTTGACCTTGGCGTTATTTTATTATTTCACTGCGTCTTTAAGTGCTTTACCAGCAACGAAAGCAGGAACGTTTGCAGCTGCGATTTGGATCTCAGCACCAGTCTTAGGGTTACGACCAGTACGTGCTGCACGGTGGTTTACTTTGAATGTACCAAAACCAATTAGTTGAACTTGGTCACCCTCTTTAAGTGCGCCTGATACGCCTTCAAGAGTTGCTTCAAGAGCAGCTTTAGCTTGTGCTTTTGATAGGTCTGCTTTCTCAGCGATAAAGTCGATTAATTGGGTCTTGTTCATTAGGTTTCCCTTCTCATATGTTATCGAATTCAACTCACTCTAAAACATAAATGCCCCATCTGGCAAAGGTTTGTAAGCATTCTTTCGCTTTAATGCGTGACTTTTAACCATATTATGAGTATTAACTCACAAATTGTTGCTGGTTGAGTCATAATCAATACTTGTTTTTCAACCAATTTAACCTTATTTATAAACCGCTCAAGTCATGTGAAGCCTGATATTACGGGGCTTGAGCGATGACAAAATACACACACCAATAATGCCCAGGTATACCGAACGTGCTCTCATTAAGATTACTGATAGCATTTCGCAGCAAAATTAGGTCGTGGTAATAACTTTTATAGGAACAATATGTTGCTGCTAACTATATACGTCACTGTCGCGATTGGCGTATCTTTTATCTGTTCAGTTCTCGAAGCGGTCTTACTAAGTATTACTCCGAGCTTTATTGCTCAAATGCGCCAACAAGGACATCCTTCAGCGGATAGACTCACGGCTTTGAAACAGGATATCGACCGCCCACTAGCTTCTATCTTGACGCTTAACACTATTGCTCACACTATCGGTGCGGCAACAGCGGGTGCGCAAGCTGCGGTGGTATTTGGTAGTGAATGGTTAGGTGTATTCTCAGGCGTCCTAACGTTAGCAATTCTAGTGCTTTCTGAAATCGTACCAAAAACAATCGGTGCGACATACTGGCGTCAGCTTGCTCCGTTTGCCGCAACCACTCTGCGCTGGATGGTGTGGCTACTGACTCCGTTTGTTTGGTTCTCAGAACAGATTACTAAGCGTCTTGCGCGTGGTCATGAAGCACCAAAAATGCGTGATGAATTATCAGCAATGGCTTTACTTGCAAAAGAAAGCGGTGAGTTTGCTGAAGGTGAGTCTAAAATCCTGAGCAACCTACTGGGCATTCAAGATGTACCAGTAACTCAAGTGATGACACCACGCCCAGTGGTATTTCGCGTTGATGCAGAGATGACGATCAAAGAGTTCTTAACTGAACACCGTGATACGCCATTCTCACGTCCATTGGTTTACAGCCAAACTAATGACAACATCGTCGGTTTTGTACACCGTCTTGAGCTATTCAAACTAAAACAGTCTGGTAGCGGTGATAAGCAGCTTGGCGCTGTAATGCGTCCTGTGCACGTTCTACTGAATAACATGCCATTGCCTAAGGCATTTGACCAAATGCTGTCTAAGCGCCTTCAGCTTGCGCTAGTAGTCGATGAATACGGCACGGTACAAGGTCTACTGACACTAGAAGATATTTTCGAGCATTTAATCGGTGAAGAAATTGTCGATGAAGCAGACCGAGCAACAGACATGCAAGAGCTTGCTTTTGAGCGCTGGGAGAAGTGGAAGAAACAGCACGGTGTGATTGAAAGCCGTGATGACGACGAAGACGATGCGAAAGAAGAGTCTGAATCATTAGACAAAGACAAGTCATAATCGAATCATTATAGAAAGACAAAAGGGAGCAAATGCTCCCTTTTTTAATATCGATTAAAGACCAATACCAATGTTACTCACGCCTTCATCTTTCAATTCTGCGCGCAGATCCTTAATTAAATCAATATCGCGCTCTTCTGCGTCTTTTAAAGGACGGAAGATAGCCCACTGCACATCCCACTCTGCACATACAGCTTCGTTGTCTTTCTGATTTTCATCAGTAATCTCAATACCAGTCTGCGCTTCTTCTAATTGCGCGACAGTCACTACTGATTGCTGACTGACTTTCTGCATGCTTTCGAAAAGGTCATCACGATCCAAAAGACCATGGATCATGGTAGACAAAGCAACACAAGCATCAATGGCAGGGTAAACACCGTAGAAGTCAAAATCTTCTGAGCTTGGGATAATCTCTTCTAACTTCTCCAGTTGGCGCTCAAAGTTAACCTTTGCCGTTTTTACTGTAAGCTGTTCCCAGATACTATCTAGAATATCACGGTAAGTGCGAGCAGGAGCAAACTGAGTGTTTTCACAAAACATTGCGTAGTTTGGGTACATACGCTCACACAGACAAGCCATGAAGGTTATCTGTTTCCAAGGTTCTAACTTCTCAAGACGAAGCTGAAGTGGGTTTCTTAGCATAATGGCTCAATTGGTTGCAGAAAAATACAGCGGCAGTTTACTTGATAACCAGCAGGGAAAAAAGCAAAGCCTATGAACAATTTCACGAAAAAACTCTTTATTTTGACAGAGCAAAATGAGACATACCAAAAGCTGGTCGAATCCTACGATTTGCCAAACTTGGCAATCACTCAAGAGCCTCGTGAAGCGCATATCGTTTTAGCTGCACCACCACTGCTTGCCCCGCAGCTAAACCAGTTCGAAAACTTACAGTGGGTACAATCAACCTACGCAGGTATCGATACTCTAATCAAAGATAGCCTACGCCAAGATTATCTGCTGACAAATGTAAAAGGGATCTTTGGTCAACAGATCGCTGAGTATGTACTTGGGTTGAGCATTGAACATTTCCGTCATTTTGGCCTTTATCGTCAGCAGCAACGCAAGCAACAATGGCTACCCCACCCTTACCAAACACTCAATAGTAAAACGATGGTAATTGCCGGTACTGGTGAGATTGGTAGTTACCTAGCAAAAATGGCAAAAGTATTCGGGATCGTCACTATCGGAGTGAACACCAGAGGCATACCCAAAGCAGACTCTTCTTTTGACTACATCTATCACATTGATGAACTTGCCAGTGCGATAAGCAAAGCCGACATCGTCGTTAGCACGTTACCAGAGACGGTAAGCACCCAGGGTATCTTTAACCAAATGGCGCTATCACAAGCCAACTCGATACTGTTTTTTAATGTAGGGCGTGGCAGTAGTGTGGAACAAACAGCACTAATTGAAGCGCTAGATCGAGGTAACATCGCCCACGCTTTCCTTGACGTATTCCCGCAAGAGCCGTTACCGAGCGAACATCCATACTGGTCACACCCGAATATAACTATCACACCTCATATCGCCGCTGTGAGCTTTCCTGAGCAAGTCGTTAAGATCTTTGCTGACCATTACATAGAATGGGAGCAAGGTTATTCCCTACGTGGCTGCATTGATTTTAGTAAAGGGTATTAATGTTAGAACAACTATTAAGCGACATTCGACAATGCCGATTATGTGAACCCGAATTACCGCTAGGTGCAAATCCGGTAATTCAGGCACATCAAGATGCGCGCCTGCTGATCATTGGTCAAGCACCAGGAACACGGGTGCACGAAAGCTCAATACCTTGGAATGATCCTAGTGGTGATAGATTAAGAACATGGCTTCAAATCGATAAGCCAACCTTCTATGACCTACGTAAGATCGCGATTATGCCAATGGGTTTATGCTACCCGGGTAAGGGACATAGTGGCGATCTGCCACCAAGAAAAGAGTGTGCTCCCAAATGGCACCAAGCTGTTCTTGAACAACTCCCCAACATCGAAATGACGCTATTGATCGGTCAGTATGCACAAAACTACTACCTTAACGATAAGCCTAAAACACTGACCGAAACCGTGCGAAATTGGCGCCAGTGGGCTCCGGAATATATTCCTATGCCTCATCCTTCCCCTCGCAATACGCTCTGGTTAAAAAAGAACCCTTGGTTTGAAGCGGAAGTTGTCACTTACATTCGAGAGTATGTGCAGCAGAAGATATAAAGATGGAACGCTTCGCTACGGATGCGGGAAAGGAGAACGCTGCGCTACAGATGCGGGAGAAGAGCAAGAGCGTAGAATTGAGGGTCGAGAAGTTCTCGCTAAGTGATCGAAGTAGAGCATGCACTCTCGGTTCCCACATCTCGAAGCGAGATATCTTCGATATCGAGCGTTCTAATTTCATTTCCAGCAGAAATGAAAAAAGCCCTGCTATTTCTTGCGGGCACATCTAGTGAGGGCTTCTCAATAAGTGGCGGAGTGGCTGGGCTGGCAATCCAGCGGGACTCAATTCCTTTGCAAAAGGAACTTTTCTTTAGATATTAAAAAACCCGACGCTTTCGCATCGGGTTAAATAAGTGGCGGAGTGGACGGGACTCGAACCCGCGACCCCCGGCGTGACAGGCCGGTATTCTAACCAACTGAACTACCACTCCGCAGCGGTATTTTTTGCTAAATAAAGTCTTATGGTTAGGTAGCTTTATTTAGTTTTGCCTTCAGATTTTTCAAAATCTGAAAACAAGTAAGCAAGCCTGGCGATGTCCTACTCTCACATGGGGAAGCCCCACACTACCATCGGCGCTATTGCGTTTCACTTCTGAGTTCGGCATGGAATCAGGTGGGTCCGCAACGCTATGGTCGCCAAGCAAATTCTTTAATTCGGAAAGCTGTTTTTGTGTTCTCTACACAATCAAGTTTTGTTCTTTCTTTGAGTCCATCAAAACCCCTTGGGTGTTGTATGGTTAAGCCTCACGGGCAATTAGTATCAGTTAGCTCAATGCCTCACAGCACTTACACACCTGACCTATCAACGTCGTAGTCTCCGACAACCCTTTAGGATACTTAAAGTATCAGGGAGAACTCATCTCAAGGCTCGCTTCCCGCTTAGATGCTTTCAGCGGTTATCGATTCCGAACTTAGCTACCGGGCAATGCGTCTGGCGACACAACCCGAACACCAGAGGTTCGTCCACTCCGGTCCTCTCGTACTAGGAGCAGCCCCTTTCAATTCTCCAACGCCCACGGCAGATAGGGACCGAACTGTCTCACGACGTTCTAAACCCAGCTCGCGTACCACTTTAAATGGCGAACAGCCATACCCTTGGGACCGACTTCAGCCCCAGGATGTGATGAGCCGACATCGAGGTGCCAAACACCGCCGTCGATATGAACTCTTGGGCGGTATCAGCCTGTTATCCCCGGAGTACCTTTTATCCGTTGAGCGATGGCCCTTCCATTCAGAACCACCGGATCACTATGACCTGCTTTCGCACCTGCTCGAACCGTCATTCTCGCAGTTAAGCGGGCTTATGCCATTGCACTAACCTCACGATGTCCAACCGTGATTAGCCCACCTTCGTGCTCCTCCGTTACTCTTTGGGAGGAGACCGCCCCAGTCAAACTACCCACCAGGCACTGTCCGTAACCCCGATTAGGGGTCGACGTTAGAACATCAACACTACAAGGGTGGTATTTCAAGGACGGCTCCACAAATACTGGCGTACTTGCTTCAAAGCCTCCCACCTATCCTACACATGTAGGGTCAATGTTCAGTGCCAAGCTGTAGTAAAGGTTCACGGGGTCTTTCCGTCTAGCCGCGGGTACACTGCATCTTCACAGCGATTTCAATTTCACTGAGTCTCGGGTGGAGACAGCGTGGCCATCATTACGCCATTCGTGCAGGTCGGAACTTACCCGACAAGGAATTTCGCTACCTTAGGACCGTTATAGTTACGGCCGCCGTTTACCGGGGCTTCGATCAAGAGCTTCGACCGAAGTCTAACCCCATCAATTAACCTTCCGGCACCGGGCAGGCGTCACACCGTATACGTCATCTTACGATTTTGCACAGTGCTGTGTTTTTAATAAACAGTTGCAGCCACCTGGTATCTGCGACTCTCAATAGCTCCATCCGCGAGGGACTTCACCGTCAAGAGCGTACCTTCTCCCGAAGTTACGGTACCATTTTGCCTAGTTCCTTCACCCGAGTTCTCTCAAGCGCCTTGGTATTCTCTACCCGACCACCTGTGTCGGTTTGGGGTACGATTCCTTACAATCTGAAGCTTAGAGGCTTTTCCTGGAAGCATGGCATCAATGACTTCACTACCGTAGTAGCTCGACGTCGTGTCTCAGCCTTAAGAGAAACCGGATTTACCTAATTTCTCAGCCTACGCACTTGAACCTGGACAACCGTCGCCAGGCCCACCTAGCCTTCTCCGTCCCCCCATCGCAATTGTAAGAAGTACGGGAATATTAACCCGTTTCCCATCGACTACGCCTTTCGGCCTCGCCTTAGGGGTCGACTTACCCTGCCCCGATTAACGTTGGACAGGAACCCTTGGTCTTCCGGCGAGGAGGTTTTTCACCCCCTTTATCGTTACTCATGTCAGCATTCGCACTTCTGATACCTCCAGCATGCTTTACAACACACCTTCAACGGCTTACAGAACGCTCCCCTACCCAATGAAGTAAACTTCATTGCCGCAGCTTCGGTTTATTACTTAGCCCCGTTACATCTTCCGCGCAGGCCGACTCGACTAGTGAGCTATTACGCTTTCTTTAAATGATGGCTGCTTCTAAGCCAACATCCTAGCTGTCTAAGCCTTCCCACATCGTTTCCCACTTAGTAATAATTTGGGACCTTAGCTGGCGGTCTGGGTTGTTTCCCTCTCCACGACGGACGTTAGCACCCGCCGTGTGTCTCCCGGATAGTACTTACTGGTATTCGGAGTTTGCAAAGGGTTGGTAAGTCGGGATGACCCCCTAGCCTTAACAGTGCTCTACCCCCAGTAGTATTCGTCCGAGGCGCTACCTAAATAGCTTTCGGGGAGAACCAGCTATCTCCAGGTTTGATTGGCCTTTCACCCCTAGCCACAAGTCATCCGCTAATTTTTCAACATTAGTCGGTTCGGTCCTCCAGTTGATGTTACTCAACCTTCAACCTGCCCATGGCTAGATCACCTGGTTTCGGGTCTATATCCAGAGACTGAACGCCCAGTTAAGACTCGGTTTCCCTACGGCTCCCCTAGATGGTTAACCTTGCCACTGAATATAAGTCGCTGACCCATTATACAAAAGGTACGCAGTCACAGGACAAAGCCTGCTCCTACTGCTTGTACGTACACGGTTTCAGGTTCTATTTCACTCCCCTCACAGGGGTTCTTTTCGCCTTTCCCTCACGGTACTGGTTCACTATCGGTCAGTCAGTAGTATTTAGCCTTGGAGGATGGTCCCCCCATATTCAGACAGGATAACACGTGTCCCGCCCTACTCGATTTCACTGAACACACATCGTCAACTACGGGACTATCACCCTGTATCGTCGGACTTTCCAGACCGTTCGTCTAACGCGTGTAAAGCTTAAGGGCTAGTCCAATTTCGCTCGCCGCTACTTTCGGAATCTCGGTTGATTTCTTTTCCTCGGGGTACTTAGATGTTTCAGTTCCCCCGGTTCGCCTCGCTACGCTATGTATTCACGTAGCGATACTAGCTTATGCTAGTGGGTTTCCCCATTCGGAAATCCCAGACTCAAGTGGCTTTTACTGCCTAATCTGGGCTTATCGCAAGTTAATACGTCCTTCATCGCCTCTGACTGCCAAGGCATCCACCGTGTACGCTTAGTCACTTAACCATACAACCCGAAGGAGTTTCGAGTTGATAATCAAATCACCAAAGTTGTCTGCAATTTTTATACATGATGCAGACTCGATTTTGCCGGACTCAAATATGTTTTGTTTACTTAAAACAGTAAGACAAAACCCAAGAACACTTGAATGTGTTTTTGTGTATTCAATAAATGAATACTTTGAGAACTTTACAAACAACAATAAATTGTTGTTTTGTCAGCTTTCCAAATTGTTAAAGAGCAATAATAGCTCGAAGCGTTCGCTTCAAAACCATCAATCTGTGTGAACACTCATCGCAATAATCATCGTATAAGGAGGTGATCCAGCGCCAGGTTCCCCTAGCGCTACCTTGTTACGACTTCACCCCAGTCATGAACCACAAAGTGGTGAGCGTCCTCCCCGAAAGGTTAAACTACCCACTTCTTTTGCAGCCCACTCCCATGGTGTGACGGGCGGTGTGTACAAGGCCCGGGAACGTATTCACCGTGGCATTCTGATCCACGATTACTAGCGATTCCGACTTCATGGAGTCGAGTTGCAGACTCCAATCCGGACTACGACGTACTTTTTGGGATTCGCTCACCATCGCTGGTTGGCAGCCCTCTGTATACGCCATTGTAGCACGTGTGTAGCCCTACTCGTAAGGGCCATGATGACTTGACGTCGTCCCCACCTTCCTCCGGTTTATCACCGGCAGTCTCCCTGGAGTTCCCGACATTACTCGCTGGCAAACAAGGATAAGGGTTGCGCTCGTTGCGGGACTTAACCCAACATTTCACAACACGAGCTGACGACAGCCATGCAGCACCTGTCTCATAGTTCCCGAAGGCACCAAAGCATCTCTGCTAAGTTCTATGGATGTCAAGAGTAGGTAAGGTTCTTCGCGTTGCATCGAATTAAACCACATGCTCCACCGCTTGTGCGGGCCCCCGTCAATTCATTTGAGTTTTAATCTTGCGACCGTACTCCCCAGGCGGTCTACTTAACGCGTTAGCTCCGAAAGCCACGGCTCAAGGCCACAACCTCCAAGTAGACATCGTTTACGGCGTGGACTACCAGGGTATCTAATCCTGTTTGCTCCCCACGCTTTCGCATCTGAGTGTCAGTATCTGTCCAGGGGGCCGCCTTCGCCACCGGTATTCCTTCAGATCTCTACGCATTTCACCGCTACACCTGAAATTCTACCCCCCTCTACAGTACTCTAGTCAGCCAGTTTCAAATGCAATTCCGAGGTTGAGCCCCGGGCTTTCACATCTGACTTAACTAACCACCTGCATGCGCTTTACGCCCAGTAATTCCGATTAACGCTCGCACCCTCCGTATTACCGCGGCTGCTGGCACGGAGTTAGCCGGTGCTTCTTCTGTAGGTAACGTCAAATCCATACGCTATTAACGCATGAACCTTCCTCCCTACTGAAAGTACTTTACAACCCGAAGGCCTTCTTCATACACGCGGCATGGCTGCATCAGGCTTGCGCCCATTGTGCAATATTCCCCACTGCTGCCTCCCGTAGGAGTCTGGACCGTGTCTCAGTTCCAGTGTGGCTGATCATCCTCTCAGACCAGCTAGGGATCGTCGCCTTGGTGAGCCCTTACCTCACCAACTAGCTAATCCCACCTAGGCATATCCTGACGCGAGAGGCCCGAAGGTCCCCCTCTTTGGCCCGTAGGCATCATGCGGTATTAGCCATCGTTTCCAATGGTTATCCCCCACATCAGGGCAATTTCCTAGGCATTACTCACCCGTCCGCCGCTCGCCGCCCAACAAATCCCCCGAAGGTTCAATGTTGTCGCTGCCGCTCGACTTGCATGTGTTAGGCCTGCCGCCAGCGTTCAATCTGAGCCATGATCAAACTCTTCAATTTAAGATTTTGTTCGACTCAATGAATACTGAACATTACATAGTAATGTTTGAATTGACTGTGCTGAATCTTTCGATTCAATGGTCACTTCGTTTCATTGAAATCTAATTTGAAGCCTAAGCTTCTAATTTGGATTATCATCAACGAGTGCCCACACAGATTGATAGGTTCTTATTTTTAAAGAGCTTTTTCTAACTTCCGAGATACTCAGTACCGCGTCGTTAGGGGTGCGTATATTACGCTTCCCAACTTGAGAGTCAAGCGTTTTTTCAAACTTTCTTTTCTCTTCTTTTCCCTCACCGAGTGTGACTTGCGTCTCATCCCGTGTCAGTGAGGCGGCATTATAGGGAGGATTTAAAACATGACAAGGCTTTTTTCAAAAAAACATTTTGTTCGCATAAAAACTAAGCAAATCATTAAAAATAGGATAAAATTTCAACATTTGAGTCATGTCACATCATCACGTTGGAAAAAGGCCAACCATATACGTAAGATCTATGTGTCTATTTTGTTAATAATAGATACTTAACTTTTTCTCTGACCTAGAAGTAGTATTCTGATTATGAGTTCAAATAAATCGATAGTATTGATAATCGCTATAGCGGTGCTCGGCGGTATTATCTTTTCTCAGATAAATATCTCTCCTGCTATTAGCTTTGTTATTGGTGTTGTTGCTTCCGCTTTTGTTCTTAAATTCTCTAACGCAACAACAATTGAAATGAGCACGCCTCTAAATGACCCGGCGACTAAAACCCTCTACGTGGGGAACCTTCCTTATAAGGCGAATGAATCTCACGTTAAGGAGTTATTTGCTAAACATGGTGAAGTGTTTGCCGTTCGTCTTATGAAAGACAAACGCACTGGGAAAAGAAGAGGATTTGGTTTTGTAGTAATGGCAGCCACTGATGCAGAGACCGCCATCGCAGGACTAAACGAGAAAGACTACATGCAACGGACTTTAAAAGTTCGCATTGCGAATGAGCCTAAATCTCAAGAGGAAAGGGACGAACTGAGCTAAACCCTAACTTCATTAATGCACTATTCAGCGCATCTTCTTGCCTAGGAGTTGCGCTGGAATAAATCTCTTTCTTTCCTTGTTTCTCCATACTCGACTCTACTGACAGTAACTCTTGTACCCGCCTTGCTATCGCCTCCCCTGAATCCACCAGCAATACTTGCGCTGTTAGTACCTGCTGAATTTCTTCTTTTATTAGCGGAAAATGGGTGCAGCCTAAGACGGCAACGTCTATCTTGCCGATCAGTGGTGCAAGCAGTGTCGTCATTTCGTCATGACAAACCGGAGTTCCTCTTAACTTCTCTTCAGCAATATCGACTAATCGAGTTAAACCAAGCATCTCTACCGGTTTATTCTGCGAAAAGTCTCGGATCAGATCATGGGTGTACTCACGCTGCACTGTCGCAGGTGTAGCAATTAGCCCCACCGCTTTATTAGCGAGATTAGAGGCAGGTTTAATTGCCGGCACTACCCCCACAACTGGAATGGAAAGAATTGCACGAAGTTTGGGTAATACGATGGTGCTGGCGGTATTACACGCGATCACGACAAGATCAATGCTGTGCTGTTCGACCATCGCAGAAACCAGTAACTCGACTCGTTCAATCAGAGTTTGGCGCTCTAACTCCCCATATGGGTAAGCAGCATTATCAAACAAATAGTAGTAATCAAGTTGCGGCAAGCGGGCAACTATCTCTTTATATACAGATAAACCACCGACACCTGAGTCAAAAATGAGTACTTTGGGTTGCTGCTGAGTCACAAAATATTTCCAGTAGAGAAGATGACGCGATCATACCCTCGGATTTACTTTTCGCAATATCTTGGCGGTATATCTTTGGTGAGAGAAACGCTCTCCATGCTCTACCTGATTTAGTTGCAGCGCCAACACACCATTGAAGCTCGCCGTTTCAGTGACTAATGTATGGAACTCACCATTTTCGCCGCAAGGGTCCACATCGCTTGGTAATTCAGCCAGTAGAGTTTGATCGTACCAACGACCGCACAACTCTCTTGAGATTCGCGAGCTGTCTGCCGTAACCAGCATCGTTTGGATACCTCTTGCAATTATCTCATCCGCTAACATTTTTGGTTCTTGGCCAAGCAGTGGGAAGACGCACTCCCACCCCGCTGGTTCGATATAGCTACGACGATAGTCGGCGATGCCATTACAAAACATGTCACCAAATGCCACACAACTAAACCCAAGCTTTGCGCCTCTTAAACCTTGGACGACTAGAGATTGATAAACCTCATTACTCGGAAAGACTTCCGGCAATGCAATTTTCACTAGCGGTATTCCAAGCAAGTCTGCTTGCATCTCTACCACTTCGATCGGTGTCGCTTGGAAGGGAACTTCGTCTTCTAGGTAAGTGGTGAATAGACCAACAACATGATATTGGTCGCTGTCCATTAAGCGTTCTAAGGTAAGGGTTGAGTCTTTACCGGAAGACCAACTAACGATGACGTTTTTCTTCATTTTTATCTCGGACAGGAAAAAACCGCCCGAAGGCGGTTTTGGGATTAGAATTGCATTGTTGCATTAACAAAAAATCGTCTTTCTGGAGCATTGTACCCAGGAGACGTTTGGTATTCTTTATCCATTAAATTGTCCACTCGACCTCTAACCACGAGCTCTGGACTAATCCAGTAACCAACAGAAACATCCCACAGACTCAGTGAAGACATAATGTTTTCTGGGTCATAGCTTTCCTTCGGGCTACCAAGACGCTCTCCTGTGTAGGTATAAGTAACGTTGAAATCAAAATCACCATAAGAGCTATCAACCAACCATTTAAAGTTTTCATCTGCTCTCTTCGCTAATTTGGTACCACTAGAGTCTTGATGATCCTTGAACTCTGCGATTAGTGTATGGCTTAACATTGCTGTATCAAACCCAACAATAACCTCTACACCTTTTAATTCTGCATCCACATTTAGTGGATACCATGGTGAGCCTTCATACCAAATAATCAGATTATCAACATCGTTGTCGTATACTGATAACTCTAAACTAAAGAGCTCATATTCGCCAAGGTAACCAACTTCTCTATTTAGCCCTTCTTCAGCCTCAAGATCTGGATTATTCGATAGGTCAGCATAGCTTGGAGCTTTAAATGAAGTGCCAATATTTACTCTTACTTGATGATTTTCATTAAAATGATATGCACCACCCAGTGACCATGTATTGTAGCTATCATATTCATCATGCTTATCGTGTCGTACTGCGCCAGTTAACTGCACGCCACCAAACGTCGCATCTGAAGACAAGTACGCCCCCATCGTATCTCTATGATCACCAGCCAAGCTATCAAGCCCCCAACCCATAGAGTCTTTCGAAAGCTCTTCTCTTCGCCAGTCAGCACCAGCGCCAAAATTAACGCTCTCGTTTAAATCGTAGAGATTAAAAAACTGGACTGTCGTCAAGTCGATATCCCGCACAGTACCCGCATTATCAGGCCCTTGAGCCTGCGAGTACTCAATAGATTCTATCGCTTGCTGATTTAGACGAAAAACTGAACTAAGGTTTTCACCTCGATACTCTATATCTCCGGTAATGCTTAGATTCTTTGTTGAATTGTAGTACTTGCCACCTTGATTATATTGGGACAAGCTATCAATCCACATTACAGATAAATTGCCAAAAAAGTTTCCTGTAAGGTTGTTTGAATACGCTGCATATAGGTTTTGGTTTTCATAACCAAAATCCATTCCTGTACCTGATTCAATGATATCAAAGCCATCTGTAGACTCATAACCACCAGCGAACTTCAAGCTACCTTCGTTCTCAAAAACTTTTTCAGCAACGAAGTTTCCTTCTCTTTGGCTGTCACTACCTGCTCCAATAGAAGCTTGCGCTCCATTCTTTGCAACTGTAGATTTTGTGATGATATTAATTACACCAGCAATAGCATCTGAACCATACAAAGCAGAACTAGCACCGCGGATAACCTCTACTTGTTCGATCAGATTAACAGGTATGTAATTAAAAGAGACACCACCAGATGCACCCTGTATTCTAACGCCATCGACAAGAACTAGTACTTGGTCGCTGTTATAGCCACGCATATAAATTGAAGCATTCTGACCTCGACCACCGTTTTGTGTTATTTCAATACCTGGAACTCGTTTTAATATATCAACGATAGATTTTGCTTGAATATCTTCAATTTCTTGCTTATCGATTACTGTTATCGATGCTGTTATATCTTTAATCGGCTGCTCAAAACGGTTCGCCGTGACCACAACCGTTTCATCGGCTGTTTCGGCTAGAGAATAAGGGGCGTAAGAAAGCAGTGACCCAACAGTCACAGCTAGAATAGAACGGTTCATTTTTTTATCCTAAATCGCGTAAATCCTACTGAGCTGAAGGTTTGCTTCCAATAGTGTGCTCAGTTGCTGGCAGGTATTCGGACTTAAGAGCTTTACATCGTAATCTACTAACTCGACTTCCCACACCATGCTAGGTGCAGTGTCTTATGAGAGTTCGTTCTCTATTACCGCTGCGCGTCAGTTCTGGATTTTCACCAGATTCCCTTTTCAGCCATCTATACTTCTAGATAGCACCAGCTTCGCAGAGATGGTATTGAACCGTTGGTTATTTGTCCAGCAAATATCTGATGGCGCTATAATTTAGTAACCATTGATAGAATTGATGTCTCATTTTATTACGCGAAAGTTTGCCCTGCGCCTTCGCAAAACTGGACATATGGTTGATATCGAATAAAATCTGCGCTCTTAACTAAAATGCACCATACAAAGGTTATTACTATGGCGAGTCTTGATGTAAATCCACAGCACTATCAGCAACAATTGGCTGAGAAAGTTGAACGTCTCAATGAGATGTTTGCTCAATACAATGTGCCAGAGTTAGAAGTGTTTGAATCACCAGAGCAGCACTACCGTATGCGTGCAGAGTTTCGCGTGTGGCACGAAGGTGAAGACATGTACTACATCATGTTTAACCAAGAAACTCGTGAAAAATACCGTGTTGATCAGTTCCCTGCCGCAAGCCGCCTAATCAATGATTTGATGCCATTACTAATGGAAGCAATGAAAGATAACGAGTCACTGCGTCGTAAGCTATTCCAAGTTGACTTCCTATCGACACTGAGCGGCGAAGTTCTGGTTTCTCTGCTTTACCATCGTCAACTGGATGATGCGTGGATTACTGAAGCAAAAGCACTCAAACAACGCCTAAACGATGAAGGTTTCAACCTAAACCTGATCGGTCGTGCGCGTAAAATGAAGATCGTTCTCGACCAGGACTTCGTAGTAGAGAAGCTGGATGTTAATGGTAAGCCGTATATCTACCAACAAGTTGAGAACAGCTTTACCCAACCTAACGCTAAAGTCGCCACCAAAATGCTAGAGTGGGCGGTCGACTGTACGCAAGACAGCGAAGGTGACTTACTTGAACTTTACTGTGGTAACGGCAACTTCTCTTTGGCGTTGGCGCAAAACTTTAACCGCGTACTGGCGACAGAACTAGCGAAACCATCGGTTGAGTCTGCGCAGTACAACATCGCGGCTAACAAGATCGATAACGTACAAATTATTCGTCTGTCTGCGGAGGAGTTTACCCAAGCGATTGAAGGTCAACGTGAGTTCCGTCGTTTGAAAGATGCGGGTATCGATTTAAACAGCTACAACTGCAACACCATCTTTGTTGATCCACCGCGTTCGGGTATGGATATTGATACGTGTAAGATGGTGCAAGGTTACGAGCGCGTGCTTTACATCTCTTGTAATCCAGAGACATTGAAAGAGAACTTAGATGTGCTAAGTGAAACGCATAAAGTAACCCGTTTCGCTCTGTTCGATCAGTTCCCATATACCCACCATATGGAAGCGGGTGTGATGCTTGAACGTAAGTAACGAATAACCGTTCAACGTTCAATTATAGCGATAAAAAAACGAGCCCTTAGGCTCGTTTTTTTGTGCTTATTCAGCGACTTTTTCTTCTTTCTTAGACATATAGCCAAGTTTCTTACCAATCCATAGCATCAGTAACATTGATACCATAATGGCAAAGAAGTTAGAGCCTGCTTCTGGGTATTGAGCTTTTAAGAAAGCCGAGTGTCCAAATGCACCGACAAAGAAACACGCCAGTCCTACTAGAGGGATGTCCTCAGAAACTGGGTTAGTTAGATACTCTTTGTATAGCGCTTGAACAGCCAATACCAGCGCAATGATTGGGAAAATTGAGAAACTAACCTCACTCATTGTTAGCCATGAAAGCAATGAGTCACCACACATACCTGCAATTAGAGCAAGAACCAGTGTTTTCTTTTCCGAACCATGATTAATTGGATTATTTTCATTAGACATTAATCTATCCCGCCTTTTAGTCGGTTACGTTCACGTTCTTTGCGATACCAATAAGCCCCTTTGGCTATCATTCGCAACTGCATGATCAAACGTTCAGCTAAAATTTCACGCTCACGTCGATCGAGATCTAGAGCTTCCGCGCCTGAACTGAATACTAATGTGACTGACGCTTCTGCTTGGGTGAAGGCTTCGTCGCGGCTCATTCCTGTACTGATCAAAAATTCGGTTAATTCAGCCGCAAAATGCTGAATTTCTCGCGCTACAGCGGTTCGGAAAGCAAAAGAGGTTCCTGAGCGTTCTCGTAGTAATAAACGAAAAACGTTAGGGCTACTCTCGATGAATTCCATAAAGGTTTCCACAGAGGTACGAATGACACTGCCCTCTTTGACAATCCGTTGACGAGCTTGACGCATCAATTGACGCAGCAACAAGCCACCTTCATCGACCATGGTTAATCCTAGCTCATCCATATCCTTAAAGTGACGATAAAATGAGGTAGGAGCAATTCCCGCTTCACGCGCGACTTCCCGAAGACTTAAATTTGAGAAGCTTCGGTCTGCACTCAACTGATTGAATGCGGCATCAATTAATGAACGACGCGTTTTCTCTTTCTGCTGCGCGCGAATTCCCATGGTTTTCATGTTCTACTTTCTACTTTTCCTGACAAGGGATTCCCTAATATACAATGATTCTCCTTATGACTTAAGCCTTTCCTCGCTAGGGTGAAATAAACCCCAGTTGGGTAGCAAATACAATCCTTTCTCCTCAAATTAGAGATCTCACACAGAGTAAAAACGACAAATTTCATCTGTTCCACGTGATCACGTCGACTCTCTAGTGTGACAAACATTTACCCACAGCGAGAAATCGTTAAAATCACGCTAAAGCAATGTTAAAACAGTATAACAAGGAATAAGTTATGGCCGTAAGCAATCATTTTGATGTCATTGTAATAGGGAGCGGACCTGGCGGCGAAGGAGCCGCAATGGGGCTGACTAAAGCCGGTCTTAACGTCGCAATCATAGAAAAAGAGAGCAGTGTTGGGGGCGGTTGTACACACTGGGGAACCATTCCTTCAAAAGCACTTCGTCATGCTGTCAGTCGTATCATTGAATTTAACAACAACCCATTATTTTGCAAAAATAACACCAGCTTACACTCCACCTTCTCCAATATCCTCAACCACGCCAAAACTGTCATTGATAAACAGACTCGTCTTCGCCAAGGCTTCTACGACCGTAACGAATGTACACTCCTATTTGGCGCAGCCCGCTTCACCGACAGTCATACGGTTGCGGTCATGCAGAGTGATGGTAGCGAAGAGGTATACACTGCCGATAAATTCGTGATTGCAACTGGCTCTCGCCCGTATCGCCCAGAAAATGTCGACTTTAACCATGAACGCATCTACGACAGTGATTCCATTCTCAGCCTTAAACACGACCCTCGCCATATCATTATTTATGGCGCGGGCGTAATTGGCTGTGAGTATGCCTCTATCTTTCGTGGACTTGGGGTTAAAACCGATCTAATCAATACACGAGATCGCCTACTGAGCTTCTTAGATAATGAAGTCTCTGATGCCCTTTCTTATCACTTTTGGAATAGTGGCGTGGTGATTCGTAATGACGAAACTTACGAACAAATTGAAGGGACCGAAGATGGCGTGATTGTCCATCTACAATCCGGTAAGAAGATGAAGGCGGACTGTATCCTATACGCCAATGGCCGCACAGGTAATACAGAAAAACTCAATCTTGCCGCACTAGGACTTGCCGCCGACTCTCGCGGTCAGTTAAAGGTTAACAGCAATTATCAAACTGAAGTCGAACATGTGTTTGCTGTGGGTGATGTGATTGGTTACCCAAGTTTAGCAAGTGCCGCTTATGACCAAGGTCGATTCGTCGCCCAAGCGATCACTAAAGGGCAAGCGGAAAACCACCTTATTGACGATATTCCAACCGGGATCTACACCATTCCTGAAATCAGCTCAGTGGGTAAAACCGAGCAAGAACTGACTGCCGCTAAAGTACCTTATGAAGTAGGTCGATCGTCTTTCAAACACCTTGCTCGTGCACAAATTGCGGGTAAAGATATTGGTAGCTTAAAGATTCTCTTCCATCGCGAGACGAAAGAAATCCTAGGCATCCATTGTTTTGGTGAGCGTGCTGCGGAAATCATCCATATCGGGCAAGCCATTATGGAGCAAAAAGGCGAAGCGAATACCATTGAGTATTTCGTCAATACCACATTCAACTATCCGACGATGGCTGAAGCTTATCGCGTAGCCGCACTAAATGGCTTAAATCGACTGTTTTAATCGACGGTGATACGTCCGTAAAAAGCCGCTTTAATCAGCGGCTTTTCATTGTAAGCTTACGCAAGAAAACGGTCTTTCTGCCACTGGTAAGCCAATACTATCGCTAAAGTAATACCTCTCATCGCCATAAAACTGAGCATCGCCAGCCATAATGCGTGATTCTCAAGATCAGAGAACAAGTAAAACATCGCAAAGAAGCAGCTTGTGGCAACAAACATACCGTTTCGCATCTCTCGCCCTTTCGTCGCGCCAATAAAAATGCCATCCAATAGAAAGCACCACATGGAGACAAGCGGCATTGCCACCAACCAAGGCAAATAATTCAAAGCGGTATCATGAACCGAATCAATATCCGTGATCAAATTGATCAACCCTGATCCTGCCGCAGCAAAAATGACTGTCAATGTGGTACAGATAATGAAGCTCCAGAAAAACGTCCCTACTAATGACTGAGATAGCTGTTGTCGATCTTTTGCGCCAATCGCCTTACCAACCATCGCCTCCATTGCATAGGCAAACCCATCCATGCCATAGGAAATCAACATCAGAAAACTCATCAAAACAGCATTAGCGGCAACGATTTCATCACCGAAGCTCGCCCCCTGAAAAGTCATAAAGGTAAATGTCGCCTGTAAGCATAAGGAACGCAAAAAGATATCTCGATTAAGCTTCACAAAACGCATAATGCCATTAGAGGTCTCTTTCAACAGTGAGAAAAACGCCGGCAGTTGCTGCTTTCTCCACGTGTGGGCGACGCATAAAAGACCAAAACTTGCTCCGGAATAATCCGCAATAACCGAAGCGAGCGCCGCTCCTTCCACCTTCCAACCAAAGCCAATAACAAATAGGATATCGAGCAGGATATTGGTTAGGTTAGTAATGATCACCATCCACATCGGTGCTTTGGCATTCTGCGTACCAAGCAACCAACCCAATAGTACAAAGTTTGCCAATGCAGCAGGCGCACTCCAAATACGCACAGTGAAGTATTGCTCAGCATAGTGCTTCACTTCCGCACTGGCATCACTGTAATTGAAGATAAAATCGCTGAGCCAAGGGTGTAACGCTAAGATACAGCAAGCAAAACCCAACGCCATCATTAGACCTTGGACAAAAACAAGACCAAGTTGATGACGTTCACTGGCACCGCATGCTTGAGCGGCTAACCCTGTCGTCGACATGCGTAAAAAGCCGAGTAGCCAGAAAGTCACACTGATCACCATGCCACCTAACGCGACACCGCCTAAATACCAGGCATGCTCCAAATGACCAATCACCGCGGCATCGACCAAACCGAGTAGCGGAACCGTCACATTAGATAGCACCATAGGAATCGCGAGCGATAGCACTTGCTTATGCATCGCTCGATTAGAAAGAGTTTGAAAAATATCCACGAAATTACTACTTTGCACTCAAGATGCGCAAAGTGTAACTGGATCACCAGCGAAGCAGAACTACTACTGGCGTGAGACGACGTTTAATCGCTGAAAAATTAGTTAATAGACGCTGCCACCACTTCCAGCGGTGACAATGTTTATCTAAAGGAGAAAAGATCCTCACTCGGCGGAGCCATGGTAGGTATTGCAGCATCGCATCTCGAGCCGACTCGTAGCCGTGAGCGTATTGTCCAGAGCCCATTCCTTGTCCGAGTTTAGTCTGGCTTAAATCTCCAGCGAGAACGAGACAGGCTCGGGCATCATCAAAATGGCGTCCAAGTGCTTGAACAAAACTCGCGACTTGAGGCTGCTGAATATCGAGCAATGCGTGTTCACACACCAACATTACTGGTGCTTTTTCAGGAATATTCAGCTCATCGAGCCATGAAAGTTCAGTCACACTGCCGCACTGGTGATGATAACGCTCACTATTGTGGAACAGCTTCTGTCTCCACAGTAAGTTTTCAGTGACATCTAACTCTATCCAATGGCATAAGCCATTGTCGACCCGATAAAAGCGCGTATCGAGACCGGCGCCGACATTAATAATCCAGCCATCAGGGTTTTGTTTAAGGAAGGCGTTCACTTGCTCATCACATAACTGAGTGAGTGTGGCATGTAGGAGTTGCTTTTGAGCGATATCACCTGAAAAACACTCTGGGGCGAGCTTACAGCGGTGACACGCACTGGCGGCGATTGGATCGTAAACCAAGCCATCATCAGCCAAACTCTCTCGGCTGCGAAACCATAATGGCTGTAGCAAATTCGCTGGGATCTGATAGCGAGTTTTAGGGGGTCGTTGCGGGCCAGCCATTATCATCTTCCTTAATTAGCAATAATAAAGATGATAATGAATATCAATTAGAAAAACAAGCTAATGATAATCTTTCTCATTAGCTTGCAGTTAATAATTACATCCAATCGGTGTTACGAATAATACCCACCGCAATGCCTTCAATCGCTAAGTGCTGGCTGGTTAGATCCACTTTGATTGGTTCAAATTCTTGGTTTTCTGCATGTAGCAGCACGGTAGAGCCTTTACGTTCTAAACGCTTAACGGTCACATCATCGTCTACACGGGCAACCACAACTTGTCCATCTCGTACATCTTGGGTTTTATGCACAGCAAGCAGATCGCCATCCATAATACCGATATCTTTCATCGACTCGCCGTTAACTCGCAGTAAAAAGTCTGCCTGTGGCTTAAACATGCTTGGATCCACTTGATAGTGAGCTTCAACATGCTCTTGCGCCAAAATAGGCTCACCAGCAGCAACTTGACCAATAAGAGGCAAACCTTGAGCATCGTTTGCCGCATCATCTGTGAGCAGAATACGGATACCACGAGAGGCACCAGGAATAATTTCAATCGCTTGCTTACGAGCAAGTGCTTTCAGATGTTCTTCAGCGGCGTTCGCTGAACGAAAACCGAGTTCTTTTGCGATTTCAGCACGCGTTGGCGGCATGCCGGTATCATCAATTTTACTTTTGATTAAATCAAAAACTTGTTGCTGGCGGGGCGTTAACGGCTTCATAAGTCACCTGTCTTTTTATACAGTTAACTGTGAGTATATCCAGTAACTGAACAAATGAAAAGCGAATTGATGATTTTTTAGAGGGTTAGAAAAACAGGATCGTCGCCCAAGTATAAGCCGTTAATAGCATGGCTAATAGCACGGCTGCAGAACCAATATCTTTCGCGCGACCCGAGAGTTCATGACGCTCAGATCCGATTCGATCAACTACCGCTTCGATCGCGCTGTTGATCAATTCAACAATCAATACCAACACAACAGTCGCCACCAACAGAATGCGTTCTAGTTGAGTCACATCAAGCCAAAACGCCACCGGCAACATAATTGCAGCCAACAAAATCTCTTCACGAAAAGCCGCTTCATTTTTAAACGCTGCGACCAACCCTTGCCATGAATAGCGAGTGGCATTCATTAAACGTTTTAAACCATGAGTGGTATTTGGTTTCACAATAATCTCTCAAAAATGTAATCACTAAGCGCAATCATCACCAGAATTGCTGGTTTTCCATTCAATAATAATTAAAAGGTTCGACCAGTTTCTGGTATCCTTGCTGCCTAAAAAAATCGCTTGGGCATATTTCGAGTTCTAGACTCAAAGAACTGGAAATATGCTTATTATCTAATCGAGGCAAAGAACCTTTATGTCTTCTGGACGTTCACTATCACGCTCGCTTTTAAAGCTGCCGCTTTCGGTGCTGGTAAAGGGAACGGCTATACCTTCAAATCCGATTGAAGATCATAGCATTGATATTAACAAGCCCATTGTTTACGCACTACCTTACCGTTCTGCTGTGGACTTACTTAGCCTGCAAAAGCAGGTGAAGTCACTGGGTCTACCTGACCCGTTAGAGCCTCTTGAGATAAATGGCAAAAGCTTTAATCGCTACGTATTTACCTCTTCGCGCCAAACCGTTATCGGCAACGACAGCGATGTGCCCGCAGAGTCTATCGCTCTCTTCTCTGAACTACTAGCACTTCATAAAGAAGACAGCGAGTTGGATGTTCAGGTCATTCCCGTTACCGTACTTTGGGGACGTAAACCGGGTAAAGAAGGTAAGCACGCAACTTACCTACAATCGCTCAACGGACCACAAAAAGCCAAAGCTGTCCTGCTATCAGGTCGTGACTGTTTAGTGCGCATCAGCCCAGTGGTTTCATTACGCTATATGGCGAGCTCTCATGGCACCGACGCTTCCATTGCACATAAACTTGCCCGCGTCGCTCGCATCCACTTCTCTCGCCAAAAATTGGCAGCTTCTGGTCCAAATCTACCAAGTCGCCAAGCGCTATTTAATCGTCTAATGAAATCCAAAGCGATTGAGAAAGCCATTGAAGACGAAGCGAGCAGTAAAGATATTTCACTAGAAAAAGCGCGCAAAGAAGCTCATGACATTATGGATGAGATTGCGGCTGACTTCTCTTATTCTTTAGTACGCAATGGTGACCGAGTGCTGGGGTGGCTGTGGAATCGCATCTATCAAGGACTCAACATCAACAACGCTGCGACAGTGCGTCGCTTAGCGCAAGATGGTCATGAAATTGTTTATGTGCCGTGTCATCGCAGTCATATGGACTACTTATTACTCTCGTATGTCTTGTACCACGAGGGAATGGTTCCACCGCATATCGCTGCTGGTATCAACCTAAACTTCTTCCCTGCTGGTCCTATTTTCCGCCGTGGTGGTGCTTTCTTTATTCGCCGCAGCTTCAAAGGCAATAAGCTTTACTCTACGATTTTCCGTGAGTATCTAGCGGAGCTATTTGCTAAAGGTTACTCGGTAGAATACTTCAGTGAAGGTGGTCGCTCGCGTACTGGTCGTCTGTTACAAGCAAAAACCGGTATGTTAGCAATGACAGTTCAAGCGATGTTGCGCGGTCTAAATCGCCCTGTAACTCTTGTACCGGTTTATATTGGTTACGAGCATGTCATGGAAGTCGGCACCTACGCAAAAGAATTGCGTGGCAGCCGCAAAGAGAAAGAAAATGCCGGTCTTGTACTACGCACCATTCGTAAGCTGCGCAACTTTGGTCAAGGCTATGTGAATTTTGGTGAGCCGATCCCAGTCAACCAATACCTCAATGAGCATGCACCAGAGTGGACCAAAGATATCGACCCGATGGGCGGTTCTAAACCACAATGGTTAACGCCGGTGGTGAATGGTCTCGCCACCAAGATGATGACGCATATTAATGATGCCGCGGCTGCCAACGCCTTAACACTATGTGCGACAGCTTTACTGGCATCACGCCAACGCGCACTCTCACGTGATAGCTTGGTGCGACAAATCGATTGCTACCTGTCATTGCTGAAAAACGTGCCTTACTCTTCAACTTGTACAGTACCAAATGAAGATGCAGAAACGTTAGTAAAACACGCGGAGTCACTGGATAAGTTTGTATTAGAAACGGACACTATGGGTGAAATTGTATCGCTTGACCGCAACCAATCGATCCTAATGACTTACTACCGTAACAACATTATTCACTTGTTTGCTATCCCTGCATTGATTGCTCAAATGCTAGTACGCCGCCAAAAGCTCACCATGGCGCAAATCAAAGCCAATGTAGCTCAGGTGTACCCATTCTTAAAGCAAGAATTATTCTTGAGCATTGATGAAACAAACTTGGATCAAGCAGTCGAGGCCTATGTCAACGAGCTGGCTAACCAAGGATTGATCAGCATCGAGCAAGAGATGGTGGAAATTAAGCAAAACAATACTCAGGTACTGGTTCTGCTTGGTCGAACTATCTCTGAAACTTTGCAACGTTACTCAATTGCACTGAATTTATTGGTGGCAATGCCAGAGCTTGGCAAATCTGATCTTGAAATCAAGAGCCAAGATATTGCTCAGCGCCTAGGGCGTCTACATGGCATCAATGCTCCAGAGTTCTTCGATAAAGGCGTTTTTGCTGCGTTGTTTACCACGTTGAAAGAGCAACACTATCTTGATATTGATGGCAACTGTGACTTAGAGAAAACGCGCCAATTTGCTGAACTGCTTTACACCATGCTTTACCCCGAAGTTCGTCTAACCATTCGTGAAAGCGTCTGCCAAGCAGCAGAGCATTGCGAGTTAGAGCAACTAACGGAAGAGTAAGTTCTCAGCAACGAAAAAGGGCATCATTCGATGCCCTTTTCTATTTCTCGTTGTCGCTCGCTATAAACGCTGGCTTGGTCGATTTACCAAAATGCCACTAGCAAACCAAGTGTGACTGCCATACCCACATAGTTGTTATTGAGAAAAGCTTGGAAACACAGTTCGCGCTGACGATGGCGAATCAAATGCTGCTGGAAAACAAACAGCGCACCGACAACCAAAACACTCCAATAAAAACTCGTGCCTAACGAATACCACATCCCCAAAGCAATCAACATCATCAGGGTAATCAGTTGCAATGCGCCAATCACCATTTTGTCAAAACGTCCGAATAAAATTGCGGTCGATTTAATGCCAATTTTCAGGTCATCATCGCGGTCAACCATCGCATATTGAGTATCGTAGGCAATGGTCCACAACGCATTCATGACAAACAAAAACCACACCATTGGCGGCAATTCATTCGCTTGCGCAGCCCAGGCCATTGGAATCGCCCAACTAAAAGCCAAACCCAAAAATAATTGTGGCAGATGCGTATAGCGCTTCATAAACGGGTAAATAAACGCAAGAAAGATACCGACAAACGAAAGCTTAATCGTCAATGGATTCATCGTCAGCACGAGGACAAACGAAAGTAGCGCCAAGACGATAAATAATGTCACCGCTTCACGACTGCTAACCAAACCCGATGGTAACGGACGATGTTGAGTTCGTTTTACATGCCCATCCACCTTGCGATCAGCAAAGTCATTGATAACGCAGCCCGCCGCTCGCATTAATACCACACCGAGTACAAAAACCAGTAACACTTCGATACTCGGAATACCTTGTGCCGCGATAATCAATGCCCACATCGTCGGCCAAAGTAATAACAGCGTACCTATCGGCTTGTCCATTCGCATTAATTGCCAATAAGCACGCGCTTTTGTGGCAGTCATTTATGCTCTCTCCTTTGAGTAAATCGGTGCACTCGGTAAAAACAGTTCGGCGACCAGCATCGGTTTATCATTCATCCACAAACGCGAACGTCTCGCTAAACACAAACCGCTTGGCGTCTTCACCCAAGCGACTTGCAAGGCATCACGTTTAACATTGTTCGAGCTAAACACGGTCAAACCTAGTGGAATTTCCCCTTGCTGAGTCAAATCATGCGGTTGGTCGACTAATGAGGATTCTGGGATCAGGGTTCGACCTAAAACCCAAGGCTCACCATCGCCTTTGAGTACCACTTTGCGCAACAGACATTGCTCAGCAGTCAACAAACTCAATTCCTGTTGATCAAGTTGAGTGGGTGCAACAATATCATTGTGGAATAGATCTACATTCAATTGTTGGCAATAAGTTTCGAGTAAGCGTGACAGTGAGCCTTGTTCTTGTAACCATTCCTTTGCTATCTCAGAAGGAAAGTTAAACTTTTCAGGCTGTTGCCATTCCACTTGGCGCAGTGAAGACAAATAAAGCGCAATCATTTGATTCATACAGTATTCAATCAGTCGCTCTATCGCGTACAATAAAGCTACAATTTATGGGTGAACTGCAGAGCAAGCAATTCACCATTATTCCTTACAAATAGATGCTCTATTGTAACAAGACTCCGGCGATTCGAATATCGTGATCAGAAGAAAGAAAAGTTAGAAATATGTTTAAACGTTACCTAGTCCAAATATTTGCAGCTGTTGCATTGATTTTCGCAGCACCTAGCATGGCAAGTGAAGAGCCGAGTACACCGCAGCTTGCTTACTTTACCCTAGAACCTGATTTAACCACGAACTTCTATACTCAAGGCAACAGACTGGGCTATATCCAAGTACGTATCGACATCATGGTCGCCAACCAAATCGACTTACCGATCATTGAAAAGCATCAACCTTTAATTCGTGATGCAGTGATTGAAATGCTCGGTAAACAGACGGAAGCAACCGTGAAATCTTTAGCAGGGCGCGAAGATATGCGTAAAAGCTTAGTTGCGGAACTGAACAAAATCCTCTTACCTGAAACCGGTAAAACGGTTATCGCAGATTTACTGTTTACCAAGTATCTCTACCAATAACGATAAGCAAACTGCAGATACAAAAAAAGCGGCGCATGCCGCTTTTTCTATTTTCGAGTATCCCATAAACCGATGGCGATGCCCGAAAGTAACCCAACTAGATGTGCTGTATTGGCGATGGCCATAAATGGCTGCACAAAACCAAGCACTAAAAAGACCAGCATAAAACCGAGAATGGGTTTGGGCATAAGTAGCCCTCGACTCGGAGCTCGGTAGCTAAACATCCAGATATAACCGACTAACGCATAGACAACGCCAGACAAACCACCGAAATTCGCCCCCTCGACCCAATACTGACCAAAGCCAGAAATGGCAGCCGACAGCAAAAACACTTTGATCAGCTTGCCACTGCCTAAGCGCTGTTCAATATCACCACCAAGCTGCCACCACCATAACAAGTTAAAAGCGATGTGCATTACTGAAAAATGCAATAAGGCATGGCTAAACCAACGCCAAATTTGCCACTCTTGTCCAGCAAAGGCTGGAAAATGCAACGCATCAAAAACCGGTCGCCCCGCACCGAACTGCTGCAAGACAAAGATCAGGATGCAGCTTGCCATGATCAATAAGCTAAATGGTCCCGCCTTCGCTTTAACCATCGCGAGCATACTTGGCGAGTTATACCGGAAATTATTTTGTCGTGATTCCGCCATATCCCATGATGCGGCTTGGTATTTAGCATGGTTGGGGTTATCGAGAAACATCTTAAGCTCGGCTTCGGTTTCTACCTGATGCTGAGCATCCACCAGCCATAAGGTAAACTGACCTCCCCCCTCGGGCATCATCTTAATATCGACATGACGTGATGCCATATAGTCAATAAAGGCTTGTGCCATTCTTGGATGGGTAAGAGTAATCAGTTTGATCATAGTACTACCTAGTTAGTTTCAACGGGTAAGTTGGCGCGATGCCAAGCTTCAAAGCCACCATCAACACTATACACCTGCTCAAAGCCTTGGTTAACCAAATACTGTGCAGCACCTTGACTACTAATCCCGTGATAACACATCACTAAGATCGGTTCCTCAAAATCAGCCTCTTGCATAAATTGATTAATCGTATCATTGGTTAAATGAAATGCTTGTGAGGCATGTGCCACCGCAAATGACTGTGGGTCACGAATATCAAGCATGTGCGCTTGAGCACTCTCCATCAAATCATGTGCTGCTTGTACATCGATATGCTGAAACTGGTCCATTTACTTTCTCTATTGGTTTTATTTAATGTCAGCATTGTAACCTATCCAGTGCTCAACAAGTACACGATAGCAATAGGGTTATCCACTTGCGATCACTTCTTCACCATTTGTGGATAACTCTGTGGATTGCGTTGATAAAGTGTCTAATTCAATTTCGATCCACTAGATGTTGTGATGATCCTTATTTTTTTGTGAGTAATTAGAACTATATCCCCAATTCAAATCCCCCTTCAAAGCCTTTATTCACCCCGCTTTCTGACATCTAACCAAGAATTTCCTCACAGAGTTACCCACAGGCTATCGAACAAAAAACAGATCACCACCGGCGATCAGGCATAAAAAAACCGAGATCATTTGATCTCGGTTTTCTGTGATTCTTATTGACGCTTGGGTTACATCTCACCCACTGCCATCTTCAGTTTCTTCATCGCATTCTTTTCTAACTGTCGAATACGCTCCGCTGAAACGCCATACTTATCAGCCAAATCTTGTAAGGTTGCCTTATCATCCACTAACCAGCGTGAGCGAACGATATGCTGGCTGCGCTCATCTAAGCTCGCTAATGCCAATCCTAATCGATTATTGGTATGCGCTTCCCAGTTTGCCGCTTCAACGTTCTCTGCGACATCTGAAGACTTATCTTCTAAATACAGCATAGGTGCCGCACTGACACTACCATTGTCATCATCGTCAGCCGTAAACTCAAACGTTGCATCTTGTGCCGCTAGACGTGATTCCATCTCGCGCACTTCTGCTGGCTCCACACCTAGCTCACGCGCAACGGTTTCAACTTCACCATTATTAAACCAACCAAGACGTTTCTTCGACTTACGTAGGTTAAAGAACAGTTTACGCTGCGCTTTAGTGGTCGCAACTTTAACGATACGCCAGTTACGCAGTACATATTCATGGATTTCAGCTTTAATCCAGTGCACAGCAAATGATACTAAGCGAACACCCACTTCTGGATTGAAGCGTTTCACTGCTTTCATCAAGCCGATGTTACCTTCCTGAATTAGGTCAGCCATTGGCAAACCGTAACCTGAGTAGCCACGAGCCACATGGACAACGAAACGCAGATGCGAAAGGATCAAGCCTTTAGCGGCATCGATCTCACCGTCGTAATGTAAACGTTCAGCTAGTTCACGCTCTTCATCAGCTGTTAGCATTGGGTAGCCATTCACTGAGCGAATGTAGCTATCTAAGCTATCTTGTGAAACTACAGCTATCGAATACGCTTGGTTAGTCATTCAAGTCCTCATCAAACTATGATCTGGAGTATGTTTTAGCCCATCAATACTGAACCCAAAATGAACAGGATTCAAGCAGTCAGAACCAAAATAGTTGAAACAAAAGTTTTAACTAATAGTGCAAAGAAAGAAAAAGTATACGGTAGCGTATACTTTTTTCAAGATAAATAGTGATAATTTTTTGATCACTTGATCATACAGGCTCTATCTCATTGAGATGGCGCTGGGCAGAGACTTTCGCCGCTAAACACCCAAGGAAGGTACCCAACATCAATAGCAGTAAGGTCTCATCCCAACTCAGCCCGATTAATCGGAAGCGGCTATCATACAGAAGCGCCAACTGTTCAACACTGCTATTAAGCAGAACTGTGATTAACGCTGTAAGAATCCAAGCCGTTAGTGCACCAAGTAAGCCAAACCACATTCCAGAATAGAGATATGGTCGCAAAATAAAGCTGTCAGTTGCACCTATCAACTTCATGGTTTGAATTTCATGCTTATTGGCTTGTACATTAAATCGCAGCGTATTCCCCACAATGAGGAACACCGAACCCAGCATCAAGACAGACAAGGTCACAACGATACCCGTCACCAAGTTTTTAATCGCGTCTAAGCGACTAAACCAGTCTTCATCAAGGCGAACATCGGTGATCTCTTCTTCCGCTTGAATGCGTTTCGCCAAAGCTTTTACGGCTTGCTTATCGTCTATTGCCGGAGTGATCACTAACACACCTGGCAACGAGTAGTCTTCAAGCAATGAGATCGCTTGATCAAAACCAGAATATTGGCTGAGATCGGCTAAGCCTTGTTGCGGCGAAATATATTCAACTTTTGCTACCTCAGACAAACTCTCCAGTTCATCTTTCAACACCATGATACGCGGCTCTGGCGTCTGCTCTTTTATATAGCCACTCACCTGAGAAGGACCGGCAACATTGGTTGTCGCTACCGCTACGTTTTTACCTAACAGATAAAGAGTTGCGGGTAGAGTGAGCGCCATTGAAATCACGGCCAAGGTCAGAATATTACCTAGAGGACGTGACCATAAGTTCATAAATGAGGCTTTCGCCTGTTTAAAGTGGATAGCAAAATAGCCATCACGCTGAGCGCGTTCGCTTTTTTTCGCCGCCTTGTTGTTGCGCTTATTAGCGACCATAGTCTTCGACCTCACTCAAAAAGCCTTGGTTTAATTCCAAGTGACGATACTGAGGGCGCGAGTTAACAAGGTTAACATCATGGGTAGCAAGCAATATGGTTACCCCTGCACGATTAAACTCTTCCAACAATCGCAACACACGTGCCGACAACTCTTGGTCCAGATTACCCGTCGGTTCATCGGCCAATAACAGCGTCGGGCGATTGACTACCGCACGAGCAATACCTACTCGCTGCTGCTCACCACCAGACAACTGGCTAGGTAAACAGCGGGCTTTATCCAATAAACCGGTTTTATCTAACGCCGCAGAAACACGACGTTTGATCTCATGTTCAGAGATAGATTCAATACGCATTGGCAGAGCGACGTTGTCGTACACCGAGCGATCCATCAATAAACGATGATCTTGAAAAACGATCCCGATATTGCGACGCAATAAAGGGATGTCTTTATTTGGAATACGAGTGATATCGTGTCCATTAAAGCTGATCTTGCCATCGGTAGGACGCTCAATGGCGCATATCAACTTGAGCAAAGTACTTTTACCCGCTCCTGAATGACCACCTAAAAATGCCATTTCACCCCGACGCAGATGAAAATCGACTTTCTGCAGAGCTTGTCGACCACCTCGGTAAGCTTTGCTTACTTGCTGAAACTTAATCACCCGTTGTTCCTCTTACTCACAAACCGATCAATCTTCGCGGCTAAACAGTGCGTCAATAAACTCTTGTGTTTCAAACGGACGCAAGTCATCAATGCCTTCACCCACACCAATAAAACGAATTGGGATTTGGAATTGATCGGCGAGGGCAAAGATCACGCCACCTTTCGCCGTACCATCTAACTTAGTCAGAGTGATACCTGTAATCGGTGCCACATCGCTAAATAGTTTCGCTTGGCTAATCGCGTTTTGACCAGTACCAGCATCTAACGTCAACATCACTTCGTGTGGTGCAGAATCATCAATCTTCTTCATCACACGCACAATCTTACGCAACTCTTCCATTAGGTTAGCTTTGTTTTGTAAACGACCCGCAGTATCTGCGATCACTACGTCAAAACCACGCGCCTTCGCCGCTTCAATAGCATCGTAGATAACCGATGCACTGTCAGCGCCAGTGTGCTGAGCAATAACCGGAACATCATTACGCTCACCCCATACTTGCAACTGCTCTACCGCCGCAGCACGGAAGGTATCACCTGCCGCAAGCATCACTTTTTTACCTTGCGATTGGAATTGCTTCGCTAACTTGCCGATGGTGGTGGTTTTACCTACACCGTTTACGCCAACCATTAAGATCACATAAGGCGTTTTGCTGGTGTCCACTTCAAGTGGCTGCTCAACGTTAGACAAGATCTCCGCCATTTCTTCTTTGAGTAGACCATAAAGCGCTTCACCATCTTTAAGATCGGCACGAGACGCTTTTTCAGTTAGGTTCTCAATAATTTTAAGCGTGGTGTCCATACCGACGTCAGCGATCAGCAATTGTTCTTCCAGCTCTTCAAACAGCTCGTCATCAATCTGCTTACCTTTGAACAAACCAAAGAAACCAGCACCGATGTTTGCTTTCGTGCGCGCAAGGCTGCGCTTTAGGCGAGCAAAAAAGCTTTCTGTTGGTTTTGCTTGCTCTTGCACTCGTGGCTCTGCTGGAGCAACGACTGGTGCTTCTGCTTCTGCTTCTGCTTCTGCTTTAGCAGCTTGCTGCTCTTGCTTTGGTTCGGCAACGGTTTCTTGCTCTTCAACCTGCTCAACAACCTCTTCTGGCACCACTTCAGCTTGAGTCTGTTCTACCTTTTGCTCTTGTTCTGGTTGTTTCGCTTGGTCATCATCACCAAAACCAAGCCAAGAGAGCAATCCGCGCTTCTTTTTTTCCGTCATCTGGGGATATCCTAGATTGTCTTAATTAATTCTAAGTCTTTCTCGTTAAGCTTACGCAAATTGAAAAAGAAAATGACAACAGAGTGAAAAGTTACCACCTTAAAGGCAATTTAAGGTTACACTTTGTCATCAATGAAATTTGGCTGTACTCAGCGCGTAAACGCTGAGCGACTGGGTATAGTATCACTTTATTAGCGGTCAAAAAATCTATGGTAAGACGTCGCCAGCAAAACACATCACAAAAAAAAACTTCAACCGGCTTTGTCCGAATTATTAGTGGCTTATGGCGTGGACGAAAATTACCCGTTCATGACGCTGAAGGGCTACGCCCTACCACTGACCGCGTGAAAGAAACGGTATTTAACTGGTTAGCACAAGATGTGCCGCAAGCGAAGTGCTTAGACCTTTTTGCCGGCTCTGGTGGTCTCGGTTTTGAAGCGGCTTCACGCCAAGCTGAAATGGTTACGTTGATTGAGCTCAACCCTGCGGCATATAAACAATTGGCGCAGAATATCGCATCACTGAAAGCGGATAACATTGTGGCGAAAAACACCGATGCGTTGAGCTTTTTAGCCCAACCAGGTACACCGCACCACGTCGTCTTTATCGACCCACCGTTTCGCAAAGGTCTATTAAGCGAAACCATCGCGTTACTTGAGCAAAACGGCTGGTTGGCAGAAGATGCCATGATTTACATTGAAACAGAAAAAGAGCTGACCATTGAAGGTCTACCGGAAAGCTGGCACCTACACCGTGATAAAACGGCAGGTCAGGTGAGCTTCCGTCTCTACCAACGACAATCAGCATAAGGAAATAAAATGAAAGCACTGATTTTGTTAGCCAAAGCCGCCATCGGTTTTGTGTGGTTTATTCTGCTATTAAACTTTTTTATGCCATTCCCAGGCAACGCAGCCATCGCACTTTATATTTTGACTGCCTTCCTATTTATGATGCATGGCTTACAAATGCTGATCTTCATTGGTGCCTTTGGCGACAAGATCAATATGAGCCGATGGGAGAAGTGGTCAATCTTAATCTTTGGTATCTTTGCCCTACTCGACATTCGTCGTAAACATATGATGTAAAAAAACGCCGCTCTCTTGAGCGGCGTTTTTATTTTAATCGGACTGGGATTACATGCCCATATAGCTTTTCATGCCATCCAAGAACATCTGCGTTGATATCATCACCAACAACAAGCCCATCAAACGCTCTACCGCTTTAAGACCTCGCTCGCCCAATAGACGATGCAAGATGCCGGAGAACATCAAAATCACAAACGTTGCCGTCCACGCAAGCACTACCGCACCAGACAGTTCTAACAGATTGTTCGGATGCTGGCTCGAAAGCAATAAGATGGTCGCAATCACTGACGGTCCTGCGAGCATTGGGATTGCCATCGGCACAATGAATGGCTCTTCACCTGCCGCCAAACCGGTAACACTGCCTGCCGCCGGAAAAATCATCTTTATTGCGATAATAAATAAGATGATACCACCAGAGATACTCAGAGTTTCTGGCTGAACATGCAGAAAAGCCATAATGCTTTTACCCGCAAACAGGAACAACAACAAAATCGCCAGCGCAAAAAAGAGCTCTCGAATCAGTACGATACGGCGTCGTTTGGGTTCTAAATGCTTTAAGATCGACAGAACAATCGGCAGATTGCCCAGCGGGTCCATGATCAAAAACAGCAGCGTCGCCGCAGAAAGAATGTCCATTAATTACCTCCAAGACTTTGCGGCGAAGTATAACCCTATCTCGAAGATAATGCCCAATTTGTAAAACCGACTGGGCTTTACAAGCACACCTTTATTAGTGGCTGCAAACTCGCTCTTGATTCACCGCCCAAAGCTCACCTTGTTGCGTGATCTTTTGACGTTCAATAAAGAAGCTAAACAACTGATCAAAGTTAAAACCTGACAGTTTACACGTACGAAACTGAGCATCTGCACCAAACTCATCAAGTACAGTTTGGCGTAGCGCCTCTTCACTCATCGGCTTTTCACGTAGTAGGTTTAACACTTTGTGAGCATGAACTTCACTCATATGAATAACTCCTGTGGATTTGAAACCCAAATAGGATAGATGAGAAAGCAACAACCTTTCTTTGATATCAAATAATGAAGGAAGCGGTTATCAAGCAATGAGCCAACAGATAAGTGCCAGAAATTAAGTAACGCCCCAACGGCAAGGAGTGACGATAGTCATGAATCGCTAACAATGCGGCAGAAGTGGTCAAAGATAGGCTACCAACAAACGCCAGCAGAGCGGTTTGACTATGCTGCAACAGCCATAGTTCACCAGTAACCCAATTCAATTGCAGTAACACCATTCCCATGATGACAACAGGGAAGATAAGACGATCGATTTTAGGCAGTAAGAGGAAAAATGCCATGATGCCCATCGCCAGCAACATCGCCGCTAGCCACCACACCACTTCACCAGAAAGTTGCAACCAGAACGAAGTGCTATAGCAAAGTTGCGCCGCAATAAAGCAAGCAAAACAAATTCGCTTGAGTCGTTTGGTGATATAGAGGCTATCGGCAAACATCGAAATAACGAGTCCGAGAGACACCCACCACTCCAAGCGTCCCACTAAGCTCTCTTTGCTCCAAAGCATGACTAATAACAGGAATAGAGAAAAGCAGGAGAAAAAAATTGCTTGTTTAGGTTGGTTATTTTCACAAGCAGAGCTGGTAATAAACCCTGAGAGTGCGACAGCGAGCCAGCTCCACATAACATTACCTCTAGAAATTCGAACCGCCAGTTTAGGCTTGAGTCATGAATTGTCTATATATGACAAACAAAACTTGGATCTTGGTTGCGATTCAATTCTCGCCACCGGATGTTGCTCACATCATGCAGATACTCTCTCGTCAGCCTGTTTTTTAAATTTACCGACCAGAACCAAGTGCTAACCACCATTTCTGCATACAAACCTGAATAACCCCATAACAAACAAAACCACCCACAATGAATAAATGGATAAAAACACTTAAAATACAATAACATAAACAGGAACGCATAGTGACAAATCGGCTCTAAGTCATCTTGTGGTTTAAGTCATATTTAAAATTTTGCAAATTTTTCGTCAGAAAACTCTCAACAAATGAGAATTTCTATCATGAAAGCAGAGCGTAAAAAGTAAAAACAGTGACAAATGAAGCAAAAACAAGATTTGCAAAATGAAGGACACAAAAACCAATACAAACCAATAGAACATTATTTAAACGACTTTTAATTCATTATTTATCAAACAGTTAAACCAAAAAACAAACCAAAATCACAATATGATCTTGTGCAAAAAACGATAATTTCATCATTTAAACAGGCGATTAACGCCAATAATCGAGACCATTAATTTGTTTTTTATGACTCTTTTGAGCTTGATCCTTGATCAAACCCTTAAAATTCTGCTATTCTTTTATACATAGAATAAATCATCGAATATAAGGAGCAGAGTTATGATTACTTCTTCACAAAAACAAGGACTTGTAATGATCGCGGTCATCGTAGGCTTGATGACTCTGCCGATGATGATGTACTAGTCAGATTAAAAAAGAAAGGGACGCCACTGGCGTCCCTTTTTTGCTTTATGCCTCAGTATCAAGCAAGAAATGTTCAACTATTAAACATTCGTCTATTTTTGAACCAAGAATAAAAACCAATACTTTTAAGCACTTCACCACCTAAGTTAGAAGTGTTTCGATAAAACATCCCAATGTGCATAATAAAACAGCATCGCGGCTAAGGTAATCAAGGTCATGAGGGAGATCGCTACGCGCCAAATAAAGCGGCTGCTTCTCGGAGTTAGCTCTTTCTCACACTCATCACAAACCGAAAGAAACTCGCGACGATTCTCTAACTCATAGTCATACTCATGCACAATCTTATTGCGAATCGTAGCGATATAACGCAGCTTACCCACCACATTATGGGGTAAACGCTCTTCACAGCTAGTGATAAGCTGGTGAAGCCCTTTACCTTCTGCATGGTATTGGGTTCGCAGTAAGTGCTCAATTTTACGCGTGCGAGTAATTACGCTATCGATATCGGACATAATTTCTCTCCCTGTTTGATACTACAATCTCCGTCTCTATTGTCTTTGTTATTTAACAAGTTACAAGGGTCATCATACAAATGAATTCTGTCTACATCTCTAGATTACCGAGTTAATCGTCAATAGCTTGTGATGTAGATCGAAGATCTATTTTCGATATCACCATTCTGTGCTTTATATCTCAGAGCATAGTCAACATCATCACTAAAAAGTAGCTAGAATGCTCCCTTAAGTTCATCGGGGAGGAACTGATGCCTATTTCAATATTTATCGCCATTGCTTTGCTGTGTATTTTAGCTGGATGGGTGTTTAGCAATTTCTATCGTCGCCATATGCAAGGTGAAAACGCACCTGAGCAATCCGTCGATGTGACGGTACTCGACAAGCAAGCAATCGAAATTGAAGATGCACAACCAGGTCAGGAAGACCAAGAATATTGGATTTATGTACAACGTGGACGAATTGGACCAAAACGAGAATTTCAGGTGGGCATCCACTACTTCCATGCATTAAATCCGGGAGATAAAGGAACCCTTACCTATCAAGGCGATAAGTTCCTTCATTTCGCGATCAAACGTCCATAAGACTTACGGCAGTAACCATGCTGTCTTTTTACTGCGCGCTAGCAAACAACTCAATGCTAGCGCTCCTCCACCACTGATGATGATCCATAGTGGTATAACCCAACCTGGATGACCTTGATGCCAACCGAATGCTTTCATCGGCCATAAAAATATCGGATGAAGAAGATAAATACCCAAACTGTGCTGACTGATTAACGCAACCACTTTATGTGCATGCTCTGAAAGGAAATCACTCAAATAGCGACACACCACAAATATCATGCTCGCCACCATAACGACATTCAAAGTCTTATAAGATAACCAGCGCCCAACCGTATACTTGCCTACTTCGACACTATTGGTGAGCACCATAAACACCGTCACCAACAACGCAACAACACCCAGCCAAGTAAAACTGATTACCGCCGAACGACTCAAAGGAAGCTTTTGGTAGAGCAAATACCCCAGAGGTAAATAACCACTATAGAGCCAAAGCTCGGCACTCCATGGACCATTAATGCCAAACAGATAAAGTGTTGTCGTCACCAACCATAAAGCAACGAAAGCATACAACGCCGCATCATTGTCTTGTTTCACCACCCACTGGAAAAACGGAATGACGAAATAGAGTGGAATAAAGTAGTAGAAGAAACCAAGGTGGTAATAAGTGGCGTGGTGAGGACTCTCGAGCAATACCTCTTTGGCAGCCTGCCCGTCAAATCCTTGCGCTGTCCATCCTGATAAATAGGCATAAAACAACGACCAAATTAAAAAGGGCACCAGCACCTTTCCTAATCGGCGTTTAATGTAGTAACCGAGCTCAAAATCACGTTTATCACTGAGCATTAACGCTCCGGTGATCAAAATAAAGACCGGCACCGCCCAACGGCTAATGCTGTTTATTGAAACCGCCGTCGCCCACTGTTCAAAAGGTATTGAGCCTAACTCATGCCGATAAGGAGCGAGCACATGAATAGCAATAACCGCAACCGCGGCGACACAACGCAATAAGTCGAAAAACCGAACTCGTTCTCTCATACCCAACCAACTAAAATTAAGAACTGTATTGAATATAGCAATAAAAAAGCTGACTAAACCAATAACAAGTAACGGTTTAGTCAGCTTTTCGTAAGCTAAATTTACATGAATCTCGATTAGGTCGCCGCTTGCTCAAGCTTAGGCAGTTTTATCGAAATTAGCGTCGTGATTGCCAAAAAGACAAACGAGACCCATAAACAAGCAGATAAGCCTGCCATTTGGAACACCCAGCCTGACAATACTGTACCAATTAAGCGCCCCATCGCGTTCGCCATATAGTAGAAGCCCACATCCAGCGAGACTCCATCGCCTTTGGCATAACTCACTATCAAGTAAGAATGCAGCGATGAGTTAACCGCAAACACAGCACCAAAAATCATGAGACCAACCACAATAACCAGTTGCGGTTGCCAACCAACCTGCACGGCGTAAGCAATCGCGGCTGTGATGATAGCCAGTAACCCAGCCCAGAATAGCGCGGCACCGCCATCCGGCACACGACCTTGCGCTTTACCGGTAATTTTAGGCGCGAGCCCCTGCACGAATCCGTAAGCAATCACCCACAAGGCAAGGAAGCTACCGACCCACAGATGCTGCCAACCAAACGTGCTGCCCAAGTAGATCGGTAGGGCTATCACAAACCATACATCGCGAGCGCCAAACAAGAACATGCGCGCTGCAGAGAGAATATTGATCGATTCAGACTTAGAAAAAATTTGGCTGAACTTCGGTTTTACCTTGGCTTTACCCATATCACTTTCAAGACCAAGTAAGCTGCCAATCAACACTAGCGTTAATACGCCCGCCATTAACAGCACCGCAGCCTTAAAGCCCACCAGCGAGAGCAGTAAACCACCGACAAAAAAGCCCACACCTTTCAGTGCGTTTTTAGAGCCAGTTAAGATCGCCACCCACTTATAGAGCGCACCTTGCTGATCGTCTGGTACGAGTGTCTTAATCGAGCTCTTGGCACTCATCTTATTAAGATCTTTCGCGATACCTGACATCGCTTGAGCCAACATCACCCAAGGAATGGTCAACCAAGCGGTTGGTACAGCTAACATCGCGAGAGCAACAATTTGCATCGCGAGACCAAGATTCATGGTTTTATTCAAACCTAGTCTTGCGCCTAACCAACCACCAATTAAGTTGGTCACGACACCAAAGAATTCATAGAAAAGGAAAAGTGAGGCAATTTCTAGCGTACTGTAGCCCAAATCATGAAAGTACAGCACCACCAGCATGCGCAGTGCGCCATCCGTGACGGTAAAATTCCAATAATTAAAGGTCACCAACATATATTGACGAACACTTTTGCTCAAATTGGCAAACATAAGCCACCCTATATGAACAGCAATAAGAGCTTTTGGACACCCATGTTCCAAAAGCTCATTGGGGTATGATTAACCTTGAGCCACTTGCTCAATGTATTCCACTTGAACTGGCTTGGTGAATGCGCCAGGACGAAGTGCCTGTACTTGAGAGACGATGTCAGCCAAAGCCCAATCGCGCTCAAGTAATAAATGTGCTGCGAGTAAACCAGTGCGACCAGAACCGCCCATGCAGTGCATCGCGACTTTGCCACCTTGCTCAACGATTTGATGCAGTGTCGGCGCCACCTCTGCCCATTTAGCGGCAAATTTACCATCTGGAGCGCAGTCATCTTCAATCTCTAATTGAAACCACTGCATACCTAACTCTTTTGTTAATGAGCCAAGTTGAGAAACGTTTTTTTCTGCCAGTTCGCGATCGTC
Source organism: Vibrio ponticus (assembly GCF_009938225.1). Classification (NCBI taxonomy): domain Bacteria; kingdom Pseudomonadati; phylum Pseudomonadota; class Gammaproteobacteria; order Vibrionales; family Vibrionaceae; genus Vibrio; species Vibrio ponticus. The sequence continues at coordinate 2,715,014 of NZ_AP019657.1, forward strand.
CAAAGCAGTGACAATCGCTTGCACACCTTGTTGCTTAAGTTGCTCTAGGCTCTCGTAAAGAGAAGCATCTTTCGTGCCTGGACATGGCGTTAAAATCAACGCGCCTTGTTCAACATCAAGTTGCCATGTTGGGTGTGTCATCATCATTCTCCTTACACCAAACCTACTTTACGTACCAACTCAGCGGTGCGAGTTGCGTAACCCATTTCGTTATCGTACCAAGCGTAGATTTTCACCATGCGTGTACCTACAACCATAGTCGACAGAGCGTCCACTATGGTAGAACGTTGGTCACCTTTGTAATCGATTGAAACTAGTGGGCGTTCTTCAAAACCTAGGATGCCTTTTAGCTCACCCTCTGACGCCTCTTTAAGTAGTGCATTCACTTCTTCAGCTGTCGTATCGCGCTTAACATCGAAAATGATGTCAGTTAGAGATGCGTTCGCAAGAGGGACACGTACCGCGTGACCATTAATCTTACCGGCAAGCTCTGGGAAGATTTCGACGATTGCCGTTGCTGAACCCGTTGTGGTCGGGATCAAGCTCATACCACATGCACGGGCGCGTCGTAGATCTTTGTGTGGTGCATCTAAAATGGTTTGTGTGTTGGTTAAATCGTGAATCGTGGTAAACGACGATTGCTCAATACCTAACTTCTCATGAATCACTTTAACCACAGGAGCAATACAGTTCGTAGTACAAGAAGCCGCAGTGACAATTCGGTGGATATCTGGGTTAAAGATGTCATCATTCACACCCACCACAATGTTCGCAATACCCTCTTCTTTCACTGGCGCTGAAACCACGACGCGCTTAACACCTTGCTCAAGATACTTATTAAGAAACTCGGTTTTACGATGCACACCGGTTGCTTCAATCACGACGTCACAGTCCGACCAATCAACCGCATCAATCTCTTTCTCGCGAGTGGTTTTAATGCGCTGACCAGCAATAATCATTTCATCACCGTCAGTGGTCACTGCGTGATTCCAACGCCCTTGTACCGAGTCAAACTCAAGCAAATGCGCCAGTGTGTTGCAGTCGCCTGCTACATCATTAATCAACACAAACTCTAACTCCGGCCAGTCAAACGCAGCGCGAAGTGCTAAGCGGCCGATGCGACCAAATCCGTTGATACCTACTTTAATCGTCATAATCGTGTCTCTTTCTACATTTATCGGCAGCAAACAGGACGACCCTGTATTGCTTTAAGTCTTTCGATATCTTGTTGGTACTCTGTTTTCAAGCAGTTTGATGCAACAAGATCATCGATCAATTTATTCATCCAGCCCGGTAACGAGGGTGCACGGCGATAGAACACCCACTGCCCTTGGCGTACATCAACTAAGATGCCACTCGAGCGAAGTTGAGCTAAATGACGGGAAATCTTTGGTTGGCTCTCATTGAGAGCCTGAGTTAAGTCACCAACACACAAACACTCTTCGCGCATGATTAACATTAGACAACGCACGCGAGTCTCATCGGAAAGTAACTTGAAAAATTGATGTGGTAACATAACTAAATATACTCATATATGGATATGCGTATATCTTTATTTATTTTTTACCATTGATCAAGTACTGAATCATCGCTGTCACAAAAGATTCATCTAAGGAAAAAAGGAAGGACTCTTATCAAGAGTGGATAGATTGGCTCCAACGCTGAGCTTGGGTAATTTTATCCATCACATCATCGAGAGAAAGACCAAGACTGTCGCAGGCTTGCTGCATTTCTTGCCAATCTGATTTCTCGTAAGATTCTGCGATCGTGAGTAAAACACCGTATGCGCCTTGACGTTGCAATAGCGCCTGTTTAATCGTCGTGCTCAGTGGCAGTTGTTCGAGTAAATCTTCAATTGAGAGATCGAACATCGCATCTAAGATTGAAAACAGACCAATTAAGAAGGCTTGTTCTTTATGAGGTTGAAATAAACTATGAGTGGACATCAAAGCACAGAATTGTGCTCTTTGTAGTGCCATCAATAGTAGTTCTCGTGGTTTTTTAGTGGTAATAAATGAAGCAACGGTGAGCGATACAAACATTTTTAGCCGCTCTTGTCCGAGGTAAATTAACGCCTGACGAAAAGACGAAATCGTCACTTCAAGACGATCCGAATGGCTATTTACAAAACAGAGCAATTTAAAAGATAACGTCGCGTCCTTTGCTACGATACGTTCGACCTTGGCAAAATCGACTTCTGTCTTGCACACCTCTTGGAAAAGTTCCATGGCAATAATTTGCTCTGGACTGATGTAGCGCTGTCTCACCATCTTGGGCTTACTAAAAAAGTAGCCTTGGAAAAAATGAAAACCCGCTTCACGAACTTGGTTAAATTCACTCGCGGTTTCAACACGCTCAGCCAGATATTTACGCTTACTGCCCTGTGCGATACGTTGCGAAACAAACTGACACGCCGCATCTAACCCCATCGCACTAATGTCGATTTTAACAATGTGCACTAAAGGTAAAAAACGCTCCCACTCTGGAGTGTAGATAAAATCATCCAACGCGATTAAATAGCCATTCTGTTTCAGCTCACGGATTGCAGCATAAAGTTCATCATTCGGCTGACATGTTTCTAGCACTTCGATGACGACTTTTTGTTTAGGTAATGCCAGTGGCAAGCGACGAACTAAGCTCTGGTGAGTAAAGTTGATAAAACAGCGAGAGTGATCATTGGTTGGGCTAATACCAATGCTCAGTAAATTTTCAGCAATCAGACGATAAGTGGCACGATTCGACTCAATGTGCATCGGATAAGCGTTATTTTCGCCATCTCGAAACAACAACTCATACCCAAGAGTTTGTTGGCGAGTATTGAGGATCGGTTGTCTAGCTACATAGGTCTGTTTCATTTGCCACTACGTTAGATAATTATTGATAAATCATGCTTTAGCGGTTGCTAGTAGTGCACCGCAACCCACAAACATCGATCCAAAAACCTTATTAATTTTCGCCATCACTCTTTCCGAGCGAATAAAACGTCCCATTTGCGAAGCCAGGGTGGTGTAACCCAACATCACAATTGCGTCGATAACAACCGTCGTCACTCCCAGAATTGCAAATTGGATCAATTGTGGTTGGTCTGGATTAATAAACTGAGGAAAAAGCGCCACCAAAAATACGATCGATTTAGGATTTGTTAAGTTAATAAACACCGCACTGCGCAGCAACGCTAAACCGGTTCGATTCTCATCGCTGTTATGAGTTGCCAAGCTCGCTTTATCACGCCACTTTTGAATACCTAGCCACACAAGGTAAGCTGCCCCAACCCATTTGATCACAGTAAAAGCCATGGCGGACTGAGCCACCAGCGCACCGATGCCCGCACCAACTAAAATAATGTGACAAGCCAAACCAATTTGCAGACCAACAATCGCCCCTAAAGATTTGCGTGTTCCGTAACTTAAACCATTGCTAATAGAGTTAACGGTACCTGACCCTGGAGCCAAACTAAAAACGATCGCGGTTACTACGTAAGCTAACCAAACATGCAAATCCATGGTGTAATACCTCTCGACTAAACTTCATTAGCCAAACATAATTAAAACTTGTCACAAACCCAAGGTAGTTCAGGTTCATAAAATATGACCACAATCAGTGCAGTCAATCCGCTTTCTTATACTCAAGAGTCTAATTTTGAGCAAGCAATCAATAACGAAATTGCTGAGCTATGGCACAGTCGTAAACAAGGATTTATACGCACTGCCGACAAACGTAAGTTAGCTTGGGTCTCGCTTACCGCACCGCACCATACAAAGGTAATTGTAGTGGTAAATGGGCGCATCGAATGCACCGACAAATACCAAGAGCTTTTTTATGATCTATTTCGTCAAGGTTATGACATTTACTCTTATGATCATCGTGGCCAAGGTCGCTCTGATCGCTTAGTCAAAAACCATGATATTGGTTATGTCGAAGAGTTTGATGATTACGTACAAGACCTTGATTTAATGGTTAAACACTTTAGTTTAAACCACTATCAAAAACGCTACCTTCTTGGGCACTCGATGGGTGGTAATGTGATCACCCGTTACGTCCAGACTCACCCTGAACACCCATTTGATGCGATGGCGCTTAGCGCTCCTATGTTTGGGGTCAATGTGCCTTGGTACCTAAAACCGATTGCTCGTTGGGTAGGGCAAATCTTGACGGCGTTACATGCCGAACCTAATTACGCTCCGGGACAGAAGCCTTACTACGCCAAACCATTCGATGGCAATCTGCTGAGTCAAAGTAGCGTGCGCTACCACTGGTTCCGTAATCTTTATGATGAACAACCGGAATTGCAAGTGGGTGGCGCAAGCACTCGTTGGGTATGGCAAGGGTTAGTCGCCTGCAAACAAGCGATCCTCATGACCCGACAAGTCAGAATACCTCTGCTATTACTGCAAGCTAGCGATGACAAAGTTGTCGCCAATGAGGCACAGGTTCAGTTCATCAAAAAATTAGCTAAGACCAATCGCACCTGTGCTTTGAAGATAATTTATCACGCCAGACACGAATTATTATTCGAGCATGATAACGCGCGTAATTTGGCGCTCGACACAACGCTCGATTTCTTTGCTCAATACTGATGTCTCTGAACAGACGGGGATTCGATGAACAGATAAATCGAGTTATATTGTTGTTATTTAGAGAAAATAAATAAGGAAATAGAGAGGTGTTTTTTTACCCTCTTTTTCTTTCCCCAATTGAAGTAAACTAACCACCTCGCAATTCGGCTTCTCGCATTGCAGCGTTATGTTCACATGAGGGCAATATGACCACAGCACGCAAAGACACCCCATTCCAACTTGTCGCCTCAGATCTTGATGGTACGCTTCTCGCACCAGACCATAAGCTCAGCGCTTTCTCAAAGCAGACCCTTAAAGATCTTCACGACAAAGGCTTCACCTTTATCTTTGCGACGGGTCGTCACCATATCGACGTAGCGGGTATTCGTGAACATGTGGGTATTCCAGCTTACATGGTGACATCAAACGGCGCACGCGTGCACGACCAACATAATAAGCTGATGTACAGCAACAACGTACCAATGGATTTAGTTAAACAAGTGATCGACACGATCAAAGTTGATCCAGAAATCTTTATTCATTTGTACCGTAATGATGACTGGATGCTAAACCGCGATGATGAGTTTCTACGTAACTATCATGAAGAATCAGGCTTTAGCTACACACTCTATGATGTGAATAATCCACCAGTGGATGGCATTGCTAAACTGTTTTTCACTCACCCAGATCAAGACCATGATTACCTGGTGAAATTTGAAGATGAGCTCAATGAAAAATTTGGCGACCAGCTAAACATCGCCTTCTCTACACCTTGGTGTTTGGAAGTGATGGCTGCTGACGTATCAAAAGGTGATGCACTCAAAGTTATCGCGGAATCACTCGGACTGAAACTAGAAAACTGCATCGCATTTGGTGATGGGATGAATGACGTTGAAATGCTGCAAATGGCGGGTCGTGGCTTGGTGATGGAAACCTCACACCAACGTGTGAAAAACGCGCTACCAAACAACGAAGTCATTGGCAGTAATGCAAATGATGCCGTGGCGCACTATCTACAAGATCACCTACTGTAATCTTGAGTTAAAGATTGATAAGGCAGCACTCGCTGCCTTTATTTTTGTCTAGAAGGTCGCAGCTCTTTACTTAAGATGGCTTGCCACTCCGCCTCAGAGACTGGCATTACCGACAAACGATTCCCACGCTTTACTAGCGGTAGATTGTCTAACTCGGGCATCGCTTTCAACACCGATAAGGGGATCACCCGCTCTGTCTTGCGGACAAATTCAATATCGACCATAAACCAACGTGGGTTCTCTGGTGTTGATTTGGCATCGAAATAATCACTCTCAAGATCAAAAGCAAAATGATCGGGGTAAGACTCTTTCGTCACTTTGGCTATTCCGGCAACACCAACATGCTTGCACGAAGAGTGATAAATGAGTACGAAATCCCCCAGCTTCACCTCATCTCGCAACATATTCCGCGCTTGATAGTTGCGCACCCCTTCCCAACACGAGGTATTTTGTGTTCGTAGAGTGTCAATAGAGAAGGTGTCTGGTTCTGTTTTGAACAACCAATATGCCATAATGTCCTCAGTATCAGTTCGGATAAGGAAGATATAGCATGAAGGCATTGAGAAACCCAGCGATGCTGGTCAGCCTTTTGGCATTGCAAGCGTGCTCGACATTAGATTTTTCATCAAGCGAGTCAGAATCTCAACCCAGTTTGCCACTCGCCAATCTTGAGCAGCCAAACTCAATACAGCCACAACCTTTTATTCTGCGCGGTGAAGTGATCCTCGGTCATGAAGCTCAATCGATTCAACCTTGCGGTAGTGAGCAGCAATACTGGCTTTCAATCGATAACGATAAATTTAATCAAGCGCTGCGCCTGATCAATACCCCTTATCAACCCATGTATGGTGAACTGATTGGTCATCTAGAAACCTCAAGCCAAGATGGCTTCGATGGTGACTACAATGCTCGCTTTGTGGTATCAAAGATCAACGTACTAAGTGCAGAAAACCCAAATCGCTGTGACCGTGCTATCCAACCTACCCAAGCTTTTGGCACTGAGCCATTCTGGTCACTCTCTGTCTCAAACAGCGAATTGACCTTTTCGCCTATGGGTGGTCAAAAGCAAATTTTGCCGATCACCTCATCAAAAATTAAATCTGATCGCCAGCGTTATCAATTTGCAGAGGGTCAACTAGAGCTTACCCAGCGTAGTTGTTCAGATGGCATGAGTGACAGTCTCTATGGTTGGACTTCGACACTCACGCTAGCTGACCAAACTTATCAAGGCTGCGCAACATTAAGCAATCGAGACCAGAGCCTTAACTGGTCAGGTAAATATCAAGCTTCTTCAACCCAGAGCAGTGGGTTTAGCGTCATACTCGAGATGCAACCGGATCATGGTGCGACAACAACTTATCGTTACCTCGATGGTAGCGGCGATTTAGTTGAGCGCGGTTACTGGCAGCAACTCTCGCCACAACAAGTGCAAGTGGTCATGACACACCACCAGCAGCAACCCTTACTCTCTGAACGCTTGTTTGTGCGCAGCGACGAGCAGTTAACCGCAGACAAAGAGAAAGTCGGAGATGTGGTTTATCCAATTGCCGATGGCGGTTTAACCTTATTTAAGACTGAGCAAAACAACACTCATCAGCAAAAACAAAGTCGTACTAATGCGGTTCCTTCATCGGCAAGCTTTAATCCGAAAGTGGATCGCGCACTACGTGATTACTTTAGCCAAAATAATATTGATGCCGGAGGCACACGCTACCGCTGGCTCACCTACGATCTCAATGGTGATGGGCAAGATGAATTACTTACTCAATTAGATTGGTGCGGCTCTGGTGGCTGCACTTTGCTGATCTTTGCAAACCAACAACAAAAATGGGTCTTCAACAGCCGCATGACTTTAGTCAATACGCCACTCAACTTGGGTCATAAAAACCATCAAGGTTGGCAAGATTTAGTGTTATTTGTCCGTGGTGGTGGCGCGGTACCAAATCAGCATGTTTTACGTTTTAACAATGGCAGCTACCCACTCAATCCAAGTATGGCTCCAATCGCCAGTTTTGATGATATTAGTCCTATACAGCTGTTTAGCGATGGACTGACACCTCATCAAGAAGGGGTAAAAATGTAATGCCCCAAGCAACACCTTGTCCCAGCTGTGGGCTGCATCATCAATGTGTTTGTCATTTGGTGCCTCATTTTGAGGCACCAGTTCATATTGCGCTGTTGATGCACGAAAATGAGCTCAAGCGTGATACCAATACCGGTAAATGGTTGCTGCAAGCAATCCCATCAAGCAGTCAGCACGTATGGCAGCGCCGATCTCCTTGCCCTGAATTGATCAAACTGATCAAAAATGATCGCTATCAGGTCTATTTGGTTTACCCCACGGATAACAGTGTTTCGCTAAATACGGTTAAACAAGAGGCTGATAATACTGGGAAAATACCATTATTGATTATTCTTGATGGCACATGGCAAGAAGCAGGAAAAATGTTGAGAAAGAGTGAATGGCTGAGTGATTTACCCTGCGTCCATCTTGAACCGAGTGAACAGTCGGATTACCAGTTAAGGCGCAACCAGCAACAAGGGCACTTGTGTACCTTGGAGGTGGGAAGTGAAATTATTAAAGAGCTTGGTCTGAACGAGCAAGCTCAAGCATTGAATACATTCTTTCATCACTATATGCGAGTGTTTAAAGCCGATAAAAGTGGTCACGCTTTAAAGTAGTAGCAACGAATCCAGTTGGTGGATTTCCACATCAGGTAATACACGAGTGTGTTTCGCCTCACGTAAGCAAGTGCCTTGGTCGTTATACCAACACGCTTGAAAGCCGTTTTGTTTGGCACCAAACACATCGGTTTTCAAGTGATCGCCCACATGCAATATAGACTCACTGTCTAGAGTAAGAAATTGCTGAGTTTGACGAAACATATCGCCATGAGGCTTAGCATGGCCATTTCGACCAGCTTGTAAAATCAATGAGAAGTAGTCTGCTAAACCAATACGTTCGACATCCACATTGCCGTTGGTAATGGCCACCAGCGGGTATTTTTCGGCTAATTGTGCCATCACTTGGTGAGTGGTCTTAGGTACAACAAAATCACTCCGCAGCTCAGTCACAACTTGCAATAGATCATCTGCCGCTTGTTCCGCCTGCGCCGCCGAATAACCCAACTCAGTCAAACCGGTCGTGGTCGTGCGATGACGCCACAGCGTCAGATCGCTGTATAGCCAATTGTCTTGTTTAGCTAAATCGAGTTTTAGCTTTAACCACCAAGCCTCATCACGAGTAGCCGCAATCGGGTGATGATGAAAAAACCAAGCATTCGCTTCACGCGTCAACCGTGCAATAACAGGACGGTTGTCATAAAGCGTGTCGTCCAAATCAAAACTCATCGCCTTGATTGGCTTTAACTGTCGGTAGTATTTCATCACTTCACCCTATTTCGATTACTTCTTTTTCGCCCTTGGGTGGGCTTGGTCATACACTTGCGCAAGGTGTTGGAAATCTAGGTGGGTATAGATCTGTGTGGTCGAGATATTCTCATGCCCAAGCAACTCTTGCACCGCACGTAAGTTATTACTCGATTCCAACATATGAGTGGCAAAGGAGTGACGTAATTTATGCGGGCTGATATGACTGGCTACCGCCTGCTTCTGTCCCCATTCTGCCATCCGTTTTTGGACGTTACGGTGAGAAATACGCACGCCCAGTTTAGAAACAAATAACCCTTTTTCATCCGGTTTGGCTAAACCACTGCGTACTTTAAGCCACTTACCTACCCACTCTTTTGCCAGACCTGAAAACGGCACTTTACGCTCTTTGTCACCTTTACCGACTACGCGTAATTCGCCACTAAACAGACTGACATCCTTAACGTTAATGCTGACCAATTCCGCCAAACGTAAGCCTGCGCCATACATCAGCTCCATCATTGCTCGATCGCGAATCGACAACGGGTCATCGTCGGTCACTTCAAGCAACTGACCGACTTCATCCACATCCAGGTTTTTAGGTAATGGGCGCTTTTTGCGTGGCGCTGAGACCCCTTTCGCAGGGTTCGCCGATAACTCGCCGCGTAAGATCAGAAAATCAAAAAAGCTACGCAGTGAAGAGAGTCTTGTCGCTAAGCTGCTCGGTTTCATGCCCTCACGCATGCCCTTACTCGCCAGCTGGCGTACCCAGGCAGCATCGACCTGAGTCCAATCTTTGAGCCCCATGCTCAGCAGATGCTGCGCCATGGTTTCCAATTGTTGTTTGTAATTACGTTGAGTATGAAGACTGAGCCCTTTTTCGCTTCTCAGATATTCATAGAAGCGTTCCAAGGGCTTTTGTAGGCCGTTAGGCAGAGGTTGTACTAATTCGCTCATTGGTGTCCATTTGCCAAGGCAGAGTTGCTATCGCATGAGAGAGCACTAGTGCCAAATGACGTAAAAACAGGGTATCCATATGGGGTTGGAAGTGACCACCATCCTCACTTGAGAAGGCGATTAACCCTTGTGCTTTGCCTTTTACTAAAGGTAGCACAACGTAAGAGCCAAGCTCTGGAGCACGATTAAGTTCGCCAAATAGAAGCTCACGATCGGCTTTACGCATACGCCCTAGATAGGCTGATTTACCATTGAGATTATTGGTTGCAAAACGCTGATAATGCTCAAAACTGGTTAGATAATGTTTGGATGGAGCATTGAACAAACGCACATAAGCCAGCAAGCCTAACGCTTTGGCTTTACTCTCAATCGCCTTAATTGCATCTAACAAACAATCACACTTCAAGATCTGCTCTTGCAGATCCATAAACTCATGGAAAGTTCTGTCGTTATTTGCAGCCAGCGACATCAAGGTGGTGATCTCTTCTTCTAATTCCTCAATCCGCTGACGCTGGCGATTGAGCTGAACATGCACCAATGATACTGCGCCTTGCTCTTGAGTTGGTAGAGCAAGGCGATCAACTAGGTCACGCCGGTGGATAAAAAAATCCGGATTATCACGCAGATACTCTGCCACCACTTCCGCAGTTAATGCATCCGCTTCAATCTGAGACACAAAAATTCCTTTGTTAACAGTTAATTTGACCGTCATAAACGTGAGTTGCAGGACCGGTCATATACAGCGGTTTGCCGATACCTTGCCAGTGAATGTTTAGCTCTCCACCCGGCAGACGTACTCTCACATTCTCATCCAATAGACCTTGAACGATACCTACTGCAACGGCACCACAAGCGCCGCTGCCACAAGCTTGTGTTTCACCAGTACCACGCTCATAAACACGCAAGTTGATTTCGTTGCGGTTTACCACTTGCATAAACCCGGCATTAACGCGCTCAGGAAAACGCTCATGCGACTCCAGCATAGGACCTAAGGTTTCTACATCGGCCGTTTTCACATCATCAACCACAGTAACGACATGAGGATTGCCCATACTCACCGCACCACAGAACAAGGTTTTATCTTCTGCACGCATGATGTAGGTTTTTTCCATCTGTTTAGCTTTAAATGGAATTTTGCTTGGCTCAAATTCAGGCACGCCCATGTTAACGGTAACTTGGTCGTCCTCTTCGATATTGAGCAGCATTTTGCCTTTTTTGGTGCTGACACTGATGGTGTATTTGTTGGTCAAACCTTTCATTCGCACAAAACGAGCAAAGCAGCGAGCGCCGTTGCCACACTGTTCGACTTCACTGCCATCAGCGTTAAAAATACGGTAGTGAAAATCCGTTTCAGGATCATAGGGGGCCTCAACCACTAAAAGCTGGTCAAAACCGACACCAGTGTGACGATCCGCCATGCGACGGATCAACTCTGGTGAAAAAAATATGTTTTGGGTAATACAATCGACCACCATAAAGTCGTTACCCAAACCATGCATTTTAGAAAAATGGAAATGCATACAGTTTAAATTACTCCGGTAATACGCTCTCTAGTTCCCACAAACTGGTAAGCTCTTCGCGTTTACGTACCAAATGTGCACGATTGCCATCAATCATTACTTCAGCCGCTCGGGTACGAGTGTTGTAGTTTGACGCCATCACAAACCCATAAGCGCCAGCTGAACGTACTGCAAGCAAATCATTTGCTTCAAGAACCAAAGCGCGATCTTTGCCTAGGAAATCACTGGTCTCACAAATCGCCCCCACCACATCATAAGTTTTTGCTTCACCTTGGCGTGGATTTACGGGCACGATGTCTTGCCAAGCTTGGTAAAGAGCCGGACGCATCAGATCATTCATTGCCGCATCAATAATGGCAAAGTTTTTATGCTCGGTATGTTTCAAGAATTCGACCTTGGTCAACAACACCCCGGCATTGGCGACAATGGCTCGTCCCGGTTCAAAAATAAGCTCAAGATCTTGATGATTATCTAAACGACCTAATAGCGCCTTAGCGTACTCTGACGGTTGCGGTGGCAACTCATCACGATAGACCACACCAAGACCACCACCAACATCAAGGTGACGGATCACAATACCTTGCGCTTTGAGCTCATCAATTAGAGCCAGTAAGCGATCGGTGGCATCAATAAAAGGTTCAATATCCGTCAACTGAGAGCCGATGTGACAATCAATGCCTTTTACATCCAAACTCTCTAAGCTATGAGCAAGTTGATACACCACAGGAGCACGGTCAAAAGCGATACCAAACTTGTTATCACGCAGACCAGTCGAAATGTAAGGGTGAGTTTGCGCATCGACATCAGGGTTAATGCGCAAAGAGACTGGCGCTTTAACGCCCATCTCGCTCGCCACTTTATTCAAACGCTCAAGCTCGGGCTCAGACTCAACGTTAAAACATTTAATGCCGACTTCCAAAGCACGCTTCATCTCGGCTTCAGTCTTACCTAAACCAGAGAAAACCACTTTACTTGGATCACCACCAGCCGCTAAGACACGTTCTAGCTCACCACCAGACACGATATCAAAACCAGACCCCAAACGAGCGAGCGCGTTAAGCACACCGATATTTGAGTTCGCTTTTACTGCAAAACAGACAAGATGAGGATGGTCGCCAACCGATTTATCGAAAGCATGCCAATGACGCTCAATCGTTGCGCGCGAATATACATAAAGTGGCGTTCCAAACTGCTCAGCTAAGTCAGTAAGAGGAACATCTTCGGCCCAAAGTTGGCCATCATCCTGATAGTTGAAGTAATCCAATGTGCTTTCCCTTTAATTTTTGTAGTCTCTGCCCAAGCGTGATTCACTCATGCTTAGGTATATCGCCTAGAGCATCATGCTAAGTGCGATATTATTGCTGTGTTTGCTCATTTTGTTGAGCATCGTCAGGCATATAGAGTGGTCCTGTTTGACCACAACCAGTCAAACCTAACATCGAGATGATAAATAGAGCTAAGATTGATTTTTTCATAGGTCTAACCGTGATTATTCTTTCAATGCCCCCTATAATCGCACCACACTCAGGAAAAGCAATAGGATAGACAAGATGAACGAGACAGAATTTCATCAACTTGCCGATCAGCAAATGCAATTCATCGAAGAAATGATTGATGATTCTGGCGCTGATATCGACTATGAAACGTCTGGTAATGTGATGACCTTAGAGTTTGAAGATCGCAGTCAAATCATTATCAACCGCCAAGAACCAATGAAAGAAATTTGGTTAGCATCTCGTTCTGGTGGCTTCCACTTCGCTTATGTGGAGCAACAGTGGATCTGTTCTAAAACAGGCTTAGAATTGATTGCGATGGTGAAGCAAGAATGTGAAAAACACGCTGGTGAGACAATCGACTGGGTGTAACACTAAAAAGTGACAAAAAGTAAAAAGAGCACAAACGTGCTCTTTTTTGTTATTAGGCGTTAACCGCGCGATTAGGCTTTGAATAACTGGCCCCATCGTTGCGATATGGCACGATATAAGGGTCACCACCATCTTCGCAGTACACAATCTGATAGTATTGCGGCAAATTAAAGTTAATAAACTTCGAAGCAACAGCATTGTCATCACGGATAGAGGTGTAGAAGCTATTGACGCTGGCGATCATTTCATCTTTCTCGCCATTATACTGATGATAAACCTCAACGCGGTTAGCCTCATCAAGCACGTAAATGTTGAAGCCTTTGTCACTATCCTCAAAGAAGAACTGCACTAAACCTTCACTGGCACAGTTATCGACGACTTCTGGTAATTGATAGTCTTGCTCTTGATCGAGCATTAACAACGGTGAACCCTTGAGTTTATTGGTCGAAATGCTGCGGTAAAAATCCACCGAGTTTTCCAACATCTGCACTGATACACCACGACGCTCAAAGAACAAACCATACATCTGCTGTGCGATACGTAATGCTTTAAAACGACGACGTTTTTCTTGCTCGACAGGTTTCAAGCGTAAATCGATACATTCCGCCAGTAACTGATAAACCATGTTACGCATCACGCCGCGCATGTTTTTGCTGTAGCAGAACACGTCTACCGATTCTGGTGGCAGCGCATCTTGGTGCATTTTGCCCAGTACGGTTTTCAATGCGTCCAACATGGCAGTCTCACCTTTGAAGTGCAAAGTACGCACTTCATGCCAAGAATTTCGATAAACCAAATCCACACTGCCAACCAAACATTTCTGCTCTGGTCCGTAGCTAAAGATATCAATATTCTTTAAATCAACCTTGAGTGCCTTACCACTTAATTCAGCGGTCGGATCTTCTTCAAAGTTGATGAACATTGCCAGTTGGCTAATCTCACAAGGGCTTGCCAGCGCCTGCATACTTGGACGGCGCTTACGTAACGAGAAGGTGTTACGTAAATCGCTCACCATTTGGTAGAACTTATCGATATCCAGGTGGGCATCGCGGATCACCGCATTTAAGTGCGTTGACTCGGTAATTAAGCCGTTAAAGAACGCCCACGCCACCAACTTACTTAAGTATTCATTATGCTCAAGGTAAGGCTGACCTAAAATTCGATGCGGTTGCAATGGTTGTTTGTAGAGATACCAACCCGATTGATTCGTTCGCCCAGGCTGCACTTCAATAAAAGTTAGCTCGGGTTCATGCAAATCAGGCGAAATCTGAGGGTTAAGCAGAGTCACTTTACCCGGCAAAACCTCAAACGCGGCATAAAGCTTACGCGCCAGAATACTGATGTCTTGCGGGCTAATCGCCGAAGTGATGTCATTACGACGAGCAAACTGAATAAGGTTACGGTAGCTGAGCATCAATGCATCAAGTAAAGAGTGATGCACCACTTTGACCTGTTCCACTTTCCAGTGACGGCGATTATCGAGCTCTTCAATCACCTCTGGTTGCCAGTTCCATTTGGTGACCAGTTGCCCTAATGCTTCACGACGCCAAGGTACAGAGCCAGTGCCTGGCTCACGAGAGAGTTTTTCGTGAGTTTTTAGGTAGAAGCAACGACGCACAAGATCGAGACGCGTAGTATCACCGATACGTTCAAGGTAACGCGTTACTTTCTCAAGCATTAGGTAATACGCATCCATGCCATAGAGATCTTGCTCATCGGCAAAGAAGCGACGTTTGGTGTCTAAGCTCAGTAATTGAGCATGTGGGTACTCCCACGAATACGCTTCTAACAGAATCGCTTTCAATACCGATTTATAGGGTGAATCGATACTTTTATACAGCTGCCACAAGTTAGAGCCGAAGTATTCCTCCGCAGGAATTCGGTGCAATTGACCAAAGTCAATCCAAGTGGTGCAGTCGATGCTGCCGCGATTACAAAGTTCTTGAACGTATTCGTCGTAGCACTCTTCCATCTCTGGCGGCACAATTTGCCACAACAGACGTTGACCTGCGAGACGCACTGCACTGCGGTAAAATTCATCCAGCAACAGCATATGTTGCGAAGAACCACAGTTATCTCCGGTCATCTCCTCGGAATGGTTTGAGCGGAAACGATCAGCGTCCATGATGAAGAAATTGGCTTCAACACCTTGGCTTTGTGCCCAATCGGTGATTAACGAACATTTGTTATTAAGACTTTCGCGCTCATCATGCCCCATAGCCGGATCCACACAGACCCAAATGTCTAAGTCACTAGACGTGCTTTGACCTATCGATGAGGTACTGCCCATCGTATAAAGTGCGAGAATATCAGGAGTGGGATTCGCGGTCAGAGGCTGACCAATAGTAAGCTCGGTGTCTTCAACAAACTGCTGTTGTTGATGGTTTAAATCGAAGCCATAAATACCATGTGGCACATGCGCGTCGTAATAACCAGGGAAAACCGGATGGTTATAATGCAGAAGAGCAGGAATCAGGTGGAAGACTCGCTGAGCTTGCAAATCCATAAGCGCCAGCGCGCGTTCGATACGCTGCTGGTTCAAACTATCTAGTCGTTGAATTAACTTCTCAGTGTAAGCCTGCAAGGGAGATTCCTTGGTTATTTCCTATTATACGCCTTGCTCAATAAACAGGCTAAAGCGCCAACAAAACGTGATCAATCTATCATTTTTATTTTGATTGGTAAAGATTTGTACGATCGATTCTACATTGTTTTGTCTTTCAACATCCGTGAATTTCCTGCCCCTAGTTTGGTCTGTAACCGCCTTTTCTAATAATAACCTAGTTAACAAACGGGACTTTAATCACAATATTTTGACCAAACTGCGCTAACGCGAGTCCATTTGTTCATTCGATGCATTGATCAGTAAATTTTTTGCCCTCTCAGTGGTAGGATTAGCTTATCTATCACAATTTCAAAACAGGCGAATATGACAAATACGGCTCCAATTCGAATTGCAACGCGTAAAAGCCCACTTGCTCTATGGCAGGCTCACTATGTAAAAGATGCTTTGCAAGCCGCTCACCCAGGTCTCGAAGTAGAACTCGTGACTATGGTCACTAAGGGTGACATCATTTTGGATACGCCTCTGGCTAAAGTTGGCGGTAAAGGTCTGTTCGTCAAAGAACTTGAAGTAGCAATGCTCGAAGGACGCGCAGACCTTGCGGTGCACTCAATGAAAGATGTGCCGGTAGACTTCCCTGAAGGTTTGGGTCTCGTGACGATTTGTGAGCGTGAAGACCCACGTGATGCTTTCGTTTCGAACACTTACAACAATGTTGACGAACTGCCTCAAGGGGCGGTTGTGGGGACTTGTAGCCTACGCCGTCAATGCCAGTTGAAAGAATACCGTCCAGATCTTGTGATCAAAGAACTACGCGGCAACGTGGGCACGCGCCTAGGCAAACTGGATGCTGGTGAGTACGACGCCATTGTCCTAGCTGCGGCTGGCTTGAAACGTCTCAAGCTTGAAGAGCGTATTGCGAGTTTTATCGAACCAGAACAGTCACTGCCAGCGGTAGGACAAGGCGCGGTTGGTATCGAGTGTCGTCTCGATGACGAACGTCTTATCAAGCTACTTGAGCCTCTCAACCACATTGATACTGCAGATCGAGTTAAGTGTGAGCGCGCCATGAACCTGACCCTCGAAGGTGGCTGCCAAGTGCCAATCGGCAGTTATTCTCTACTCGATGGTGATGAGCTTTGGCTACGCGCACTAGTCGGCGAACCAGATGGCAGCGAAATCATTCGCGGTGAAATTCGTGGCTCTCGTGCACAAGCAGAAGAAATGGGCGTTAAGCTAGCAAATCAACTGCTAGAGAACGGCGCTCGTGACATCCTTACGCGACTGTACGCTGATCACGAGTAATTGCTATGAGCGTGCTCGTTACGCGACCAGGTAAACAAGGGCTTGCACTTTGTCGTCAGCTTGAAGAGCTTGGCATCAAAGCAATTCATCACCCTTTAATCACCATCCAGGCTGGAGAACAACTCTCCAGCTTAAAACAACAGTTACCTCTGGCTGATATCATTATTGCTGTCAGCCAGCATACGGTCGAATTCACCCACCAAGCTCTCACTAATGCCAATCTCAACTGGCCCAATACGGCAGTCTACCTTGCCGTCGGTCAAAAATCCGCGCAGTTTTTAAGCAAAGCGGTCAATCAGAAAGTACACTACCCTGAAGTTAGTGATAGTGAAAACTTACTGAACCTGCCTCTTTTACAACAAGTCTCTGGCAAGCGAATCATCATTTTAAGAGGTAATGGTGGACGCGAACTGATTTACGAAACTTTGAGGGAAAGAGGGGCGATCGTCGAGTATTGCGAGGTGTATAAACGTGAAAATCTCGCTTTCCACTCAGAAATTGCCGTACCTTTCTGGCAAGATAGGCAGATTAAACAACTTATTATTACCAGCTCGGGACAACTTAGCTTCTTCATAGAACAAATTGCACCACAGTATAGAGATTGGATTTTCCAGTTGGTGCTCTTGGTACCGAGTGAACGCATAGCGATTGAAGCGCGACGCGTTGGCTTCCAAACCGTCGTCAATACAGGAAGTGCTTCAAACAAAGATTTATTGGCATCTCTCTGGCCAAGGAAACAGGACGAAAACAATGACAAGTAAAAAGAATAACGATCAGGTTGAATCAGAGAACAAAACCGAACTAGCTCAAGAGCCAAGCGTCGACACTACCTCTCCAACTGACACTGAAACGCAAACTGAAGCAAAAGCTGAAACAACCCAAACTGAGCCCGCCAACCAACCAGCGCCTCAAGCGGAAGAAAAACATGGTAAGCGTGGGGTTAAGCTGGGTGCAATCGCGATTGTACTCTCTATCCTGTTTGGTGGTGGTCTGACTTACCACATGCAACAAAAAGACGCCCAGTATCAGGCTAAAATTGACGCTCTAGCGGCTCAACTACAACAAACCCAATCATCACTAACCAGTGAAGTCAAAGCGACTGAAGAAGCAACGCTTGCTAAAGCAACCGAAATCGCTCACCGCGCAGAAACGGTATTAGCACAGCAACAAAAGAGCATAGAAAGCCTGCAAATTGCTGTCGCGGATGTAAAAGGTCGTCGTCCGAACGATTGGTTACTGGCAGAAGCAGACTACCTCGTGAAACTGGCTGGACGTAAACTGTTCCTTGAGCATGATGCCGAGAGTGCCACGCTGCTGATGGAGAGTGCCGACCAGCGCATTGCAGCGCTCAACGATCCAAGCTTAGTTCCACTGCGTAAATCGATGGCTAATGACATCACAAAGCTCAAAACCATTCCTCTGATTGACCGAGATGGTTTAGTGCTACGTTTAACGGCATTGCAGCAACAAGTCGATCAGTTACCGCTGGCTAATGCAATTCTGCCTGAAGAGAAAGTGCAAGAAGCAGAAAAGGTATCGCAAGATATCAACGACTGGCAGCAGAACCTAAAGACGTCACTCAAAGATTTCTCAGAGAACTTCATCACCTTCCGCACGCGTGATGGCAATATCATTCCATTACTTTCTCCTCAACAGCACTTCTATCTTAAAGAGAATATGAAGGCGAAGTTGGAGACGGCGATCAAGGCTGTCTATGTTGAGCAACAAGAGATTTACACCGCTGCTTTAAGCACTGCAGAACAATGGTCACAATCGTTCTACGATCAAAATAGCAATGCTGTAAAAGAGTTCGATAAAGCACTAGAGCTATTAAGCAAGCAAACAGTTGAAGTGGAATACCCAGTTAAACTCGAAACTCAGCAAATTCTATCTGATGTCATTCGTGAGCGCTTGCGCCGTGAGGTAACAACCCTAGTGACGGAGGAAAAATAATGTTTCGACTGATATTTCTCTTCGCCGTACTCGGTGCTGGGCTATTTCTCGGTAGCCAATACTCTGGTCAGCAAGGCTATGTCTTAATCTCTGTGGCAAACCAAACCATAGAGATGAGTGTCACCACGTTAGTGATTTTTGTTATTGCAGCCCTAGCAGCTCTATTTGCACTCGAGTTTCTGATCAAGAAAGTCTTCTATGCAAGTTCAGCAACATGGAACTACTTCAGCGTGCGTAAGATGCGTCGCTCTCGTCGTTATACTAACGAAGGGATCATCAAGCTGTTAGAAGGTGATTTCAAAGACGCAGAAAAGAAAGTCACTCGCTGGGCAAATCATCACGATATGCCACTGCTGTGTTATTTAGTGGCATCTGAGGCTGCACAAGGACAAGGTGACAGTGCGAAGCGCGATCACTACCTTAAGCTTGCCGCTGAACAAAAAGATTCTCGTCTCGCGGTGGAGCTAACACGAGCAAAACAGCAACTGCGTGAAGGGCGCTTTGATGATGCCTTTACGACACTATCGGATCTCAAGGGCGAATTTCCAAATAATGCGATTGTGCTAAACCTGCTTAAAACCGTTTACATGGAACTTAAGCTTTGGCAGCCGCTATTAGACCTACTACCGAAGCTCGCTAAAGCAAAACTCATCACTAAAGAAGAACAGTTGCAGCTTGAGCAACATGCGCAGTGTGGCTTGTTAGCTGAGATTGCCGAACAGCAAGGCAGTGAAGGGTTAACTCAACATTGGAATGCGCTGCCACGCAAAGTGAAGAGCGATTTGCACCTGGTTGAATGCTTTACCAAACAACTGATCTCACGCAAAGCAGATGATAATGCGTTTACCATTATCAAAGAGACATTGAAGAAGCACCCTAATGCCGATCTATACAAACTTCTGCCTGAATTGAACTTACTTGATAGCCATCCAGCGGTGGTCTTTCTTGAAGATACACTGCGTAAAGATGGCAACAATGCTGAAGCGCACAGCGCACTGGCTCAGTTCCATCTACGTAGTCAGAAGTGGTCAGAAGCTCAGGAACATTTTGAAAAAGCCCTCGCGCAACGTTCCAATGTCTCTGACTATGCTTACTTAGCCGATGCATTAGAGAAACAGAACTTTAATAAAGCAGCGCACGAAGTATCAAAGAAAGCACTAACTTTAGTCAGCAGTAAATAGCTCAAGTAGCGTATCTAATACTTATAAAGCCGACCCTTAGGTCGGCTTTTTTGTATCTAAACAAACTGTTCAGAAACCATTCATAGCAGATAGCATACTTTATGTAGCACTACTCTAGGATGCTATGGATGATTCTCATGCAAAAGATTGCTACCGTTCTTATCGCTGCCACACTGATTATTTTGCCTTCTCTGGTTTTGGCTAACACGAATGCACCCAGTGCTGTCGAAAATGGTCAGAGAAACTACCAAGCACTTTGTTTAGCCTGTCATGGTGAGTTAGGGCATGGCGATGGCATAGCTGCACAAGCCCTAAATGAGCAACCATCGAACATTTATCAAGAGCTCAGCTCTTGGTTTGAATCAGAAGCTGAATTGATTGATGCCGTACTCAATGGCAATGAAGAGATGCCGGCTTGGGGTCATGAACTCAACGAGAAACAAGTGAAAGAAATCTTTGCCTATATTGAGTCTATCAATCAAGCCAAATAGATATTTCACGGTAGATGCGGGATGAGAGAAAGAGAGGTAAGAATTTAGAGTTGAGATTCGAGAAACGCCCGTCTAAAGATCGACATCAAGATCAACCACTCACTTGTTCTTTTCTCAAAGTGAAGCATCAAAGATGCTGAACGCTCCCGATTCCCTCATCTGTAAGTGAGGTGCTAGCCGAACGTTCTCACATCCCGAAGCACGATATCAATATATCGTGCGTTCCAATTTCACTTTCGCAGAATGTGAAAAAGCCCTGCTATTTCTTGCGGGCACGCCTAGCAGGGCTTCTCAATAAGTGGCGGAGTGGCTGGGCTGGCAATCCAGCGGGACTCGATTCCTTTGCAAAAGAAACTTTCCTTTAGACATTAAAAAACCCGACGCTTTCGCATCGGGTTAAATAAGTGGCGGAGCAGCTGGGCTGGCAATCCAGCGGGACTCAATTCCTTTGCAAAAGGAACTTTTCTTTAGATATTAAAAAACCCGACGCTTTCGCATCGGGTTAAATAAGTGGCGGAGTGGACGGGACTCGAACCCGCGACCCCCGGCGTGACATACTGGTATTCTAACCAACTGAACTACCACTCCGCAGCGGTATTTTTGCTAAATAAAGTCTTATGGTTAGGTAGCTTTATTTAGTTTTGCCTTCAGATTTTTCAAAATCTGAAAACAAGTAAGCAAGCCTGGCGATGTCCTACTCTCACATGGGGAAACCCCACACTACCATCGGCGCTATTGCGTTTCACTTCTGAGTTCGGCATGGAATCAGGTGGGTCCGCAACGCTATGGTCGCCAAGCAAATTCTTTAATTCGGAAAGCTGTTTTTAGTTCTTACACATTCAATGTTCTATTTGAGTCCAATCAAAACCCCTTGGGTGTTGTATGGTTAAGCCTCACGGGCAATTAGTATCAGTTAGCTCAATGCCTCACAGCACTTACACACCTGACCTATCAACGTCGTAGTCTCCGACAACCCTTTAGGATACTTAAAGTATCAGGGAGAACTCATCTCAAGGCTCGCTTCCCGCTTAGATGCTTTCAGCGGTTATCGATTCCGAACTTAGCTACCGGGCAATGCGTCTGGCGACACAACCCGAACACCAGAGGTTCGTCCACTCCGGTCCTCTCGTACTAGGAGCAGCCCCTTTCAATTCTCCAACGCCCACGGCAGATAGGGACCGAACTGTCTCACGACGTTCTAAACCCAGCTCGCGTACCACTTTAAATGGCGAACAGCCATACCCTTGGGACCGACTTCAGCCCCAGGATGTGATGAGCCGACATCGAGGTGCCAAACACCGCCGTCGATATGAACTCTTGGGCGGTATCAGCCTGTTATCCCCGGAGTACCTTTTATCCGTTGAGCGATGGTCTTCCATTCAGAACCACCGGATCACTATGACCTGCTTTCGCACCTGCTCGAACCGTCATTCTCGCAGTTAAGCGGGCTTATGCCATTGCACTAACCTCACGATGTCCAACCGTGATTAGCCCACCTTCGTGCTCCTCCGTTACTCTTTGGGAGGAGACCGCCCCAGTCAAACTACCCACCAGGCACTGTCCGTAACCCCGATTAGGGGTCGACGTTAGAACATCAACACTACAAGGGTGGTATTTCAAGGACGGCTCCACAAATACTGGCGTACTTGCTTCAAAGCCTCCCACCTATCCTACACATGTAGGGTCAATGTTCAGTGCCAAGCTGTAGTAAAGGTTCACGGGGTCTTTCCGTCTAGCCGCGGGTACACTGCATCTTCACAGCGATTTCAATTTCACTGAGTCTCGGGTGGAGACAGCGTGGTATCATTACGCCATTCGTGCAGGTCGGAACTTACCCGACAAGGAATTTCGCTACCTTAGGACCGTTATAGTTACTACCGCCGTTTACCGGGGCTTCGATCAAGAGCTTCGACCGAAGTCTAACCCCATCAATTAACCTTCCGGCACCGGGCAGGCGTCACACCGTATACGTCATCTTACGATTTTGCACAGTGCTGTGTTTTTAATAAACAGTTGCAGCCACCTGGTATCTGCGACTCTCAATAGCTCCATCCGCGAGGGACTTCACCGTCAAGAGCGTACCTTCTCCCGAAGTTACGGTACCATTTTGCCTAGTTCCTTCACCCGAGTTCTCTCAAGCGCCTTGGTATTCTCTACCCGACCACCTGTGTCGGTTTGGGGTACGATTCCTTACAATCTGAAGCTTAGAGGCTTTTCCTGGAAGCATGGCATCAATGACTTCACTACCGTAGTAGCTCGACATCGTGTCTCAGCCTTAAGAAGAACCGGATTTACCTAATTCTTCAGCCTACGCACTTGAACCTGGACAACCGTCGCCAGTACCCACCTAGCCTTCTCCGTCCCCCCCATCGCAATTGTAAGAAGTACGGGAATATTAACCCGTTTCCCATCGACTACGCCTTTTACTCGCCTTAGGGGTCGACTTACCCTGCCCCGATTAACGTTGGACAGGAACCCTTGGTCTTCCGGCGAGGAGGTTTTTCACCCCTTTATCGTTACTCATGTCAGCATTCGCACTTCTGATACCTCCAGCATGCTTTACAACACACCTTCAACGGCTTACAGAACGCTCCCCTACCCAATGAAGTAAACTTCATTGCCGCAGCTTCGGTTTATTACTTAGCCCCGTTACATCTTCCGCGCATAGGTGACTCGACTAGTGAGCTATTACGCTTTCTTTAAATGATGGCTGCTTCTAAGCCAACATCCTAGCTGTCTAAGCCTTCCCACATCGTTTCCCACTTAGTAATAATTTGGGACCTTAGCTGGCGGTCTGGGTTGTTTCCCTCTCCACGACGGACGTTAGCACCCGCCGTGTGTCTCCCGGATAGTACTTACTGGTATTCGGAGTTTGCAAAGGGTTGGTAAGTCGGGATGACCCCCTAGCCTTAACAGTGCTCTACCCCCAGTAGTATTCGTCCGAGGCGCTACCTAAATAGCTTTCGGGGAGAACCAGCTATCTCCAGGTTTGATTACTCTTTCACCCCTAGCCACAAGTCATCCGCTAATTTTTTCAACATTAGTCGGTTCGGTCCTCCAGTTGATGTTACTCAACCTTCAACCTGCCCATGGCTAGATCACCTGGTTTCGGGTCTATATCCAGAGACTGAACGCCCAGTTAAGACTCGGTTTCCCTACGGCTCCCCTAGATGGTTAACCTTGCCACTGAATATAAGTCGCTGACCCATTATACAAAAGGTACGCAGTCACAGGACAAAGCCTGCTCCTACTGCTTGTACGTACACGGTTTCAGGTTCTATTTCACTCCCCTCACAGGGGTTCTTTTCGCCTTTCCCTCACGGTACTGGTTCACTATCGGTCAGTCAGTAGTATTTAGCCTTGGAGGATGGTCCCCCATATTCAGACAGGATAACACGTGTCCCGCCCTACTCGATTTCACTGAACACACATCGTCAACTACGGGACTATCACCCTGTATCGTCGGACTTTCCAGACCGTTCGTCTAACGCGTGTAAAGCTTAAGGGCTAGTCCAATTTCGCTCGCCGCTACTTTCGGAATCTCGGTTGATTTCTTTTCCTCGGGGTACTTAGATGTTTCAGTTCCCCGGTTCGCCTCGCTACGCTATGTATTCACGTAGCGATACTAGCTTATGCTAGTGGGTTTCCCCATTCGGAAATCCCAGACTCAAGTGGCTTTTACTGCCTAATCTGGGCTTATCGCAAGTTAATACGTCCTTCATCGCCTCTGACTGCCAAGGCATCCACCGTGTACGCTTAGTCACTTAACCATACAACCCGAAGGAGTTTCGAGTTGATAATCAAATCACCAAAGTTGTCTGCAATTTTTATACATGATGCAGACTCGATTTTGCCGGACTCAAATATGTTTTGCTTTCGCAAAACCCAAGAACACTTGAATGTGTTTTTGTGTATTCAATAAATGAATACTTTGAGAACTTTACAAACAACAATAAATTGTTGTTTTGTCAGCTTTCCAAATTGTTAAAGAGCATGTTTCTTTCGAAACCATTTTTAAGAACACTTAAGCAAATGCGCTTAAAGATGGTGGAGCTAAGCAGGATCGAACTGCTGACCTCCTGCGTGCAAGGCAGGCGCTCTCCCAGCTGAGCTATAGCCCCATCAGTGTGTGATACTGTGTGCCAATCTTCTTGGGAAGGAAGATTGGTGGGTCTGAGTGGACTCGAACCACCGACCTCTCGCTTATCAGGCGAACGCTCTAACCACCTGAGCTACAGACCCAGTATCGTCTCTTAAACTTTATAAACCATCAATCTGTGTGAACACTCATCGCAATAATCATCGTATAAGGAGGTGATCCAGCGCCAGGTTCCCCTAGCGCTACCTTGTTACGACTTCACCCCAGTCATGAACCACAAAGTGGTGAGCGTCCTCCCCGAAAGGTTAAACTACCCACTTCTTTTTGCAGCCCACTCCCATGGTGTGACGGGCGGTGTGTACAAAGCGCCGGGAACGTATTCACCGTGGCATTCTGATCCACGATTACTAGCGATTCCGACTTCATGGAGTCGAGTTGCAGACTCCAATCCGGACTACGACGTACTTTTTGGGATTCGCTCACCATCGCTGGTTGGCAGCCCTCTGTATACGCCATTGTAGCACGTGTGTAGCCCTACTCGTAAGTAGTATGATGACTTGACGTCGTCCCCACCTTCCTCCGGTTTATCACCGGCAGTCTCCCTGGAGTTCCCGACATTACTCGCTGGCAAACAAGGATAAGGGTTGCGCTCGTTGCGGGACTTAACCCAACATTTCACAACACGAGCTGACGACAGCCATGCAGCACCTGTCTCATAGTTCCCGAAGGCACCAAAGCATCTCTGCTAAGTTCTATGGATGTCAAGAGTAGGTAAGGTTCTTCGCGTTGCATCGAATTAAACCACATGCTCCACCGCTTGTGTATTTTCGTCAATTCATTTGAGTTTTAATCTTGCGACCGTACTCCCCAGGCGGTCTACTTAACGCGTTAGCTCCGAAAGCCACGGCTCAAAGTACCACAACCTCCAAGTAGACATCGTTTACGGCGTGGACTACCAGGGTATCTAATCCTGTTTGCTCCCCACGCTTTCGCATCTGAGTGTCAGTATCTGTCCAGGTACCGCCTTCGCCACCGGTATTCCTTCAGATCTCTACGCATTTCACCGCTACACCTGAAATTCTACCCCCCTCTACAGTACTCTAGTCAGCCAGTTTCAAATGCAATTCCGAGGTTGAGCCCCGGGCTTTCACATCTGACTTAACTAACCACCTGCATGCGCTTTACGCCCAGTAATTCCGATTAACGCTCGCACCCTCCGTATTACCGCGGTTGCTGGCACGGAGTTAGCCGGTGC
The DNA here is from genome assembly GCF_009938225.1 of Vibrio ponticus. NCBI lineage: Bacteria > Pseudomonadati > Pseudomonadota > Gammaproteobacteria > Vibrionales > Vibrionaceae > Vibrio > Vibrio ponticus. The sequence continues at coordinate 2,741,162 of NZ_AP019657.1, forward strand.
TTCTTCTGTAGGTAACGTCAAATCCATACGCTATTAACGCATGAACCTTCCTCCCTACTGAAAGTACTTTACAACCCGAAGGCCTTCTTCATACACGCGGCATGGCTGCATCAGGCTTGCGCCCATTGTGCAATATTCCCCACTGCTGCCTCCCGTAGGAGTCTGGACCGTGTCTCAGTTCCAGTGTGGCTGATCATCCTCTCAGACCAGCAGGGATCGTCGCCTTGGTGAGCCCTTACCTCACCAACTAGCTAATCCCACCTAGGCATATCCTGACGCGAGCGCCCGAAGGTCCCCCCTCTTTACCCGTAGGCATCATGCGGTATTAGCCATCGTTTCCAATGGTTATCCCCCACATCAGGGCAATTTCCTAGGCATTACTCACCCGTCCGCCGCTCGCCGCCCAACAAATCCCCCGAAGGTTCAATGTTGTCGCTGCCGCTCGACTTGCATGTGTTAGGCCTGCCGCCAGCGTTCAATCTGAGCCATGATCAAACTCTTCAATTTAAGATTTTGGTGACTCAATGAATACTGACTTCAAAACTGCTCTTACTCGAAAGTAAGAAGTAATTTTAAAGCTATTATCGTTCCAACAGAACGATAATGAATTGACTGTGCTAAGACCGAAGTCTTAATTGGTCACTCAGTTCATTGAAATCAAATTTGAAGCCTAAGCTTCTAATTGGATTATCATCAACGAGTGCCCACACAGATTGATAGGTTTATATTGTTAAAGAGCTTTGCTTTAAGATTTTCTCTCAAAGCGGAGGTGCATTCTAACGAGATAATTGAAAGAGTCAAACACTTTTTTCAATTTATTTTCTCAGAAGCTTTTACCTCTCTGACCAACGCTGAAGCCTTGTGGCGTCTGCCCTGTCAGTGGAAGCGCATTATAGGGAGATGGATTTTTATGGCAACCCTTTTTTGCAAAAAAAACGAAAAAAGTGACCGTTCGTTTAAATTACCATCAAAACGACGAAAAAGAGGGCATTTTGCCCTCTTCAAATCAATAATTGCTAGCTATTACTATATGAAAGCGTAGGCATCAGCGAACATTCTGTCACTTTTCGCTTGTTTATTTTGAGTGAACTGTTCGCGCGCCGCTCCCGCCATTTCGAAACGACCAGCAATGTAAATATCGTAGTTTTCTAATGTTGGGAAATCTTGATTCACCGCTTCTAGTACATTGCCAAGCTTACCTTGCCAATCCGCAGCGGCCTCTTCTACTACAGGTACAAAGTGAACGTTACTGTATTTAGCTGCAATTTCTTTCAACTCTGCTTTTGCGTATAACTGGCTAATATCGCGAGCGCCCCAATAAAGGTAAATCGGATTTACTTTGTTTTGTGCAATGCAGTGATCGAGAATCGAGCGAACATAGCTAAACCCTGTACCACCGGCAATAAGTAAAAGCGGGTGATCACTCTCTTCTCTTACCCAAGCATCACCATGAGGTGCATCAATAGTAATTGAAGAGTCCTGCGCCAATGCCGACTTCATTGCTTCAACGACTTCAAGTGCGTAAGCATTCTGTTCTGCCGCACCAATGTGAAGCTCAAGCTCTCCTTCATGACGACAAGGGCTACTCGCAATAGAAAATGGGCGCTTGTCTTTTTCACCCATTACAACCATTAGGTATTGCCCCGCTTTAAAAGGCACTGGGTTTTCAGGGTGAAGCAAAATACGGTAGGTATTAGATGCTAACGACTCAATTGACTTTACTTTACATTGAATACTCATGGGTTCCTCTCGCTTACTCTTCAAAAGTAAGGACTAAATGACTTTCTGTATGAGCTAGACAGGGAAATATCCAGCCTTGTTGTTGTTCTTGTTCGGTAAGCATGGGTTCAAGGTCATAACTCACCTCACCCGAGACTTTTTTACACATGCACATCGCACATGCTCCGACCTGGCAACGATGTGGAAAGCCAATATTATTGTTGAGCGCAGCTTCCAACACCGTTTGCCCTTGTGGGACTTCAAATTCTACCTGACTTGGGAGCAAAGTAACCTTGTGTGTCATTCGATTCCCAATTGATGCCAAATAGCATCTATTTTCGCAACCAATTCAGGATCCTTCTTAATCGGAATCCCCCACTCTCTGAGTTTTTCATCGCCTAGTTTATTGGTTGCATCCCAAGCCATACGACTTACGCCTGATTTTGACTCAGTATATAGAAGACTATCGCGCGCGGGATCCATTCGTGTCGTTACTGCCCAGATTACATCGTTCCAATCACGAATATTGACGTCATCGTCGCATACAATCACAAACTTAGGATCGACAACGTCCTCTAAACCAGACCACACCGCCTCTATGGCTTGGCGACCTTGCCCTATCGCTTGCTTATCAATAGAAAGCAGAACCATCTGTCCAGAGATAGCACCTTCAGGAAGGTAGATATCTAATAGCTGTGGAATGTTCTGTTTCAGTTCAGCAATTTTCTCGATTGGATTGGTTAATGGCGCTTTCGGTTTATTACGTGTCAACGCTAACTCAGCATCCCACTTAATCGTGGCGTCTAAGCCCATTTTCGAACCTAAACCCACCACAGGTGAAGCGAAATCGAGCGAATCGATTGGTGTGTTCTCGATCATCAAGGTATCGCGCACCGGATCCATATGTTCCGTCATCGCTTTTGTCACAGCGCGCCAATCTCGCGCATCAACCGATTCATCACACACAATGACGTACTTGGTGTACATGAACTGACGTAAGAAAGACCATACCCCCATCATCACGCGTTTAGCATGACCCGGGTATTGTTTCTTCATTGTCACGACGGCCATACGATAAGAGCAGCCTTCTGGCGGCAAGTAGAAATCTTCAATCTCTGGGAATTGCTTTTGCAATATCGGCACAAACACTTCGTTTAATGCCACCCCCAATACTGCTGGCTCATCAGGCGGACGACCAGTATAGGTACTGTGGTAGATTGGCTTATTACGCATCGTGATATGCGTAATAGTGAAAACATGGTGTTTTTCTTTTTCGTTATAGTAACCAGTATGGTCACCGTAAGGACCTTCATCGGCAAATTCATTCGGGTCGATATAGCCTTCTAGTACAATCTCTGCACTCGCGGGGACTTCAAGGTCGTTACTGACTGATTTCACTACTTCAGTACGACTGCCGCGCAGTAAGCCTGCAAACGCATACTCCGACAAAGTATCAGGTACTGGCGTAACCGCCCCAAGAATCGTTGCTGGATCAGCACCAAAAGCGACGGAAACTGGGAATGGTTGACCCGGATTGGTCTCCATCCAGTCACGTAAATCGAGCGCTCCACCTCGGTGAGCCAGCCAGCGCATGATGATTTTATTCTTACCCAGCTTTTGTTGACGATAGATACCTAAATTTTGGCGCTTTTTATTAGGACCTTTGGTCACGGTTAAGCCCCAAGTCAGCAAAGGTGCGACATCATCTTGCCAACAACTCATCACCGGTATTTTATCAAGGTCAACATCGTCGCCTTGCCAGACAATTTCCTGACAAGAGGCATTACGCAGACGTTTGGCAGGCATGTGCAGAACTTGCTTAAACAACGGAAGTTTCTCAAGTGCGTCTTTGAAACCTTTTGGCGGTTCAGGCTCTTTTAAGTAAGCGAGTAACTTACCAACCTCACGCAACTCTTTCACTTCACTACGTCCCATGCCCATTGCTACGCGCTCCGCAGTACCAAATAGATTGGTTAACACCGGGTAATCGTAGCCAATTGGGTTTTCGAATAATAATGCCGGACCGCCCGCACGAAGCGTGCGATCGCTGATTTCCGTCATTTCATAATGAGGATCGATAGGGTGAGTAATGCGTTTTAATTTACCTTGTTGCTCTAACAGGTGAATAAAATCGCGTAAGTCCTTAAAACTCATAGCTCTTCTGCTGACTGGTTAAACTCCAGGCAGTATATCAAAAAAGAGGGATCGACGATCCCTCTTTTCATTGTGGGTATTTTATCGGTGCTACTGGCTTAGGACACTCAGCAAATGACGACTCTTAACGCGTTTATCACTACTGGCCAACTCCGCAAGCCAGTTTGAATACCCCTGCTCAGCAAGTTGGCGTGCGACAAAAGGCGCATCATCATTACTGCCCATCCTCGCGATCAAAAACTCTTCAACCGCATTGCTCATTGGTTTGATGCCAACTAACTGCTTAATCGCCAACTCATCTAAACTGGGATTGCTGGCCGCTTGCATGATCTGTTGAATAGAGAACTCATCAGCGACACTACCCAGGCGTATCAACTCATTCTCACTGTAATGATTCGCCTTCATTAACCACACCAATTTATATACTGCAGGATCTTCACTGACTTGAGCAAGACGAACCATCACCTCTGCGGGCGGTAACCATTCTACGACCGCTTTGTCAGTTAACTGAGCCGTTAAAGCTTTCAGTGCTTCGGACGACAAACTATCCAGCTCACGCATCAACAGCTTTTCACGTGTTTGGGTTTGATAGTCGGAGCCCGCCATTAACCATTGGCGCAAGTCGAGCTCTTGTCGCTCTGCTTGCATCACAAAATCTAAGGTTGATTGATCTTGGCGCCAACGCTTGAGTAAACGGCTGGCAATCGCAGGGTAGTTAAACGCTGGCGTGGTAAATTCATAGCCATCGCCACGTTCTAATATTTGATAAGTTGGGATCATGGCTTTTTGCTGTTCAACAAAAATAGCCATCTTCGCCGTTAAGATAACGTCTTGCTGTTCGAGTTTTTGTAGCAAAAGATAACGGGCGACTTCCTGTTGCGGAAAAGCGAGTCGTTCGAGAGAGAAGTTGAGCGTATCGACATCATCTTCCATGACATACTGCAGAAATTCGGCAACCTTTGCCTGCATATGATCGCTTTGACGCCATAACTCAACCCGCTCTGGGGTCATCTGGGTCGCCATAGCTTGAGGCACTCCTAGCGCCAAAAAGAGGGACAGGAGAAGCGACGACAACATTCCTTGTTGCATGTTAACCTCCTTGTAACATTCTCTCTCATTGTGCAGTGACCGCAAAGAGAATGCAAACAAAAACGCCACCGTTAAAAACGGTGGCGTTATCGCATTGATTTACTTACTGACGACGCATTGCATCAAAGAATTCATCGTTAGTCTTAGTCATTGCTAGCTTATCGATTAGGAATTCCATCGCATCAGTTTCGCCCATTGGGTGAACAATCTTACGTAGAATCCACATTTTCTGTAGTTCATCAGTCTTAGTCAGTAGCTCTTCACGACGCGTACCTGAGCGGTTGAAATCAATCGCAGGGAATACACGCTTCTCAGCAATCTTACGGTTTAGGTGCAGTTCCATGTTACCTGTACCTTTAAACTCTTCGTAGATTACTTCGTCCATCTTAGAACCAGTATCAACTAGTGCTGTTGCGATGATTGTTAAGCTACCGCCTTCTTCTACGTTACGAGCCGCACCAAAGAAACGCTTTGGACGGTGTAGAGCGTTCGCGTCCACACCACCTGTTAGTACTTTACCAGATGAAGGTACTACAGTGTTGTATGCACGAGCTAGACGAGTAATAGAGTCAAGTAGGATAACCACATCTTTCTTGTGTTCTACTAGACGTTTTGCTTTCTCGATAACCATTTCTGCCACTTGTACGTGACGAGAAGCTGGCTCATCAAATGTCGATGCAACTACTTCACCTTTAACTAGGCGTTGCATCTCAGTTACTTCTTCTGGACGTTCGTCGATTAGAAGTACCATCAACTCACACTCAGGGTGGTTGTAAGCAATACTTTGCGCGATGTTTTGTAGCAACATTGTTTTACCCGCTTTTGGCGGAGCTACAATCAGACCACGCTGACCTTTACCAATTGGCGATGCAAGGTCTAGAACACGAGCCGTGATATCTTCGGTAGAACCGTTACCACGTTCCATCACCATACGCTCATTTGCATGTAGCGGAGTTAGGTTTTCAAACAGGATCTTATTACGTGCGTTATCTGGCTTGTCGTCATTTACGGTGTTGACTTTTAGTAGAGCAAAGTAGCGTTCGCCATCTTTTGGTGGACGAATTTTACCAGCAATAGAGTCACCAGTACGTAGGTTGAAGCGACGAATTTGGCTTGGAGAAACGTAAATATCGTCAGGACCAGCTAGGTAAGAACTGTCGGCACTACGAAGGAAACCAAAACCGTCTTGAAGAATTTCCAGTACGCCGTCACCAAAAATATCTTCACCGCTTTTCGCGTGAGCTTTCAGGATTGCGAAGATGATGTCTTGCTTTCTTAGACGGGCAAGGTTTTCTAAACCTAAGCTTTCGCCAAGTTTAACAAGATCAGAAACAGGTCTGTTCTTCAGTTCTGTAAGATTCATTGTGGTAGATGCTTGTTTAGTCAAAATAGGATCTGTTGTTTAAGTTAGATGGAATATGGTCTCAGGATCGACCAAGAAGAGAATTCTGTTTAATTAACGTGCGATAAATTAGCACTAAAATATAGCCTAGTCTATCTTTTGTTGCCGTTCAAAAACAAAACCGTACATTGATCAAATGTACGGTCTTTTTTTTACAGCGAGTCTTATAGGTTTGCGTCCAAGAACTCTTTTAACTGAGTTTTAGACAGCGCACCAACTTTAGTTGCTGCCACGCTACCATCTTTGAAAAGAAGTAACGTTGGAATACCACGAATACCAAATTTAGGTGGAGTACCTGCGTTTTGGTCGATATTCAATTTGCCGATAGTGAGTTTGCCTTCGTACTCTTCTGCGATTTCGTCAAGAATCGGAGCGATCATTTTACAAGGACCACACCACTCTGCCCAAAAATCAACAAGAACTGGGCCTGCAGCATTGATTACGTCGTTATCAAAACCGTCATCAGTAAGCTGCAAAATTTTATCACTCATCTTCCACTCCACTGTGTTTTTCGGAACTGGTTGGATGATAACCAGTATTGAGATGCCCTATTGGAATGTATTTACTTTCGTATTGCAAGCTTAAGCTGATATTCTATAGCAATGAAGAAGACGCACATCACAGAGCAAAAGTTCGCCGATTTGGGGTTACACCCTCAAGTTACAAAGGGTTTGGAGCAAAAAGGGTTCGAATTTTGTACCCCTATCCAAGCTCAGGCGCTGCCGGTACTGCTCACCGGCCGTGACATTGCAGGCCAGGCCCAAACGGGTACTGGTAAGACGCTAGCGTTCCTTACTGCTACTTTTAACCACTTACTGACCACGCCAGAAATGGAAGGCCGTAAACCAACTCAGCCGCGCGCTATTATCATGGCACCGACGCGTGAATTGGCGATTCAGATCTTTAATGATGCTGAACCTCTAATTGCTAGCACAGGTATCAAGGCTGCATTGGCTTATGGTGGCGAAAGCTACGACAAACAACTAGCGAAGCTAGAGCAAGGGGTTGATATTCTGATCGGTACCACTGGTCGTATTATCGATTTCCACAAACAACGCGTATTTAATCTTAACCACATTCAAGCTGTGGTTCTGGATGAAGCGGACCGTATGTTTGACCTTGGCTTTATTAAAGACATTCGTTTCTTGTTCCGTCGCATGCCGGAGCCAAAAGATCGTTTGAACATGCTGTTCTCTGCAACACTTTCGTACCGCGTACAAGAGTTAGCGTTTGAACACATGAACGAGCCAGAATCGGTTGTGGTTGAACCTGAACAAAAAACAGGTCACCGCATTCAAGAGGAACTGTTCTACCCTTCTAACGAAGATAAGATGGCGCTACTGCAGACGCTTATCGAAGAAGAGTGGCCAGATCGCGCGATCATTTTTGCTAACACCAAACACGTTTGTGAATCAATTTGGGGTCACCTAGCGGCAGACAAACACCGCGTGGGTCTACTGACTGGTGATGTACCGCAGAAAAAACGTGAGCGCATCCTTGAGCAATTTACTCGTGGCGAAGTTGATCTCCTTGTTGCAACTGACGTTGCCGCTCGTGGTCTGCATATTCCACAAGTAACGCACGTATTTAACTACGACTTACCTGACGATTGTGAAGACTACGTGCACCGTATTGGTCGTACCGGTCGCGCAGGGGCAAGTGGTCACTCAATTAGCTTTGCTTGTGAGCAATACGCGATTAATCTACCTGCAATCGAAGAATATATTGAACACGCGATTCCAGTTTCAGATTATGACTCTTCGGCACTGATTCAGGATTTACCTGCGCCGATCCGTCTACGTACACGTAACCAGCAACAACGCCGCACCAATACCGGTGGCTCACGTTCTGGTAACCGTAAACCAAATCGCTCTCGTCCACGTCAGCAAAAGGATTCTTAAGTCGTTTATGAGCCAAGTTGTTCCCTCTCCGCTTTACGCTGCTATCGACCTTGGGTCGAACAGTTTTCATATGCTCGTTGTGCGTCACATTGATGGCAGCGTTCAAACCATGGCCAAAATCAAGCGCAAGGTGCGCCTTGCTGCGGGGTTAAACGAAAACAATGCGTTGAGCCAAGAAGCCATGCAAAGGGGGTGGGACTGCTTGAGTCTATTTGCTGAACGACTGCAAGATATCCCGAAAGAAAACATTCGCATTGTCGGCACCGCTACTTTGCGCACGGCTACCAATGTGGATGTTTTCTTAGCTAAAGCCAACCAAATCCTCGGTCATGATATTGAGGTAATCTGTGGCGAAGAAGAAGCTGCAACCATTTATAAAGGGGTTGCACATACCTCTGGTGGTAGCGGTCGCCGCTTAGTTGTCGATATCGGCGGAGCCAGTACAGAACTGATCATTGGTGAAGGGTTTGAAGCCAAAGCACTCACCAGTTTAAAGATGGGTTGTGTCACTTGGTTAGAACGCCACTTTAAAGATCGCCAACTCAATGTTTCTAACTTCAACCAAGCCATTAGTGCGGCCAAAGAGACACTGCAACCTATTCTCGAGCAATACACGACGCTCGGTTGGGATGTCTGTGTTGGCGCATCTGGCACAGTACAAGCCCTGCAAGAAATCATGCTGGCGCAAGGCATGGATGAAGTCATCACACACGCTAAGCTAAAACGCCTGCAAAAACAGGCGATGTTAGCTGACCATTTAGAAGAGCTTGAGATTGAAGGGCTTACCCTTGAGCGCGCTTTGGTGTTCCCAAGCGGTCTATCGATCTTAATTGCCATCTTCGAATTACTAGAAATTGATTCGATGACACTGGCCGGCGGCGCATTACGTGAAGGTTTAGTCTATGAAATGGTCGATGAGTTAAAGCAAGATGATATTCGCGCTCGCACCATTACTAGTGTGCAAACTCGTTACCAAATCGATACCCTTTATGGTGAGCAAGTGGCAACGCTGGCTGCGCGTTTACTCCAACAATGCCAGGCAGATTGGCTACCAGAGTCACAAGCGAAAGTATTGCTAGAAACCGCAGCGAAACTGCATGAAATCGGTTTAACCATCGACTTCAAAAAAGGCGGTGAGCACAGCGCCTATTTACTGCGTAATCTGGATTTACCCGGTTATACCCGAGCACAAAAACACTTACTCGCAGAGCTTACACGTCGTTATCGTGAACAACTCAGCTCTCTGCCAGAACAACACGCTATTACTGGCGCCAGTGCCAAACGTGTATTGCGCTTGCTACGCTTAGCAGTATTGCTGACCCACCGTCGCAATCCAGAACTGGAACCGCAAGTGTCACTGCAAAGCGAAGGCGATAAGCTAAAACTCACTATCTCTGCAGCATGGTTGGCGAAAAACCCACTGACTGCTGCCGAATTAGAAATTGAAGCCAACCGACAAAGCGATATCGGCTGGCCACTGGCAATTATCAGCCAATAAACCCAGAACAAATAAAAAGCCCGAGTTTAAACAACTCGGGCTTTCTTAATCCTCACACCAATTTGGCTCACTGCTTCGCTGGCTTAGTTATTTGCACCAACGATTTTAAATTCTGGGTTAGATGCGGTTAGCTTCTTAACTAGGTAGTTCAATAACACGCCGTACATAGGTACAAATAGACCCAAGCTAATCACCAATTTGAAACCGTAATCAACTAAAGCAATTTCTGTCCAGTGCTCCGCCATAAATGGATCTGGGCTTTGGTAGAAAGCGATAGCGAAAAATGCGATGGTGTCGAGAGCATTACCAAACAAGGTTGAACACGTTGGCGCGACCCACCACTGCTTCATTTGACGCAAGCGGTTAAAGACGTGCACATCCATGATCTGACCAAGTAGATAAGCCATAAAGCTTGCGGCTGCAATACGTGCCACAAACAAGTTAAATTCACCTAAGTGAGCAAAACCTTGGAACTGCCCTTCAAAGAACAACACCGACAAGCCATACGATACGGCTAGGGCTGGAAGCATCACCAAGAAAATGATTCTACGTGCCAACTGAGCACCAAAAATACGTACGGTGAGGTCAGTTGCCAAGAAAATAAATGGGAAAGTGAATGCACCCCATGTGGTGTGGAAACCCATGATGGTAAACGGAAGCTGAACTAGATAGTTACTTGATGCAATGATGATCAGGTGAAACAGAACTAGATAGATAAGGGCGTTGCGCTGCTGCGCAGGGGTAAAGTTACTCATGCGATACCTTTTTAGTTTGGTTTGGGGGTGAGGGAACCCAAATCGAATCAACTTAGTCTTTTCCAGCGAAATAAACCAAGTGAACTCTTACCAACAATGTTAAACAAAACCGCTTAGTGCGCATCAATTGGCGTCAATAAGCAAGGCGGGCGATTATACATTAACCAAGTTGCGCTGCAAGATGGTTTTTAATCACCCAGATAATCTTAATTAGATCAGATCAAATTCAGTGCGAAATAAACCCGCCAAATACTCAAGTTCTTCTTGGTTCGATACTCCCGCTAGTGATTCGAGCCAGACACTTTCACTGTAATGCTCCGCTTTAAGGAACAACTGGCAGCCTTCAAAATCAATCAACCAAGAGTGAAGATCTGCATCGCATTGTTTCTCAACAACGGTCGCCGACAAAATTGTCAGCAGGCGTTCACCCAAGGCGGGAAAGGAATCAAAATCAAAGCTTGGCGCACGCACGATGATTCTTCCCTGCTCCGCTTGATACTCCATCAAGCCAAAATCCGTTTGCTTAACCATGGTGAGTAATATGCTCCTGAATAAGATCTAAGAATGGATCAGCATATTTCTCTAACTTACGCTGACCGACACCATTAACGGCTAACATTTCACCGTACGAAGTCGGCAAAATTTCCGCCATATCAATCAAAGTCGCATCACTGAATACCACGTACGGTGGTAAGCCATCTTCATCAGCAATCGACTTACGTAGCTTACGCAATTTAGCAAATAGCTTCTTATCGTAATTCTTACTGGTCAGTTTGTCGGATTTCGCTGCTCTGACTGCCGTATCTAATCGAGGCACGGCTAACTCTAAACTCATCTCGCCACGCAGCAGAGGACGTGCCTCTTCAGTTAGTTGCAATGTCGAATTACGCGTGATGTTTTGAAACAGCATTCCTTTGTGGATCAACTGGCGGAAAATGCTCACCCAATAGTCATGGCTATGATCACGCCCTAAACCATAGGTGGAAATTTTATCGTGCCCATGCTCACGTATACGAATGTTCTGCATGCCTCGCAGCACTTCAACCACGTAGCCAATGCCGAAACTTTGATTAACGCGGTAAACGCAAGAGAGCGCTTTTTGTGCCTCTTGGGTGGCATCAAAATGCTTAGGCGGATCTAAACAAATATCGCAGTTACCACACGGCTTATCACGATATTCGCCAAAATAATTTAATAGCACCTGACGACGACAAGTCTGCGCTTCGGCAAAAGCACTCATGGCATTGAGTTTATGCGCTTCCACTTGCTTTTGTGGTCCGTCGTCTTTTTCGTCAAGCATACGACGCAGCCAACCAATATCTGCCGGGTCATACAGCATCATCGCTTCTGCGGGTAAACCATCACGTCCTGCGCGCCCAGTCTCTTGGTAGTAAGACTCAATGTTACGTGGGATATCAAAATGCACCACAAAACGCACGTTGGGTTTATTAATTCCCATACCAAAGGCAACTGTCGCCACCACAATCTGAATATCGTCGCGCTGAAACGCTTCTTGCACGTATGCTCGCTCATCGGCGTCCATACCCGCGTGGTAGCTGGCTGCACGAATGTGGTTGTTACACAGTTTCTCGGTCAACATCTCAACCTTCTTACGGCTACCACAATAAATGATGCCGCAATTGCCTTTTTGCGTATCGAGATAACGAATGATCTGTGAGACGGGTTTATGCTTTTCGAGCAAGGTATAGCGAATGTTCGGGCGGTCAAAACTGCCCAAATACTCGTGCGGCTGATTCAATTGCAGACGGCTCATAATGTCTTTGCGCGTCGCATCGTCAGCCGTTGCCGTTAATGCCATCACAGGTACATAAGGAAAATGCTGTTTAAGCTGACCAAGTGAGGCATATTCTGGTCGGAAATCGTGTCCCCATTGAGAAATACAGTGCGCTTCGTCGACAGCGATCATACTCAGCGGCAAGCTTTCTAAACGCTCAATAAAATCGCGCATTAACACGCGCTCAGGTGAGACATACACCAACTTGAGATTGCCACTGTGCATGCGGTTATAGACAGAAATCAGCTCTTCTCGCGACATCGTCGAGTTAACACACTCCGCCGCAACACCATTGGCTTTAAGCTGATCAACTTGGTCTTTCATCAATGAAATCAATGGTGAAATAACTAAAGTCAGCCCGCTGCGTACTAACGCTGGAATTTGATAACAAAGCGATTTACCGCCACCGGTCGGCATGATGACTAAGCTGTCACGCCCCTCAATGGCTGATTCAATCACCTGCTCTTGCCCACTACGAAATTTTTGATAGCCGAACACTTGCTCAAGCACATTTTGTGCGGTGATAAGCGACTGTTCGTCAGATTGGGCAAGCAATGTTGAGGTCATTGAATCTCTCTGTTTTCTCATAATGAGGTTGGGGGCACATTGTAGTGGGGAATGATGGTGAATTAAACTGCAAATGTTAGGAGAATTCTTAACCGGATCTTATACTGGCAAATCCGTTCCTATCTTATTCAAACAGTGATCTTTGTATGACAACAGAAGAAGAGCAACAACGATCGCGCCAAGGCGTCTTACTGGCTATCAGTGCCTACACTATGTGGGGAATTGCACCGATATACTTCAAAGCCTTAGGTGCTGTCCCAGCGCTAGAAATCCTAAGCCATCGTGTCATTTGGTCGTTTTTTTTGCTTGCCGCGTTACTCCATTTTGGTCGCCATTGGCGATCGGTTCGAGACATTTTTTGCGACAAACGCAAGCTAATTTATTTAACCACATCCGCGATTCTCATTGGGGTTAACTGGCTTATTTTCATTTGGGCGGTCAACGCGAACCATATGCTAGATGCCAGCTTGGGCTACTACATCAACCCACTGATTAACGTGTTGTTAGGTATGCTGTTTCTTGGCGAACGCTTGCGAAAAATGCAATGGGTTGCGGTTGCCCTAGCCGCTGCCGGCGTATTGATTCAGTTGATTGCTTTTGGCTCTGTACCACTGGTTGCGATTGCCCTTGCCTGTACGTTTGGCTTTTACGGGCTACTGCGCAAGAAAGTGAGCGTCAATGCACAAACGGGATTATTTATTGAGACTTTGGTACTGCTACCTGCTGCGCTGATCTATGTCTTGTGGATTGCCAATTCAGCTACCTCCGACTTTACTCAGAACCCAATGAGCCTCAATCTACTGCTTATCGCAGCGGGCGTGATCACGACCTTACCATTGCTGTGTTTTACGGGTGCTGCAACGCGTTTGAAACTCTCGACACTCGGCTTTTTCCAATACATCGGTCCAAGCTTAATGTTCCTACTTGCTGTCGCAGTATATGGCGAAGCATTCTCTCTGGATAAAGCGTTAACTTTCGTCTTTATCTGGGGCGCTTTGGTGGTGTTTAGTTTTGACGGCTTACGCAATAGCCGCCGTAACAAGAAAGCCGCTCAAGCACAAAACAGCGTCAATAATCGCTAACGTCTGATCGTTTTTTACAAGACAAAGCAAACCTTCAACGATAAGCTTGGTGATAATTTCACCAAGCTTTTTTATTATGGAACACGCCAATTATCGCAATACCATCAGTGAATCGATCAATTTGATTGATGCGCGCTACCAGCATTTTAGCTTTCAGCGCCATTATCATCTCGATTTTCATATTGGTTTGATAACTCAAGGCGAGCAGAAGTTTCATCACCAAGGCTGCACCCATCACGTAGGACAAGGGCAAGTAGTGATCATGCAGCCTGACGAGCTACATGATGGTCATTCAGTATTGGACAGTGGCTACCACACCAAAGTATTTTCTCTTGATCCACACTGGTTCTCAGATCTGGCGAGTGATAAAGAGGACAAACAGATTGTGACCTTTCGCCAATCCGTGCTCAGTGATCCGGCGATATTCAAGCAACTTTACCAACTCCATCAGTTGCTTGCTAACGATAACCTTAGCCAACTCGCCAAAGATTGCCTACCGCTGGAAGGGTTTGAGCAACTTTTCAAACACTACGGCTATGGTCAGCCTCCGCAAGTACAAAAATTAGGTACACAATCCACCGTAATTCTCAAAGAGTTTATTTGGCACCATATCGACCAACCAATTAGGCTCGAACAATTAGCGACGCTGTGCGAACTGACCCCAACTCAGTTTCAACGCCACTTTAAAGCTCAAATGGGTATGACGCCATACGCATGGCTAACTCGCCTGCGTCTCGAATACGCGATGAAACTGCTGCGTGAGGGTCAAAGCGCCACTCAGGTCGCTCACCATGTTGGTTTCTACGACCACGCCCACTTCACTAAAGCATTCAAAACCAATTTTGGTGTCACCCCAAAACAAGTCGCTCCGTAGTATCTCGCAAAAGCAGTGATCATAATTTACAAGCTTTGCTTACTGTAACGCCCGATAATAACCCCATCTCTATTTACCTAATAAACCAGCAACGCACGTTGCTGATATAGAAATGTTGTTATGAACGAAATTACTATTCTTGCTACCTTGGCGTCGGTTCACTGGATCGCCTTAATGAGTCCCGGTCCTGACTTTGCTTTAGTGGTACAAAACACCACTCGCTATGGTCGCCAAACCGGTCTGTACATTGCACTTGGCCTCTCGTTCGGCATTCTGCTGCATTCAATATTTAGCCTGACGGGGGTTAGCTATCTGGTTCAGCAGCATCCTGGATTGTTCGCGATTGTACAACTGCTTGGTGGTAGCTATTTGCTTTACTTAGGTTTTGGTGCCTTACATGGTTTATGGCAAAGCAGGAATGCACCAAAAAGCGAACCCGACAATCTCGCAACCTCTGGACACTACTTATTAGCCAGCAAACGCCAAGCGTTTTCACGCGGCTTTGCCACTAACATTCTCAATCCTAAAGCGTTGGTGTTTTTTGTCAGTCTGATGTCGAGCTTGGTACCCGTTGGTATGTCTTGGGGTGGGAAAGGCATCGCACTGGTGATTTTGTGGGGATTGTCCTTGGTCTGGTTTTCTCTGCTTGCTTGGCTACTTTCCAGCTCTAGACTGCAAAAGAAAATGCAAAATGCAGCCAAATATATCGATGGCGCATGCGGAATTATGTTCTCAGTGATTGGTTTTACTATTTTATTTAGCTCTGTAGCAGATATCACCACATTACTAATCGGATAGTCGATCATCGATCAGCCCGCATCCTTGTGCGAGATCTCTTACAAAAGGATGCGGATATATCGGATAGTCGCGCAGAAAAGAGCAAAACAAAAATCATAAGTCATTGTTATTATTCAGGTTGAGTTAAATTTGAACAGTTATTAAGAAAAATAAGCGATTTTGCTAGATTGTTCTAAAGTGAGAAAGACGTAATATTAACCCTGTCGGAAGGATACTGACATGGAACAGGAAATTACCAAGGATTAGGTAATCTTCAGGAAGAAGATACGGTTATTCAGGATGAATAGTCGGCATGGAAAGCAAATTGGACATTGAACGGACGCAATAGTGACTAGGATGGTTGCTACTAAGGATGGGAAATGGACACCTCTGGACGAGGCAAGGACTGAACATCAGGATGATGTCATGGACACCGCTCAGGGATCAAGTGATGAGAGCTAACGAGGATTGTTAGCAGACCAGGATAAGGTCAAGGACACCGCTAGGACGGCGACGAAAGGATTATGCTGAAGGAATACAGCACACTATCATGGATTTGATGCATGGAGCACTTTTAGTAGCCGGATTGCTGCGAGTAAGACTATAACCCCGATGGGCTTTTGCCCTCGGGGTTTTTCTTTTTCTTCTACCTGCCTATTTCTTGCTGCTGCGTTGTTGGCTGCTTTCTCTCCTCCCATCACATAGCAAACTATGCTCAGGGATGTCGTTCAATTGCCGCCTAGCATCAGCTGCAAATAGATTGGTAGGTACGGTATTGCTCAGGGGATTCGCTTATTTATCGCCTAACTAAAACTTCCTCTACTTTGAAGTGTCACGTTCTAAGACGAGAATAATCGACAAAATTACCTACAAATAAATTAGTAGGCAGCACATCGAATTTTACAGTAGAGCACTACTCAAGCTCCCTACTCGGAATAGCCATCTTTTGCCACAAACCATTGCTCAATATGATCAGGCTAAATCTGTACAGCTAAAAAGTATTTTGCTCATGATAAGCGAATTAGATCAGTTAAAAACGAATAGATTAAATCATTTAATAACAAAGACTTAATTAACACCCCATGCTTGATGTACAGCTTTTTTAGCTTTTGGACACCCATAGGCCAAATACTAAAAAAGCGTGCCGAAGCACGCCTTTTTAATTCAATCATGTCTGCTGATTAGAGTTTTTCTAATCGAGCATAAGCGGTGACTAGCCACTTGATGCCTTCACCATTAAAAGCGACTTGCACACGGCTTTGTGGACCACTGCCTTCAAAATTAATGATGGTACCTTCACCAAATTTCGGGTGTAGCACGCGAGAGCCTAGGCTAAAACCTGTTTCGTTGAAGCTCTCTTTCACCACAGTTTGGCTAAAGCGACCTGAGCTAGCAGGACGGCTCACTTGCGCTTTCATACGCACTTCATCTAAGCAGCTTTCTGGCAACTCTTTAATAAAGCGCGACGGTTTATGGTACTTATCTTGACCATACAAACGGCGCATCTCAGCGTAGGTAATGTAGAGTTTTTCCATCGCACGAGTCATGCCTACGTAGCAAAGACGGCGCTCCTCTTCCAAACGACCAGCCTCTTCTGCAGACATTTGGCTTGGGAACATCCCCTCTTCGACGCCAACCATAAACACCATTGGGAACTCTAGACCTTTTGCACTGTGTAGCGTCATTAGCTGCACCGCATCTTCAAACTCATCCGCCTGACCTTCACCCGCTTCTAATGCAGCATGAGTCAAGAAAGCGGTGAGTTCACTCATCTCGTCCGCTTCTTCAGGTTTTTCGAACTGGCGCGTTGCTGTCACCAACTCTTCCAAGTTCTCAATACGCGCCTTAGACTTTTCACCCTTCTCTTGCTCATACATTGCAAACAAGCCCGAGTATTTGATCACATGGTCAGTTTGTTGATGCATTGGCATTTCACAAGTGTCATCTTCCAGCGCATTGATCAGCTCAATAAAGCGGCTTAGTGCACCAGCAGCACGACCAGTTAGTACTTTCTCATCAATTAGAGCGATACTGGCTTCCCATAAGGTACAACCACGATCACGCGCAGCAAAACGAACCGTCTCTAAGGTTTTATCACCCAAACCGCGCGTTGGTGTATTCACAATACGCTCAAACGCCGCATCATTATCACGGTTATTAATCAGGCGCATATAACCTAATGCGTCACGAATTTCTTGGCGTTCGAAGAATCGCATCCCACCATAAATTCGGTACGGTAGACCGGCTTGCAGCAAGGCTTCTTCCAACACACGTGACTGGGCGTTATTACGGTACAGCATTGCCGTATCGTTCAGAGCTCCACCTTTGTCTTGCCACTCTTTAATTTTACCAACCGCAAAGCGCGCTTCATCTAACTCGTTGTAAGCGGCATAAACAGAAATCGGTTCACCCACATTGCCGTCAGTCCATAGCTCTTTACCCATACGCTCAGTGTTATTGGCGATCAGAGTGTTCGAGGCTTCTAGAATGGTTTTGGTCGAACGGTAGTTTTGCTCCAAACGAATGGTATTTACACTTGGAAACTCAAGGGTAAATTTTTCAATATTCTCAATTTTCGCCCCGCGCCAACCGTAGATAGATTGGTCATCATCACCAACGATCATTACGCGCGTATCTGGACCTGCCATCATGCGTAGCCAAGCGTATTGGATATTGTTGGTATCTTGAAATTCGTCGACCAAAATATGTTTAAAGCGCGCTTGGTAGTGTTCACGAATTGCCGTCTTATCACGTAATAACTCGTGAGTTCGCAGCAAGATCTCGGCAAAATCAACCAAACCTGCACGATCACACGCTTCTTGATAAGCGCTATAAAGCTGCAAATAGGTCTTGGTCACAGGATCGTGATAAGCATCTATGTGCTGCGGGCGCAGACCTTCATCTTTCTTGCCGTTAATCCACCAGCAAACTTGGCGAGGTGGCCACTGCTTTTCATCCAGGTTTTGCGCTTTGATCAAACGCTTGAGCAAGCGCTGCTGATCATCACTATCAATAATTTGGAAATCTTCCGGTAGCTTAGCGTCCAGATAATGAGCACGCAAAATGCGATGACAGATACCATGGAAAGTACCATTCCACATGCCTGATGCACTACCCATCATCAATTCTTCGATACGCCCACGCATTTCTGCTGCGGCTTTGTTGGTAAAGGTTACCGACATAATCGAGAAAGGCGACGCTTGCTCAACAGACATCAGCCAAGCAATTCGGTGAACAAGCACACGAGTTTTACCACTCCCTGCTCCAGCAAGAACAAGCAGGTTTTCAATTGGAGCTGCAACGGCTTCACGCTGTTTATCGTTTAGACCGTCGAGAAGTAAAGAGGGATCCATCATGGCTAAGCTACTGGTTATTTATACATAAAAGTTGATTATAACCTAAACAGCTAGGTGATATATGCAGAAAACCGAGAATTTTTTTCCATTTTTTTATTGCTTTGCCATCAAACAATTAGATAACAATTCCGCATCATTTGGCTAGCAAAAATAAATTTTATGAAAGTTTTCTGGCGGCTTTTCTATCCTATTAAGTGAGCAAACTGTTGAACAGTCTGCCAAATTTAATCAAGGAAATCAGTCTGAGGAATCTACTATGAAAAAGTCTAATCTAGCTGTAACTGCTGCAATCACGGGTCTACTGGCTATGGGTACGCTTACGGCAGCACCAGCGGTCGCTGCTGAAAAAGAGAAATGCTATGGCGTATCTAAAGCAGGTAAAAATGACTGCGCAACCAAAACCAGCTCATGTGCTGGTACCGCTAAAGAAGATGGTCAGAAAGATGCATTTGTGGTGGTTCCGAAAGGTCTATGTGAAAAGCTGGTTGGTGGTAGCACAGAGTCAGCTTAAGTCTTGTATGACGCGCTGAGCTCAACGGCGCGTCATCTCTTTCACGCCATTTTTGCTAGGGATCAACCGTGACGACGACACACTTTCACCCATCAATCGGAGTTGGATTACGCTCACCTCATATCGACTATTTTTTAACTGAGCCTGCGCAACTCTCTTGGCTCGAGATCCACAGTGAAAACTATTTTAAACCAGATTCAATTGCTCGCCAGCAACTGCGCCAAATCCGCAATCATTACCAAATAAGCTGTCATGGTATTGGTTTATCACTGGGTAGCGTTGAACGAGTGAATCCGCTGCATATTAAACAGCTATGTCATTTAGTCGATGACATTGAACCTATCTTAATCTCTGATCATTTAAGTTGGAGTGAAAATGGCGGGCACTATTTTAACGACCTACTGCCTCTTCCCTATACAGAGGAAGCCTTAAGCGTGTTTTGTCGCAATGTGCTGGAAGTGCAAGACGCACTTAAGCGCCCACTGCTAATCGAGAACCCATCGAGCTACGTAAAATTCGCCCACTCCATCATTACTGAATGGGAGTTTCTCGCTGAAGTGCAGCGCAGAACCGATTGCCGCTTGCTGCTCGATTTTAACAATATTTATGTCTCCGCCTTCAATCATGGCTTTAGCTGCGAAACTTACCTCAACGGCATACCAAGCCACGCGGTCGATGAAATTCATTTGGCAGGTTTTACCGTTAAACAACTAGAGAAAGGCGAGATTTGGATTGATACCCACAGCCGCCCTGTCAGTAATGAGGTTTGGCAACTATTTCAAAATTGGATTCACCACAATGGTCCACGACACACACTCATTGAGTGGGATTTAGATATTCCAACGCCAGAGGTATTGCTCGGCGAGGCACGTAAAGCGAGCCAAATCCTAATTGGTTGTGAGACAAAAGCGTCATTCAAGGAGGCGCTATGAAGCTTGCTGAGATGCAACATCAATTTGCTAGCGCCTTACACTACCAAGCGAAAGGCGAAGAGTGCCAAATTATCAGTGACCACTTTAGTGCAGACGAGCGCATGCAGATCTACCGCAATAACTTCGTGATGAGCTTAAGCGAAGTTTTGGAGGCAACGTATCCTATGGTGAAGGCTCTATTGGGAGAAGAGTGCTTCGCGCAAATCGCGCGCCACCATGTGCTTAATTATCCTTTGACCAGTGGCGACGTTACCCATTATGGCGAACATTTTGACCAGTCACTCAACACTTTTCCTACGGTGATCCAAGCCGCTCCTTATATCGGAGACGTGGCTCGTTTTGAATGGGGATTGGATTTAACACAACAAAGGTTTTCGCGCCAACCGCTCGGCAGCCACACTCTCGACCAACTTGCCACATTACCTGTCGATCAGCATGGTCAAATTCGTTTTCAGCTCTATCCAGATGTCGTGTTATTTACTAGCACCTATGCCACTTTTGCTCTCTATCAAGCGATTTTCCACAACCCAGATGAGCTTGCCAAGCTGGATATTCAACGTCCACAACAAGGTGTATGTGCTTGCAATCAAACAGGAGAATCCTGGAATCTTGCGGTTGAAGAAGAGGTCTATCAACTGCTTACCAGCATCGCTAAAGGGTTCACCTTACAAGAAATCGACCCCGTTTATCTCACCGCCCTCAATCAACTGATTGAACTCAATTTGATTGCTGGGTTTTCCTTATCCCAACAATCAAACCCAAGTTAAGGAGAACACCATGACCACCAAAACCATGCTTGAGACCTATGATGATCTGATCGGCAAATTGCAATGTGTGTTCGTTCCACTCCTGTTACTATTTTGCCGTTTGTGGGTCGCTTGGGTGTTTTTTAATTCCGGTCTGATAAAAATCAGCTCATGGGATAGCACCCTCTACCTGTTTGAGTTGGAATACCAAGTGCCACTCTTGCCTTGGGAATTAGCCGCGTATATGGGCACTGCCGCCGAGCTTATCCTGCCCGTATTTCTCGCATTCGGCTTACTCACTCGCCCAATGGCAGCCATCTTGTTTGTCTTCAATATTATCGCTGTGGTCTCTTACCCATTACTGTGGGAAAAAGGCTTCTATGACCACCAGCTGTGGGGCTTAATGATCTTAATCGTCATCGTTTGGGGACCCGGTCCAATATCCCTCGACAAGCTAATTAAAGCTAAGTTGCAAAACTAACTCACTACCCAGCATATACAAAAAAGCCTTCCAATCGGAAGGCTTTAATATTTCTAATCAATCTAATTCAACACTCAGCCAAACTAGTTGGCGTTGTAGCTAGGCGTCCAAGGAGCAAAGCCTCTGAACATAGACAAACTATGTGATGAGGTTTGCGAGCGTAGGACAACAACGCTACAGCGCCAAATAGGCAGGGTTAGGCTAGGATGCCAGAATGACGTAACAAAGCATCAATCTCCGGCTCTCTGCCACGGAAACGCTTAAACAGTTCCATCGGCTCTTCACTGCCGCCCATCTCTAGGATGTTATTGAGGAAGCTTTGTCCGGTTTCTTTGTTAAAGATACCTTCCTCTTCAAAGCGTGAGAACGCATCTGAAGAAAGCACTTCTGCCCATAGGTAGCTGTAGTAACCTGCGCTGTAACCACCTGCAAAAATATGGCTAAAGCTGTGCGAGAAACGGTTCCACTCTAGACCTGGTAGTACGGCAACTTTCGACTTCACTTCAGCTAACGTTTCTAGCACGCGTGGACCGACTTCTGGGTCATATTCTGTGTGTAGCGTGAAATCAAACAAGCCAAACTCTAACTGACGCAGAATAAACATCGCCGATTGGAAGTTCTTCGCCGCGAGCATTTTATCGAGCATCTCTTTTGGTAGTGGCTCACCGGTCTCATAGTGACCAGAGATAAACGCTAGCGCTTCTTCTTCCCAGCACCAGTTTTCTAGGAACTGACTTGGTAGCTCTACCGCATCCCATGGTACGCCATTGATACCTGACACTGCACCGGTGTTCACTTGCGTTAGCATATGGTGGATACCATGACCAAACTCGTGGAATAGCGTCACTAACTCATCATGAGTAAACAGCGCTGGCTTGTCACCGACCGGTTTATTGAAGTTACAGGTTAGATACGCTACTGGGGTCTGTAGTTCACCATCCAGTGTGATACGGCGACCACGGCAGTCATCCATCCAGGCACCGCCACGTTTGTGCTCACGCGCGTACAAATCAAGATAGAAGCTACCACGCAGTGTCTTCTCACTATCAAAGATATCGAAGAAACGCACTGACTCATGCCAAGTATCGACCCCTTGACGCTCGGTCACTGTCATACCGAAGACGCGGTTCAATACTTCAAACAGACCACTCACGGCTTTCTGCTCTGGGAAGTAAGGGCGCAGTTCTTCATCAGAAATTTGGAACAAGTGCTGCTTCTGTTTTTCGCTGTAGTAAGCAATATCCCAAAGGTTGAGCTCAGAGACACCAAATTCACTTTGAGCAAATTGACGCAACTCTTCCACTTCGCGCTCACCTTGCGGTTTTGCTTTGGTGGCTAAGTCATTGAGGAAGCCCAGTACCTGCTCTGGCGTTTCCGCCATTTTGGTTGCCAGTGATTTTTCACTGTAAGTACCAAAGCCCAGCATACGTGCAATTTCATGACGCAGTTTCAGCTTCTCGGCGATGATTTCACTGTTGTCCCATTTACCTGCGTTTGGACCACGATCAGACGCGCGCGTTACGTACGCTTCGTACAACTCTTGGCGCAGCGCTTGATTATCACAGTAAGTCATCACTGGCAGGTAAGATGGAATATCTAATGTCAGTAGGTAGCCATCAAGCTCTTTCGCTTGCGCGGCGGCTTGCGCTGCAGCGAGTGCAGACTCAGGCATACCCGCTAACGCTTTCTCGTCGGTAATGTGCTTTGTCCAACCCATGGTTGCATCGAGCACATTGTTAGAGAATTGCGAGCCTAGCTCAGACATGCGTTTGCTGATCTCGCCGTAACGACGTTGCTCTTCGGCTGGCAAACCAATACCCGATAATTCAAAGTCACGCAGTGAATCGGTAATGGTTTTTTGCTGCGCTTGGCTTAATGTAACAAAGGCATCGCTACTCTTAATCGCTTTGTACGCATCAAACAAACCTTTGTGCTGACCAACCCAGGTACCATACTCAGATAAAATAGGTAGGCAGCTTTCGTACGCTTCGCGCAACTCATCGCTGTTCATCACTGAGTTCATATGGCTCACTGGTGACCAAATGCGGCTTAGGCGATCATCCATCTCTTCAATTGGCGCAACAACAGACTCCCAAGTTGGCTCACTAGCGTTTGCCATTACTTGCTCAATCTTGTCACGGCAATCGCTAATCGCTTGCTCGACTGCAGGCTTGATATGCTCAGGTTTGATCTGAGAGAAAGGCGGTAAGTCGGTAAAGGTAAGAAGCGGATTAGACATAATGCATTCCTTATGTTTGCACAAAGCGAACTGACGAGTTCGTTTGAAATTTAATAATCACGTCTATGTTAAATATAGGTAAGTTAAGTGATTTTCAATAGTCATCTCGATGATTATGCTCACAAGCCCAGCGAAATAAAGGCACTGGCTAAGTAAAAAACCGGCTTAGGTCGATTCGCCAATACTGCCCCTCTCACTGAGTTAGGTATATACTAAGCGCAATTGTTAATCCTAAGATTATGGTCAAAAGACCGTTTCGAGAGTGTCACTTGCTGAGTTATCGTCACAGTTTTCACGCTGGCAACCATGCCGATGTTGTTAAGCACATTGTGCAAAGCCTTATCCTTGATGCCTTAAAGCAAAAAGATAAGCCTTTTGTTTACCACGATACCCACTCGGGTGTGGGTCGCTATGACCTAACCCACGAATGGTCAGAAAAAACCGGCGAATACAAACAAGGTATCGCACGTATTTGGGACAACCCAAATATCCCTGAAGATATCAAAAGCTACATTGAGTCGATCAAAACCCTCAATAACGGTGAAACTCTGCGTTACTACCCAGGATCACCACGTGTAGCGCGTGCGCAAATCCGCCCACAAGACCGCATGGTGTTAACCGAACTTCACCCAAGTGATCATCCACTACTTGAACAAGAGTTCGAACGCGATCGCCAAGTCAGCATCTACAAAGAAGATGGCTTTAAACGTCTTAAGGCAAGCTTACCGCCACAAGAACGTCGCGGCTTAGTGCTGATTGATCCACCTTATGAGCTCGCGAAAGAGTATCGCGATGTGGTTCAAGCGATTTATCAAAGTCATAAACGCTGGGCAACCGGCATTTACGCAATTTGGTACCCAGTGGTGAATCGCTGTGATATCGAAGATATGATTGAAGGCTTGGAAGGGCTTGGCATTCGCAAGATCCTGCAAATTGAACTGGGCGTCTCTCCAGATACCAATGAGCGTGGCATGACGGCATCGGGCATGATTGTAATTAACCCGCCTTGGAAGCTAGAGAGCCAAATGCAAGAAATCTTGCCATTCCTGCAAGAAGCTATTGCACCGGCAACAGGTCACTGGAAAGTCGACTGGATTGTACCGGAATAATCCCATCATCTTTAGAACGCAGCGACTCTTTTCGCTGCGTTTTTTTATCCGCTTATTCCCCTTTATATGACTCTCATCGCTATTTGTCATAAGCAATATCACTTTTTCCCATTTAGCAAATTGCTAGACTCGATTTATGATAGCAACATAGGATGGATAGCAGTTGATATGGTGATGTTGAGTTTATAACTCACCACCCCAATGTAACTGTTGTCAGACAAAATTAATAAGCTCTTGGAGAAAGTAATGGCGACTCATTTTGACTATATCTGTATCGGCGGCGGCAGCGGCGGCATCGCATCAGCAAACCGTGCAGCAATGTATGGCGCTAAGGTAGCTCTGATTGAAGCAAAAGACCTTGGCGGTACGTGTGTAAACGTAGGTTGTGTACCAAAGAAAGTGATGTGGCATGGCGCGCAAATCGCTGAAGCGATGAACCTATACGCTCCAGATTACGGTTTTGATGTAGACGTAAAAGGTTTCGACTGGGGCAAATTGGTAGAAAGCCGTCAGGCTTACATTGGTCGCATCCACCAATCTTATGACCGCGTGCTTGGCAACAACAAAATAAACGTTATCAAAGGTTTTGCTAAGTTTGTTGATGAGAAAACTGTCGAAGTGGATGGCGAACTATACACGGCTGATCACATCCTTATCGCAGTCGGTGGTCGTCCTACGATTCCAAACATCCCAGGCGCGGAATATGGCATTGATTCAAACGGCTTCTTTGACCTTGCAGAGCAACCAAAACGCGTTGCTGTGGTTGGTGCAGGTTACATCGCGGTTGAGATTGCGGGTGTACTGAGTGCACTTGGCACTGATACGCACCTATTCTGCCGTAAAGAATCACCACTACGTAGTTTTGATCCAATGATCATCGAAACATTGGTAGAAGTGATGAACGCAGAAGGTCCAACGCTGCATACCCACTCTGTACCAAAAGAAGTGGTTAAAGAAGCGGACGGCAGCCTAACGCTACATCTAGAAAACGGTGAGAGCCAAAATGTTGACCAGCTCATTTGGGCAATCGGTCGTCACCCAGCAACCGATGCGATCAACCTGAGCGCGACGGGTGTAGCAATCAACGAACGTGGCTACATCAAAGTAGATGAGTACCAAGCAACCAACGTACCTGGCATCTACTGTGTTGGTGACATCATGGAAGGCGGTATCGAACTTACACCGGTTGCGGTTAAAGCGGGTCGTCAGCTTTCTGAGCGTCTATTCAACAACAAGCCAAACGCAAAAATGGACTACGCGCTAGTCCCAACAGTGGTATTCAGCCACCCACCGATTGGCACCATTGGTCTAACGGAACCTGAAGCGATTGCTCAATACGGCGAAGAGAACGTTAAGGTTTACACCTCTGGTTTTACCGCGATGTACACAGCTGTAACCCAACACCGTCAACCATGCAAAATGAAACTTGTGTGTGCTGGCGAAGATGAAAAAGTTGTCGGTCTGCACGGTATTGGCTTTGCAGTGGATGAGATGATCCAAGGCTTTGGCGTTGCGATGAAGATGGGCGCAACCAAAGCAGATTTCGACTCAGTAGTCGCTATCCACCCAACGGGTTCGGAAGAATTCGTTACGATGCGTTAAGTAGCAGTACGCGGCTTGCCAGTCGTATCACTACCATAGCGTACTAAATCGAAAGCCATGCATTTATAAAAAGCATGGCTTTTTTACATCATTACTAAATTGAAAAGTAATTGCGAAATTGTTGATTTGATCGCCACAAAGTAAAACGATGTAACACTGAAACCATCTAGCACTTTCGTGCGAAGTGTTTCATGTATCCGAACCAAACTTCCAACTAGTCATATTCTCGCGCTCTATCCCTTTCTACACTATTCACCACAATACTTAGCATGTTGATCCAATAACCAAACCATTCTGTGCCTGGTTTTACTCTCCAGTCCAATACATGGGTGCATACCTTCTCAAAAACGAAACACAGTTAAGTAATTGTTATTATTATTGGTTAACCTATGTTAATCAGATATACCTATAATTGATTATAAAACCAGTGAATATAGAAACCAGCTCAACAAATATCTATTACTCACTGCTCGACCTAGAAGAAAGTCACAAACAGGCTCGCTTGAGTGCCTTGCAAAAAGAAAATCCTTCTTTATATGCCAAGGTAAAGCGTTTAGTTAATGCAGAATCTTCCCAAAGATTAACGCAGCTTTTTCATATTAACGTCAGCAGTACCACCAAACATCAAGTCGATCATAGCAATCAACAGATTGATAAATACCTGATCGAGTCTGAAATTGGTCGTGGTGGTCTGGGGGTCGTATATGCCGCCACTCGAGCTGATAAGAGCTTTGAACAGCGGCTGGCAGTCAAGCTTTTGCACAGTGATTTAGCCAACATCTTGCCGCAACAAGCGCTATTTGCTGAGGCACAGTTACTGGCGCGTCTCAATCACCCTCACATTGCGAAGGTGTTCGATGGGGGGATTTATGATGAGCAAGTGTATCTCGTCATGGAGCGAATTGAGGGTGACCATCTTGCTCATTATCTCGAAAGTCACAACCTCAGTGAACGCAACAAACTCATGCTATTTGGTCAGATTTGCGCTGCGATCGAACACTCTCATCAGCAAAATATTGTGCATGGCGACCTCAAACCCGAAAACATATTGATTGATCATCAACAACAAACGAAATTGATTGATTTCAACCTAACTCAAAACATTAACCAACAGCAAGATGGGTTTCGAGCCTTTAGCCGTCAGTATGCCAGCCCAGAACAACAAGCGGGAGAAAGACTCTCGCCCAGTAGTGATATTTATTCACTCGGTAAACTGCTTGAGTGGCTGCTCTTGGAAACAAAAATCAACCACGATTTACAAGCGGTCATCAACAAAGCGACCAAACTCTTGGCTGAAGAACGTTATCAGAGTGTCGCCCAACTCCAACATGATATTGAATGTGTTTTGACGCGACAGCCTATCTCTCTACGTAGATCGCAACCCGTTTACCAAGCGCTTCGTCTATTTCAACGCCATCCACTCACTTGTTCACTCGCCCTGTTTCTGACTTTCTCTGCGACACTATTTAGCTCCATTTTGGTCGCTAAAAATCAGCAGTTGCAACAAGAAAAACGGATTGCAGAGAACATGATGTTTGAAGTGACCAGCATGATGTTCAATACCAAAAGCCAACAACTGCACGATATACCAGCCAGTGCGATGCTTGACCTCACTAGACGCCGAATACTCGCCAATCCGGAAATCCCCGCGCATATCAAACAGAAAATGCTGTTGGCAATGATGACCTCATCCAGTACCCCATACAGCTTAGCCTTGGAGAACAACCCGTGACGAAAATGAACAAGCTACCCATTGCCCTAAGCGCTAAAGCTTCACTCGCATTGTTGGGGCTTACGCTCGATCTCCCAGCCCAAGCAGAGGTGAAAACAGGCTACTTTATTGATGCTCCGGTGACAGGATTATTTTATAGCACCAGCTCTAATTTAAGCGGCACCACCGAAAAAGGTGCATTCCAATTTAGAAATGGGGATATCGTTAATTTTTATCTCGGTAGCAGCGAGCAAAGCTATTTGCTCAGTAAACTCTCTGCGCAGATGATTGTTACGCCCACCGCAGTGACAACCAAACCAAGTCGCAGCATTAATATCACGCGGTTATTGCTCGCACTGGATAGTACTCCTGAGAATCGAGAGGAAATCATCTTACTCAGTGACTTAATCTCTCAACCAGAGTTTCAACGTCAACTGCAAAAACTCGACTTGAACAGTCTTGATGAAGCGGCGATCAGGGAATTGGATTTGGATCTGCCCTCAATACAAGAAGCCGCAGAACATCTCAATCAAAGCCAGCAATACATCAGCCAGAAATTCAACTCTGATGAAATTGTTTTCTCGCCACTTAATAAAACCTTTCGTTACATCGTAGTCAAAAAACGTGATTACAGCGGTCGTATTTGCGCGCTCGATTTAAAGCTGCGTAAGCACCCTGACTACCAGCCTCCAATTGGCACGCAAAGCTATAAAATACTGCAAGACTCACTTATCGAATACCCAGAGACTGGGGACTATTTCGATGGCTGCTATCTCGAACCAAGCACCGCAACGCAACCCATAGTGACCCCAAAATCTGAAATCGATCTGACCTATGGGCTATATAATTGCGCAGTAAGTGGCTGCACCCGACAGCAGCTCAACGGTTTTGCCATTGACGACTATAACGATGATGGTGACCAAAAATATCGTTCTATTGCGATTAATTTTGACCCAAGCACCGAATTGGTCATGGAGAAACTGCAAGGGCTAGGTCCAAAAGGAAATATCCGCCATGCTAATCGCAGTGAAGATCTGTGGTTCACCTTTCCAGTAGAAAAGAGCAGCTCTTTTAACTATGAAGGGGTTTGGCAGCAAACCTCGTACTTGACTGATAAAATTGAAAAAAGCTGCTTACTGATCAAGCAAGGGACGATTCATTCCGCGTCATTGAACAATGAACAATGCCCACTTGAGATCGATAATTATGATACCGATGTCACCCATCTCTACCCTGATATGTGGTGGGTCGACAGCGATTCAAATAACGCATCTTTAGAACAGTTTAATATCACCGTCACTTGGCGACAGCCGCAGACTCACACCCCAAATTACACCACTTGGGAATACCTACCCGTTGGTAAACATTGGGACAAAGGCATTTTATATCGCTATCAACAAACCCTTTCCAAATCAGCGCGAGGCATGGAGCAACTCGATACTTACGCGATCTCTGAATACCAAAAAATCACCGGAGTAAATTAATCGATATGGAATCCACAATTACTCACATCATCCAGCAGTGGCAAGCTGGCGACAAACACGCCGAGAATCAACTCTACCAATTTGCCTACTTAAAACTGCGTAAAGTGGCACAAAAAGAGCGGGAAAGAAACGCGCGCAAGTATGGTGAGGACAATAAGGTATTACTGGATAGCGTGAGTAGCACGACCGCATTAATCCATGATGCCTACCTAAAAATGTCGAGCTGTGATTTAAGTGACATCCAAAATCAGCGTGATTTTTACTTAATGGCGGCGACTGTCATGCGCCAAATTTTGATCGATAACGCTCGCTCACAACTGGCGAAAAAGCGCCAAACAGCCACCATTGTTCAAGATGAGCAGCAAGCGTTTGAAGAGTTAATTGTCGTAGACCAAGCATTAGATCACTTTAGCCTAAAATACCCCCGTCAATCCAAAGCGATTAAACTCAAGTACTTGATGGGGCTAAAAAATGGCGAAATCGGTCAACTGCTCGAATGCAGCCCAAGCTTAGTAGAGAAAGACCTCAAGTTTTCCCGCAGCTGGCTTCAAGCGCAAATGGCATGATTCGTATACGTCATCATATGGCTTGGGTACTAAAGCCCAAGCTTTCTTAAATTCTCAAATAGCCATTAAAAATAAACTCATCAACCACCTAGTACTATTTAACTCAGCAAGTTAAACCTAACCTTCGTTGTCCAATTTTCGATTGAACCACGACACAAAAGTAAAAAAAATCGAGTTTGTTTTACGGCTTTTTGTCTGCTTTACGTCCCTTGAAAGCGATTCGTAAACCAACTAAAAATTGAACAATTACTTAGTTTAATAAACTTAAGTACCAAAAACGGGTCGAGATATAAATCACACTAATAATTAAAAGGGACAATTCAGAATGAAAAAACTGAGTTTACTAGCAGCGTCAGTTGCCGTGGCTTTAACAGGTTGTGGCGGTGGAGATGGAAGTGGCAGCTCTAGCGACAATTCATCAGGAAATAGCGGCGTCACTATTACAGGCTTTGACGGATACTTCGAAAACGCAGTGGTTTTTATCGACAAAAATAATGACGGTAAGTGGGATGTTTCGGACAAGGTCCTTGGCTTAACAGATAAAAATGGCCAGCTCAACGTAGGAGAGACAAAACCACAGGGAACTCTTGCATTGCAAATATTAAACGGCGACAACAGTGATTTCACTAGCCAACTGATAGCCAATGAGCTTAACCTTAACTTATTCACTGTCGATTCTGATTTTCCTGGTCAACCGGTAGAGAAACCATTGGTTTTCCGAGCACCAAACTCATCAGATGTAATATCACCAATCACCGACCTAGTTGCCATAGAAATGGCGGCAAACAGCTCTTTAACTGAAGCGGAAGCGATTTTAGAGGTCAGCAAAGCATTTAATGATGGCGTTGAAGAGCAAAGTTTCGATCCATACACAGACTTCGTCAGTGGCAATCAAGCCGATCCTCTGTTACATAAAACCGCGCAAGTTCTAACCGCTTCAAAAGGCGAAGATCCAACCGCTTACCAAACCAAAGCGAAAGAGATCGCCAAAGAAGCTAAACTATTGGTTGATACACTTACAGAAGAACAACAAAAAGACCCAACTTATGTCACGAGCGTGGATGGTGACCCGCAAACAAATAGTACACTCAGCTTCAAAACAACCGTTAGTGCAGAGGTTCAGCAACGAATCCAAGATGAACTGGACGAGCTTGATTTAGAAATTGGCACACCGGGAGCAAGGGACTATTTCATTAGACTCGACCTTACTGAACTATTTGTGGATAAAGATGCAGTCATTACTTCCGAGCTAATTAAAATTGATGCCGCAAGTCTTTCCGGCAGCAATATCGAAGCAGTTTATGCCTCTTCTACGGACTTTCAGCTTAATATTGGCGTGAGCGATACTAAAGTTATCGCGAAAGCGGGCGAATTTAGAATTGTGGTACACGTTGGTAATTCAAACGATACCAATGCAACAAGCGCAATTTTCACTTTAGATGTGGATAAAGGTGACGCTAGCGCACCTGAAGTTACCGATCACTATGACGTTATTGAACAACAGATAGAAAATTGGTCTCTAACAGAAGGAGAAGAAGTACCATCTCAAGCTCAGTACGTTATTAGCTACGCCGGACTATTTAACCACGATAACTTTGCAATCACCTTAGATTCGAGTCTTGAGTCAAATGGTCTCTCTTTCACGAAAGACGAAAACGCCAAGACTTTTACACTCACTGGTACGCCAACCAAAGCGAGTGAAGATTACGACGTTGATTTCAAAGTCTGGATTACGGCTACAGATACACAAACAGGCCTATCAGAAAAAGTCACCTTTGATGTACCAGAAATTGCGGCGGAATCGCTGCATCCTCTTGAAGCTAAAGACTTATTCTTTATCGAAACGCCTGAGTGGGGAAGTGCAGTCAACCTAAGCCATTGTGTTTCTTTCCGTTTAGAAGATGGTCAGTTCTTCCTCGGCGATACTGGACATTCAGAGAGTTTGACCGTTAGTTGTGCTCCTGTTTCATCGACAGCAAGCGGTAGCTACACTATTGATGGTGATATTATTACCATTGCCGAAAATGGTGAAGACCCAATGACCTTGGAAATCAAACATACCTCAGAGCAGGGCGACGCAACTCGATTTATGGTGAGAAGCGTTGAACAAAACGCCGATCAATCTACTCATGTTGCGATGTTTGAGGCTATTGATGACAAAGAAGAAGCCGAAAGTCGCATCAATCAGCGCTCTACCTTAAACTGGGATGATCTTTCGCAAATTACAACGTTAAAGATCAACGGCCAATATGTTGAATTGCATATCACTGCGCAAATGCGAAACCAAAGTGATAACGGCAATGGTGTTGCTGATGCAGACTTATGGGTTGAAAACATGGCTGGCAGTATCACTTGTAACGATATGCAAGCATCATTTGATGGAATCTCATTTGGCGACCTTGGATCTAATCAGGGATGTCGTGACGAAGAAGAAACTCGTGATGGTGTTACCTACGAATACGTGAGTTATGATTTTGACTCTGCCGCTGAATTTGTTGACCAAAGCACCCATCGTATATTCCTATTCGGTCTTACTGATGAAGAGCCTTCATTCAATATGAACATGACTTTTGATGGTAACAGCTCTTATGACTAGTTCTGACTACAAATTAATCACATTTACTGACTAGGCTACTTCTCATTAAATCAAACCGCTCCTTCGCGAGCGGTTTTCTTTTACTCATTCAAATAGCATCAATATTTACTCAATTACTAGGCACTCACCCCACACACATCACGTTAAGCAGCGAGTTCCCGGAGGTTGTTGTCATTTTCCCGGTGGTAAATAACGCTGAGTTATCCGCCCCCCAGTAAGGTAAATACATCGGCCACTGATTGGCTTTCATCACATCCGCTTCTAGCAGCGTTTGCCACTGCTCGCGATTCGGCACCTTCATTCCCAATGAACCACACAGTTGGTTGGCTTTAGCAAAATCAAGCCGAGTCCACGGTTTGTCATATTCCATATAGAATTGATTATCGCCAAAAGGCAGATACGGCATTTTAAAATGCAAATTTCCAAGTTTGATTTCACCGCGAATCGATACTTCCATTGATTCGGGCTGTGCTTTAGCGATATTGGGAATTGGTTTATCCGTAACCACTTTGGTTGCTTTTACCGGAGGAAGAATCGTCGTTGACTGACGCGCTGGCACTAATGGCTTTGCCGGTTTAGCAGAGATGGCTGCTGCTTGTTGCTTTTTCACTGGCGCGCCTTTGATCACTTCACGAATGAATGCTTGTTGATATGGTTTAAGCTTTTTGACTGCCTGAAGTTCTTTACTCGCTGTGGCAAAATCTTGATATGGACCAATCAAACAGCGCGCGTTTTTACCTTCAATTTTCCCCCACACATCGGTAGATATGTGCTGATAAATCACTTTTGCTTGATCAAGGGATAAAGGCTTGGCAAGCACGCCACACTGAATCCAGAATGTCGACTCACTGCCTCGCGGCGTTTGTTTGCCCCATAGCCCTTTGCCGATTGGGCAAGATGCATTAAGTAACGGTAGCTCATGGGTTGAAGCTTGAGTTGCATCGCAAAGCACTTCTTGAGCATTTGCGGATAAAGTCAGGCAAGCACTACCTAACGCAATTGCAGTTAGCATTTGGGTGCGTTTAAAACAAAACGGTAGCAAATTCATATCCATATCGATTATCGACCTTTGTTGTTATTTTGATTATTCGGCAAAAAACACTCAGCTTAGAGCAACTATACTCAACTGGCTTTTCGATGCAGTATGCAAAGTCTTATCACTGGTTTCAGTTCAAGGAAAACCATGGCAATCGACATTGTATACCGTGCAGCGTTGAGAAAATGTGAATGCAAAAAAAGAGCCGTTTCAGCAAACGACTCTTAGTTTAGAAAATCAATCTAGTGCAATTCTTAGGCATTGATCACTGTTTGCATGTAAAACGCTAATTTTTACTACGACAAGTAGAGAAAATATCGAGCTTTGACTGATAAACCTCACTTTGCACATCCATCACGCCCAATAAAGAGTGGAATAAATTGTCATGTGAATGGGTATCGGTCAGCTTCGCCTGCTGTTTTAAACAATCGATATCAATGTTTTTTGTTGCTTGAAATTCTGGTGACATCCAAACAATCAATGGCACGGTTTTTTGATAATCAGGGGCAATTGCATAAGGAGCACCATGCAAAAACAACCCATCCTCCCCTAATGACTCACCATGATCCGAAAGATAAATCAGCGCGGTATTGTACTTATCCTCAAGTTGAGTTAATCGCTCAATCAACTGACTTAGTACATAATCGGTATAGCGAATCGTATTGTCATAACTATTGCGAATTTGCTCCTCACTGCAGTTTTCAATATCCGCTCTTGGGCAATCAGGCTGGAAGAATGCCATCTCTTTAGGGTAACGCTTGTAGTAAGTTGGCCCATGACTACCAATTAAGTGCAGCGCGATCATGCGGTTACCGGAGAGCTTCTCCACATTCTGTTCAAAGTTTTCCAACAACACCATGTCATAACAAGTATTACCATCACAAGTCGCATCAACGCGGTGACGATTCATCATTTGACGCTCAATGTGCTTGGCGACTGTTTTATCACCACCGTCGTCATCTTCCCACACCATACCAATGCCAGCACGCTTAAGAATATCGATCGCATTGTCTTGGTTCACTGCCACATCATGGTCATAGTTATCGTGAGTTAACAGAGAGAACATACAAGGCAGAGAAACCGCGGTCGCAGTACCACATGAGCGTACGTCTTGAAATGAGACGACATTTAATTTCTCTGTGTAAGGGTTGGTTTCACGCGGGTAACCATTGAGCTGATAATTCTGCGAGCGAGCGGTTTCACCCACTACCAATACCAATAACGTCGGTTTGGTCTTCGCCTGCGCTAACGCTTGCGCAGATTGATGGGCATCGACGCCCAACTCTTTGTAAGGAACGGGGGTATAAAAATAAGTTTTGTTGATGTATTTCACTGTCGCACCGACAAACTGTGTAGGCACGATGACATGCTTCAAATAGCTATTATTGCGCCCAACAGAGGCGTAGTCCTGATAATAAAGCGCGGCAATGAATATGATGACCAACACCGAGAGCACCATAGATATGAGCTTAATACCCAGGAACTTCAACCAAGATTGTGAGCGTATCGGTACCATCGCCAATAAGATTGCAGGTACAAGACCTAAAGCAACAAACCATACTACCGAATAAGCACTCAAGTAAGCGTTCGCTTCGCCGCTATCGGTTTGCATGATATTGGTGATCATATCTGCATCAAAAATAGTACCGTAATTAAATCCGGCATAGCTCACCAAAGCAGATGAAACCAGTAACAAGATAAAAAAGGGTTTGGTGAAATACGGCCAGCTAAACAGATTAAAAATAAAGTTAAGTGCTGCCCAGAAGAAAAAGGGGATCGAAATAATAAAACCAAGATGCACCGTCTCCATTTGGCTAAAAATATGTTCCAGCTCTTTATAAATTGGCAAGTTGAACACCAAAGCAAAATAGAGCGCCAGCAGAGCGGTAATCGATAGATAAGATAATGAAAAACGACGAGATTGCATCATACTAGTTGCTCCACAATAATCGATACCCAGGTGAACAGAGCAAGTAACAAAGCCACCAACACAGCAGCTGAACCAATATCTTTAGCTCGTCCACTGAGTTCATGCCACTCAGAACCCACTCTATCAACCACAGCCTCTATAGCTGAGTTTAGTAGCTCTACGATAACAACTATCGCAACACTACCAATCATCAGCACTCGCTCTACCACGCCGACGGGCAAGCAGTAAGCCACAATCGATAAAATAGCGAGTAAAAGCACCTCTTGACGAAAGGCCGCTTCATGTTTCCATGCCGCTCCAAGTCCCTTTATCGAATAGCCTGTTGCATCGACTATTCTTGCTATACCTGTTTTTCCTGGTTTCACTTGCTACCTACTTCTCTGTTTTCGTGCCATCGCACATATTTACGAACTGAATCTCTGACAACAATTTTCATATATTTTTGATGAGCGCGGGCAAAAACAAAGATTCCATATTTCAAACGTAATGTGCAGGCATAAAAAAACCGCGAATTAACGCGGTTTTCTCATCATGGGTGAGTGGTTAACCTTTATACAGTTTAGGGTTGAATACATCGCGTAACCAATCACCTAACAGGTTAATCACGAGTACTAACGTCACCAACACAATACCCGGGAAGGCGGTTATCCACCATGCACCAGAGAAGATGTAGTTAAAACCAATACTGATTAGCGCACCGAGTGATGGCTGATCGACAGGCAATCCCAAACCGAGGAAAGAAAGCGCCGCCTCAGACATGATCGCATTGGCCACTTGAACCGTTGAAATCACCAAAATCGGCGATAAGCAGTTCGGTAGAATATGGCGGAACATAATACGAGGCGCTTTAAAGCCCATTACGCGCGCCGCTTCCACATACTCTTTCTTCTTCTCAGCTAAAACCGAAGCTCGGATAGTTCGCGCATACTGTGGCCACTCAGCAATACCGATAATCACCACCAGCATCACCACCGCGTACTGGCTGTAAAACTCGCTACCGAAGCTCGCCTTAAATATTGCCGAGACAATAATTGCGACCATCATGGTTGAGAAAGACAGCTGTACATCAGCAAAACGCATCAAAAAGCTATCAATGCGCCCGCCAAAGTAACCCGCAGACAAACCAATTACGATACCAAGTACTAACTGCAAACCTACCGCTAAAAAGCCGATAGTCAGTGATAAGCGTGAACCATAAAGAATGGTAGAAAGAATATCGCGCCCTTGCTCATCTGTACCCAATAAGAAGCGTTCATCCCCCTCTTCCATCCATGACGGTGGTAGCTCTGAGTCCATAATATCAATCGAGCTAAGATCGTATGGGTCAGTTGGTGAAATAATCGGTGCCGCCAGTGCTAACACCAAGAACATCATAAACACAGCAAAGCTGAACATTGCCACTTTGTCGCGTAAGAAGTAGTAGAGAAAATCTGATTGTTTGAATCGCTCCCAACGAGAAGGAGCTGTCACTGTCTGTTCCATGATTACGCTCCTTTGCCTGTTAAGTTCACGGTTGGGTTAATCAATCCATATAGCAGGTCGACAATGGTATTGGTCACCACAAATATCAGACCCACAAAGATGACGTAAGCGGTAATCAGTGGCGTATCAACACGGTTAATTGCCTCAAGGAATAAGAAGCCCATACCCGGCCATTGGAATACCGTTTCAGTCAAAATGGTATACGCCACCATAGTACCGATTTGAACACCGCCCACCGTAAGCACAGGTAGCATGGTGTTCTTCAATGCGTGCTGGTAGTAGATCTTCTTCAGATTAAGCCCTTTCGCTTTCGCGAACTTAATGTATTCCGAGCTAAGCACTTCAAGCATTTCAGAGCGAACTAAACGAATAAACAGCGGCAACATAATTGAAGCCAGAGAGATACATGGCAGAACTAAATGAGAGAGACCATCAAGGGTGAAATACCCCGACTCCCAACCCAACACATTGGCAGTATCGCCTCGTCCGTAGGAAGGCAACCAGCCAAGCTCAATCGAGAATACATACATCAGCATAATCGCGGTTAAGAACACCGGGATCGATATGCCGACACTACTCATCGCCATCACCACTTTGGTAAAGACACTTTTAGGGTGAATCGCGGAGTAAACGCCCAATGGAATAGAGAAAACAATAATAATTAACGTCGCACCAAACACCAACTCGAGAGTGGGTACTAACTTATCCAGAATCACTTCTGCTGCTGGACGTTTGAAGAAATAGGATGTGCCTAAATCGCCTTGCAAAGCATTACCAACAAAGCGGGTATATTTTGTAATGAAGGGATCGTTCAAGCCGAGCTCGTCACGTAAGGCTTGGCGTTCGGATTCGGAAACCGATTGACCAACAAGCTCACGTAGCGGATCACCCAAGTTATCTTGAATGGCAAACGCCACTAAACTGATCACAAACATCACTATCAGTGCCTGAAACAGGCGCTTGACCAGAAACGAAAACATTCCTTGCCCCTTTAACTTTCCATAGAAATCTAATTGCAATACAACGGCAATTAGACAATCAGTCTGCAAATCGGTACCTAGCCCGACTGAGTAAAGCTAGGTACCTCAAGCTGACAAGAATGGCTAGCCACAAGCGTTACCGCTCTGCTTAGCCAAACTCGTTAAGCCAAATTACTGCACGAGCTTACTTAACCACTAAGTCGCCAAAGTATGGGAAGTTCATACCATTGATGATTGGTTGAATATCCACATTGCTCTTCGCCGCCCATGATGGATCTTGCCAGTGCAGTGGTACAAACGCCGCTTCATCATAAAGCGTCGCTTCGACTTGTTTTAGCATCTCACCACGTTTCACCAGATCCGTTTCCGTATTCGATGCTTCGACTAGCTTATCCACTTCGGCATTTGAGTAGTAACCACAGTTGTACTGACCTTTACCTGTATCAGCATTACGAGTCATGGCTAAGAACTCAGTAAAGTTTGCTGAATCTTCCGTATCTGGGTGC
Source organism: Vibrio ponticus (assembly GCF_009938225.1). NCBI lineage: Bacteria > Pseudomonadati > Pseudomonadota > Gammaproteobacteria > Vibrionales > Vibrionaceae > Vibrio > Vibrio ponticus. Next base: position 2,780,042 of record NZ_AP019657.1, read on the forward strand.
CAACCAATCATCAGCATGTCCGCTGCACACTTATCAAACTCAGGCCAGTACTGTGCTTTTGGCATGGTTTTCAGATCAACCTTAATGCCAATTTTCGATAGCATTGCCGCTGATGCTTGTGCGATCTTGTCATCATTCACATAACGGTTATTTGGCGCCATCATGGTTAGCGTAAAGCCATCTTCATAACCCGCCTCTTTCATTAGCTGTTTTGCTTTTTTCAAGTCGTAGCGTGGTTTCAGCTCTTCGTTGTAACCCGCATAACCGACAGGGCTCTGTTGAGCTGCAGCAGTCGCTGCGCCTTTCATAATCTTCTTAACGATGCCTTCGTTATTGATGGCGTAAGTGATCGCTTGACGCACGCGGACATCTTTCAAAGCAGGATTACTGTTTTGGTTCATTTGGAAGGTAATTACACGTGTGCCCGGCATGGTGTATAGGTTTACGTTATCCGCGCTCTTAATTCGTTTGTAATCATTCGGAGAGACTGGGGCAATCATATCCACATCACCAGAAAGCAATGCCGCAACACGTGTCGCGTCCTCTTTGATTGGCACTAGCGTGATCTTGTCTACGTTACCGGCATCTTTATCCCAGTAATCCGCAAAACGCTCGAACTCCACCTTAACACCTTGCTCACGCGAAGAGATCACAAATGGACCCGTACCAGAAACGTTAGTCGATGCAAACGAGTTACCGTGTTTCACTAGCTCTGCTTTATCTTTGCCATCTTCCGTTTTACCAGTGTAGAACTTGCTATCCATTGGGAAGATGTAAGTCGCCACGTTTTCAATCAGTGGGTAAGTACCATCGGTTTTTACTTCAACGGTGTAATCATCCACTTTGGTTAGCGACACTAGCGGACCAAAAATACCTTTAAAGTCAGGTGAGCTCTTTAGGCGATCGAATGTCCATACTACGTCATCCGCAGTAAGCTCATTTCCTGAGTGGAACTTCACCCCTTTACGAAGATTGAAGCGCATTGTTTCATTATCAACGCGCTCCCAAGACTCAGCCAAACGTGGCTCGAATTTCATCTCTTGGGTAAAGCGTACTAGTGGGTCAAATACCATGTGTGACATTTGCAGAGTACCGCCTGACAACTGCTCGTGGGGATCAAGTGATACTGGATCCGCATCATAAGCGACTGTGATATCAGCTGCGGCTGCACTTAAGCTCAAGCCTGCCGCCATTAGTGCGACTGCGATTTTGCTCTTCATGGTTTTCATTGCATAACTCCTTATGCGGGATTTCAATCCCTCGTTGTGTTGTGTTTGCATCTATCAAGTAACCAAAGCTTTGCTGCCAATGCCCGGGTTACTCGCGACTTATGCCGTTTTTACTTCTTCTCTTAAACCAGTAAATTCTGGCATTAATGAAATTAATTGCTTGCTGTACTCATGCTGTGGGTTGGTAAATAACTGCTCGGTCGGTGCGACCTCTAACAGCGTCCCCATTTGCATCACCCCGACGCGATCGCACATTTGGCGAATCACTGGCAGGTCATGGCTAATAAACAACATGGTCAGATTTAATTCGTCTTGCAGATCTTTGAGTAGATTTAGAATTTGCGCTTGTACTGACACATCTAATGCTGAGGTCGGCTCATCACAAATCAAAAGACGTGGGCGTGTAGCGAGAGCACGCGCTATCGAAATACGCTGACGCTGACCGCCTGAGAACTCGTGCGGGTACTTAACTCCCGCCATAACCCCCAAACCAACATGATCCAAAAGATCGTTAACGATCTGTCGCGTTTCTGTTTCATCGCGCGTAAGTTTATGAAATCGAATCGGTTCTGCGATGATATCGAACACTTTCATGCGTGGATTCATCGATGTATAAGGATTTTGAAACACCATCTGCATTTGACGGCGCATTGGACGACGCTCTTTTTCTGAGGTCAATGACGTAAGATCAATGCCTTCAAAAGTCACTCGTCCTGAATTAGGTTGGTACAGACCAGCAATCACACGCGCGATAGTCGATTTGCCCGAACCGGATTCCCCCACCAGACCAAAGGTTTCACCCTCTCGCACTTCAAAGCTGACATTATTTGACGCTTGGACATATTCACGACGACTTTCAAATAGCGAATCTTTAGTCACAAAACGCAAGTTTACGTTTTCAACTTCAAGCAATGCCCCAGTGTAATCTCGCTGATCCTGACTCTGTCCTAACCAGTGATTCTTAATATCAAGCGGCTCCATCTCTGTGGCTTCTTCGATATAACTGACCAGTGGAAAGCGTTTCAACTTGACGTCTGAACGAGGTACAGCAGAAATGAGACTGCGCGTATAAGAATGGTCAGGATCGCCCAACACTTTTGCTGTCGGACCAAACTCAACCAAATCACCGCGATACATTACCGCCACTCGGTCTGTCACATTGGAAACCACACCCATATCGTGTGTTACCAACATACAACCCACATTGTTCTTAACGCATAACTCGCGAATCAGATTAAGGATTTGATCTTGGATGGACACATCCAGCGCGGTAGTCGGTTCGTCAGCAATAATCAGATCGGGTTCACCCGCCAATGCAATGGCAATCACCACACGCTGGCGCATACCACCTGAGAATTGGTGCGGATACTGCTTGAGGCGATTTTCTGGCTGCGGAATGCCTACTTGCTGCATTAATGATAACGCGCGCTGATACGCTTCTTGATCAGACACATTCATATTGGCATGAATGGTCTCTTTCAATTGCTGCTCAACCGTAAACAGTGGGTTGAGAGAAGTCATGGGATCTTGAAAGATAAATCCAATCTTAGAGCCACGTACTGCACGCATCTTTTGTGGCGAAAGACCGGAAATCTTTTCACCATCTAAGAAAACCTCACCACCCGCGATGGTTCCTGGAGGGCTGAGTAGATCGATGACAGCATTACCAACGGTGGATTTACCCGCTCCCGACTCACCCACTACACCAACGATTTCACCACGTTCAATATTGAACGAGAGTGACTTTACCGCGGCATGTACCCCGTGACGTGAGGGGTATTCAATACGAAGATTTTTAACTTCTAAAAGTGACATTACCAGACCTCTACTGCTTGGGCAGTTCCCTGCCCTGTCTGAAAAATTGAATCCGTTCAAATACCAGTATGATGTTCTGGCACTCACAAGCCATTCAATCTGGCAAAGATTTCACACAATTGCAACAAAAGCAGTATAAAAAGTTGTGTTTGCTCATATTTTAAGCAAGTTATAGCTTAGTGAATGCATAATTATCCAAATGCAAAGCAACAAAAGCTACCAAACTCCATAAGACTCTGTTAGAAAAACAAAATGCCATGAATAGTTAGTCAAAAGTAGTCATTAACAACATAAAAACAATTTGACCAACGAATGCAATAAAACAAGTAAATATCGCCACTTAAAACGTTATATTTAGATTCAAAAACCAAAAAAAACCGAACATGCAAACTTTAAAACCACTAAGAAACTCAGTGGTAACATCACCCTCTATTGGTCTAATAGAAAGACAAGCCAATTTAAAACCAGCGATTTATGCGGCTTCCTTCATCAACCGCCACAAGGTTTACGAACAATCACTGGTGATGACTAATCAAAGGGAAGATATGTGTGGATGTGCTTCGTTAAGCACAGTAGCTAAGCACGGTAAAAATAGAAGGAGATAAAGGAGAACCGATACGTCTGACTTTCCGGAAAGTGACCGTCAGTCACCGAATTATAGGCGTAAAACACTAGTCTTTTGTTGCGGACGGCTAGTCGCGGACGGCTAGTCGGGGACGCCCAGTCTAGGGCTTCGTATAGTGGTCGGTGAAGAGGGATTTGATACGTTCGGGTTCCCGAGGACTGGCATTCCATTGGACTGGCACCCCAGACCCCGACTCAGCATGTGCAGACTTAGTTTTAAGCTGTAAATGCAAAAAAGCCTCATCATTGCTGACGGGGACGCCTAGTCGAGGTCTTAAATAGCGTTTGGTAAAGAAAAACTCAATAGTTTTGACTTTCCGATAAATGGTGGCTATTTGACAATATCATAGACGTAAAAAAGCCCTAGTCTTTCGACTAGGGCTTCGTATAGTGGTCGGTGAAGAGGGATTCGAACCCCCGACCCTCTGGTCCCAAACCAGATGCGCTACCAAGCTGCGCTATTCACCGAGCATGTATTCTTTAGAAAAGAATGGGGTGGCTAACGGGATTTGAACCCGCGACAACCGGAATCACAATCCGGGACTCTACCAACTGAGCTATAGCCACCATCAAATTGTCATGTTTACCGTTCAAGAACGTTAAACTAAATAGTGGTCGGTGAAGAGGGATTCGAACCCCCGACCCTCTGGTCCCAAACCAGATGCGCTACCAAGCTGCGCTATTCACCGACAAGTTATTTTTTTACTTGGTTTGCGTTGAGGGTCAACCCTCTGGTCCCGCTTATTCCAAGAGCCGAGATGCGCTACAAGTAACACGATTCACCGACTTATGTTTTATCTTAATCGAGATTAAGAATGGAAGCTTACGCTACCTAAACCATTTTCGAAAGGGAAAATGGGGTGGCTAACGGGATTTGAACCCGCGACAACCGGAATCACAATCCGGGACTCTACCAACTGAGCTATAGCCACCATTGTATTTCACCGATTTTCCTCCAGGCTTTTGGCGCGCCCGAAAGGATTCGAACCTTCGACCTTTGGCTCCGGAGGCCAACGCTCTATCCAGCTGAGCTACGGGCGCATGCCCCATCGGCGGAGAGGAATAATACGGATATCACACTATTGCGTCTAGTACTTTTTTTACTTTTTTTATCGTTTGCTGCCTTTTTCAGCAGCAAAGCTCAAATAAAACTCAGTTCAGCGTGTGATGTAACCCCGCTCGTTGGGAAGTTATTGTTTATTGCAACAACTTATCGAGATATAATCACCCACTGTTTACATTGATTTAACAGCGCAAGTCACCTGTTTGTCAAATGAAACTCTAATTAAAAGGTAAGCACGAACTTACCCTCAGGAATGTATAGTGAGTTTAATGGATATGTCTCGAAAAATATTAACCGCTTTGGTCGCTGCAGCAACATTTTCTAGCGCTACTTTTGCAGCAAACGTAAGCCAAGAACAATATGATGCGATTGCAGAAAGAATTAAACCTGTTGGTGATGTTTACCTTGCAGGCAGTGAGCCTGTAGCCGTGGTACCAACTGGTCCTCGTGATGGTGCGACTGTTTATGGCACTTTCTGTACGGCTTGTCACTCAACAGGCGTAAGTGGTGCACCGAAAACTGGTAACGCTGATGATTGGGCTCCACGTATTGCCCAAGGTCGTGACGTACTGAATGACCACGCAATCAATGGCTTTAACGCCATGCCAGCCAAAGGCTCTTGTATGGATTGTTCTGACGATGAAATCATCGCCGCGATCGACCATATGATTGAAGGTCTGTAAGACCGCTGTGATAAAAAGCAAAAGGCTTGGGAAACCCAAGCCTTTTTGATTTTTGTTCTACGCAGACGTTACTTCTTAAACATCGCGCGTAAGTTAGCAATATGTGCCTGCCCTTTCGCCATACGTTCTTCTTGTGTCACTGGCTTCTTGGTTTGCTCCCATTCAACATCATCAAATGGCAGTTCATCGAGAAAACGACTCTGAGTTGGCTTAATCAGTTCACCATACTGACGACGTTCACGACACATAGTAAAAGTCAGCTCTTTCTGGGCGCGGGTAATACCCACGTACATCAGGCGGCGCTCCTCTTCAACGTTATCTTCATCAATGCTGGTTTGGTGCGGCAAAATGCCCTCTTCGGTACCAATCAAATAAACGTACGGGAACTCCAAACCTTTTGAGGCGTGTAGCGTCATCAACTGCACCGCATCACTATCATCATCTTCTTCACTGCGCTCCATCATGTCACGCAATGTGAGACGTTGAACCACTTCACGCAGTGTCTTCTCTTCTTGGTCGTAGTTATCACCTTCTAAGTCTGACACTATCCAAGAGTAAAGATCAGAAACGTTCTTCATCCGCATCTCAGCCGCTTTCGGGCTTGATGAGGTCTCATACAACCAATCTTCGTAATTGATATCACGCACCAGAGAGCGAACCGCTTCCACCGTATCACCACGCTCGGCTTGATCAGAAATCGCCACCAGCCAAGTAGTAAAACGGCGCAAGTTCTCTAAGCCTCGCCCGGAAAGATGATGCTCTAGACCTAACTCAAAGCTGGCTTCAAATAAGCTCTTACCACGCATATTGGCATAGCTACCGAGCTTTTCTAACGTGACCGGTCCAATCTCACGCTTTGGCGTATTCACGATACGTAGGAAGGCGTTGTCATCATCCGGGTTCACCAAGACTTTTAGGTAAGCCATGATGTCTTTGATTTCAGCGCGAGCAAAAAACGACGTGCCGCCAGATAACTTGTATGGCACACGGTTTTGCATCAAGGATTTTTCGATCAGACGCGATTGGTGATTACCACGATATAAAATCGCATAGTCACGGTAATCAGTACGATTTAAGAATTTATGCGCAATGATTTCACCGGTGACGCGTTCCGCCTCATGCTCTTCATTTTTTGCCAACAACACTTTCAGTTGCTCGCCATCCGGCAGTTCTGAGAACAGCGCTTTCTCATACACGTGCGGGTTATTGGCAATCAGGATGTTGGCACAGCGCAGAATACGGTTGGTTGAACGGTAGTTCTGCTCCAACTTAATCAGCTTAAGACTTGGATAATCTTCACCAAGCAACACCAAGTTTTGTGGTTTTGCTCCGCGCCATGAGTAGATTGACTGGTCATCATCTCCTACCACCGTAAAACGTGCGCGCTCACCCACCAGCAAACGCACCAACTCATACTGACTGGTGTTGGTATCTTGGTACTCATCGACCAGCAGGTAGCGAATCTTGTTTTGCCAACGCTCTCGTACCTCTGTATTGCCACGCAGCAGCAATACTGGCATCAGGATCAGATCATCAAAATCCAAAGCGTTATAAGCACGCATCTGCTTTTGGTACATCTCAAAACAGAAAGCAAATAGCTGCTGTTGCTCACCCTGAGCACGCGCTTTGGCTTCATCTGGCGACAACATGTCATTTTTCCAGTTCGAGATAGCACTCATCAATTGGCGCAACAAATCTTTGTCACCATCCAACTGCTTCTCGGTGAGATCTTTTAGTAGCGCCAACTGGTCTTGATCATCAAACAGAGAAAAACCCGATTTCAAACCGAGATGCTTGTGCTCACGCTTAATGATGTTCAGACCAAGAGTGTGGAAAGTTGAGACCATCAACCCTTTCGACTCTTGTTTACCTAAAGTCTGCCCAACACGCTCTTTCATTTCACGTGCGGCTTTATTGGTAAAGGTCACTGCTGCGATATTGCGAGCTTTATAGCCGCATTGCTGAACCAAGTAAGCAATTTTGTTAGTGATCACTCGCGTTTTACCAGAGCCCGCGCCTGCCAATACTAGGCAAGGGCCTGACACATACTTAACCGCTTGGTCTTGTCCGGGGTTCAGCTTCATGATGGTCTCATCCAGAAAAAATAATGGCGCCTATAATAATGGTGCAACACGACGATTGCTAATATTTAAGTAAAGCGTCCACAAGGTGCGATTGCCACCCTCATACTTATATCCATCGACAAGATTTTTACTGAATTAATGCAATACTTTATTGAACTTCTGTTTGTAATTTGGTCTATAATGAATGAACGTTCATTCATTAGCGGTCTCATTAAATGACCAAAAAACTCAGTGTAGATAAAAAGCAGCAAATTCTGGATGCCGCAGAAGCGATTCTCGCGGAGTCAGGATTTCATGGCTTATCCATGCAGAAAGTCGCCAAACAAGCTGGTGTCGCTGCTGGAACTATCTATTGTTACTTTTCTGATAAGGAGCACCTTCTTGCCGAGGTGCGGCTCAATGTCACCCAGCGTATTGCCGATGCTGTACAAGCTGGGGTCGTCGGGGATGAGCCTCTTAAAGATCGTTATCGCACCATGTGGTTAAACACTTGGAACTTAGCAGTGTCTAACAAAAACGCCCTAAGTAACCGAGTGCAATATGACTCACTACCTTGCACTACCGATATAGAGATTCGTGCACAAGAAAAGCTGATGTTTCATCAAGTGCAAAAGTTATTCGAAGATGGCAAAGCACAAAAGGTTTTTAAGCCGATTGCTAATGAAGTTTTGTCTGGTTTGACATTTGAGGCGTGTGTAGCGCTTGCTCGTAAACATGCGTGGGGGTTTTACCATCTGGATGATGAGGCAATTGAAGCCGCCATCAATGCCAGCTGGGACGCAGTAATTAATCATTAACTTGGAGTTCTAACAAGAATGAAAAAGTGGACTTTCTTTATGATTGTCATCGTCTTGCTACTGTTTGGTAGCGTGATTGGTTTCAATCTATTCAAGCAACAAAAAATAGCTGAATATCTCGCTAACCGACCAGAGCCCGAATTTCCGGTGACGGTAACGCAAGTAAAACCTGTCGATTGGGTACCTGTTATCGAAGCGATCGGTTTTATCGAGCCTAACCAAGGTGTCACCGTCGCCAATGAAACCAGTGGTGTGATTGATAAAATCAGTTTCGAGTCGGGAACCCAGGTTGAAGAAGGTCAGTTACTTATCACTCTTGATTCTGAAGTAGAAAAAGCCAATTTAAAAAGTGCTCAGGCTAAATTGCCAGCGGCACAAGCCAAATATAAGCGCTACCAAGGTCTATACAAAAAAGGCTCTATCTCTAAAGAGGCTTACGACGAAGCTGGCGCTAACTACTTCTCACTACAAGCAGACATTGAGAGCCTAAAAGCCTCGATTGACCGCCGCGAAATCAAAGCACCATTTGCTGGTGAAGTGGGTATTCGTAATGTTTATCTAGGTCAGTATCTACAAGCTGGCAGCGATATCGTCCGTCTAGAAGACACCACCGTAATGCGCCTGCGCTTTACCGTGCCGCAAACCGACATCTCGCGTATCCAGCTTAAACAAGAAGTAGAAATCTACGTGGATGCTTACCCAGAAAAACCGTTTAAAGGTTCCATCTCAGCGATTGAGCCCGCTGTTAACGTGCAAAGCGGTCTGATCCAAGTACAAGCGGATATCCCTAACAGCGATGGTAAATTGCGCAGCGGCATGTTCGCCCGTGCCAACATCATCCTACCTAAGCTAGTTGACCAAGTGACTCTGCCACAAACTGCCATCACCTACACCCTGTACGGCGACAACGTCTACATCGTAACAGAAGAAGATGGTGAGAAACGTGTACAACAACACGTTGTAAAAGTGGGTGAGCGTGTGGCTGATATCGCCCATATTCTTGAAGGCGTTAAGCCAGGAGATACGGTCGTGACCACAGGTCAAGTACGTTTAAGTAATGGTGCGAAAGTTCGCGTTGTGGAAAGTGACGCAACCACACCACCTGCTGAAACACCAATGCTGTAATTGGAGGATTCATGCGCTTTACTGATGTTTTTATTAAACGTCCAGTTTTAGCGGTATCGATCAGTTTCTTGATTGCCTTGCTTGGTATGCAAGCGGTTTTCAAGATGCAGGTTCGCGAATACCCTGAAATGACGAACACAGTAGTGACGGTATCCACCAGCTACTACGGCGCCAGTGCCGACCTTATTCAAGGCTTTATTACCCAGCCTTTGGAACAAGCCGTCGCGCAGGCAGATAATATTGATTATATGACTTCACAGTCTGTGTTAGGTAAATCGACCATCACAGTCAACATGAAGCTCAATACCGACCCGAATGCCGCCTTATCGGATATTCTGGCTAAAACCAACTCGGTACGTTCGCAGCTCCCTAAAGAAGCGGAAGACCCAACGGTAACCATGTCGACCGGTTCAACTACCGCGGTACTGTACATCGGCTTTACCAGTGACGAGCTTAATTCAAGCCAAATCACTGACTACCTAGAGCGTGTGATCAACCCGCAGCTATTTACGGTTAACGGTGTATCGAAGATCGACCTTTATGGTGGCATGAAATACGCACTACGTATTTGGTTAGACCCAGCTAAGATGGCAGCGATCAAGATGACCGCGACCGATGTTATGAGCGTGCTTAACGCCAACAACTATCAGTCCGCAACCGGTCAAGCAGTCGGTGAGTTCGTGCTCTACAACGGTAGTGCGGATACTCAAGTCTCCAACGTCGAAGAGCTATCCAACTTGGTGGTGAAATCCGACGAAGGTGAAGTTATCCGCCTTGGTGATATCGCCAAAGTAACACTGGCGAAAAGCCATGACGTTTACCGCGCGAGTGCCAATGGTCAAGAAGCCGTGGTCGCTGCGATTAACGCCGCGCCTAGTGCTAACCCAATCAACATCGCTGCAGATGTGTTAGAACTGCTGCCTCAACTCGAGCGTAACTTACCTAGCACCATCAAAATGAACGTGATGTATGACTCAACCATCGCGATCAATGAATCCATTCATGAAGTGGTGAAGACCATCCTTGAAGCGGCAGTAATCGTACTGGTAGTAATCACGCTATTCCTTGGTTCTTTCCGTGCGGTAATCATTCCTATCGTTACTATTCCGCTCTCACTGATTGGTGTAGCGATGGTGATGCAGGCAATGGGTTTCTCTTGGAACTTGATGACCCTCCTGGCGATGGTACTGGCAATCGGTCTGGTGGTGGATGATGCGATCGTGGTACTCGAGAACGTTGACCGTCACATCAAACTGGGTGAATCACCTTTCCGCGCTGCAATTATTGGTACGCGTGAAATTGCGGTACCGGTTATTGCGATGACATTAACGCTCGGTGCGGTATACGCGCCAATCGCACTTATGGGTGGTATTACTGGCTCGCTATTTAAAGAGTTTGCCCTCACCTTGGCGGGTGCGGTATTTGTCTCGGGTATCGTGGCACTTACCCTATCGCCAATGATGTGTTCAAAGATGCTCAAAGCTAATGAAGAGCCGAGCAAGTTTGAGCAAAAAGTGCATCATATTCTCGATGGTATGACCAATCGCTACGCGAAGATGCTTAAAGCCGTTATGGACCACCGCCCAGTGGTACTCGCTTTCGCGGTTATCGTGTTTGCCACACTCCCAGTGCTGTTTAAGTTTATTCCAAGCGAACTTGCCCCTTCAGAAGATAAAGGCGTAGTGATGTTGATGGGTACAGCCCCATCAAATGCGAACTTGGACTACATGCAAAACACCATGAACGACGTAAACAAGATTCTGTCTGATCAGCCAGAAGTGGCGTTTGCGCAGGTGTTTACTGGTGTGCCTAACTCAAACCAAGCCTTTGGTATTGCCTCAATGGTGCCGTGGAGCGAACGTGAAGCGAGCCAAGCAGAAGTGGCAAACCGTGTTGGTGGTCTAGTTGCTAACGTTCCAGGTATGGCGGTAACGGCATTCCAGATGCCAGAACTGCCAGGTGCAGGCTCAGGTCTACCACTGCAGTTCGTCATTACCACCCCAAATGCCTTTGAAAGCTTGTTTGCGATTGCGACTGAAGTGTTGACGCAAGTGAAGTCGAGCCCGATGTTTGTCTACTCGGATCTGGATCTGAACTACGATTCAGCGACGATGAAAATCAACATCGACAAAGACAAAGCCGGTGCTTACGGTGTGACGATGCAGGACATCGGTATCACGCTTAGTACCATGATGGCAGACGGCTACGTTAACCGTATCGACCTAAATGGTCGCTCATACGAAGTTATTCCTCAGGTTGAGCGTAAGTGGCGTCTTAACCCAGAATCAATGAATAACTACTACGTACGCGCAGCCGATGGCAAAGCGGTACCTTTAGGTAGCCTAATTACCATTGATGTTGTCGCGGAACCTCGCTCACTACCACACTTCAACCAGCTAAACTCAGCGACGGTTGGTGCAGTACCTGCACCAGGCACTGCAATGGGTGATGCCATCACATGGTTTGAAGATGTCGCAGCGAATACCCTACCGAGTGGTTACAACCACGACTATATGGGTGAAGCGCGCCAATACGTAACGGAAGGTAGTGCGCTGTATGCCACCTTCGGTCTCGCTTTGGCGATCATCTTCTTGGTACTGGCGATTCAGTTTGAGTCAATCAAAGACCCAATCGTCATCATGGTATCGGTACCGCTGGCGATCTGTGGTGCATTGATTGCTCTGGCTTGGGGCGCGGCAACGATGAACATCTACTCGCAAGTCGGTCTGATCACGTTAGTCGGTCTGATCACCAAGCACGGTATCTTGATTTGTGAGGTAGCCAAAGAAGAGCAGCTGCACAACAAACTCAGCAAGATGGACGCAGTAATGGAAGCGGCGAAAGTTCGTCTACGCCCTATCCTGATGACGACCGCGGCAATGATTGCGGGTCTAATCCCACTGATGTACGCCACCGGTGCGGGTGCAGCGCAGCGCTTTAGTATCGGCATCGTAATCGTCGCAGGTCTTGCGATTGGTACGCTGTTTACGCTGTTTGTACTGCCAGTGATTTACAGCTACCTAGCTGAGAAACATAAGCCACTGCCTGTGTTTGTTGAAGATAAAGACTTAGAAAAGTTAGCCAGAGTTGACGAAGCGAAAGCGGCTTGTCGTGAACTCGCCAAGAAAAGCTAATCATTAGTCGCAACATTCACTCTTAAAAGGTCACTTCGGTGACCTTTTTTATTCCCAGCAATTTGATACTGCAATGGTGATAAGCCAAGCGCAAAAGTCGCTTTTTTGCCCTACAACTAGCGACATTTGCGTATCAATTACATAAAATGACGCCAAAGATACAGGAGTGTTCACACCATGTTTGACCCAAAGAAATTAGAGCAAATCGCTAAGCAAATTCATGAGTCAATGCCGCAACCAGTGAAAGACCTAGGTGCAGACGTTGATCAGAAAGTTCGTCAAGTAATCCAAGGTCAGCTTAACAAGCTAGACGTAGTAAGCCGCGAAGAGTTTGATGTACAAACTCAAGTTCTGCTACGCACTCGCCAAAAACTTACCGAAATGGAAAAGAAACTGGCGGATCTAGAAGCGAAGCTTGCGGATAAATAAGCGAGAAATTGAAAAGGCTTGCCCCAACCGGAGCAAGCCTTTTTATTAATGTTGTGTCTGTACTTTGTATTTTTTGACTCTGTCTAACAGAGTTCTTTAAACCTAGTACAAATTAAGCCATCTCGCAGGGATTGGGCGATAAATTCTAGGATGATGCGCACAGTTTACGTGAGTAAATGCGCACATCAGACAACGAAGTTATCCCGACCCGATTTATTTCAAAGCTATAGCGCTTAAGCTCGCGAAGGGAACGCACAGTTTGCACCTGCAAATGAGCATTCCCGACAAAGAGATTCAGCTCTAGAGCAAAGAAATTAGCCGCCCACGGCGATGTGCTTCATATCAGTCATATACCCACGCAGCTCTTCACCAATGTACTCAACCGGGTGGTTACGAATCGCTTCATTCACTTCAATTAGACGCTGGTTATCGACTTGGTTTGACTCAACTTGCAAGCCTTTACCAATCACATCTGTGTTTACTGATGGCATAAATTTCTCACGCAGTAGCGGTGTCGCTACGTTAGCGAATAGGTAGTTACCATATTCTGCCGTATCTGAGATTACTACGTTCATTTCGTATAGGCGCTTACGTGCTACTGTGTTGGCGATTAGCGGTAGCTCGTGTAGTGATTCGTAGTATGCAGACTCATCAATGATGCCTGATGCTGTCATCGCTTCAAATGCCAGTTCTACCCCAGCACGAACCATAGCGATCATTAGGATACCGTTATCAAAGTACTCCTGCTCTGAGATTTGAACGTCGGTCGTTGGGTAGTTTTCAAAGGCGGTTTCACCCGTTTCTGCACGCCAGCCTAATAGATTCACATCATCATTCGCCCAGTCAGCCATCATAGTGCTTGAGAACTCACCTTGAATGATGTCATCCATATGCTTGTTGTATAGCGGACGCATTAGATCTTTTAGCTCTTCAGATAGGTCAAACGCTTTGATTTTCGCAGGGTTTGATAGACGATCCATCATGTGAGTGATGCCACCAAACTTCAATGCTTCAGTTACTGTTTCCCAACCGAATTGCAATAGTTTACCTGCGTAGCCTGGGTCGATACCATCAGCAACCATCTTCTCGTAACATACGATAGAACCCGCTTGTAGCATGCCACATAGAATAGTTTGCTCACCCATTAGGTCAGACTTCACTTCTGCGACGAACGATGACTCTAGGCAACCTGCACGGTGACCACCTGTTGCAGCTGCCCATGCTTTCGCGATGTCCCAACCCTCGCCTTGCGGATCGTTTTCTGGGTGAACTGCGATTAGCGTTGGTACACCAAAGCCACGTTTGTATTCTTCACGTACTTCCGTACCTGGACACTTAGGTGCAACCATCACGACAGTTAGGTCTTTACGGATTTGCATGCCTTCTTCAACAATGTTGAAGCCGTGTGAGTAACCCAGTGCAGCGCCTTGCTTCATCAATGGCATTACCGTTTCTACTACATTGGTATGCTGTTTATCTGGCGTTAGGTTTACCACTAGGTCAGCTTGAGGAATTAGCGCTTCGTAGCTCGCAACTTCAAACCCATTCTCTTTGGCATTTTTGTATGACTGACGCTGCTCATCAATCGCCGCTTGGCGTAGTGCGTAGGCAACGTCTAGACCTGAATCACGCATGTTCAGACCTTGGTTTAGACCTTGAGCACCACAACCTACAATGACAACCTTCTTACCTTTCAGGTAGTCTGCTTCCGTTGCAAACTCACTACGATCCATAAAACGACAACGACCTAATTGGTCCAATTGCTCACGCAAGTTTAGGGTATTGAAATAGTTAGCCATTGTAGGGCTCTCCTTTAAGAATAATGTCCATGAGGTCGGTAATTTTGCTTACCGAATAACCTGATACTAAAACAGACAAAAAGTTGCTTAAAGTGATATATTCACAATTAGTTATTGCAAAAAATGCAACATGGATGTGACAAGCTATGAACATTAAAAGCCTGCAACTCTTTATTCATTTATGTGAGAGTAAAAGCTTCGCCAAAACTGCCGAAGCGATGCACATTAGCCCTTCGGCGCTCAGTCGCCAAATTCAAAAACTTGAGCAAGAAACCGGACAAGGATTATTTCTGCGTGATAACCGCAGCGTTGAACTCACACCCGCAGGCAAGAAACTGCTGCCTGTCGCACTGAATATCTTAGGTGAGTGGCAAAACTACCATGCGTTGTTTGCTGATTCTGATAGCGAACTGAAAGGTGAAATTCATCTTTTTTGCTCAGTAACTGCTAGCTATAGCCATTTGCCGGAACTACTGTCTGAGTTTCGCCTGCAACACCCTTTTATTGAGTTCAAACTCTCAACGGGTGACCCCGCTCAAGCGATTGAGAAAATACTCAATGACGAGGCAGATATCGCCATTTCAGCCATGCCAGAGCAACTGCCATCACGAATTGAGTTTGAAACCATTAGCGAGATCCCTCTATCGGTGATTGCGCCATCTGGGGTGAGTAATTTTGCCCAGCAACTGCAAAGCGATAAGCCAGATTGGAACTCAATTCCGTTTATCGTACCGGAAGCTGGTACGGCTCGTGAGCGTGCCAACACTTGGTTTAAAGCGATGAAAATCAAACCAAACATCTATGCACAAGTATCCGGTCATGAAGCAATCGTCAGTATGGTCGCACTCGGTTGTGGGGTTGGTATCGCGCCAGATGTGGTGATCAACAATAGCCCAGTGAGAGATAAAATTGAGCGTCTAAAAGTCGCACCGATCGCACCTTTTGAACTTGGTGTATGCTGCAAACGCTCGCAACTTGATAATCCGCTGGTAAAAGCGCTGTGGAAAGTGGCGCAAGAAAAATACATTACTTTGTAAGTCTTCGCCAAAACGCTAAAAGCCACGCTAGGCGTGGCTTTCAAATCTAAATCTCTTAAACGAACGCTTAGATAACGCGAGAGAATTGCTGCTGACGAGCGCGATCACGTAGGTATTTATCAAAACACATACAGATATTACGGATCAGTAGGCGACCACGCAGAGTCACACGGATTTCGCTCTCATCCACTTCCACTAACCCATCATTGATAAAGGTCTGTAAAAGCTCTAAATCTTGCGCAAAGTATTGATTAAAGTTGAGTTTAAATTCGCGTTCAATAAACACTTTGTCCAGCTTGAAGTTACAAATCAGTTGCTTGATAACTTCACGGCGAATCAGATCATCGCTATCCAGTGATACGCCTTTCCACAATGCGTGGCGCTGTTCATTCACCTGCGCGTAGTACTTTTTAAGCTCTTTCTGGTTTTGCGCGTAAGCATCACCAATCATCGAAATAGCCGAAACACCAAAGCCCATTAGGTCACACTCACCTTGAGTGGTGTAGCCTTGGAAGTTACGGTGCAAAATGCCATTGCGCTGAGCAACCGCCAATTCATCATCAGGCAGAGCAAAGTGGTCCATACCGATAAACTGGTAACCCGCTCCAGTTAAAGTGCCAATAGTCTGCTGCAGGATCGCCATTTTTTCGGTCGCTTGCGGCAGATCTTCATCTTTAATCTTACGCTGTGCAGCAAATAGCTGCGGCATGTGCGCGTAGTTAAACACCGATAGACGACCCGGTTGCATCTCTAGCACTTGCTTCAATGTTTCAGCAAAGGATTCTTGAGTCTGTTTTGGTAGACCGTAGATTAAGTCTAGGTTGGTTGAACGGAAACCTAACTCTTTCGCACGTTTAACCATCGCAACAATGAACGCTTCATCTTGTTCACGGTTAACTAGCTTCTGAACTTCTTTATTGAAATCTTGAACACCAATACTCAGGCGGTTAAATCCTTCTTCACGGAGGTGATCAAGCACATCCAGTTCAATTTCACGTGGGTCTACTTCGATACTGATTTCAGCGGTCGCTTCAAAATCAAACTCGCCACGTAAAATCGCCATAATACGGCTGATCTGCGCTTTATTGAGGAAGGTTGGTGTACCACCGCCAAAGTGCAATTGCGTCACACGACGCTCTTGCAACAAGCTTGCACGCGTGCGGATCTCCAGTTCTAACACATCAAGATACTCATCCGCTTTATGCGCATGACGAGTGATGACTTTATTACAACCACAGTAGTAACAAAGCTTGTGACAAAATGGGATATGAATGTACAGAGACAATGGTCGCTCTGGGTAAGCCGTACACGCCATATCAAAGTCCGCGACCGTAAAGGCTTCATGGAACTCTAATGCGGTTGGGTAAGATGTGTAACGTGGACCGGAATAGTTATATTTATCCAGAACCGTTTGATCCCACTCGATTTGTTGGCTTGCTACGACTTGCTGCGACATGGTGCTCTTTCCATTCTTTTGACTGAAAGGTCATGGTTACAATAACGGGCTATTTTGCCATAGGTGCTAAGTTGAAGTACCTAGGCGTGCCGTTTTTTGAGTACAAATACTCAGAACTGATGCCAGAACTGATAAATCGATCACTCACCCTTAAGTGTAAGTGATCGACGTTCGGTTATCAGGCTTAGTTATCCGACTTAGAAATCGGCTATCGTTCCCTGAACGTAATCAGGGAAGGCGCTGGCGCCTAAAGCATTTGGATGTTGATTTGATTATTCAGTGGCTGCACTTTCTCTTGCAGCACTTTTAACTCTTCAACAATCGCATCTTGCAGACGCGACTCCGCTTTATGGCGAGTTAAGTTTTCCTGCATGCGCTCTTTTTTGCTCAGCGCCTGACGGTCTTCACCGCGAGCCATGTCTTTCACCACATGGTATAGCTCAGCTGTCGCTGGGAACTCTTTATCAAAGTCGACGCGATCATCGCCTTGAACGTAGTCCATAATGCAGTAGACGCGAATACTGATTTCAGACAGGTCACATTGACCTTGAATACCCGCTAAACACAGTGTGTTTACGTTTTCAAAAATATTCGCGTTGCGCTTTTCAATCGCCAGTTGCTGATGTCTAAGCTGCAACTCCTTTTGCTTCTTCAGTTGGAGAAGAAGGTAACCTGCGTATGACGCTAAGCCGAGAACAATAATTCCACCAGCAATGGCTAACAAGGTTACATTCATATCTTACTGTTATCCTATTTGTATTGATTGATATCTAGTGACTCAAATTGAGACAACAGATCATCATCAGATGACGATTTTTTCTCTGCATTATTTGCAACAGAATATGTCTCATCTTCGAAGAACTCTTCTTCCGAGTAATCATCAGCTTCTAGGTCATCTTCATAGATACCTAGTTGCTTCATCAATGCTTCGATGCGAGCCAATTTCTCGTCTACGTATTTCTGTAGACCAGCGCCCAGCTTCTCGCCTTCATCGATACGGTCAAGCAACACGTTCAATTGCGCATCATTTTCTAGCATCTCTAGCTCTTTCTCAGCGCTTAGACGACGCTCAACTTTAGTTGGCTTCTTAACAGCTTCAACAATCAATGGAATTGGTTTTTTGCTG
Organism: Vibrio ponticus; assembly: GCF_009938225.1. Lineage (NCBI taxonomy): Bacteria > Pseudomonadati > Pseudomonadota > Gammaproteobacteria > Vibrionales > Vibrionaceae > Vibrio > Vibrio ponticus. Next base: position 2,798,443 of record NZ_AP019657.1, read on the forward strand.
CCTAAACGTGGATCGCGCTTTTGACCGTTAGTGAACTCTTTGCTTGATTTCGCTTCTGAGTTGCGACTACCAGTCTTTAAGCCTTTACGCTTTTTATCGCGTTTGCGCAGACGTCCTTCAACGTCTGATTGGGTACGGTTACGAACTACGATAACGTCGCCGTTACCGCCTGATCTAGCTTTCTTACTACGACTCATTACTGGGTTTTCCTCAGTAAAATTACATCTTTTCCAATAAATTCAAGTTCGAGCTTATCCCGCTCAGCCAAGTACTCAAACGTTGCACGGCTAAAAAAGATCACATGGGTAAGATCATTTTTATAGTGCCATGGTGCAAACGCTTCAACATCGATCACCATCTTGGTCATGATACCAAGCCAGCCACCGGGCTTAACTAAATTTAACCATTGCTGCCACACCATATCCGGATGGTATAAGTGTTCGATCACTTCTGTAGCAGTCACGAAATCGTATTGTTCATCCAACACCGAGCGTTCTGGGTGATAGTAGATGTCATACAACTTCATAGCGTGCCCCTGCTCTTCCAACATTAATGATAACGTTGGACCAGGACCACAGCCAAAATCTAACCCTTGAGAATTAGGCGCGACTCGCTGGCAAATTGGATCTGCCATGCGCGAGAGAAAACGGCGATAGCCTTCATCACTAGGATCGTTCTCATGAAGATCATAGTGAGCTTTCTCTGTCTTTGCATCAAGACGCTGGTCTGGGTTAACAAACACCAATGCGCAGCGTGAGCACTGTAAATACTGACGGTGCTTATCTTCAAAGTAATGGTGAGTTTGATTGCTTTGACAAAGCGGGCAGTTGTGCATTGATACATCCTTCTTACAGGGGATGCGAAACATACCAGAAACTGCTCTTAGAGTGGAGTGTTATTGTGCAATAAATCATCAAATCGGTAAAAATAGATATAAAAAAAGCGATAGATTGACTATCGCTTTCTAAATGCCATGATGGCTAAACTGGGTTGTACAAAAACTGTACTCCAAATTTCCATTTGTTTTTCGAGCTTTCCCTGCCAAAAAGGTGTTGTTTGTCATCATCCTAATGAATTTTGGCGTTCCATTACTTCCTGTAGCTGAGCTCTTCCTAAGCCTGATCCTTTCCCCTGTCTGTACCATCAGACGAGTTAACCATCCTTATTAAGGCAAACGTCCTGCTTACCTTTCAATCCTTTTTCCATCTGCCAAGTAATCCTTACTTGCATCCATGGAGACCATCCTAGTCTTTTATCCTGCTCAACATCGTGTTGATGTAGATACTTTACTATCCGAGCCTTTTCAGACAACAGGTCAAACTAAAAAACTGTGGTTAAATAAAATACAAACCCACAACATCATGTATTTAAAGGTTATTTTCAATCTACCTACTCATTTGGCTGAGTAATGAATGGCAAATGTCTTACAAAGTGCTGAGCAAGATCGTCAAACGCGACAACATCGTGTGTGTGACATTGATCAAATAAATTAGGGACAAACAAAAAGCCATGTCGTTCGGACATGGCTTTGAGAGTCTTACTGGAAGATAAGCGTTTAGTGAAGACCACCCACATACTTAGACAGTACGTCGATATCCTCATCGGTTAGTTTCTTCGCAACATCACGCATCATCGCGTTCATATCATTATTGCGGTTACCGTCTCTGAATTTCTCTAGCTGCAGCTTGATGTAATCTGCATGCTGACCTGAAATTTTAGGGAATCCAGATAGTTCTGTACCATTACCACGAGGACCATGACAAGCAATACAAGCCGCGATGCCGCGCTCAGCATCACCTGCTGCGTAAAGGTTCTTGCCCTGCTCGACCACGTTTTCTGGTGTGGTGTTGTGAGCGAGTGGTAATGAAGCATAGTAAGCAGCGAGATCTGCCATATCTTGCTCATTCAGTGGCATTGCCATACCACTCATCACAGGGTCATAACGACCTTGTTTACCACCACTCGTCATTCCGAGTTTTAGGTCTTTCAGCTGCTTCTCAATATACTTCGCATGCTGACCGGCCAGTGAAGGGTACATTCCAAGTAAACTGTTGCCATCCGCTCCATGACACGCAACACAAGTTTGAGATTTTGCTTTACCAGCTTCTATGCTGCCTTGGGCCCATACGGAGCAGCTGGCCAAAAGACTCACAATTAGCACTAATTTCTTCATGACATTCCATTATAATTATCAAGCTTCCAGTACCACTCTGCATTGCCACTCATGGTACAATAGGCGACCTCATGCCGAGTACGGTTATTTTACACAATTTCACAAAAAAGTAATCAATTGACTACACAAAGTCGAGATGGAGTTAACAGTGAGCGTAAAAATTAATTACCAAAACACCCATTTCATCACAAGTGCGCCTGATATTCGCCACTTGCCAGAGGATGAGGGCATTGAAATTGCGTTCGCTGGACGCTCTAATGCCGGGAAATCGAGCTCTCTTAACCGTTTGACCAACCAAAAGAGTCTCGCTAAAACCAGTAAAACCCCGGGTCGTACCCAGCTGATCAACCTATTTAAGGTCACTGATGGCTGCCATATCGTCGACCTACCAGGGTATGGTTTTGCTCAAGTACCACTAGAAATGAAGAAGAAGTGGCAAAAGTCTCTGGGTGAATATCTACAAAAGCGCCAATGTCTAAAAGGCTTGGTGGTACTGATGGACATTCGTCATCCGATGAAAGACCTCGACCAACAACTGATCTTCTGGGCGGTGGATAGCGGTATTCCAGTACAAGTTCTGCTCACTAAAGCAGACAAACTGAAAAGTGGCGCGCGCAAAGCGGCTGTGCTTAAGATCCGTGAAGATGCCAAAGGTTTCGGTGGCACAGTGAAAGTCGATGCGTTCTCTTCACTAAAAGGTCTAGGCGTGGATGTTCTGCGTAACAAGCTAGACGAGTGGTTTGCACCTGCATTTGCCGATCTGGTTGATGAAGATTTGGATGCGGACCACGCATCAGATCACGACGGCGAATAATTCGCTCATCGACTGATAGATAGCCTCGCTCATGCGAGGCTTTTTTTGTCTCGAACCAAGCAAAATGCAGGACAAAGGTGAAGTAGAATCAAGAAAAAGCCCCACTCAACAATGGGGCAACGGGAGAGAATTGTAGGTTGTTATAGTTATGTTGCTAGCTTTCCGCAACTCAAAGGAATTATCAACCCCTCGCCAAATCCCGCTTAAAATGCCTTTATCTGACCCTAGACCTTATCGCTTAAGGGTTAGAGCAAATTGTTTCTTTTCAATTAGTTAAATTGTCGCTATTTATTTTTTATACGAAATAACAAAAGTGTGATGAAGGAATATTACAGCTTTTTGTAATCAGACGTTTCTATCGCGTAGCAGCGCTGAGAAAAATTAACTAAGAGAGGAAAAATAGTGTGCTGTGGAGCAGTTTGGAAGTGCGTAGAGAAATTTTCTTTGCCACAAGAAAAAACGCCCCAGCCAAACACTGGCTGGGGCGGCTGAATCAGCCTAATCCAATAACGTGAAACAAAAGGTCTGAAAGATAGAACATCTTACCTCTGTACCCTACGTCGATTAATGTACAACAATTGGTCAGAATTTCAAAGTCATTTTGTAAGTTTTTTTCAGCTTTTTTAGTTAAAACAACACAAACCCCTTTTCGCAACTGGCTTTTTTAACCGCAAAAAAAAGCCAGCATTTGTGCGCTGGCTCATGTTAAATGTTAAATATTGTTCATTTTTTGTCTAGTGAGCCTGTTCCCAGTTGTCACCATGACCAGCTTCAGCAATAAGAGGTACTTCTAACTGAGCAGCAGATTCCATCAATTTTTGTACTTTTGTTTCAATTTCGGCTAAAGCAGACTCTTGAACTTCAAACACCAGTTCATCGTGTACTTGCATCAGCAATTTCACTCGACCGTCGCCTTCTTTTTCGATCCACTCATCAACCAACAGCATCGCTTTTTTAATAATGTCAGCCGCAGTACCTTGCATCGGAGCGTTGATTGCCGCTCGCTCTGCTGCTTTACGACGCATACCGTTGCGTGATTGAATTTCCGGCAGGTGTAGACGACGACCGTAAATCGTCTCAACATACCCTTTTTCTGCTGCCGCACTGCGCGTGTCTTCCATGTACTGCATCACGCCAGGGTAACGTTCAAAGTACTTGTTCATGTACTCTTGCGCTTCACCACGAGGAATACCGAGTTGCTTCGCCAGACCAAAAGCACTCATACCGTAAATGAGACCAAAGTTCACCGCTTTAGCACGACGACGCTGCTCTGAGGTGACATTCTCAATCGTGGTTCCCATGATTTCCGCCGCCGTTGCTGCGTGAATATCTTTACCCTCACGGAAGGCGTCTAATAACGCTTGGTCACCCGATAGGTGCGCCATAATACGCAATTCGATTTGTGAGTAGTCGACTGCCATAATTTTGTAGCCGTGCGGTGCAACAAAAGCTTGGCGAATGCGACGACCTTCTTCATTACGAATTGGAATGTTCTGTAAGTTTGGATCGGTCGATGATAGGCGTCCTGTCGCCGTCACCGCTTGATGATAAGAAGTATGCACGCGACCCGTTTCTGGGTTAATCATCTTCGGTAGCTTATCGGTATAAGTTGATTTCAGTTTAGCTAACCCGCGGTATTCCAAAATCAATTTTGGTAATGGATAGTCCAAAGCCAGCTCTTGCAGTACTTCTTCATTGGTCGACGGTGTGCCTGATGGTGTCTTCTTCACCACTGGCAGACCCATTTTTTCAAACAAAATCGCTTGTAGTTGCTTCGGTGAGTTCATATTGAACTCCTGCTCAGCTAACTCATACGCTTTTTGTTCTAGCTCATCTAAACGTACCGCAATCTCTTGAGATTGTGCCGCCAGCATCATGTCGTCAATCAGTACGCCGGTGCGTTCAATACGTGAAAGTACTGGCACAAGTGGCACTTCAATCTGCTGATAAATGGCATTTAACTTTTCGTCTTGGAGCAAATGTTCATTAAGACGATTATGCAGACGCAAAGTCACATCAGCATCTTCGGCAGCGTATGGTGCAGCCTGCTCGAGATCAATTTGATTAAACGTCAGCTGATTTTTGCCTTTGCCAGCAATTTGCTCAAAAGAGATGCAGCTATGCTGAAGGAAACGCAGTGCTAGGCTATCCATATCATGCTTGCCGCCTACACTGTTGTAAACGTAAGACGCCAGCATGGTGTCGTATTTGATGCCGCGCATCTTAATGTCATAACGTGCCAGCACACTCGCATCGTACTTAAGGTTTTGACCGACTTTGGCTTGATTCTCGTCTTCAAGAATTGGTTTTAACTGCGCTAACACCCAATCGCGATCAAGCTGCTCAGGTGCATCCAAATAATCGTGCGCAACCGGCACATAGGCAGCAACGCCCTCTTCCACCGCAAATGACAAACCAACTAGGTTCGCCACCATGTAATCTAAGCTGTCGGTTTCGGTATCAAAGGCAAACACGTCTGCCGCTTTCAACTTCTCTAACCACTCAGCAAAGGTCTCTTTGTCCACAATGGTTTGGTATTGGCTGCGATCAATGGTTACCGCTGCTGTATTGATCTCAGCTTGGCTCGCAGACGCAGTCGTGGCTGCCACTGCGCCTGACTTCTCATCTGCCTCAACCACACCGCTGCCGCCTTCGAGTAGCTCATTGAGCCAAGACTTAAACACCAGCTGACCAAATAGCTTAATCAGCTCATCTTTATTTGGTTCTGCTTTTACTAGCTCTTGCGGTTTAAACTCCATCTCGACATCAAGTTTGATGGTCGCAAGCTCGTAAGAAAGCAGCGCATTGTCTTTATTGTCGACTAACTTTTTCGCCATGGTTTTCGAGCCACGGAAACCCAGTGGCGCAATATCATCAAGGTTTTCAAATAACTTATCTAAACCACCGATGCCTTGTAGCAATGCTGTTGCAGTTTTATCACCCACACCTGGTACACCAGGAATGTTATCGACTTTGTCACCCATCAACGCAAGGTAATCGATGATAAGCTCTGGCGGGATACCAAATTTTTCAATCACGCCTTCACGATCCAATACCACATTGGTCATGGTGTTGATCAAGGTAACATTCTCATCCACCAGCTGAGCCATATCTTTATCCCCAGTACTGATCAATACTGGAATGCCTTGCTGAGAGGCTTGAGAAGCTAACGTGCCGATCACGTCATCCGCCTCAACGCCCGAGATCGAGATCAATGGCAGACCCATTGCACGGATCACATTGTGTAATGGCTCGATTTGGCAACGCAGATCATCCGGCATTGGCGGACGATTCGCTTTGTATTCCGGATACATATCATCACGAAAAGTCTTACCTTTGGCATCAAACACCACCGCGATACGATCTGACGCAAATTGGCGCATCATACTGCGCAACATATTCACCACACCGTAAACAGCGTTAGTCGGAATTTCACCATTACTCATAGTGCCTGGATAGGCATGGAATGCACGATAGAGGTAAGAAGAACCGTCGATCAGAATCAGTGGATTATCTGGAATGCGAGCCATAGTCTTATAGTTTCCAAAGAGAATGCAAATTAGATCTGCTTAGGATGCCACGACTAGGTCGGCGATGCCATGCAAACTCTGTGATGTCTCTAGCGAGATTTGTTGAATAAGCCACCACATGATGTGGTCACCTGTGGATAACTCTGTTTATAATAATTATCCACCGACATTGACTAATGTCACACTTTTCTGAAATTAAAATATAAATGATTGTATATAAATGAAAAATCAAAAGATCGATCCTTTTTTTAGCGATCTAAAAACGATCCTTGACTGTGGAAAAGAGTGCTGGTGCCCTTTTGCTCAAAGGCAAATTAAACGCATAAAAAAAGCGACACCTTTCGATGTCGCCTAGCAAAAAAGAGTCAAAGCTTTTCATGTTGGAACATGCCGCTTTGCCATAAAGCTATAAATTACACTGGAAGCAATGTGAGCAATGTCGTGTCAAAAAGAACTTGTGTAAGTCCGTTAAGTTCTGTGTCATCACTAAATCCAATCGGTTGAATCTGGTAAATCAACGTCCTTGTGAACTTTCCTCATTCCCTAAGACGAGATTAATAATAATGATTCTCATTTAACTCGTCAACATCTAAATGAGAAAAAATCTCATTTATTTTTTACAACCTAGTTAAGTAATTGTTTTAAATTAAAACAATGCCATTTTCGTTAATCAAACTTCAGGCAATAAAAAAGGTCAGCATCGCTGACCTTGCAAAACTGAATAAACGCTTATTCGCCATTACGTAGATATTGAGCTGCTTGGCTGTTCTCTTCAGCAAGCCACTCAGCAACGTCTTTAGCAAAGTAAGTCAAAATACCATCCGCGCCGGCACGCTTGAAGCATAGCAATGATTCCAATACGGTTTCGCGCTCTTTCAGCCAACCATTTTGAATCGCAGCTTTGTGCATCGCATACTCGCCAGAGACTTGGTAAGCAAATGTCGGAACTTGAAGCTCAGATTTCACACGGCGAACAAGATCAAGATATGGCATACCTGGTTTCACCATCACCATATCTGCACCTTCATTGATGTCCATTGCCACTTCATGCAAGGCTTCATCACTGTTGGCAGGATCCATTTGGTAGTTCTTCTTGTTGCCACCTTTAAGGTTAGAGGCTGAACCGACCGCATCACGGAATGGACCGTAGTAACTTGATGCGTACTTAGCTGAGTAAGCCATAATTTGCGTATTGATATGACCGGCTTCTTCTAATGCTTCGCGAATCGCACCAATTCGACCATCCATCATATCGGAAGGTGCCACCACATCCGCACCCGCTTCAGCGTGTGAAAGCGCCTGCTTGATCAATACTGCTGTGGTTTCATCATTCAGCACGTAGCCTTCTTCGTCGATGATCCCATCTTGACCGTGAGTGGTGAACGGATCCAACGCAATATCCGTGATCACACCGATTTCTGGCACATGTTCTTTAAGAGCACGAACAGTACGCTGAACCAAACCCTCAGGGTTGTATGCTTCTGCCGCACAAAGGCTTTTCGCGTCTTGGTTAACGACTGGGAATAGAGCGATCGCTGGCACACCTAGTTGCGCTAGGTATTGCGCCTCTTCAAGCAGTAGATCAATCGACAAACGCTCAATACCTGGCATTGATTCAACTTGTTCACGACGATCTTTACCCATCAAGACAAACATTGGGTAGATCAGATCATTCACAGACAGTTGGTTCTCTGCCATAAGACGACGGCTGAAATCATGTTTACGCATACGGCGCATACGGCGCGCTGGAAATTGACCTTGGATGGAAACTGACACTCTATTCTCCTTCAATCTGGTGAAAGTGCTTGTAGAGAATGATATCACTCTCACTTCATCACGCTAGCGCCAATAGCGAAAAATGCAAAAAATGACCTCGGCTTCACACTGCCGTATACTCATGCCATCAGTGATAAAAGAGTACTACCATGATCGATACCCATGCGCATATTTACGCGAGCGAGTTTGATAACGATCGCGACCAAGTGGTTGAGCGCGCGCTAGCTCAAGGCATCAGTAATATTTTACTGCCAAATATTGACCTTGACTCTATCGAGCCAATGTTGGCGACGGAAGCCGCCTATCCGCAAATTTGCCGCTCAATGATGGGCTTACATCCATGCTATGTCGATGGCAATGTCGAGCAAACTCTTGCCACCATCCATAGTTGGTTTAGCAAACACTCTTTTATTGCCGTAGGTGAAATTGGTATCGACCTATACTGGGATAAAACCTATAAAGCTGAACAAGAGCATGCATTTGTGACCCAACTTAATTGGGCGAAAGAGATGCAACTGCCAGTGGTGATCCACACCCGTGATTCGATTGAAGAAACCTTAGCACTGCTGGAAAAAGAACAAGACGGCTCACTGAGCGGCGTGTTCCACTGCTTTGGTGGCAGTGTAGAAGAAGCCAAAGCGATCAACGATCTTGGTTTTCATTTAGGCTTAGGGGGCGTATCGACGTTTAAAAATGGTGGGATGGATAAAGTGATCCCGCACTTAGATATGAACTACGTGATTTTAGAAACCGACTGCCCTTATCTCGCGCCTGTGCCTCATCGCGGTAAACGCAATGAGCCCGCTTATGTTTCCTTAGTCGCCGAGAAAGTTGCAGAGCTCAGAGAGCAGAAATTAGACGAGATTGTCGCAATAACCAACAAAAATACCCATTCGTTGTTTAATATTTAAGAAAAAAACTACAACAAGTTTCATTAAACTGTGTAAAAAGGTGATCTGTACCAAAAACATTGCATTGCCACTAATTTAGTATTACTCCCCTCAGAAGTAACCGAGGTGACTAAAATGTGCGACCATGCTAAGTACTTACAAAGACAGCACCGTACGTTTTGGCAAAAGTTATTGGGCATTAAAGAAGTTTACCGATGCTCGAATTGTGGACATATCACTAAAATTAGGTAATTACTTGTCGACTGTACTGCTGCTAGCGTTCGAAATAAAAAAGGCTTGCCACTTGGCAAGCCTTTTTAGCATTTTGTGTCGAAAACCTATTGGCTTTCCTCTTCGCTTTCATTCTCGTCTTCATCTTTGCGTACATAGAATCGCGCAAAGAACAAACCGACCTCAAACAACAAACACATCGGGATAGCGAGTAAGGTTTGCGAAATCATATCTGGCGGCGTCAGTAACATACCAACGATAAACGCAATCACGATGATATAAGGGCGCTTTTCACGCAGGCTGTCTGGGTCCGTCGCACCCGTCCAGCAAAGCAAAATAATCGCCACCGGAACTTCAAACGCAATACCGAAGGCTAAGAAGAGCGCCAAGACAAAGTCGAGATAACTCGAGATATCGGTGGCAAACTCAACGCCACCAAGCGAAATGGCAGTAAAGAAGCCAAACACCAGCGGAAACACCACAAAGTACGCAAACGCCACACCTGCATAGAACAAGAGTGAGCTTGAGAACATCAGCGGCATAATTAAACGACGCTCATGCTTGTACAATCCTGGTGCGACAAATGCCCATACCTGATAAAGGATAACTGGCACCGCAACAAAGACTGAAGCAATTAAGGTCAGTTTAAGTGGGGTAAAGAATGGCGATGCAACATCGGTTGCAATCATTGTCGCCCCTTCAGGCAACTTATCAACCAGTGGCTTAGATACAAACTCATAGATGTCATTTGAGAAGTAAATTAAACCAACAAAAACCACCAGCACAGCCAAGATTGCACGCAACAAGCGGTTTCTTAACTCAAGTAGATGGCTGATTAAAGGTTGTGTCTGCTCGACAGAGGACATATCAAACCTCATTCAAAAAGATCAAAAAGGAGCTACAGTTACATTGCAGCTCCTCACGATGAGACTACTCGGCTTTCTTATCTGCAGGGGCAGTGCTCTCAGTAGAAAGTGGCTTAGTTTCCACCTCTACCTTGCTGGTCTCTGTAGCCTTTTGAGCATAGGGACGCTGCACCTCTTGCGCCGCTTTCTTGAGTTCATCCACTGAAGACTTCAATTCCGGAGATAGATCTTCCATCCCCATCTGTTCAGCTTTGCGAAGGTTCTCTTGCAGTTCTTGGATCTTGAGTTCGTGATTGATTTCATCTTTCACGTTGTTTGCCATGCTTTTCGCAGATGAGATAAAGCGCGACACACTGCGAATTGCGTGTGGCAAACGTTCAGGACCTAAAACGACGAGCGCGACGACAGATATTAATACCAGTTCCCAAAAACCGATATCAAACACGTGTTATGCCTGCTCTTTGTCTTTCTTAGTTTCAGCAGTCGCTTCAGTCTTCTGCTGCTCTAGATTTTTAGGTTCGAAGTCAGCGTCTTTCTTCTCTTGCTGAGCTTCCTCGTCACTCATTGCTTTCTTGAAGCCTTTTACTGCGCTACCCAAGTCACCACCGATGTTACGTAGTTTCTTTGTACCAAACAGCAAGATTACAATCACAGCAATAATAAGAAGTTGCCAAATACTAATACCACCCATTCTTTTTACCTCGGGTTCTATTAAACAAAAATTATCGTTAAAGTCTAACGCCTATCGGCGATAAGCTCGCCAACTGAACAACCAAAATGTGACACCCGCAATAGCACTGGCTGTCGATAGTTGTTCATAAGTGCTGTTAACCAATATTGCCGAGCATACGACTAATGTGGCACCAACACCAAATAAAAATTTACCGGTTGCCTGCTGACGCTTCGAGTCACGGTAACCTTGATAAAGCTGATCCATACGCTGATTCAGCGCTTTGCCTTGTCTGAGGCTGTCATAAAGCAGCTCTGGCAGCTCTGGTAATTTTTCCGCCCAAAACGGCGCGCGATCTTTCACCGCATTGATCACCGCTTGTGGACCCACTTGATTCATCATCCACGTTTCTAAGAAAGGTTTGGCTGTCGCCCACAAATCAAGTTGTGGGTATAGTTGACGACCTAAGCCTTCCACATAGAGCAGCGTTTTTTGTAGCAAGACCAATTGCGGCTGCACTTCCATCTCAAATCGGCGCGCGGTGTTAAATAGATTCAACAACACATGACCAAATGATATTTCACACAGTGGTTTAGCAAAAATGGGCTCACACACAATGCGAATCGCAAATTCAAACTCGTCGATATTGGTTTCACGTGGAACCCAACCTGATTCGACATGCAATTCCGCCACACGGCGATAATCGCGATTAAAGAAGGCTAAGAAGTTTTCTGCTAAGTAGCGTTTGTCATCACTATTTAACGTGCCGACAATGCCACAATCCAAACCAATCCACATCGGATTTTCAGGATGCTCAGGTTTAACGAATACGTTGCCTGGATGCATGTCTGCATGGAAAAAGCTGTCTCGGAATACTTGGGTAAAGAATACGCTCACACCACGCTCAGCCAATAACTTCATATTGGTGCCATTGGCTTCTAAGCCAGCGATGTCAGAAACCTGAATACCGTAGATACGTTCCGATACCATCAAAGATTCGCTGCTAAAATCAGGGAATACTTCGGGTACGTACAGCTCTTCACTGCCTTCAAAGTTGCGGCGCAACTGAATCGCGTTTGCCGCCTCTCTTCTTAAGTCTAGTTCATCAAGCAGAGTCTTCTCATACTCGCGAACCACCTCAACGGGTTTTAAACGACGTGCTTCAGGCAGCGCCCTCGCGACTATACGCGCCATGCGATACATCAGTTTTAGATCTGCATCAATCACAGGGCGAATATCCGGTCGGATCACCTTTAAAACGACTTCTTCTCCACTCTCTTTTAGACGAGCGGTATGCACTTGAGCAATCGAGGCAGACGCCAGCGGCTTGATATCGAAATCGGTAAACCAGTTTTCCAGCGGACCACCAAGCGCCAGCTCCATCTGCTGCTTAGCCAGTTCACCATCAAACGGCGACACTTGGTCTTGCAACAGCGCGAGTGGATCGGCAATGTGTGGGGGAAACAAATCACGTCGAGTCGACATCATCTGACCAAACTTAATCCATACCGGACCCAACTCTTGCAACGCAAGGCGTAGGCGGTCACCCAGCTCTTTGTCTGCGTGTTGGTTCTTAAGCCAAAACAACCCTTTACGAGCCAATAATGGCGCTTTGGTCAGCTGATGATTGGGCAGTAATTCATCCAACCCGTATTCGAGTTGGACTTTGATGATGCGGTATAGGCGACGAAGTTCAGACGGCGTCATACTCGCTCCAACAGTTGATTCAGTTTCGCTTCCAAACGTGCTGCTTGGCTTTTGACATCATCCACTTGGTCACAGAAATACGCCACTTCAAGTGGTGCTGGCGTGAGCTTCCACTCTTCAGTGATCACCTGACCAAGGTGGTTTTGATGCTTACTCGCTTGCGCTTTAACAAACTGACCAACTTGAGTCGCACCTTTGACTAAGGTATGCGCGACCACATCGCCGGTCACGCGCGATAACCACTCTTCGATATCGGGTTTGCAATCGGTCATCAACTGCGAGAACTTCTGCGCCAGTTGAATATCACCTTCTAAAATCAGCTTATCTTGCTTGATCAGTTTGGTGATATTAGCTTGCTCACGAAGTTCAGGCAATACCGATAAATTGAGCGATAAGTAACAATCAGGCTGCCCTTCATAGTGAGCCAACACATCAATTTGTTGGCTAAAGACAAATGTCAGCGTCTTGTTGAGCTCTTTAAGATGAACTTGAATCACTTGCCCTTTCAGGCGAGCAAGACGACGACCCAATTCCGGGTCATCTTTAATTAGGGTGTTGAGCGTCGTTTCAATAACGGCGGTCACTAATGGTTCGAATGGCATAACAACCCTTTTAGAACTTGTAACCGCGGTGCAATGCAACAATACCGCCAGTTAGGTTGTAGTAACTGGTTTGCTCAAAGCCAGCGTCATCCATCATGCCTTTCAGTGTTTCTTGATCAGGGTGCATGCGAATCGATTCTGCAAGGTAACGGTAGCTTTCTGCATCATTTGCCACTAGCTCGCCCATTTTAGGCAGTAAGTGGAATGAGTACGCATCGTACACTTTAGATAGAGGGTCAATAATTGGCTTAGAAAACTCAAGTACCAACAGACGACCACCTGGCTTAAGCACACGGAACATTGAGCGTAGTGCTTTATCTTTGTCCGTCACGTTACGCAGGCAGAAGCTAATGGTGATCACATCAAAGTAATCATCAGGGAATGGCAATTCTTCTGCGTTCGCTTGTACGTAATGCACATTACCCACTACGCCAATATCACGCAGCTTATCACGACCCACATTAAGCATTGAGTTGTTAATGTCAGCCAACACGACATGACCTTTGTCACCAACAATGCGTGAGAATTTAGCGGTTAAGTCACCAGTACCACCACCAAGGTCAAGTACACGTTGACCCGGACGAGCGCCACTGCAATCAATCGTGAAGCGCTTCCACAAACGATGCACACCACCAGACATTAAGTCGTTCATAATGTCGTACTTTGCTGCTACCGAGTGGAATACTTGAGCCACTTTAGCGACTTTCTCTTCTTTAGCTACGGTAGTGAAACCAAAGTGGGTGGTTTCTGCTGTTTCTAATGCTGTATTTGACTGCACGCTTGTATCCGTCATTGTGATTCCTCTTCGAGCAGCTCAATAAAACTCTTCATACGTCATAGGTCTGAGCTGCGGTCGATTAGTTTACTTTATCCTCAGCCGGATGTCTTTCTAACTGCGGTGGATTTTCCGCCAAATATTCATTTTCTGACACATCTTGTCCATGCGCGAGTTCTGCAATACTTGGCGAGATTGGGCGTTTCACTTCCACCCCTAGCTGTTTAAAGCTTTCCGCTTGGCGAATCACATTACCTCGACCAGTGGCTAGCTTATTCATCGCACCTTGGTAACTCTGGTTTGCTTTGTCTAGTGCACCACCCAAACCTTCCATATCTTCAACAAACAAACGCAGCTTGTCGTACAGCTTACTCGCACGCTCAGCGATAATCTGCGCGTTCTGATTCTGTCTGTCATTGCGCCACAAGTTATCAATTGTTCTTAGCGCCACCAGCAAAGTGGTCGGGCTAACTAAGATAATATTGTGCTCCATAGCATCTTTAACCAAACTCGGATCCGCTTGAATCGCCACTTGGAACGCCGGCTCAACCGGGATAAACATCAGCACATAATCAAGACTGCGAATCCCTTTAAGTTGATGATAATCCTTATGGCTTAGCCCTTTAATGTGATTACGCAGCGCAAGTAAGTGGTCACTTAGTGCCCGCTCACGATCGTGATCGGTTTGTGCATTAAAGTAACGCTCATACGCCACCAGCACCATTTTCGAGTCAATCACCACTTGTTTATCTTGCGGTAAATGCACGATCACATCTGGCTGATAACGTTTACCAGCTTCATTTTGCAAGCTAACCTGAGTTTGATACTCGTGCCCCTCACGCAAACCCGACTCCGCCAACACGCGCGCTAGCACCACCTCACCCCAGTTGCCTTGCTGTTTATTGTCACCTTTCAGTGCTTGAGTCAGATTAACCGCTTCGCGAGTCATCTGCTCGTTTAAGCGTTGCAGATTTTTTAGCTCATGCACTAAAGTGTGACGCTCTTTGGCTTCCAGATTAAAGCTGTCATTCACTTGGCGTTTAAACCCTTCTAACTGCTCTTTGAGTGGACTAAGCAAACCTTCCAAGCTTTGGCGGTTTTGCTGATCGACCTTGGCGGTTTTAGTTTCAAACAGCTGATTGGCTAAATGCTCAAATTGTTGCTTTAGACGTTCTTCAGCTTTTTCCAACAGTTGCAGCTTCTCTTGGCTTGCCAATTGCGCTTGCTGATGACGCGCTTCTTGTTCACGCAATTGCGATTCCAGTTGCGATTTTTGCTCACGCACTTGAGTCAGATCATCGGCATATTGCTGACGTTCCTGCTTTACCGCCTCGAAATAGCGTAGCTTTTCCATCACCGCCATCAATTTGCCGTGCGATTGTTTGAGTTCGTACGCGGCTTTATCGCGATCTTCATCCAGCTCATCAAGCTCTTGCTGCGCTTCAATAAGCGACTGTTTTAACTGACTGATCTGTGAGTCTGCCAATTGCTGATTGGATTCTAATTGCTGTTCGAGCAGTTGGCTTTCTAAGCTTAATTTTTGCTTTACCCACCAACCGACTGCCACTCCGCTGATTGCGGCGCCACCAAGGGCACTAAATAACACGCTTTGGTTCTCGATAATCCATTGCATAATAAGGCGTTAACTCTTTTCTATTGCTTGCAAATAATGGTATTTCACCACTGGATAAATGTCCAGTTTGTCGGTTAGATAATCAACAGATACACTTAGCTCCCCGTACACTGTGCGAATGGTTCGCCGGGTGCGTTTTTGCTTGCTATATGAAGGAACACTATGAACGAGCGCCGCGCGTTGGGGTTTGGTTTGTCTGCAGTTTTGCTCTGGTCGACAGTAGCCACCGCATTTAAGCTAACTCTGGCTGAATTTACTCCTATCCAAATGCTGACAATCGCCAGCATTGTTTCTGCTCTGGTTTTGATTGTTATCTGTGGCGTACAAGGAAAGCTTGCTTCCCTCTCTGCCGTTTTCCTCTCCAATCCTTGGTACTACTTGCTACTGGGTTTAATCAACCCGTTGGCTTACTACATCATTTTATTTAAAGCTTATGATTTGCTCCCAGCATCGCAAGCACAAGCGATCAACTACAGCTGGGCGATCACTTTGACCTTAATGGCAGCCGTCTTTCTCGGTCAGCAGATCCGCAAGCAAGATTGGATAGCATGTGTGCTGAGCTATTTTGGTGTGGTGGTGATTGCCACTAAAGGCGACATTCTCGGGCTCAATTTTGAAAGCCCGCTTGGCGTCGGATTAGCGCTGCTTTCAACCCTGCTTTGGGCTGGCTACTGGATTCTAAATACCAAAAACAAAGCCGATCCTGTGGTGGGTGTATTGCTCGGGTTTTTAGTTGCTATCCCGTTTGCGATTGGTTTGAGTATTTGGGAAGGTGCCAATTGGAGCCAAATCACCCCTTCGGGCTGGTTAGCTGTGACCTACGTGGGTCTCTTTGAAATGGGCATCACTTTTGTATTGTGGCTCAGCGCATTAAAACTGACGCAAAACACCGCGCGTATTAGCAACCTGATTTTTGCCTCACCGTTTATCTCACTGATCCTACTCGCGACCGTGATTGGCGAGAGCATCCACCCCACCACCTTAATTGGTTTGGTGCTGATTATTGCTGGCTTAGTGATTCAGCAGCTGAAATTTAAGGCTAAATTAGCCACCAGCGCAGAGTGAAAAACGAAAACATAGAGCCACCTTCGGGTGGCTTTTTCGTAGCTACTACGATATCAACCAGGAAAAATTGCACATCAAACCAACAACTTAATGGTTAACTTGGCAGCAGAGTCCAAATTTCAAGTTTTATTTTTGCATCAAGATCTAGCATTTTCGATCAATTTTCCCGACTCGTTAACATCCCAACCATAATCCCCGCGAATCTATTCAACGCATTTATCAATAATAATAAGGAATAATGCATGAGACTTTCGCAACTCTCTCTTTTGATCGGCGGTGTTCTTGCCAGCTCACACGTGGCGGCAGAGACACTTAACCTGTCGCAACTGGGAACCCAAGTGCAACAACAGCTGTTTGCTATGCAGCAACTGGCAACGGATGACAGCAACATTGTCGTTCACCAAGATGGTCGCCGCTTCTTGCAATACCAGGGCAAGCAGTATTGGGTAAACCATGAGAACTTCCCGAAGTTCCCACTCAACGATGCTGGCGGTGAATACTCGACCGCTTTTCCTTTTGTCGACAGTAACTGGGAATACATCGCCTACAACGGTGGTTTCTACTTAATGCATCGTGAACTTGGCGTGATGAACGCTAACGACACCGGCTGCTACGTGGAATATCTGCCTGCAAGCCGTGGTTCACAACTCGAAGACGGCAGTTACATCACTGAGTCCGACATGATTCTGCGCACAGTTATGTCTGACTGTGGCGAGCTGGCGATGCCAAACCTTGAGTCATTCAAAGTTGGTTCTTTGTCTGATATTGGCGTGGAACTGACTTGGGATGAACACCATCCGAGCAATAACTATGTTATCGATCTCACCGCGCGACCAGCCAACAGCTCACCGATCGTTTACCGCTACCGCACCAATGAGCCGGGTCTTTATATCAGTGATTTAGAACCAAACACCCGCTACGAAGTTGAGATTGAAGCGTGTAATGATTTGGGCTGCGCTAAACAACAATTGAGCTTTACGACTTTAGCTGAACGTCTCGCCTACAACGATAGCCGCACAGCAGTAAACCACCTTTCAGGCTCGCTGCGCGCGCACA
This sequence comes from Vibrio ponticus, assembly GCF_009938225.1. Lineage (NCBI taxonomy): Bacteria > Pseudomonadati > Pseudomonadota > Gammaproteobacteria > Vibrionales > Vibrionaceae > Vibrio > Vibrio ponticus. The sequence goes on from NZ_AP019657.1 coordinate 2,816,231, forward strand.
TTAACTTTACCCAAACCCATACCAGCGTGATGCCAAACGGCAACGATGAACTCAATCACCCTAACCTAGTGATGGATCGTGCTGCGCTGCTATTGGTGACCCCAAATCAACCAGCGATTCAGCAGATGTGGGTAGAGGTTGAATTGGATGGAATTAGCCAAGGTCGCTTTGCGCTGCTACCACCGAGTGCCCTGGCCGATACTGACCAACCTGATAACGGTCGCAGCAAAGTGGTCTTCTCTAAATACGCATGGAGCCTACCGCTGCAATGGGATTGGATGAAACCGGGATTATCGCTTAAGTTCAGTGACAACCGTGGTCGTGAAGGCGTACTAGCGCAAAATGATTTAGTCTTCGCTGGCGCGCCAGAAATGGTGATTCAGAACATCGATATCGGTATGTTGGTCGAACCACGCGATCAGTACGAAATGATCGACCGTATGCCTGAACTGGCGACAGACTACTTCCAAAAAATTCCAGTCTCCAAGCTGGTCATGGCAGACTACACACCACTGCACCTACGTAAAGTTACGCTACCCAATGGCAAGGTTTACACCAGAGCCAGCGAATACGACAACCCTGGGGTTTACGCTGGTGACATGCGTGAATACATTGGTAAGCGTCTGATTTCAATGGGTATCAATAATGCGAACTTCGGCATCGTTGACACCGCGGGTGGTAGCGCACACTGGGCTCGTCCATTTAGCCATATTACTGCGCACAACAACCGCGGACGCTACCTAGCCGAAGATGAAGATGGCAACATCACCTCAAGTGTTATCCACCATGGTTTAAGTGGTGGCGGCGGTATGGTGACCTTAAGTGGTACCCGTGGTAACGAATGGTCACACGAGCTGGGTCACAACTACGGTCGTGGTCACCATCCGAAAAACGCCTCAATCCACGATATGGAATCTGGCTGGGGTTGGGATGCGCGCTATAACCGCTTTATCGGTAACCTACACTGGTCTGATGCGGCGCAAACCGTGACCAATACCAATAGTGGCGAGAGCGTTGAACCCTTTGCTGATCAATTCCGCTTTATGCGTGAAGCGATGGGTGGCGGTGAAAGTGCACGTACTGGCTTGATCAGTAACTACACCTTAGAGCATCCCATTGCCGCACGCGTAACGCAAAACTGGTTTAATGGTGCGAGCAACGTCGATACCAATAGCGCAACGGGCTACTCAGCGTGGGATCAAGAGACTCAACGTTACGTCGAATCTGCAACCAATCAACGCGCAGTCAGTGAGAAAGGCGTTCCGGTGATCACCGTACTTGGTATCTACGACCCAACTGAAGCGAATCCAAGCCAGATCTACCCACTGATCTATTCAAACTACGGCAACCTGTTTGAATTGCCAGAGCCGAGCAACATCCCAGCACAACGTGAAGGCTGGGTCGCTGCTGATACGATTACTACCGAAGATCGCCTCAACACCGAATGGCAAACCATCAAAGTGGACAATCAGTGGTTGCCACTGTGTCAGTTTAGCTACACCAGCCAAGGTGGTACGCAAGCTAACTTTATTGGCTATGAAGACGGTGAGCAATGCCGTGTAACCAGCGAAATGGTTTGGCATATTGATGGTCAAACAGAAGTGCCGGTCTCTGAATCGCTACAATACCAACTGCTGGCAAGCAAAGGCGAACTGGTCGGCAATATTACTTACACTCCAACCCCTGAGCTGGGTGAAATGACGCTGTGTAGCCTCAATAAGCCAGGTACCGGTCACGATGGTGCGGGCTTCCTTGCAGACAACAAGTGTAAGCAAATTGATGGCATGAAGCACAGCAATGGCGCACTTTGGGCTTACGCAACTCACCAAGGTGGCATTGACCAATACCAAGTTGAATCACAGAAGCAGTGTCAGCTAGTGGTTGAGAACCAAGATGGCTCGGTCGATAAGATTGCACTTCATGGCAAACGCTACAGCAGCGGTGAAAGCAACAAGTTCCACCTCAATTTACCAGCGGAACGTCACCCAGAGCGCATCAGTATTGAATGTGCAACCACACCAGGCAGCGAGTCTATTCTCGATACGGTACTGACGCCACGTAACCCAGCGGCAGACGAGTTAGTCGGTCCGGTGATTGTGGGACAAGAAAACGGTTACCGAGATTTTGATGTCGACATGCCGAGCGGTTGGATGGCTCATAACGAGCAATTTAATCCAGAGGAACTCACGGCAAATCAACGCAGCTACTTGGCAACCATGCGCTTAGGCGAAAAGTCTGAGTATGTGTGTCGCTTCCCAATGACGATCAATGGCAACGAAAAACTATTGCATGGTTACGTGGAATCATTCGGCAACGGTGACTACCAATGTACTGGCGGCAGTGACATTACGGTGCGTGATAACCAAGGTGAACGTGAAATGGTTTCAGAACTTAATCAGTTTGAATGGCTGTCACTGTATGACCGCAGCCAAGTGGGTGCACCTGTGATCGCTTCACCACAGTCTAATGCCACTTTGTGTAGCCTAACTAAAGGTGGTGAGTGGTATGGGGTTGGCTTCGTTAATGCCGGTGGTCAATGCGTACAAGAGCCAGAAGTTTACTGGTCTAATGGCAACCAATGGATTTTCTCTAGTGGTTATGCCGTACATCAATACCGCTAATCACATTTAAAACCAATAACAAAGGGCGCCTCGGCGCCCTTTGATTTAAGAAAATAACTTAACGATTAAACGTGCTGCCCAGCAACAAAACCAGAGCTCCAGCACCATTGGAAATTGTAACCGCCCAACCAGCCAGTCACATCCATCACTTCACCAATAAAGAACAAGCCCTTCACTTGCTTACACTCCATGGTTTTCGACGACAGATGATCGGTATCAACCCCACCTAAAGTCACTTCTGCGGTTCGGTAACCTTCTGTACCATTTGGGGCAATCTGCCAATTCTCTAAGTACTCGGCGATCTGCTTAAGCTGCTTTTCATTGAATTGTTTAAGCGGTTTGTCTTCCAACTCTTTACGCTCAATCATCACTTCAACTAAACGTTTCGGTAGCACTTTCGCCAGCGTGTTTTTCAAACTCTGATTAGGGTGCTTCTCTCTTGATGCGGTAAGCAATTGCTCAACGTCTGCTTCTGGCACTAGGTTGATAGTCACTTGCTGACCAGCTTTCCAGAAGGAAGAGATTTGCAACACCGCAGGACCTGATAAACCGCGATGGGTAAATAGCAGCGCCTCTTTAAATACCGTGCCATCTTGGGCGGTAATCTCAGCCGGAATCGCGATACCTGACAGCGTTTCGAAATCTTCTTTATCTTGCTTATGCAGAGTAAACGGCACTAAGCCTGCGGTAGTTGGCACCACTGGCAAACCAAACTGCTCGGCAATCTTGTAGCCAAATGGTGTTGCACCCAATTTTGGCATCGACAAACCACCAGTTGCCACAATCAATGACTGACACTCAATCTGATTGGTATTGGCATGCAAACTAAAGCCTTGCTCGGTTTGCTCTATCTGATGAATATCTTGCTGGTAGCGCAACTGAACTTTGGCATTCTGACACTCATCAAGCAGCATGCTGACGATTTGCTTCGCTGAATCGAGACAGAACAACTGACCATGATCACGCTCTTCAAACTCAATCCCATATTTGCTCACCATTGAGATGAAATCCCAGTTGGTGTATTGCGAGAGGGCTGATTTAACAAAATGAGGGTTGCGGCACAGGTAGTTATTCGCACTGACATCATAGTTCGTGAAGTTGCAGCGACCACCGCCTGAAATAAGGATTTTACGCCCCGGCTTTTTCGCATGATCAAGCACCAATACTTTGCGTCCACGCTTGCCTGCCTCTGCGGCACACATTAATCCAGCAGCACCGGCACCTATAATGACGACGTCGAACTTCTCACTCATGATGACTTACTCAAACAACTCTAAACGCAATAAAAAAGGATGTGCAATTTTTGCACATCCTTGCTAATCGAGGCGCTATTCTAGCGATTCTTTTTCTGATTGCCAATTAATCAGCGTTGCGCCACAACTAAGTGGCAACTCAAGCTAGACAATCAGCGCTTCGGTATTCAGAGGATAAAGGCAGCCAGCAGCGTGACACCAATCAAAGCCATCGTCAGGATGAAGAGCTCTCTGACGCGAGCGCACTTAGAAGTAAAGACCGGGTCATGGTGATGGTGATACTCTTTGGTCTTGAGATAAGAGTAGAGCTTGAATTGCTTGCTCACATTGCCATGGGTGGTAAAGAAGCCACCGCCGTCGACCTGTTGATAAAGCAAAGGATGAGCTTCTCGCATCACATAAATGAGTGAACGCAACGCGGTCAGATACCTAGCTAGATTCACTAGAGTAACCAACATAAGTACGAATAGAATGGTGTCTGCACTGATCATCTTTCCTCCCTACACCTTCTATACATGCCCGAAGAAAAGACGATCCGATTAGAGTGTCTTTGGCTGTTAACTAAGCAGCCGGGGCATCCATAACAGAAGATGAACCTTCTTTTGCTAAAGCTGCCAGATCTTTATCAATAAAGAACAGTGCTTTACCGTCTTCACCAACAAGTTCTAGCTTATCTAATATCCCTTTAAATAACTTCTCTTCCTCGTGCTGCTCTGCAACGTACCACTGTAAGAAGTTGAATGTTGAGTAGTCTTGTGAAGTAAACGCAACATGAGCCAGCTTGTTGATTTTTTCAGTAATCATTTGCTCGTGCTCATAGGTTTCACGGAATACGTGACCAAGGCTCTCAAACTGGTGCTGAGGCGCTTCTATCGCCCCAAGAATCGGCATTGCACCGGTTTCACTCACGTAAGTGAACAAACGCTGCATGTGCTCCATCTCTTCTACGGCGTGAGCGCGTAAAAATTCAGCCGCGCCATCGAATCCTTTATCTTCACACCAAGCACTCATTTGTAAGTATAGATTGGATGAAAAAAATTCGAGGTTAATTTGTTCATTCAATTGATCAACCATTGCCTGTGACAGCATGTTCAACTCCTAATATTCCTGCAAGTAACTAAACTATAACACGATCCTTAAAGAGATATGAGATCGCTCTAGCATAATTTTTAGACGACCAGTGCTAACCTTAAATCAAAGTCATAGAGGAGATAGCATTATGAGTTATCAACATATTTTAGTTGCAATTGACCTGTCTGAAGACAGCAAACATTTGGTGGAAAAAGCTGTCTCTTTAGCTAAGCCGCTTAACGCAGATGTCTCTTTTATCCATATCGATGTGAACTATGCCGAATTGTATACCGGACTGATCGACATCAATATGGCAGAGACGCAACATAAAGCGACCGAAGCCTCTCAACAGCAGTTACAAAACCTGGCTGATCATGCTGATTACCCGATTAAGCACACCTTGGTGGGCAGCGGCGACCTAGGTAACGAACTGTGTGAAAACATTGGTGAATACAAAGTGGACTTAGTGGTGTGTGGGCACCATCAAGATTTTTGGAGTAAGTTGCTCTCTTCCACGCGCCAATTAATAAATTGTACGCCGGTCGATTTGTTGGTTGTACCACTCAAGGATTGATCGCACTGCGAATTAATCTCGTTTAGACTGACGGCTGGTATCATTCATGGGTATGGATTATGGGTTATCTATCAGCCGTCACTTTGCTGTGGGCATTTTCATTTAGCTTGATTGGCGTTTATCTTGCTGGTCAGGTTGATTCTTGGTTTTCAGTGTTAATGCGAGTGGCATTAGCAAGCGTCGTGTTCTTGCCTTTTATTAAGTTTAAAGGTGTCAGTAAATCACTGATCAGCAAGTTGATGGTCGTTGGCGGCTTTCAGCTCGGCTTGATGTACTGCTTCTATTACCAATCTTTTTTACTCCTTTCCGTACCAGAAGTACTACTTTTCACCGTCTTTACGCCCATTTATGTCACGCTAATTTACGACTTACTCAAAAAGCGTTTCTCACCTTGGTATTTAGTCACGGCAGCCATCGCTGTCGCTGGCGCTGCCGTAATTAAGTTTGCCGGCATCAATGAAAACTTCCTAATCGGCTTTTTAGTGGTACAAGGTGCTAACCTGTGTTTCGCCATCGGTCAGGTCGGTTACAAATACATTATGGAAACCGAGCAAGTGGAATTGCCGCAACACGCAGTCTTTGGTTATTTCTATCTCGGGGCTCTGGTCGTCGCCACCATCGCCTTTACGCTAATGGGTAATGTAGACAAGTTACCGACTACTAACACTCAGTGGGGTATCCTTATCTATCTTGGTTTAATTGCTTCTGGTCTCGGTTACTTCGCGTGGAATAAAGGAGCGACGATGGTTAACGCAGGCGCGCTGGCAGTCATGAATAATGCACTGGTGCCAGCAGGACTTATCGTTAATATCGTTATTTGGAATCGAGATGTCGACTTGCTGCGCTTAGGCATTGGTGGTGCGATTATCATGCTGTCTTTGTGGGTCAATGAAACCTGGGTAAAACGTCGCGTCGCGCGTGATTACGCTTCGGCTTAGCTTAATCGCCGCTTATCACACCAGAAATAAATAGCCCGCGATCATCGCGGGCTATTTATATTTGTACAACGTTGACCAATTAATGCATTGCATGTTGAGAAGCAGGCAAGCCACTTACTAGCGTCAACTGGTTGAGACTCATATTGGTCTTATTAAATTGCTGTTCGAGTTTCTGCTGTTTACGCAGTAGTTTCTGCTGCTTATCGACCGTCTTCTTGAGCTTTTTGAAGTACTTCTTCTGCTTCTTAGCCTGCTTCTTGGCTTGTTTAAGCTGAGACTTACTGAGCGGAGATTGACCAAGCAATGATTCGCTAGACTCAACTTGTGCAGTAAGCAGAACGTCACTCTGCTGAGGTAAAACACTTTTCTCTTCTACCGCTACGGGCACGTCAAGATTCACCGCTTGTAGCGCCATTGGCTTACACAATAGATTTTTATCTTGTGATGCCCGTGCACATGAGCGACAGAGGTATTTTGGCGCTGCGACAATACGTTGAATATCACTCAACTGCTGCGCAATATCGTGACGATTCAATTTACATAAGCGCTTACTCATACTACCACCTCAGCAAGAATACGAATTATTATTACTAAGATATACATGCAGTATCAAGTTAGCGCAAGCGCAAAATGTTTCTCAATGTGGCAAAAGTGATAATTAACTCATTGACGCCTTAACGTAGACATCAAAGCGATTTTTCTTAGTCTCTATCGCCATGCTCGGTTTTTGGTTGTCTAGCCACTCAGCATAGTCAGGACGTTTTACTACCACACGTTTCGTTGCCAAAGCCAACGCCGGTTGCAATAGCGCGTCTGCGTCATTATCAGCGCCGACTAAAGACTGAAACACGCGCATCTCTTTTTTCACTAAAGCACTTTTCTTTTTGTTTTCTGGGTGTGGATACATTGGATCAAGGTAAACCACATCTGGCGCAACAAAATTTGGGTCATTGACCAGATCACTCAATGCATTATGACTTGAAGCGTGCACAAGAGACATGCGCTCAGAAACCCATTCTCCAATTTCAGTGTCTTGCTTCGCTCGCGCTAGTCCATCATCGAGTAGCGCAGCAACAACCGGATGGCGCTCGACCATTTGCACTTTACAACCGAGTGATGCGAGAACGAATGCATCACGCCCTAGCCCCGCCGTTCCATCAAGCACGGTTGGTGTAGCACCTTTATTTAAACCTGCTGCTTTTGCGATTGCTTGCCCTTTACCACCACCAAATTTACGGCGATGCGCCACAGCGCCTGAGACTAAGTCGACATAAATCGCACCCAGTTTAGGCTCATCTAGCTTACGCAGTTCAAGTCGCTGTTCGGTCAACACTAAAGCAAACACGCTCTGCTCATCATGTTGTAACCCCCAACGAGCTGCAATTTCATTTAGACGTTCGGTTTGGGTTAGGTCTTCACACACAAGTTGTAGTTGCAAAAGCGGGCTCCATTAAAGCGCAAAAAAGAAGTTTGAAGTTTAGCGGATTTTATCGCACTAGCTAAAGGGAAACCTTTCCTTCATAGTAGTATTATTCACATACACTAGGTTCAGCTAGAACGAATTGACTACGATGGGAAAAGCAATGCAGGTTCAGGCAAACAAACTGGATGATCTTGATAAAGCCATACTGAAAACCTTAATGGCTGATGCGCGAACACCTTACGCTGAAATGGCGAAAAAATATAACGTCAGCCCAGCGACGATTCACGTTCGAATTGAAAAGATGAAAGCTGCGCAAGTTATACAAGGCACTGAAGTGATCGTTGATAGTAAAAAGCTCGGCTACGATGTGTGCTGCTTTATCGGTATTAACCTCAATGCAGCTCGCGACTATCATTCAGCACTGGAAAAACTCAATGCTTTGGAAGAAGTGGTCGAAGCTTACTACACCACTGGGGCATACAACATCTTCGTCAAACTGATGTGTCGTTCAATCGAAGAGTTGCAATATGTGTTGATCGACAAGTTGCAAGCCATTGATGAAGTCCAATCAACCGAGACACTCATCTCGCTGCAAAACCCGATCAATCGCAATGTAAACCCATAAAAAAAGCTCGCTAACTAGCGAGCTTTTTAAAATCTGTTTAGCGTGAAGCTAAGTACTCTTTTAACTCTTCAACAGAGATACCTTGCTCAGAGATCTGTTTTGCTAGCAGATCCACTTGTTCGTCTTTGCGCGAGGCAATCACTTGTTGAAAATGGTAAACGATATCTCTCAGCATTGGCAGCGGAACTTGTTTCGCTGCGCTTTGAATGCGCTCGCCACTTTGGTTGCCTAATTCATTAAGCAATTTACCAAACATAACTTTTTCTGGAGAACTGTCCAGTTGCTCCAATAATCGAGCCATCTCGTACGTCGTTAGAGACATGTTTTTCCTAAAATCCACCAGTTAAAAAATCAAAGGCTAAATATACACCGTTTTTGTAACTTGGCATAGTTGTCGCCCAAATCTTGGCAATATTCCAACAATTAATACGTCGCAGCTTGGTGCCAAGCTCGCGCAGGTTTAGTAAACAGCAGCAAGAACCAAGGCAGAACAATCAGCATCTGAATCGCGATCATCACTTTCGGTTCTAAACCTGATAGCTGGATGATACCGATCACTAAACCAGAACCGCTCATCTGGAACAAGCCTAATAGCGCCGCTGCCGTGCCCGCTTTATCGCCAAACGGCGCCAACGCTTTGCCTGCGGCTGCGCCAAGAATCCAAGCAAAGCCAATCGATGAAAGAAACACAGGAAGCATGAAAGCGATTGGACTCGCAATGTCGGCTAACGCTAACATCAATACGCCAGCCACCATCAAAATAGCCAAGCCAATTAATAGTGTAGCTCGCGTTCCCAATCTATCCATGCATTTTGGCGCCGTCATACTCGCGGTGATATTTAATGCTGCATTGATGCCAAACCAAAACGTAAACTGGTTCATATCAAGACCTAACTCGCCCATCAAGACCACTGGAGCAGAAGTCACATACGCAAGAATCACTGCCATTGCCAACATACATAGGCTGGCATGGAATAAAAATGAAGGGGTTTGCAAAATATCGAGATAACGACTGAGACGGAACACTGGTTCTTTGCTTACCTGTGGGTTGCTCTCTTTCATGCTGGTAAACAACAAAGCGAAGACAACCAAGGCATATAGCGCCATAAAGCTAAAGTTACTGCGCCAGCCAAACTGCTGAGTTAACCAACTACCTAAAATAGGCGCTAAAGCGGGAATAAAACAGATTGCGCCATTAAGATAACTGATCATTCGTCCGCTCTTTTCAGGACCAAATAGATCGCGAACTGTTGCAAAGGCTGCTACCGATGTCGCGCACGCACCTAAGCCTTGTAGCATACGAGCAACCAGCATCCACTCTATGTTTTGAGCTCCCCACGCCAATAGAGCGCTCAAACCGTAAATACCAATGCCACCCAATGCAACAGTTCGACGTCCGAGTTTATCCGCCAAGGGACCAGCAAATAACTGACCTACGCCCATGGCAAATAAGAACCAAGTAATCGTTCCTTGAGTTAATGCATGTTCCACGTGAAACGCTTCAGACATCAAAGGCAATGCCGGCAAGTAGATATCGATGGCTAAAGGGCTAAACAGCACTAACAGGGTGAGCAGTGCCATTTGTGATTTTTTAGGGGTGTATGAAGTATGCATTGAAACAACTAAACGATTAACTAATGAAATTGGCGCTAGTCTAAGTTAGGCTAGATATTACTTCCAATGACATTAAATCATCTCAGTTATTCTAGTTAGGAATACCAATGAATATCGAAAAACTTGCTCGCATTGACCTTAATCTGCTGGTTTGTCTTAAAGTATTGCTTGAAGAACTCAATGTCACTCGCGCTGCCAGTCGGCTCTGTTTGTCACAATCAGCCGTGAGCAAGAACCTAGCTAAGTTAAGAACCCAGTTTGACGACCCACTTTTCGTGCGAACTTCCCATGGCTTAACCGCCACACCCAAAGCGCTATTCTTAAAACCTAAGCTCGATAACTTGATCCACCAATTAGAAATACTGACGCAACCTGAGCAATTCACGCCTGACTCAAGTGACTACCGTTTTCAAATTGCCGCTGTGGAAAGTGTTTATCCACTGATCTTGCCGCACTTCTTACCGCATATCTTTAAGCAAGCGCCGAATGTCACCATCAGTACCCATCCCTGGAATGAGCAAACTTTTCCATTAATGCAACGCGGTGAAATCGATCTTGGTATTACCGGTAAAGATATCGACATTAATGATGCCAAGCTCACCATGCTCCCCCCAAGTGATATCTGTGAGCAGGAAATCTATCGTGATAACCAAGTGTGTTTAATTCGTAATAACCATCCCGCGTTAAACCAACCCTGGAATCTTGAGAACTACCTCAAGCAGCGCCACGTACAAGTTCGTTGTGATGGTAACGACCGCTGGTTACTCGATTATCGCCTCGCAGACATGGGACGAGAACGTGATATCGCTATCACCGTTCCTGATTTTAACAGTGCAGCGAGTTTGTGTAGCTATACCGATTTTATCTTTACCGCGCCAAGCCACTTTATTCAATTGGCGGCAAAGCAGCTCAACTTAACCGTATTGCCGTTACCGATGGAGTTTCCACCCATGGCATACACTTTGTTTTGGCATCGAGATCGTGAGAATGACCCAGCTCTATCATGGTTACGAACCATGATTCGCGATAAAACCGACGCGTTAAGATAGGTGTATGAGACACCTTTCTGGTGATAAACACCAGTTAACAAAATATGCTTACGCTAACATTTGCAGCGATGAAACAAAAAGAGTAGCTTATTCTGCACTGTCGTAACTGTAGTGCGACCACAACAAATTGAAGGATTAAAACGATGCTTACAACTACTGAACAACGTTTAAGTGCCATTAGAGAATGGCTTGTTCAGCATAACCTTGATGCTTTACTGGTACCTCATGAAGATGAATATCTCGGTGAATACGTTCCCGCTCATAACGAGCGTCTTCACTGGCTAACAGGCTTTACCGGTTCAGCAGGTGTTGCAGTCATCACTCGCGAAAAAGCGGCAATTTTTGTTGATGGTCGCTATACAGTGCAAGTCACCAAACAAGTACCTGCAGAGCTGTTCGAATATCGCCACCTAATCAATGAACCAGCATTGGATTGGGTAACAGAACAAGTTGCTGTTGGCGGTAAAGTGGCGATTGACCCTCGCATGCACAATGGCGCTTGGCTAGAAGGTGCGCAAGCGAAGCTAGCGAAAAACCACCAACTAGAAATTCTTAACAGCAATCCGATTGATGAACTTTGGTCTGACCGACCAGCACCAGTGCTTTCTGATGTACGTCTAATGCCAACCGAGTCTGTTGGTCAATCGAGCCAAGAGAAACGCACTGAGATCGCCGCACTAGTTGCGAAGCAAGGTGCGGACAGCGCTGTGATTACCGCTCTCGATTCAATTTGTTGGTTACTCAATATTCGTGGTTTAGATGTATCTCGTCTTCCGGTCCTGCTTTCTCATGCGATTTTACACGCCAATGGTAATGTTGAGTTCTTCTTAGACCCTACTCGTATTCCAGCTGAGTTTGCCGCGCACGTTGGCACAGGTGTTTCTGTTTATCATCCAGAACAACTACAAGCTCAACTAGAAGCACTGAATGGTAGTAAGGTCCTGGTTGATCCGGCGACAAGTAACGCTTGGGTCAAACTGGTACTGCAAAATTCAGATGCTCAAGTGATTAGTGCCGCTGATCCATGTCTGATGCCAAAAGCCGCCAAAAACGCAACTGAGATTGCAGGCATGAAAGCGTGTCACATTCGTGATGGCGTCGCAATGGTGCAATTCCTGAGTTGGCTAGATAGTGAAGTAGCGCAAGGTAACGTACATAACGAAGCCGTGTTGGCAGACAAGCTAGAATCAATTCGTCGCCAAGATCCAACGCTTATGGACCTAAGCTTTGATACCATTTCAGCAGCAGGTAGTAACGCTGCGATGTGTCACTACAACCATGAGAACCAGCCTGAACCAGGACAGCTCACCATGGATAGCTTGTACTTAGTGGATTCAGGCGGTCAGTATCTTGATGGTACCACTGACATTACGCGTACTATCGCGATTGGACAGCCGAGTGCGGAAATGATTAAGCAATTTACTCTCGCTTTAAAAGGACACATCGGTGTCGCTCGTGCACGCTTCCCACAAGGTACCCGTGGCTATCAAATCGATACGCTTGCTCGTCAACATCTATGGGCAGAAGGCTTCGATTATGACCATGGTACTGGTCATGGTGTCGGTCACTTCCTCAGTGTACATGAAGGTCCAGCTAGCATCTCGAAGAAACAGATTGATGTGCCGCTAGTAGAAGGTATGGTGCTTTCTAATGAGCCTGGCTACTACCGTGCAGAACAGTTTGGTATTCGTATTGAGAACTTAGAGCTGGTTGTTGAACTTCCAACTCAAGGCGATTTCTCAGTGCTAACCTTTGAGTCACTAACGCGCTGTCCAATCGACCTACGTAATATTGATGTCAACCTACTGACTCGTCCAGAACTCGCCTGGCTAAACGACTACCATGAAAAAGTATGGCAAGACCTCAACCAACTGATTGATGATGAACTAGCCAAGCAATGGCTGCGTCAAGCAACTCGCGCACTCAGTCACTAAAAGAAACAGTGAATAGCTAACCGCATAATCGGTCGGTTATCGATAAATAAAAGGCTCCCGCGGGAGCCTTTTATGTTTCACGTGAAACATACGGATGATTAGCCAGAATATGCCGAATGCCAATCACGCCATACAGGATCGAAACCTTTGCTGCGTATCATCGCTTCAACGGTTGCGGCACTGCGTTCATCACTAATTTCAAATTGCTCTAACTCTGCTTCTTGCATCGCGTAGCCCCCCGGCTGGGTTTTTGAAGCTGCCGATAGACTCGTGATACCTAGAGGTAACACATTGTCCCGAAAGGCTTCACTCTCGCGGGTCGACAACGAAAGTTCAACTTCTGGATTCAACAGACGATAAGCACAAATCAACTGCACTAACTGCTTGTCACTCATCAACGATTTAGGCTGCAAACTTCCGGCGCAAGGTCGTAGACGAGGAAAAGATATCGAATACCGTGTCTGCCAATAGGTTCGCTCTAAGTAATCAAGATGCGCGGCAACGTAGAAACAATCGGTTCGCCAATCTTCTAATCCAATCAAAGCGCCAATACCAATCTTATCAATCCCCGCCTTGGCAAGCCGATCGGGTGTTTCGAGACGAAACTCAAAGTTGGTTTTATTGCCCCGTAGATGATGCTGTGCGTAAGTCGAAGGATGATAGGTTTCTTGATAGACCATTACCGCATCAAGACCTAAGCTTTTAAGCTCAGCGTACTCATGCTGCTTTAACGGCTGCACTTCCATCGCTAGATAATTAAAGTGCGGCTTAATCAGTGGAAGCATTTGGCGAAAGTAATTCATACCGACTTTCGTTTCATGCTCACCGGTCACCAATAACACGCTATCGAACTTCATCGCTTTAATAGCATTAATTTCCGCGCGGATCTCTTGTTCATTCAATGTGCGACGTTTAATGCGATTCTCCATTGAGAAACCGCAATAAGTGCACGCATTAGCACACAGATTGGAAAGATAAAGCGGGATATATAACGACATGGTGTTACCAAATCGCTTACGCGTTAATGCCAAGGATGCTTGTGCCATCTGCTCTAAGTAAGGTTCCGCCGCAGGGGATATCAGCGCCTTAAAGTCTTCAAGATCACGCTTAGATTTGCTCAATGCGCGTTCAACATCATCAGCGGTTTTACTCAAAATAGACAGTGAAATATCATCCCAATTGAGTTGATTGAATTGCTGCAAAAAACTCATCACTAGCCTCACGAATCAAGAAATGCGGTTAACGGGCTCGATGCAATGGCATGAGAAACCTGCCCAGCCAATCCAGCTTGATAGGCTAATCGCCCAGATTCAACCGCTAACTTGAAAGCCTGTGCCATCGCCACGGGTTGCTGCGCTGCAGCGATAGCAGTATTGACCAACACAGCATCCGCGCCCATTTCCATTGCAAGCGCCGCATGAGATGGCGCGCCAATCCCGGCATCAACAATCACCGGAACTCGAGCTTGATCGATGATGATTTCAAGAAAATCACGCGAGGCAATCCCTTTGTTTGAGCCAATAGGAGCACCAAGCGGCATTACCGCAGCGCACCCCACCTCTTCTAAACGCTTACACAACACGGGGTCGGCATGACAGTAAGGTAGAACTACAAACCCATCTCGCACCAGTTGCTCTGCCGCTTTTAGCGTCTCGATCGGATCGGGCATCAAATACTTGGGATCTGGGTGTATTTCTAACTTGAGCCAATTGGTTCCTAACGCTTCACGAGCTAGATGAGCAGCGAAAACGGCATCTTGAGCATTCTTCGCACCGGAAGTATTGGGCAGTAAATTGACTCCGGCTGCGACCAGCGGCTGCAAAATATCATCTTGCTTGTCATTAATATCAACCCGCTTTAACGCCATGGTTGCGAGTTGGGAGCCAGAAGCGCGAATCGCTTGTGCCATCACTTCACTGTTGGCAAATTTTCCCGTCCCTGTAAAAAGTCTCGAATCAAAACGCTTATCGGCAATGGTTAAAGCTGAAATAGAACTCATGATTAGCCCCCTGCTATCGCTTGAAAAAGTGAAATCGCATCGCCTTGATTTACTATCATGGTCGACCATTCACTTTTGGGAATCACTTGATTATTGATTGCGAACACGCAGCCTTCTGCAGGCAGTTCAAGTTGATCAATTATCTGACCAAGGTGGCTATCGCCAACCACCACTTGCGTCTGTTGATTGATCGTAATGGTGATATTAGCTGTGTTTGGTTGAGTCATGGATGACTTCCTCCACTAATGCCCCGCATACGGAGCAATGGCTATCTTGTGAGATATTGATGGTCTGCCAAAGCATAGTTTTACCGTCAAAGAGATGAATTTGCCCTGTTGCAACTAAGAACTCCCCAAGCGCGAGTTTCTGAATCGCAGCCAACGCTTGATAGTTACCTAACGTGCCAACTACAGGTCCAAGAACTCCTGATTCGCTGCAACTCTGCGCTTGAACAAGCTCATCAAACGGATAAAGACAGCGATAACAGCCTTGCCCTTGCTGATAGTCAAAAACAGTAAACTGCCCTTGCCAACCTATTGCAGCTGAGGAAATTAACGGCGTCTTTTGCTGAAAGCAGACATGATTGACTAACTGTCGCGTCGTTAAGTTATCACTACAATCAAGGACAACATCAGCCAACATCACTTCCAAGCTCAGTTGTGATTCGTCCATACGACGCGTGATACTGCGTAACTGAACTTCGGAATTGAGCTCCGACAATTGACGAGAAATCGCGTTAACTTTACTACTGTTCAAATCGTAGCTTCGATACGCTACTTGCCGATGGAGGTTACTGACTTCGACGCTGTCATCATCGACCAAAACCAATCGACCCACGCCTGCCCCTGCTAGATAGAGTGCCGCCGCACTGCCCAAACCACCACAACCAATAATCAATACATGCGATTGGAATAAACGCTGTTGACCAATCTCGCTGATTTCAGGCAAAGCTACTTGACGCTGATAACGAATAAACTGTTCATCCGTCAACATCCAGCACCTCCTCTACCAGCAATGCTTTATCTCGCATAATTTGTTCGAACTCACCGATGACCTCTTGCGGCGAGTCCGCGAGAGTGATTGCTCGGACTACCGCTAGACTGGTCACGCCACAACGCCAAACCGATGCTGCATTGGAGAGATCGATACCGCCAATTGCGACCGTTGGATAACCGAAATTCTGCGTAGCGTTAGCATGATTCACATTAGGGATGCTATTTATCAAGGTCTGGTACAACGCTAATCTAACTAACCCTTGTGGCTTAGAAGGCATCTGTTTGGTGGTTGTCGGGAAGATATGCCCGAGAGCAATGTAACTCGGTTTAAGCTGAACTATCCTCAATAACTCATAGTAACCATGAGTCGATAAACCTAGTCGAATATCTGCCCTGCGTAGTTGAGAGATGTTCGATACCTCCAGGTCCTCCTGACCTAGATGCACACCATAAGCGCAATGCTTAATCGCCAATTGCCAGTGATCATTGATAAACACTTGCGCGCAATGCTGCCTGCCAAGTTCAATTGCATCGATGATTTGCTGTTCTAGATCCGGAGCATCAGGATCTTTAATCCTTAACTGAATGGTTTTAATGCCCAATTCAAGTAGGGTTGCCACCCAGTCAAAACTATCAACCACCGGATACAAACCTAACTTAGTCGCATCGACATGACTAAATTGCTCTAGTTCAGATGTGACATTCCAACCAACCGAAATACCAAATTTATCGTGTTCAAGTATCGGCACGGGAAAGTCACCGTATTCACTCGGCCATGTTTCACGTGAAACATGCATCTTGCCGCGAGCAAAAGTTAACGCATCTTCGAGCGGAAAATCGAGACTCAGTAATGCGATTGCCCAAGCAAAATGATAACGGGGTTCAACCAATGTTGGATCGTTCTGATAGCCAATGGCGCGGGTTTCACGATTTTCTGCGTGCATCCAAATATCTAGCCAAGCATTCCCATCTACAATCCCGTGATAAACCGCATTGCTCTCAATTGGTAAACTCGCCTGACTACTGTGATAGTGAATATAACGATGGCAATCTCTTGATGAACATGACCAGAGATCGCTACCGATAACGAGTTCTGATTGATCGGTTTTGATTAACAGATATTGAGTTGGGCTAACACCCAACTCAATATTGTCGATAGCCAAACCTTGCTGCTTGGCTAACAAAAGAGCCTGTTGAATCTCACCGGTTAACTCAATCTTACTCGATGGAACCAGTATAGAGACCATCATTACTCAGCCTCTGTGCTGACCGCTGGATGGTACAACTCTGACCCAGTCGCAAGAAACTCCGCCGATTTCTGACGCATTCCTTCTAATGGGTCATCAAGCATTTTTATCTCTATAGCTTGATCGGCCGCTACCTGTTCGGTGTCCTTAGCGTATTCACGCACCTCTTGCGAAATCTTCATCGAGCAGAATTTAGGACCACACATTGAGCAAAAGTGAGCAACCTTACCTGATTCTTGCGGCAAGGTTTCATCATGGAAACTGCGTGCAGTTTCCGGATCGAGAGACAAGTTAAATTGGTCTTCCCAGCGGAACTCAAAGCGCGCTTTCGACAGGGCGTTATCGCGCACTTGTGCTCCCGGATGACCTTTTGCCAAATCCGCCGCATGGGCAGCCAATTTATAAGTAATCAGACCGGTCTTAACATCATCCTTGTTTGGTAACCCAAGGTGCTCTTTCGGCGTGACATAACACAGCATGGCACAGCCATACCAGCCAATCATCGCCGCACCAATACCCGAAGTAATATGATCGTAGCCTGGGGCAATATCAGTTGTAAGTGGACCTAAGGTATAAAAAGGCGCTTCATGACAATGCTCAAGCTGCTCTTCCATATTTTCTTTGATCATGTGCATTGGCACATGGCCCGGGCCTTCAATGATCACTTGCACATCATATTCCCAAGCGATCTTGGTTAGCTCACCGAGCGTTCTAAGTTCAGCGAACTGCGCTTCATCGTTAGCATCTGCGACAGAACCTGGACGAAGCCCATCTCCAAGAGAAAGCGCGACATCATACTTAGCGCAGATCTCACAGATTTCGCGGAAATGAGTATAAAGAAAACTTTCTTGATGATGGGCTAGACACCATTTAGCAATGATGGAACCACCACGAGAGACAATGCCGGTAACCCGTTTTGCCGTCATTGGCACATAGCGTAGAAGTAACCCTGCGTGAATGGTAAAGTAATCCACGCCCTGCTCGGCTTGCTCAATCAGTGTGTCACGCATCACTTCCCAATTAAGGTTCTCAGCAATACCATTCACTTTTTCTAACGCTTGGTACATAGGCACCGTCCCAATAGGAACAGGACTGTTACGCAAGATCCATTCACGAGTTTCATGAATATTACGCCCAGTCGACAGGTCCATAACCGTATCACCACCCCAGCGTGTTGACCAAACCAGCTTCTCTACTTCTTCTTCTATTGACGAAGTCACTGAAGAGTTGCCGATGTTAGCGTTCACTTTGACTAGGAAGTTACGACCAATAATCATTGGCTCCGATTCTGGATGGTTGATGTTAGAAGGAATGATGGCGCGCCCCTCAGCGACCTCTTTGCGTACAAACTCAGGAGTAATATCTTTGGGTAGATTCGCACCAAAACTTTGGCCAGGATGCTGCTGAGTGAGAACTTCATCGCGATAGCGAGCACGTCCCATGTTCTCACGCAAAGCGATGTACTCCATTTCAGGAGTAATAAGCCCCTGACGAGCATAGTGAAGTTGAGTAACACATTTACCGCTCTTAGCACGTCTTATACGTGGTAGATTACCGTAACGAAGCTCATCGAGAGTTTCATCGGCTAAACGCTCTTTGGTATAGACGGAGCTAACATCATCCAAAACTTCGGTATCACTGCGCTCTTCGATCCACTGCTCACGAAGCTTAGGTAAGCCATTGTAAAGGTCGATTTGGTGTTCAGGATCGGTGTAGAGACCAGAGGTATCGTATACACGAATAGGCTCGTTAGGCTCAAATACAGGCGCTTCTTTGGTGCCTCCGACTAGGCTATCGGCCAAAGATATTTCGCGCATTGGTACTCGAATATCAGGACGGGAACCCTCAACATACACCTTATGCGAATTTGGATAAGGTTGTACTGAGAGAGTATCAATAAACTGTTTAGCTTCCAGTCTTGCTTGCTTGCGACTCGACATAGCATTTTTCCTTGCTCATTTTTTATAAACGTATGGGATAAAAATGCTTGGCGGAACGATATGACAAGAGGTATCGAAAATTAGGTTGTAGCAACCTAAACACAACATCGATATGTTGATAGGTACGCTAGGATGATAGAAACATCCCTAACGATAATATCTTCTCCTGTTCCCTTCGCAGATTCTAATCTGATCAGGTTCAACGGATCCCGAATTAACGGTCTCAGCCAAATGGCACTCCGACAAGTGATGCAATTATAAGCAATTGACAGGTCTAAACCAAGCTGACCTGTACAAAAATATTTAAATTTTTGTTAAGACTTCATCAGTAATTGAAAACCTAACCACGCCGCTGAGATGCTCAAAAAGACATTGAGTAACACATTTAAGCCCATCTTAAAGAATGCGCCCTGCTGCATCAGCAGTACATTATCCATTGAGAACGTAGAGAATGTGGTTAGAGCACCAAGGAAACCAAGGCCGATAATTTGTCGCCAAGGTTCAATCGACATGATTTCACTTTCAAATGCCGCAATCAGTAGTCCCATAATAAATGAGCCCACAACGTTAACAGTGAGTGTGCCGTAAGGAAAACCTCGACCCAGCAGCGCGACACAAAGCTCTGAGACGAGATAGCGAGAACACGCACCAAAAGCGCCACCAAGAGCAATAAAACCTAAAATGGAAAGCTGTCCCATAAATCCCCCAAAACTGTAAGTGGCTATATTGTAGCCATAACCTGAAAAATTTCGAGTCTACAAACTAAATATTCACCCCATAAAAGCTAACAGATTAAAAAAGTTACCGTAGTCACTTTGACGGATAACGGAGTTTGGAACGCTTCGCTACGGATACGGGAAAGTGGATGCGGGAGTTCGGAACGCTGCACTACGGATGCGGGAAAGTGGATACGGGAGTTCGGAACGCTGCGCTACGGATGCGAGAGAAGAGCAAGAGAGTGTAGAGTTGAAAACCGAGAGGCACTCGTTGGAATATAGAGCCAAAGAAAGAACGTTTCTCCATCCCGAAGCGAAGTATCGCGGATACGGAGTGCTCTATTTCCACTCTCAAAGTGAAGTATCGAAGAGACTGAACTTTCCCGCATCTCGAAATGACGTATCTACGATACGGAATGTTCTCGAAGAGAGATATCTTAGATATCGAACGTTCCAATTTCGTTTCTACCAGAAACGAAAAAGGCCCTGACCTAAGTCAGAGCCTTCGAATATGGCGGAGGCGCCGGGCTTGCGCACAAGCTCCCAACATTTGCTTTGCAAAAGCAACAAATGCAAAAAAGCCCCGACATTTCTGTCGAGGCTTTCGAAGATGGCAGGGGTGGACCGGGCTGGCGATCCAGAGATTCGAACTATTCACCCCAACACGCGCTCTTTGGTAAATAGCGGAATCCGCTTGCTCTGCCAATTGACTAAAACCATAAAATGCAGACGTAAAAAAGCCCCAGCATTACTGCTGAGGCTTAGTATATGGCAGGGGTGGAGAGATTCGAACTCCCAACACGCGGATTTGGAATCCGCTGCTCTGCCAATTGGAGCTACACCCCTAAATTTGAACTACAGTTTATCACAGTGTAGATTCAAAAAAACCTCGCAAAAGCGAGGTTTTCGAATAAGTGGCGGAGTGGACGGGACTCGAACCCGCGACCCCCGGCGTGACAGGCCGGTATTCTAACCAACTGAACTACCACTCCGCAGTGGAATACTCGTTATTAATAACAAGCGTTCAAAATATAAAGCCTGGCGATGTCCTACTCTCACATGGGGAAGCCCCACACTACCATCGGCGCTATTGCGTTTCACTTCTGAGTTCGGCATGGAATCAGGTGGGTCCGCAACGCTATGGTCGCCAAGCAAATTCTTTCTCTCTATTTCTAGAGAATAACTTGGAAAGCTGTTTTGTGTTCTCTACACAATCAAGTTTTGTTCTTTCTTTGAGTCCATCAAAACCCCTTGGGTGTTGTATGGTTAAGCCTCACGGGCAATTAGTATCAGTTAGCTCAATGCCTCACAGCACTTACACACCTGACCTATCAACGTCGTAGTCTCCGACAACCCTTTAGGATACTTAAAGTATCAGGGAGAACTCATCTCAAGGCTCGCTTCCCGCTTAGATGCTTTCAGCGGTTATCGATTCCGAACTTAGCTACCGGGCAATGCGTCTGGCGACACAACCCGAACACCAGAGGTTCGTCCACTCCGGTCCTCTCGTACTAGGAGCAGCCCCTTTCAATTCTCCAACGCCCACGGCAGATAGGGACCGAACTGTCTCACGACGTTCTAAACCCAGCTCGCGTACCACTTTAAATGGCGAACAGCCATACCCTTGGGACCGACTTCAGCCCCAGGATGTGATGAGCCGACATCGAGGTGCCAAACACCGCCGTCGATATGAACTCTTGGGCGGTATCAGCCTGTTATCCCCGGAGTACCTTTTATCCGTTGAGCGATGGCCCTTCCATTCAGAACCACCGGATCACTATGACCTGCTTTCGCACCTGCTCGAACCGTCATTCTCGCAGTTAAGCGGGCTTATGCCATTGCACTAACCTCACGATGTCCAACCGTGATTAGCCCACCTTCGTGCTCCTCCGTTACTCTTTGGGAGGAGACCGCCCCAGTCAAACTACCCACCAGGCACTGTCCGTAACCCCGATTAGGGGTCGACGTTAGAACATCAACACTACAAGGGTGGTATTTCAAGGACGGCTCCACAAATACTGGCGTACTTGCTTCAAAGCCTCCCACCTATCCTACACATGTAGGGTCAATGTTCAGTGCCAAGCTGTAGTAAAGGTTCACGGGGTCTTTCCGTCTAGCCGCGGGTACACTGCATCTTCACAGCGATTTCAATTTCACTGAGTCTCGGGTGGAGACAGCGTGGCCATCATTACGCCATTCGTGCAGGTCGGAACTTACCCGACAAGGAATTTCGCTACCTTAGGACCGTTATAGTTACGGCCGCCGTTTACCGGGGCTTCGATCAAGAGCTTCGACCGAAGTCTAACCCCATCAATTAACCTTCCGGCACCGGGCAGGCGTCACACCGTATACGTCATCTTACGATTTTGCACAGTGCTGTGTTTTTAATAAACAGTTGCAGCCACCTGGTATCTGCGACTCTCAATAGCTCCATCCGCGAGGGACTTCACCGTCAAGAGCGTACCTTCTCCCGAAGTTACGGTACCATTTTGCCTAGTTCCTTCACCCGAGTTCTCTCAAGCGCCTTGGTATTCTCTACCCGACCACCTGTGTCGGTTTGGGGTACGATTCCTTACAATCTGAAGCTTAGAGGCTTTTCCTGGAAGCATGGCATCAATGACTTCACTACCGTAGTAGCTCGACATCGTGTCTCAGCCTTAAGAAGAACCGGATTTACCTAATTCTTCAGCCTACGCACTTGAACCTGGACAACCGTCGCCAGGCCCACCTAGCCTTCTCCGTCCCCCCATCGCAATTGTAAGAAGTACGGGAATATTAACCCGTTTCCCATCGACTACGCCTTTCGGCCTCGCCTTAGGGGTCGACTTACCCTGCCCCGATTAACGTTGGACAGGAACCCTTGGTCTTCCGGCGAGGAGGTTTTTCACCCCCTTTATCGTTACTCATGTCAGCATTCGCACTTCTGATACCTCCAGCATGCTTTACAACACACCTTCAACGGCTTACAGAACGCTCCCCTACCCAATGAAGTAAACTTCATTGCCGCAGCTTCGGTTTATTACTTAGCCCCGTTACATCTTCCGCGCAGGCCGACTCGACTAGTGAGCTATTACGCTTTCTTTAAATGATGGCTGCTTCTAAGCCAACATCCTAGCTGTCTAAGCCTTCCCACATCGTTTCCCACTTAGTAATAATTTGGGACCTTAGCTGGCGGTCTGGGTTGTTTCCCTCTCCACGACGGACGTTAGCACCCGCCGTGTGTCTCCCGGATAGTACTTACTGGTATTCGGAGTTTGCAAAGGGTTGGTAAGTCGGGATGACCCCCTAGCCTTAACAGTGCTCTACCCCCAGTAGTATTCGTCCGAGGCGCTACCTAAATAGCTTTCGGGGAGAACCAGCTATCTCCAGGTTTGATTGGCCTTTCACCCCTAGCCACAAGTCATCCGCTAATTTTTCAACATTAGTCGGTTCGGTCCTCCAGTTGATGTTACTCAACCTTCAACCTGCCCATGGCTAGATCACCTGGTTTCGGGTCTATATCCAGAGACTGAACGCCCAGTTAAGACTCGGTTTCCCTACGGCTCCCCTAGATGGTTAACCTTGCCACTGAATATAAGTCGCTGACCCATTATACAAAAGGTACGCAGTCACAGGACAAAGCCTGCTCCTACTGCTTGTACGTACACGGTTTCAGGTTCTATTTCACTCCCCTCACAGGGGTTCTTTTCGCCTTTCCCTCACGGTACTGGTTCACTATCGGTCAGTCAGTAGTATTTAGCCTTGGAGGATGGTCCCCCCATATTCAGACAGGATAACACGTGTCCCGCCCTACTCGATTTCACTGAACACACATCGTCAACTACGGGACTATCACCCTGTATCGTCGGACTTTCCAGACCGTTCGTCTAACGCGTGTAAAGCTTAAGGGCTAGTCCAATTTCGCTCGCCGCTACTTTCGGAATCTCGGTTGATTTCTTTTCCTCGGGGTACTTAGATGTTTCAGTTCCCCCGGTTCGCCTCGCTACGCTATGTATTCACGTAGCGATACTAGCTTATGCTAGTGGGTTTCCCCATTCGGAAATCCCAGACTCAAGTGGCTTTTACTGCCTAATCTGGGCTTATCGCAAGTTAATACGTCCTTCATCGCCTCTGACTGCCAAGGCATCCACCGTGTACGCTTAGTCACTTAACCATACAACCCGAAGGAGTTTCGAGTTGATAATCAAATCACCAAAGTTGTCTGCAATTTTTATACATGATGCAGACTCGATTTTGCCGGACTCAAATATGTTTTGTTTACTTAAAACAGTAAGACAAAACCCAAGAACACTTGAATGTGTTTTTGTGTATTCAATAAATGAATACTTTGAGAACTTTACAAACAACAATAAATTGTTGTTTTGTCAGCTTTCCAAATTGTTAAAGAGCGATGCCACTTTTTATCAAAGTAACACTTTCTAAAGGTTCTTTAGAGGGCAAAAAACCTAACCACCTTCCGTTTTACCGCAGTGGTTTGGAGTTTGACTTCCAAAAACATTTAGAGAGTGGTGGGCGATACCGGGCTCGAACCAGTGACCCCCTGCTTGTAAGGCAGGTGCTCTCCCAACTGAGCTAATCGCCCACATTAGTTTTACTTCTTGTGGAAGAAGTCTCGAATGGTGGAGCTAAGCAGGATCGAACTGCTGACCTCCTGCGTGCAAGGCAGGCGCTCTCCCAGCTGAGCTATAGCCCCATCGAGAAATGGTGGGTCGTGCAGGATTCGAACCTGCGACCAATTGATTAAAAGTCAACTGCTCTACCAACTGAGCTAACGACCCAATGGTATCCCGTAGGGGAGTCGAACCCCTGTTACCGCCGTGAAAGGGCGGTGTCCTAGGCCTCTAGACGAACGGGACACTGCGCGAAACATCTTGGGGGATGCTTCAAATCTCTCTTACTTTATAAACCATCAATCTGTGTGAACACTCATCGCAATAATCATCGTATAAGGAGGTGATCCAGCGCCAGGTTCCCCTAGCGCTACCTTGTTACGACTTCACCCCAGTCATGAACCACAAAGTGGTGAGCGTCCTCCCCGAAAGGTTAAACTACCCACTTCTTTTGCAGCCCACTCCCATGGTGTGACGGGCGGTGTGTACAAGGCCCGGGAACGTATTCACCGTGGCATTCTGATCCACGATTACTAGCGATTCCGACTTCATGGAGTCGAGTTGCAGACTCCAATCCGGACTACGACGTACTTTTTGGGATTCGCTCACCATCGCTGGTTGGCAGCCCTCTGTATACGCCATTGTAGCACGTGTGTAGCCCTACTCGTAAGGGCCATGATGACTTGACGTCGTCCCCACCTTCCTCCGGTTTATCACCGGCAGTCTCCCTGGAGTTCCCGACATTACTCGCTGGCAAACAAGGATAAGGGTTGCGCTCGTTGCGGGACTTAACCCAACATTTCACAACACGAGCTGACGACAGCCATGCAGCACCTGTCTCATAGTTCCCGAAGGCACCAAAGCATCTCTGCTAAGTTCTATGGATGTCAAGAGTAGGTAAGGTTCTTCGCGTTGCATCGAATTAAACCACATGCTCCACCGCTTGTGCGGGCCCCCGTCAATTCATTTGAGTTTTAATCTTGCGACCGTACTCCCCAGGCGGTCTACTTAACGCGTTAGCTCCGAAAGCCACGGCTCAAGGCCACAACCTCCAAGTAGACATCGTTTACGGCGTGGACTACCAGGGTATCTAATCCTGTTTGCTCCCCACGCTTTCGCATCTGAGTGTCAGTATCTGTCCAGGGGGCCGCCTTCGCCACCGGTATTCCTTCAGATCTCTACGCATTTCACCGCTACACCTGAAATTCTACCCCCCTCTACAGTACTCTAGTCAGCCAGTTTCAAATGCAATTCCGAGGTTGAGCCCCGGGCTTTCACATCTGACTTAACTAACCACCTGCATGCGCTTTACGCCCAGTAATTCCGATTAACGCTCGCACCCTCCGTATTACCGCGGCTGCTGGCACGGAGTTAGCCGGTGCTTCTTCTGTAGGTAACGTCAAATCCATACGCTATTAACGCATGAACCTTCCTCCCTACTGAAAGTACTTTACAACCCGAAGGCCTTCTTCATACACGCGGCATGGCTGCATCAGGCTTGCGCCCATTGTGCAATATTCCCCACTGCTGCCTCCCGTAGGAGTCTGGACCGTGTCTCAGTTCCAGTGTGGCTGATCATCCTCTCAGACCAGCTAGGGATCGTCGCCTTGGTGAGCCCTTACCTCACCAACTAGCTAATCCCACCTAGGCATATCCTGACGCGAGAGGCCCGAAGGTCCCCCTCTTTGGCCCGTAGGCATCATGCGGTATTAGCCATCGTTTCCAATGGTTATCCCCCACATCAGGGCAATTTCCTAGGCATTACTCACCCGTCCGCCGCTCGCCGCCCAACAAATCCCCCGAAGGTTCAATGTTGTCGCTGCCGCTCGACTTGCATGTGTTAGGCCTGCCGCCAGCGTTCAATCTGAGCCATGATCAAACTCTTCAATTTAAGATTTTGGTGACTCAATGAATACTGACTTCAAAACTACTAATGTAATTTTAAAGCTATTATCGTTCCAACAGAACGATAATGAATTGACTGTGCTAAGACCGAAGTCTTAATTGGTCACTCAGTTCATTGAAATCAAATTTGAAGCCTAAGCTTCTAATTGGATTATCATCGACGAGTGCCCACACAGATTGATAGGTTTATATTGTTAAAGAGCTTTTCGTTTTGAGTTCTCTCAAAACGGACGGTCATTTTAGCGAGATTAAGTTTAGTGTCAACCACTTTTTTCAAACTTTTTTTCAAGCGTTTCGCTTGGCTAATTTGACCTTGTTAACTTGGCTTTCGTTTCTTTCGAAGCTTTGCCGTGTCAACGAGGGCGCATTATAGAGATCGCGTTCGCTTTGGCAAGTGCTTTTTTGAAGTTTTTTCGTTTTTTTTATCGTTCGATTATTTATTAAGCTAAAACCGCCAAAAGAGGCGGTTTTGTTTACAAGTTCTTAAATTTTTCGGCAAATAAAGTCACTTTTTCCCAGTTGGTATACTCGACTTCTTTACTGGTATCCGTTTCTCCCCCAGTCAATGTCATGATCAGTTTAATCATCATTTTGTCAAACCAGCCGTAACGAGGGTAATAAAGTGCACCAGCAAACACACCAATCAATTCCGGTTGCCAAGGGGATAGCTTCAGAAACTTCTTAATATAGACACTTCCTTCTGGGGTATCTTTACCTTGGTCTTCTTTTCTTGCGGTTAGGTTGACGCAAAAGAAAGCGACTTTATGTTGCTGCAACTGCGCAAGATTGGCTTCAATAAACTGATAGAGCTTTTTATTGAGTTTGCCATAACGAATCGATGCACCAATCAGTACTCGCTCATATAAAGAGAAGTCAATGCGGTCTGCCTGATGCAAATCCACCAGCTCACATTGATATCCTCCCAGCTGCGCTTCGATATGTTTTAGGATTTTAATCGTCTGCCCTTCTTGGGAAGAATATAGAAACAATGCCTTTTTCACATTTAGTCCTTAGCTACGCCAAAACGTCGGTGTCAGTAATATAAGTAGGGTAAATATCTCAAGTCGTCCAAACAACATCGACACCACTAATACCCATTTAGCTTTATCGTTAATCTCACCAAAATGCAGCGCAACTTCTCCTAGACCAGGACCGAGATTATTCAAGGTTGCCGCAACCGCAGAGAATGCGCTTAACTCATCCATACCTGTTGCAATCAGCGCCAACATACAGACAACAAATACCAACGCGTATGCAGAAAAGAATCCCCATACTGCATCAACCACTCGCTGAGGAAGTGCACTGCCTCCTAACTTAATCGTATAGACCGCTCGAGGATGTACTAAACGTTTCAGTTCACGAGCGCCTTGCAATGTCAGCAACAAGATTCGGATAACTTTCATGCCGCCACCTGTCGAGCCGGCACATCCCCCTATAAAAGAAGAGAACAATAACAACACGGGTAGAAACAGTGGCCACTCAGCAAATCCGGTGGTGGTGAAACCTGCGGTGGTTGAAATTGACACGGTTTGGAACAGCGCCTGATCGAATGCTTCATAGATAGTGTCATAAGAGTGATGATTAAGTAGCATCAAAAAGCACACGAGAAATAGCAGCACTTGAATAAAGATGAATGCGCGAAACTCAGGATCCTTCCAATAATATTTTGGGTGTACACCACCAGAAGCAAAAGCAGCAAAGTGCAATGAGTAGTTACACGCTGAGATTAATAGGAATACCACGGTAATCATATTAATCGCGTAACTATCAAAGTAGCCCATACTCGCATCATGGGTAGAGAAGCCACCAATAGCGATGGTTGAGAAACTATGACCAATAGCATCAAACGGTGTCATCCCCGCCAACCAAAACGCGACTGCACAGGCTATCGTCAAACTTAAATAGATGTACCACAACGCTTTTGCTGTCTCGGCAATACGTGGGGTCATTTTGCTGTCTTTTACTGGTCCGGGAATCTCAGCTCGATAAAGCTGCATTCCGCCGATACCTAACACCGGCAGGATAGCAACGGCTAACACGATGATCCCCATCCCGCCAAACCATTGTAAGAATTGACGGTAGAACAAAATCGCTTTAGGTAAATGGTCAAGACCGACAATCACTGTCGCACCCGTGGTCGTTAACGCGGAAAAGGATTCAAAAAAGGCATCCGTTACCGACACACTAGGATTATCAGCGAGTAAAAATGGCAAGGAACCGGCGCTGCCGATAACCGTCCAGAACAGAACAACAATTAAAAAGCCATCTCGCGCTTTAAGTTCATGCTTATGACGACGATTGGGAAACCAACAGATTGCACCACAAAAAAGTAGAACAAAGAAAGTCGTCACAAACGGTACACCAGCGCCATCTCGGTAGATTAACGCTACCAAGGCAGGGGCAAGCATCGAGACGCTAAACAGGGCGAGTAACAGCCCTACGATTCGGATAATTGATCGAAATTGCATTGCTTAGATGTGTGAAGCTAGGCTTCTGACTTCCTATTTAATCCCTTTAAGCGGGGTAACAATGGCTTTAGCGCCACTCTTATTGATGATAGCTTGGGTAAACGCCTCTAACTCACGCACTTCAATTTCAAGGGTAAGTACAACTTCATCACTGTATTGTGCCTCAACTTCCTGCACACCGAACTGAGCAAATAACGATTGTGCGACTGGCATAAAACCATAGTCTAACTGGAGCGTTATTAATGTGGTGATTTTTTTCTCGATTGTTTGAAGCTGCTTAAGAGCTTGTTGTACACCACCACCATAAGCTTTCACCAAACCGCCTGTTCCCAAGCGAATTCCACCATAATATCGCGTCACAACGGCACTGATTTCGCCAACCCCTGAACCAGATAGTTGCGCCAAGATCGGCTTTCCAGCGGTACCTGATGGTTCGCCATCATCACTAAACCCCCATTGCATTGAGTCTTCTGGGCGCCCAGCGACAAATCCCCAGCAATTATGTCGAGCATCTGCGTGTTTCTTTTTTATCTCATCCACAAAAGACTTTGCCGTGGCAATACTGGGCGTATGAGCCAAATAGGTAATAAAGAGACTCTTTTTAATCTCTTCTTCAAAAATCACCGGCTGTGCGGGAATCAAATAGGGCTTATCGTTCATGATTTACTTGCAAAATACATAGTGATAGCAAGTTTATCACGAGCCCTTAGCAAGAGAAGAGTGGAATACTCAAATCACAATGTTAAACACTTGTTTGAATTTTGTGTTGAAATTAAACATTCACCCGTCCACACTAGAAGCGAAACAAGACGTATCACAATAAAAATTCCAATAGTAGATTGAATGTCACGGAGATAGACATGATTTACCAAGCCAACACCCTACGTGTAAAGGAAGTGCAAGACGGTATCGCCGAGCTTTGTTTTAGCTCTCCAAACTCGGTGAACAAACTCGATTTAGCTACGCTTGAATCGCTAGACGCTGCACTCGACGCCCTCAAACAAAACGCCAGTATTCGTGGTTTGATGCTGACCAGTGATAAAGATGCCTTTATCGTTGGAGCGGATATCACCGAATTCCTTGGTCTGTTTGCCAAACCCGATGAAGAACTGGACCAATGGTTACAGTTCGCTAACCAAATATTTTCTAAGCTGGAAGATTTGCCTTTCCCTACCATATCGGTACTGAAAGGACATACGCTTGGTGGAGGATGTGAGTGTGTACTCGCTACCGACTTCCGCATTGGTGATAAAACCACCAGCATTGGATTACCAGAAACGAAACTCGGCATCATGCCTGGATTTGGTGGCTGTGTTCGACTGCCACGCCTAATTGGGGCTGATAGCGCAATGGAAATCATCACCCAAGGTAAAGCATGCCGCGCTAATGAAGCGCTAAAAATTGGTCTGCTTGATGCGGTTGTCGATACTGAAGTGCTAACCCAATCGGCTTTAACAACGCTCAATCAAGCAATCGGCGAGCAAGTCGATTGGCAGTCACGACGCAAGCAAAAAACCTCAGCGCTAACACTGAGTAAGCTCGAAGCCATGATGAGTTTTACCATGGCGAAGGGCTTAGTCGCGCAAAAAGCGGGACCACATTACCCGGCTCCCATGGCGGCAGTGAAGACCATCGAAGAAGGCGCAACACTGGCACGTAACGAAGCCCTCGATGTTGAGCGTAAGTACTTTGTTGGTTTAGCCAAGTCCCCTGAAGCAAGTGCACTCGTCGGTCTATTCCTTAGCGATCAATACATCAAAGGTATTGCTAAAAAAGCGGCGAAATCAGCCAATAAAGAGACCCAACGAGCTGCCGTGCTGGGCGCAGGTATCATGGGTGGTGGCATCGCTTACCAATCGGCCCTGAAAGGTGTACCGGTAATGATGAAAGACATTGCCCAAGCGTCGTTAGATTTGGGGATGAATGAGGCGTCGAAATTACTCAACAAGAGCCTAGAACGCGGACGTATTAATGGCTTTAAGATGGCTGGCATCCTCGGCTCTATCACGCCTAGCCTACATTATGCGGGCATTGAGCAAGCCGATGTGATTGTGGAAGCGGTCGTCGAGAACCCGAAAATTAAAGCAGCCGTATTAAGCGAAGTCGAACAAAATGTCGCGCAAGATACGGTGATTACTTCTAATACATCAACAATTCCAATCGACCTATTAGCGAAATCACTCCAACGCCCAGAAAACTTCTGTGGAATGCATTTCTTCAACCCTGTGCATCGTATGCCATTGGTCGAAATCATTCGTGGTCAGCACACATCAGAGGAAACCATCAATCGCGTGGTCGCCTACGCGGCAAAAATGGGCAAATCCCCTATTGTCGTGAATGATTGCCCTGGATTCTTCGTTAACCGCGTCCTGTTTCCGTACTTTGGTGGCTTTAGCCTGCTGTTACGTGACGGCGCTGACTTCACTCAAGTGGATAAAGTCATGGAACGTAAGTTTGGTTGGCCAATGGGACCTGCTTATCTACTCGATGTCGTCGGTATTGATACCGCTCACCACGCTCAAGCGGTGATGGCACAAGGGTTCCCTGAGCGAATGGCAAAAACAGAGCGCGACGTGATTGATGTTCTGTTTGAAGCAGAAAAATACGGTCAGAAGAATGGCAACGGTTTTTACAGCTACACAACGGATCGCAAAGGCAAACCAAAGAAAACATTTGACCCTTCGATCCTTAGCCAGATCGCAGAGGTTTGCCAAGACAAACAAACCTTTGATGATCAAACCATTATCGCCCGCACTATGATCCCGATGATCAATGAAGTCGTGCTGTGTCTTGAGCAAGGCATTATTGCTTCACCACAAGAAGCGGATATGGCGTTGATTTACGGTCTCGGCTTCCCACCATTCCGAGGTGGTGTATTCCGCTACCTCGACCAAATGGGGCTCGATACTTACATTGAACAAGCCAAGCAATACCAGCATTTAGGTGCCATGTACCAAGTGCCGCAATTGTTGATAGATATGGCAGCTAAAGGCGAACTCTTTTATGCCAGTCAGCAGCAAAGTTCAATTTAAGGGGGAATCGAAAATGACTATAGAGACAAGAAAAGTAGTAATCGTTGACTGTCTTCGAACCCCAATGGGACGTTCAAAAGGCGGCACTTTTCGTAATGTGCGCGCAGAAGATCTCTCTGCCCATTTAATGAAAGGCATCCTAGCGCGTAACCCACAGGTTAATCCAAGTGAGATTGAAGATATCTACTGGGGCTGCGTACAACAAACATTGGAACAAGGCTTTAATGTCGCGCGCAATGCCGCTCTGCTTGCCGGCTTACCTATTGAAGTGGGAGCAGTAACCGTCAACCGTTTATGTGGCTCATCAATGCAAGCACTGCATGATGGTACCCGTGCGATTATGACTGGCGACGCAGAGATCTGTCTGATTGGAGGGGTCGAACACATGGGTCATGTTCCAATGAACCATGGCGTTGATTTCCATCCAGGTATGGCTAAAAACGTAGCTAAAGCGGCTGGCATGATGGGTTTAACGGCTGAAATGCTCGGTAAGTTGCATGGCATAGGTCGAGAGCAACAAGATGAGTTTGCTGCACGCTCGCATGCCAGAGCTCATGCTGCAACGGTTGAGGGACGTTTCAAGAACGAAATCCTGCCGACAGAGGGACATGCAGCGGATGGTACTTTAATGCTGCTTGAAGACGATGAAGTGATCCGCCCTGAAACCAGTGTTGAGGGGCTCTCACAATTGCGTCCGGTGTTTGACCCAGCCAATGGAACGGTCACTGCAGGCTCTTCCTCTGCACTATCTGATGGTGCCTCAGCGATGCTGATCATGAGTGAAGAAAAAGCCAAGCAACTTGGTCTGCCGATTCGCGCTTACATCAAGAGCATGGCGATCGCTGGTTGCGATCCTTCTATCATGGGTTATGGACCCGTACCTGCAACACAGAAAGCGCTTAAACGAGCGGGGCTGACTGTCGCAGATATGGATGTGGTTGAGCTCAATGAAGCCTTTGCGGCGCAAGCATTGCCTGTCGCCAAGGACCTTGGTCTACTCGAGGTTATGGATGAGAAAGTGAACTTGAACGGCGGTGCGATTGCACTTGGTCACCCACTCGGCTGTTCTGGTTCGCGCATCTCAACTACGCTAATCAACCTAATGGAAGCGAAAGATGCCAAGTACGGTCTAGCTACTATGTGTATCGGGCTAGGTCAAGGTATTGCAACGGTATTCGAGCGTCCTCAGTAATCACGCTGTCAGTATCAGAGCGAACCTTAAGCAAGCGCCAGCGACTCGCTGGCGTTTTTTATGCGCGCAACCAGTCGTTATACAACTGTTCACTTGAGCCTAGGTAATCCACCATCCACTCAATCATTTTGTGGTTTTCATCTTTTCGCCACACCAAACAGCAATAACTTAATGGCTTATCCTCAGGCAGAATTTTTTCCACCAGTACGCCCTCCTCAATCAAAGGTTGAGCGATGTGTCTCGGCATATAACCGACACCAACACCGTTTTTCAGGCACTCTATCGCGCTGTACCAATTAGGCAATAACAAGCGTCTTTGTTGTGGATAGTGCACAGTATGACGTTTAGGTAATACATTCGATGTGTCATCTAAACAGATCGCCGGAAACTGACTAACAAACTCTTCGGTCAGGACTTGCTCACGCACACATGGATGGCTTGGCGACATCACAAATGCCCAGTCCAATACCCCCATCTCTTTAACTTCAAAGTCACCGCCAACCGGAATCGCCGCGGTCGCGCCAATCACAATATCCGCGCGACCTTGTGAAATCGCTTCCCAGGATCCATTAAATACTTCCATGTTGATCTGTAGCTCTGCATGCTCAAACGTGGCATAGAATGCCTCGATCAACGGCTTCATTTGATCCAAACGCACCACATTGTCTAAAGTCAACTTCAAGGTTTTTTGCCAACCATGAGCAGCGCGTCGAGTTTGACTCTTCACCTCTTCCATTTGTCGTAACATTGCGCGCGCTTCGGTTAAGAACACTTCACCGGCTGGAGTTAACTCCACTTTTCTCGGTAAGCGCTTAAAAAGCACCACATCGAGATCTTGTTCCATCTGTCTGACACTATAGCTGATCGCCGAAGGGACTTTATGTAAAACCTCAGCGGCCGCAGTAAAACTACCCAGCCGAGCCACGGTGTCGATCATCTTCAGTGAGTTACGGGAAAACACGCTCATAGCTAGCCTTCAAAATTTTTGATTGATAACCACAAATATTAACGTTTCATTTTATCAATTTCCAAAAATAGAATGCGAGACATTGAATAACATGCTCTACAGAAGAGTGTGGCAAACCTTTATAAATGAATTTTTTTGAATGGTAATAAGATGAACGTCTCCCCTAAAGTGTCAAAACTGCAGCTGTTCTATTTATCAGCACTCTCTATGCTTGGCTTCATTGCCACCGACATGTACCTTCCAGCATTTAAGATGATGGAAGTCGATTTTGCTACCGGTCCAGAACAAATCGCACTTTCTCTCACCGTATTTTTGGTTGGTATGGCAAGCGGTCAGCTACTTTGGGGCCTAGCGTCAGATAAATTTGGTCACCGTAATACTCTGGCGGTGGGGTTGGCGCTATTTACCGTCTCTTCACTGGGTCTCGCGTTTAGCGATCAAGTTTGGCAACTGCTGGCACTGCGCTTTGTTCAAGCTATCGGTGTTTGTGCGCCGGCAGTAATTTGGCAAGCAATGGTCATTAAGCGTTACAGCAACTCAAGCCAACAGATCTTTGCCACCATAATGCCACTGGTTGCGCTTTCTCCTGCACTCGCACCCCAATTGGGCGTGTTACTCGCGGATAGCTTTGGTTGGCACAGCATCTTCTACGCGCTGACCGTTATGGGTGTATTGCTTGTTATGGCGACAATGCGCCAACCACAAGAACAAGTAGAAACTAAACAGACCTCAGTCGCAGCTGACATTCGCGCTCTAGTGAGTTCAAAAACTTACTTAGGTAACGTGATGATGTTTGCGACCGCATCGGCGGCTTTCTTTGCTTACCTAACAGGCATGCCAGAAATCATGGCGCAACTGGGTTATGAGGCAAAAGACATTGGTCTTAGCTTTATCCCACAAACCATCGCCTTTATGGCTGGTGGCTGGCTAGGCAAGGTGATGGTGGCTAAATATGGTGACGAAAAAGTGCTACGCCAATTGGTGGGACTATTCAGTGTTGCTTCATTAATGATTTTTATCGCATCACAATGGGAATTAAGTTCAATTTGGCCAATTCTCGCGCCATTCTGTCTGATTGCGGTCGCTAACGGCGCAATGTACCCAATCGTGGTTAACCGCGCGTTGGGTAGCGCTAAACAAAGCCCGGCTACAGCAGCGGGTCTGCAAAATAGCCTACAAATCAGTGTGAGCAGCCTATCCAGTGCATTAGTGGCTGCGCTGGCAAGCCAAGCACAGCAAGCAACGGGTATTGCTATTGTGATTTGTATGCTTGGTATGTGGGTGGGTTATATCGTTTCCAACCGAGAGCTTTCTCAACACTTCACCACGCCAGATAATTCACGCGTTGTAAGCGAAGAGTAAGTTTAAAGAGCCGCATTCGCGGCTCTTTTGCTATCAAAGACTTGGCAATCCCCACTTTTCTGCCGTGGCTTTAAAGAACCCCTGAGTTTGCTTTAGCTCAACCCAGTGGTTGATATAGTTAATCCACACCTGATCGTCTTGTGGCAATAGCATGGCGATTGGGGTTGGTTTACGCGGTTGTTTGACTGGCACAATCGCCAATTGGTTAAACTTCTCCACCAGCGTCGCAGCCTCAACATTGGACGTCACTGACACATCAGCACGACGAGCAAGCAACTCTTGAAAATCTCGCGCCGGCGCTTCAATCACAATGTGCTTCGCGGATGGAAAAAACGCCTTAACCATCTTCTCTTGTACTGTCCCCAACGTCGCCGCCACTTTAACTTCAGGTCGATCAAAATCACTCCAATCACTGTATTTTGCGAGATCTTTCTTTTGCACTACTGGCACAAAAGCGAGATAAAAATAAGGCTGGCTATAACCAGCAACTTTAGCGCGTGACATATTCAGAGAAGCACTACCGGTAATATCATACTTATTCGCAGTAATACCGTTAACTAAGGTCTTCCAATCCGTGGCGACATACTCCACTTTTACGCCAAGATCGTTAGCAAGCTCGCGCGTAACATCAATATCAAACCCACGATAACTGTTCGTGGCAGGATCTTTAATCGTCATTGGGTTCCAGTCCCCCGTCGTGCCGACTCGCAGCACCCCACTATCCAATATCTGATGCAAACGACTTTGTGCCTGCGCCACCTGTGCGACCATCACTAAACCCAGCCCTAAGCCCAATAATATTTTTTTCATTTCATTCCCTCGAAAGCAAGACGACCAATATATTCCGTTTAATTATTAACCATTAAACGGTCTTCATTGGTAACATAGTTGTTACAAGGACTGTTTTTCACAAGTTTAGGGAGTAACTGTGAACTACCAACGACTTTGGCTACTCAGTTTACTCATGCTAACCGGATGTTCCGATTATCAATGGGGCTGGTATGTACTCGACCCGAGCACTGAGCAAGGCAGAACCAACCTGACATTTTTATTAGCAGGCTTTAACGACACAATACAGATCTCGTTGCTCAGCATGTTACTCGCGATGTCTTTAGGGCTGATTATCGCTCTACCCGCACTGTCCAAGAGTAAACCGCTACAATGGTTTAACCGCCTCTACGTTGAGGTTGTTCGCTCAATTCCGGTACTGGTGCTGCTGCTGTGGGTTTACTATGGTATGCCTACTCTGATGGATATCTCATTGAATCATTTTTGGGCAGGGGTGATAGCACTCACTATCGCCGAGAGCGCTTTCATGGCGGAAGTCTTTCGTGGTGGGATTCAAGCGATACGTAAAGGGCAACACGAAGCCGCAGAATCACTCGGACTGAATTATTGGCAAACCATGCGCTTAGTGATTCTTCCGCAAGCATTTCGACAAATATTGCCACCACTGGGCAACCAATTTGTCTATATTCTAAAAATGAGCTCACTGGTGAGTGTGATTGGTTTAAGCGATCTAACAAGACGAGCCAATGAACTGGTGGTCACCGAGTACTTACCACTCGAGATCTACACCTTTCTCGTCCTTGAATACCTAATATTGATTCTATTGGTTTCTCAAGCGGTACGTTGGCTAGAAAAGCGTATCGCTATCCCAAGTTATTAACTCTAAATATTAGGCAATAAAAAACCGCTCTTGGGAGCGGTTTTAAGCTAGTTAACGCAGAAGTTCGACATTACTTCTTCTTAACTGGGCGCTGCCAATCAGCGATTTTGCGCTCTTTGGCACGAGTGATCACTAACTCACCTTCTGCCACATCTTTGGTCAAAGTAGTACCAGCACCAATCGTTGCACCATTAGCAATCGTCACAGGCGCAATCAGTTGACTATCTGAGCCAACAAATACGTCATCACCAATGATGGTCTTAAACTTATTCGCACCATCGTAGTTACAAGTGATCACACCTGCACCAATATTAACGCGTTGACCAATTTCAGCATCACCTAAATAAGTCAGGTGGTTGGCTTTAGAGCCCTCACCAAGACGAGCATTTTTCACTTCGACGAAGTTACCCACGTGAGAATCATTGCGCATTTCAGCGCCAGGGCGTAGACGTGTGAATGGACCAACCGTACACTCTTCACCAACCGTCGCACCTTCAATCACACTGTATGGGCGGATTACGGTATTGTCATCGATTTCACAATCTTTCAGTACGCAGCCAGCACCGATTTTTACGTTATCGCCAATTGAAACCGAACCTTCAATAATCACGTTCACGTCGATTTCGACATCCAAGCCACACTGTAGCTCACCGCGTAAATCGAAACGCGCTGGATCGCGCAGCATCACGCCTTGTTCAAGCAGCTTCTGAGCTTGCATTGATTGGTACGCACGCTCCAAACGAGCCAGTTGTGCACGGTCATTCACCCCTTCCACTTCAATTGGATTGACTGGGTGAACCGCTTCAACGGCATGACCTTCCTCGTGCGCCGCTGCAATGATATCGGTTAGGTAGTACTCACCTTGCGCGTTGTCGTTGTTTAAGCCTGACAACCAACGTTTCAGATCGCGCCCAGTCGCCACCATAACGCCAGTGTTGATCTCTTTAATCAGTTTCTGCTCATCCGTCGCATCTTTTTGCTCAACGATAGCCACAACAGGACCGTTCTTACGCACGATACGACCATAACCCATAGGGTTATCCAAAACCACAGTCAAGAGTGCAATACCACCAGTTGGTTGCGCATCAAGTAGGTTCTCAATCGTCTCAGACGAGATCAACGGCACATCACCATAAAGCACCAAGATCTTCTCATCATCTTCAAATTGATCAGAAGCTTGATCGACCGCGTGACCAGTACCAAGTTGCTCCGCTTGCAATACCCAGTTTACTGGCTCTGCCGCTAATTCAGCTTGCATTTGATCGCCGCCATGGCCATAAACCAAATGAATATTCTGTGCGCCCAAGCCGACACAGGTATCAATCACATGTTTCGCCATTGGTTTGCCGGCTAATGTGTGCAAAACCTTCGGCTTGTTGGAATACATGCGAGTGCCTTTACCCGCAGCAAGAATGACAGCGCTAAATTTCATTATGTAGAACCTATGACGTTATATTTGTTTCAACTGGCGCATATTGTAGTCAGCATTAGTCCATTAGTTAATGCCTGACGTTAATAAATAAACAAAAAGGCGACCAACAGGCCGCCTTTCTCACATATTAAACACCGTTAATATCGATTAACGACGTTTTTTAGTCAGCTCGATAACTCGTAGCTGAGCAATGGCTTTAGCCAGTTCACTGGCCGCTTGTGCGAAGTCCATGTCGCCGTGCTGATTCTGGATATTCTCCTCAGCGCGACGCTTAGCTTCTTCTGCCTTCGCTGCGTCTAGATCTTCACCACGGATAGCAGTATCAGCCAGTACAGTCGCTGTACCAGGCTGAACTTCTACCATACCACCAGAGACATAAATGAACTCTTCGTGGCCGTGCTGTTTCACAATACGCACCATACCAGGCTTAATAGCGGTCAGCAGCGGAGTGTGGCCATGGAAAATACCCAGCTCACCTTCGCTACCGGTCACCTGGAACGTTTCAACGCGACCAGAGAAAAGCTTTTTCTCAGCGCTTACTACGTCTAGATGAAAGGTTATTGGTGCCATATCGCCTCCTAGTTAGCCTTATAGCTTCTTAGCATTCTCGATAGCATCGTCGATAGTACCGCAGTACATGAACGCTTGCTCTGGAATGTCATCGTATTCACCAGCTAGTAGACCTTTAAAGCCACGTAGAGTCTCTTTAAGAGGTACGTATACGCCTGGGTCACCTGTAAATACTTCCGCTACGTGGTAAGGCTGAGTTAGGAAACGCTCAATCTTACGTGCACGAGATACAACTTGCTTATCTGCTTCAGATAGCTCGTCCATACCTAGGATCGCAATGATATCTTTCAGCTCTTTGTAGCGCTGAAGAGTTTGCTGAACGCCACGAGCTGTGTCGTAGTGCTCTTGACCAACAACCAATGGATCTAGCATACGAGATGTAGAATCTAGTGGGTCGATCGCTGGGTATAGACCCATTGCTGCGATGTTACGGTTAAGTACAACCGTTGCATCCAAGTGCGCGAACGTTGTTGCTGGAGACGGGTCAGTCAAGTCATCCGCAGGTACGTATACCGCCTGTACAGACGTGATAGAACCTTGCTTAGTTGACGTGATACGCTCCTGTAGTACACCCATTTCTTCAGCAAGTGTAGGCTGGTAACCTACCGCTGATGGCATACGACCTAGCAGTGCTGATACTTCCGTACCTGCAAGTGTGTAACGGTAGATGTTATCGATGAACAGTAGTACGTCACGACCTTCGTCACGGAAACGCTCTGCCATCGTTAGACCCGTCAGTGCAACACGTAGACGGTTGCCTGGTGGCTCGTTCATCTGACCGTAAACCATTGCTACTTTTGATTCTTCAGGTTTTTCGATGTTTACAACACCTGCTTCCTGCATTTCAAAGTAGAAATCGTTACCTTCACGAGTACGCTCACCAACACCTGCAAACACAGATAGACCTGAGTGTTGTAGTGCGATGTTGTTGATAAGTTCCATCATGTTAACGGTCTTACCTACACCTGCACCACCGAATAGACCGATTTTACCACCCTTAGCGAATGGACAAATCAAGTCGATTACTTTAACACCAGTTTCTAGAAGTGCTGTTTCGTTTGATTGCTCTTCGTAGCTTGGCGCTTCACGGTGGATAGAGTAAACCTCTTCTGCACCGATTTCGCCACGCTCGTCAATCGCGTCACCTAGAACGTTCATGATACGACCTAGGGTTTTAGTACCTACTGGTACTGAAATTGGAGCGCCAGTGTTTACAACTTCTACTCCGCGACGTAAACCATCTGAGCTACCCATAACGATACAACGAACTATGCCACCGCCTAGCTGTTGCTGAACTTCAAGAACTAGACGTTCTTTTGAGTCCGTTACGTTTAGAGCGTCATATACACTAGGTACATCGCTCTGTGGGAACTCTACGTCGACTACCGCACCGATGATCTGTACGATCTTACCTGTAGCCATCGTTAATCCTCTAAACTATTTCGTTTTACCTAAACTTAAACCGCAGCAGCGCCGCCAACGATTTCCGACAGTTCTTGTGTGATCGCAGCCTGACGGGCTTTGTTGTACACAAGTTCTAAATCTTCAATCAGGTCGCTCGCGTTATCCGTTGCAGCTTTCATCGCAATCATTCGGGCCGCTTGCTCACAAGCAAGGTTTTCTACTACACCTTGGTAAACCTGAGACTCTACGTAACGCACTAAAAGTGTGTCCAATAGAGGCTTTGGCTCAGGCTCATAGATGTAGTCCCATGAGTGCTCACGCTGCATCTCTTCGCTGTCCGATTTAGGCAAAGGTAGCAATTGATCGATCGTTGGTTCCTGAATCATGGTGTTCACAAACTTGTTGAAAACCACATATAGACGATCCAGTTCACCATCATCGTATTTCTTCAGCATTACGCTTACAGAACCGATTAGGTCTTCAAGGCTTGGTTGATCACCAAGACCAGAAACCTGAGCAGCTACTTTTGCGCCGCTGTGTTTGAAAAAGCCAGTTGCTTTTGAACCTACTAATGCAAGTTCAACTTCAGCACCTTTCTCTTTCCAAGCCTGCATATCAACTAGGGCTTTTTTGAACACGTTAATGTTCAAGCCACCACACAGGCCACGGTCTGTAGAAACGATGATGTAACCAACACGCTTAGCTTCACGCTCTTCTAGGTACGGATGACGGTACTCTAGATTTGCATTAGCCACATGACCGATCACTTTACGCATTGTTTCAGCGTATGGACGAGAAGCTTCCATTGCATCTTGAGAACGACGCATTTTTGAAGCTGCTACCATTTCCATCGCTTTCGTAATTTTCTGCGTGCTTTTAACACTACCGATTTTATTACGTATCTCTTTTGCGCCGGCCATCGTTACTCTCCATTAGTTGGTGGCATTACTGCCACCGACCTATTACCAAGTTTGGGTTGCTTTGAAGTCGTCAGTCAGTTTCTTCAACTGAGCTTCGATTTCATCGTTGTAAGCACCCGTCTTGTCGATCTCAGCTGCAAGTTCAGCGTATTGACCGCGAGCGTACGATAGTAGAGCCGCTTCGAAATCTAGCAGTTTGCTGATTTCAACATCTGCTAAGTAACCGCGCTCTGCCGCGAAGATCACTAGTGCTTGGTCAAATACTGAGAATGGAACGTATTGCTTCTGCTTCATTAGCTCAGTTACTTTTTGACCGTGGTCTAGCTGTTTCTTCGTTGCATCATCAAGGTCAGACGAGAACTGTGCGAATGCCGCTAGTTCACGGTACTGAGCTAGTGCAGTACGGATACCGCCTGATAGCTTCTTGATGATTTTCGTCTGTGCCGAACCACCTACACGAGATACTGAGATACCTGGGTCAACTGCTGGGCGTACACCCGCGTTGAATAGCTCAGTTTGTAGGAAGATCTGACCATCGGTAATCGAGATTACGTTAGTCGGTACGAATGCTGAAACGTCACCTGCTTGAGTTTCGATGATAGGAAGAGCAGTCAAAGAACCAGTCTTACCTTTCACTTCACCATTAGTGAAACGCTCTACGTACTCTT
This sequence comes from Vibrio ponticus, assembly GCF_009938225.1. Taxonomy (NCBI): domain Bacteria; kingdom Pseudomonadati; phylum Pseudomonadota; class Gammaproteobacteria; order Vibrionales; family Vibrionaceae; genus Vibrio; species Vibrio ponticus. Next base: position 2,858,429 of record NZ_AP019657.1, read on the forward strand.
CGTTTACACGAGCTGCACGCTCTAGTAGACGCGAGTGAAGGTAGAATACGTCACCTGGGAATGCCTCACGGCCTGGTGGGCGTTTTAGTAGTAGAGAGATCTGACGGTAAGCGACTGCTTGCTTAGATAGGTCATCGTAAACAATCAGTGCGTCTTCGCCGCGATCGCGGAAGTATTCACCCATTGCACAACCAGCGTAAGGCGCTAGGTATTGCAGTGCAGCAGACTCAGAAGCTGATGCCACAACAACGATAGTGTTCGCTAGTGCGCCATGTTCTTCTAGTTTGCGTACTACGTTAGCGATGGTAGAAGCTTTCTGACCGATTGCTACGTAGATTGAGAAAATACCAGAGTTTTTCTGGTTGATGATCGCATCGATCGCCATCGCTGTTTTACCAGTTTGACGGTCACCGATAACAAGCTCACGCTGACCACGACCGATTGGGATCATTGAGTCAACTGACTTGTAACCAGTTTGTACAGGCTGGTCAACCGATTTACGGTCGATTACACCTGGTGCAATCACTTCTACAGGCGAAGTTAGTTTCGCTTCGATTGGACCTTTACCATCGATAGGCTCACCTAGTGTATTCACTACGCGACCTAGTAGTTCTGGACCAACTGGCACTTCAAGAATGCGGCCAGTACCTGTAACTTTCATGCCTTCCTTAAGGTCAGCATATGGGCCCATTACAACCGCACCAACCGAGTCACGCTCAAGGTTAAGTGCTAGTGCATAACGGCCACCCGGTAATTCAATCATTTCACCTTGCATCACGTCCGCTAGGCCGTGAATGCGGATGATACCATCGCTTACCGATACGATAGTACCCTCGTTGCGAGCTTCACTAACAACTTCGAAAGACTCGATACGTTGTTTGATCAGTTCGCTAATTTCCGTGGAATTAAGTTGCATGCTCCAATCCCCATTAAGACTGCAATGCATCGCTCAGGCGGTTCAAACGACCACGCGCTGAGTCATCGATGACTAGGTCTCCGGCTCGAATTATTACCCCACCAAGTAGGGCTTCGTCTACACTGCAATTCAGCTTCACTTTACGCGCTAGGCGCTGCTCAAGTTTGCCACCGATATTCGCTAGCTGTTCATCAGAAAGTTCTGTTGCTGAAATCACTTCAACATCGATCTCTTTCTCATGCTCTTTCTTCAAAAAGAAGAATTGCTCACTTACATCAGGAAGGGCCTTTAGTCGGCCATTCTCAGCCATCACCTTCAGAAGGTTTTGACCGTGTGCATCTACTTGTTCACCACAAATTGCAACAAAAATCTCTGCTAGTTTGTCAGCAGACATTGAGCTAGATAAAAGCTCTTTTACTTGTGCGTTTTGGGCTACTTCAGCAGCGAAAGAGAGCATTTGTCCCCATTGTTCCAATTGCTCTTTTTCAACTGCAAAGTCGAATGCTGCTTTAGCATAGGGGCGTGCGATAGTAGTCAAATCAGACATATGCGCCCCCAGACTTAAAGTTTTGCAGTAATGTTGTCGAGAATATCTTTGTGCGCATCTTTATCGATAGTACGCTCAAGGATTTTCTCAGCACCAGCTACAGCCAGAGTTGCAACTTGTTTGCGCAGTTCATCACGTGCGCGGTTGCGTTCCGCTTCTAGTTCAGCTTCAGCTTGATTAAGGATGTTCTGGCGTTCAACCTGAGCTTCCTCGCGAGCTTCATCTAGAATTTGAGCTTTACGCTTGTTAGCTTGCTCAATAATCTCAGATGCTGTGCGCTTCGCTTCTTTCAACTGATCTGAAGCATTGGCTTGTGCTAGGTCCAAGTCTTTTGCAGCTCGTTCTGCCGCTTGTAGACCGTCAGCAATTTTCTTCTGACGCTCTTCAATCGCATTCATCAATGGTGGCCATACATACTTCATGCAGAACCACACGAATAGTGCGAACGAGATTGCTTGACCTAGCAGAGTTGCGTTCATATTCACAACAGCTACCCCTCTATTTGGACTTAGTGTTAATCAATGGCAAACCGTGTGGCTTGCCCTTGGCAATAAGTGATTAACCTAGTTGACCAACGAATGGGTTTGCGAAAGTGAACAGTAGCGCGATTACGATACCGATCATTGGAACCGCATCAAGTAGACCCGCGATGATGAACATCTTAACTTGTAGCATAGGAGCCATTTCTGGTTGACGTGCTGCACCTTCAAGGAATTTACCACCTAGAAGTGCGAAACCAATCGCTGTACCAAGAGAAGCAAGACCGACGATAATACCTACGGCGATTGCAGAAAAGCTCAGTAAAGTTTCCATTACTATCTCCAATTTATAGTTGTTGGCTTAGTGCCCAAATAAAAAGCTTAAAAAAATTAATGATCACTGTCTTCGTGCGCCATTGACAGGTAAACAATTGTCAACATCATAAACACGAAGGCTTGAATCGTAATAACCAAGATATGGAAGATTGCCCACGGTAGTGAACCCATCCATTGTAAGTACCATGGTAGCATTGCCGCACAAAGAATGAATACAACCTCACCTGCAAACATGTTACCGAATAGACGCATACCAAGTGATAGAGGTTTCGCAAGTAGCGATACCACTTCAATCAGTAGGTTAAACGGAATCATTACAGGGTGATTAAACGGATGTAATGCTAATTCCTTTGCAAAGCCACCTAGACCTTTCACTTTGATGCTGTAGTAGATCATCAGAGCGAATACGCCTAGTGCCATAGCCATGGTGATGTTCACATCAGCAGACGGTACCACTTTCAAGTAAGGGATTCCGAGCCAATGCTCTGCTGGGTAAGGTAAGAAATCGATCGGAACTAAGTCCATCACGTTCATTAAAAATACCCAACAAAAGATAGTTAGTGCTAAAGGCGCTATCAGAGGGTTGCGTCCATGGAACGTGTCTTTGACGTTTTCCGCGACAAATTCAACGATCATTTCTACAGCACACTGAAGCTTACCCGGTACACCTACTGTTGCTTTCTTTGCTACTTTGTAAAAAATTCCAAGGAAAATTAAACCAGTAAACCAAGAAAAAAACAGGCTATCGATATGTACGTTCCAGAAACTTGCTTCTTCCACCCAGCCAAACTTTCCAAAAGAAAGGTTTGAAAGGTGGTGAGCAATATATCCGGATTGTGTTAGCGCTTCACCTGGCGCAGCCATAACTCATCCTATTTTTTGTTGTTAATGAAAAGCACTGGCGCACAGATATTAACTCCTAGAGCCAGCAAATAGGTTAGTTTTAGGGGAACAAGTTCCACCTGTGTATACATGTAGACAAACGAGAATAAAACGACTGTGATAAGGATTTTAAGCACTTCACCCGTGTAAAAGGATGCCGCGACTTTCTTTGCAGCACGTGCTCCACTGAACATGAAGGCACACAAAGCAAAGACCGCATTAGCGAGGACAAAAATACCGCCGCCAACTAACGCAGAAATACCCCATTCAATACTCACAGTTGCAGCCATACCCGCCGCCACTAACGTAACCGCGCCAAGCTGGATCATTAACAATTGCTTAGCAAGCTCTCGTCCAGGTCTAGCCAACGCCGCTACCATGTATTCATACCTCTAGTAATATCCACAGCAATAACAACCTTGTGCTGGGAAATTGGCAAAAATTATACGGTCAGTCGAATTGAATGCAATGAAAACACCGCAAAAAGTTACAATTCTGTTTACAAACCGACAACTTTTACATAAAAATCATGTTTTATAAAATTTGATGAAGATCAATTATCTCACTTAGCTCTGCAACTTGGCAATTAATTGCGCCAATTTTTGAGGTTCATCAACATTTATTGTCACTTTTGCCTTACCTGTCGCGGAACGTGTAATCGCAACTTTTGCCCCAAGGATTTCACTTAATTTTTGTGACATTTGTTGAGTTTCAACATCCTCTGGCACGTTTTTAGGTTCAACCGCCGGCTTTAGACACTTTTTAACTAGCTGCTCAGTTTGGCGAACCGTCATTTGCTTCGCTGCGACCTGTGTCGCAACTTCGACTTGTTGCTCACCTTCGAGCACGATTAGAGCGCGCGCATGACCCATTTCAAGCTGCTTTTGCACCACCAACTGTTTCACGTCATCTTCCAGTTGGTTCAAACGCAAGATATTACTCACGCTTGCGCGAGACTTACCAATCACCTCAGCCACTTGCTGGTGGGTCAAAGTAAACTCTTGCTGCAGACGTTCTAGCGCCTGAGCTTCTTCGATCACATTGAGATCTTCGCGTTGAATATTTTCGATCAACGCCATGGCGATCGCCGCACGATCTTCCACTTTTTTCACCAAACATGGTACTTGGCTTAAGCCAGCTTTGCGGGCTGCACGCCAACGACGCTCACCAGCAATAATCTCGAACTTATCGTGATCCACTTGGCGCACCACGATCGGTTGGATAATACCTTGTGACTCAATCGATGCCGCCAACTCTTCAAGCGCTTCTGGCTCGATATCTTTACGTGGCTGATAAACGCCTGGACGTAACAGATTGATACCAAGTTCAGTTAACTGACCATTACTAGACAGCTCTTGACTCAAATTCACTGTCTGCTGGCGTTCACGCGCCAACGAACTGGTTGAAAGAAGCGCATCAAGCCCTTTACCTAAACCACGTTTAGACATGAATTCAGTTCCTATTAGTTAGTGTTATGCAGGTACTTCTTCACGACGAAGCATTTCACCCGCTAGAGCTAGATAAGCTTTAGCGCCTGCGGAATGTTTGTCGTAGTACATAGCAGGCTTACCATGACTTGGCGCTTCTGCTAAGCGAACATTGCGAGGAATAACAGTACGGTACACTTTGGTGCCAAAGTGCTTTTTCAATTGATCGGATACTTCATTGGAAAGCCGGTTTCTCGGGTCATACATAGTGCGCAACAACCCTTCGATTTTTAGATTCTCGTTAACAACAGCGGCTAGCTTGCTAATGGTATCCATTAACGCAGTTAAACCTTCTAGTGCAAAATACTCACACTGCATTGGCACTAACACAGAATCTGCTGCGGCCATGGCATTGATTGTAAGAAGGTTTAGAGAAGGAGGACAATCGATAAAGATGAAATCATAGTTATCGCGAACCGACGCAAGCGCTTGCTTTAAACGCACCTCGCGAGCAAACACTTCCATCAATTTAATCTCAGCAGCGGTCACATCGCCATTGGCAGCAATTAAGTCGTAATGCCCCGTCGTCTTAGTGATCACCACATCCTGAAACGCGACATCTTCAACTAAAAGCTCATATGCTGTGGCATCAACTTGGTATTTGTCGACACCACTCGCCATGGTTGCGTTGCCCTGTGGGTCAAGATCGATAACCAGTACCTTGCGTTTAGTTGCGGCCATAGACGCAGCTAAATTAATACAAGTCGTTGTTTTTCCAACACCGCCTTTCTGGTTGGCAATGGCTACAATTTTTCCCACGATCTACCTCGCTATTATTCCTTGCGCGATAAGATTACTAGATGACGCTCACCTTCCAATTGAGGAACTTGCAAAGGTTTGATATCGGTCACACAACACCACTCTGGCAGTTCAGCAATCTCATCCTGTGATAATTGCCCCTTGAGCGCCAAAAAGCGTCCAGAGTGATCTTTTGGTAGGTGATGACACCACTCCACCATATCGACCATAGAGGCAAAAGCTCGGCTTAGTACACCATCAAACTTATCTTCAAGTTGATACTCTTCGACTCGACTTTGAATCGGGGTCACGTTTTCAATTTTAAGCTCGTGAACCACTTGCTTGATAAAGCGAATGCGTTTACCCAAGCTATCCAATAAGTGGAATTCTTTGTCTGGATTCATGATCGCCAAAGGAATACCAGGTAAACCAGGACCCGTACCAACATCGATAAAGCGCTCACCTTCAAGGTGAGTGCTAACGATGATGCTATCGAGGATGTGTTTCACCAACATTTCAATCGGATCGCGCACTGAAGTTAGGTTGTAAGCTTTGTTCCACTTGTTGAGCAGTTCAACATAACCCACCAACTGCTCACGTTGACGTTCAGAAACGTCTAAATCAGTTTGTGCAATCAGCTCATCAAGCTTTTGACGTAAAACAGACATTAGGCTTCCTCACCCTTTTTCAGTAGACCTTGTTTTTTCAGGTGAACCAGCAGGATTGAGATCGCCGCAGGTGTAATACCAGAAATACGTGATGCAATACCAATTGATTCCGGTTTCGCTTCCGATAGTTTGAGCACCACTTCGTTAGACAAACCGCTTACTTGTTTGTAATCAAGATCCGCAGGCAGTTTGGTGTTTTCATGACGCAGTGACTTCTCAATCTCATCTTGTTGACGCTTGATGTAGCCTTCGTACTTAACCTGAATTTCAACTTGCTCAGCAGCTTGTTGATCCTCTAGAGCAGGCTGGAATGCAGCTAATTGGGTTAGCTGTGCGTAAGTGATCTCTGGACGACGGAGAAGATCTTCACCGCTTGCTTCACGTGCCATTGGCGCTTTCAGTAATGCGTTAAGCTCATCAATACCCGCCGATTTTGGATTCATCCAAGTCTCTTTTAGGCGTTGACGCTCTTTTTCCATGTTGTCGATTTTCTCATTGAAACGCGCCCAACGAACATCATCAATCAAACCAAGCTCACGTGCTTTTTCGGTCAAACGTAGATCGGCATTGTCTTCACGTAGCAATAAACGGTATTCCGCACGAGAGGTAAACATGCGGTATGGCTCTTTAGTACCCATGGTTGATAGGTCGTCGATAAGTACACCCACATACGCTTGGTCACGACGAGGGCTCCAGCCTTCTTTGTCTTGGCTGTACAAACTTGCGTTTAGACCCGCCATTAGACCCTGTGCTGCCGCTTCTTCGTAACCAGTAGTACCGTTAATTTGACCAGCAAAGAACAAACCAGCAATAAATTTGTTTTCGTAAGTTTGCTTCAAATCGCGAGGATCGAAGAAATCGTACTCAATCGCGTAACCTGGACGCACGATGTGTGCGTTCTCAAAACCTTTCATTGAACGAACGATTTGCACCTGCACGTCAAATGGCAAGCTGGTGGAAATACCATTCGGGTAAAGCTCTGTGGTGGTGAGACCTTCTGGCTCGATAAAAATTTGGTGGCTGTTTTTATCAGCAAAACGCATCACCTTATCTTCGATCGATGGGCAGTAACGTGGACCAATACCTTCAATCACGCCAGCATACATTGGGCTACGATCAAGGTTGTTGCGGATCACATCGTGAGTACGCTCATTGGTATGAGTAATAAAACACGGGATCTGACGCGGATGTTGGTTACGATTGCCCATAAACGAGAACACCGGTGTTGGATTATCACCGTGTTGTGCTTCAAGTACTGAAAAATCAACACTATTGGCATCGATACGTGGTGGCGTACCTGTTTTTAAACGATCCACACGCAGTGGCAGTTCACGTAGACGATTTGCTAATGCGATCGATGGAGGATCGCCTGCACGGCCACCTGACGAACTTTCCATACCAATGTGAATCTTACCACCAAGGAAGGTACCAACGGTCAATACAACCGCTTTAGCGCGGAATTTGAGCCCCATTTGGGTAACCACACCCACAGCACGATCGTTTTCAACAATCAGATCATCCACTGCTTGTTGGAAAAGAGTTAGGTTTGGTGTGTTCTCTAACACATCGCGCACAAAGGCTTTGTACAACGCACGGTCTGCTTGTGCACGTGTAGCACGTACCGCAGGACCTTTAGAAGCATTCAATGTGCGAAATTGAATACCAGCATGATCAATGGCTTGCGCCATTAAGCCACCCATAGCATCCACTTCTTTCACTAGATGCCCTTTGCCGATGCCACCGATTGCTGGGTTACATGACATTTGACCTAGTGTGTCAATGTTATGAGTCAATAAGAGGGTTTTTTGCCCTGTACGCGCTGATGCGAGTGCGGCTTCCGTTCCTGCGTGACCGCCACCAACCACAATGACGTCAAAGTTTTCGTGATAAAGCATGAACTGACCTCTGGTATTCAAGAAAAGTCGGAGAGATAAAAAAGAGCGATATTCTACCTGCTTTCTAGTAGAGAGAAAAACGCTTTTGTACTTTTTAGTTTAGAGGGGCAAACTAAATATATATAAGATCTATATATATGATCTTTTATTAGATCTACTATTAGGATCGACGATCTCTGTGGATAACTTAAAAATGATCAACAAGATCATGGATCTTATTCGGATCATATCATGTGATCTTACCTTGATCAGATCGAGGATTACCTGGGATCAAAATCGCTACTTATGCACAGGGGTAAGTTTGGATCAAAGTTGTTCTTTGGATAACTATAGGTTAATCACCGGATAAACCAAGACTTATACACAGACTGATTGGTTGTTTTTTGTTCGAACGAGCTCGGTTTTTTTCTATTACTCTATCCACAAGGCAAAAAAATAGGCCAGCAAAGCTGACCTAGTCGAATAGTGGTACCCAGATTTTAGTGTGATTTAAGCAAAAATAGACTTAAAAACGTTCAATATGATCTTGTAACCATACTTCTGCGGCATCTTCTGGAACGGATTGCGCCAATATATCGATGGTTAATAGGTCACAAATCGGGGTTCCACCGATGTCTTCTAGTAGGTCGTAGGCATGCTTACCAGCCGCACAGAAGGTATCGTAGCTTGAATCACCAATCGCGATAACGGCATATTTCACCTCGGTCATCTTTGGTGGTGTATCTTGTAGCGTCTGGATAAACGGTTTGATGTTATCTGGATATTCACCCGCACCATGGGTTGAAGTGATGATCAACCAAGTACCTTGGTTGTCGATCTCTGTTAGATTTGGTTGGTTGTGGATCGTGGTTTCTAAGCCTTTTTCAATCAGCAGATCACTTAGGTGATCACCGACGTATTCCGCACCACCTAAGGTACTGCCTGTAATGATATGAATCATGTTGTTTTGATCCCTCACTGATTCTATTGCTTGGATTTTTTAAATCGATACAAAAACGCGCACCAATGGTGCGCGTTTAATGATTATTTGCCGATACAGAAAGAAGAGAAGATACGGCCGAGTAGGTCATCAGAGCTAAATTCACCGGTAATCTCGTTGAGGTGCTGCTGAGCAATGCGTAGCTCTTCTGCCAAGATTTCTCCTGCCATGTAGCCCTCAAGTTGCTGCTGACCGATATCCAGATGCTCAGAGGCACGCTCTAGAGCTTCTAGATGGCGTCTACGCGCCATGAAGCCACCTTCATGACCACCAGCAAAGCCCATGCACTCTTTCAAGTGGCTACGCAGTGCGTCAACGCCTGCGCCAGTTTTCGCTGACAGGCGGATCAGGGTTGGTGAATTGACATGGCAGATCCCCAACTCTTCGCCTGTTTGATCGGCTTTATTGCGGATCACTGTCATGCCGATGCTATCTGGCAGGCGATCGACGAAATCTGGCCAAATATCTTTTGGATCAGTGGCATCTGTCGTGGTGCCATCGACCATAAAGAGTACGCGGTCAGCTTGAGCGATTTCATCCCAAGCGCGTTCAATACCAATTTTTTCTACTTCGTCAGAAGCATCGCGCAGACCTGCGGTATCGATAATGTGTAGCGGCATGCCATCAATATGGATATGTTCACGCAGTACATCACGAGTGGTGCCCGCAATATCAGTAACAATCGCCGACTCTTTACCGGATAACGCATTCAGTAGGCTTGATTTACCCGCATTTGGACGACCGGCAATCACCACTTTCATCCCTTCACGCATAATCGCGCCTTGGTTGGCTTCTTTACGCACGGCATTGAGGTTGTCGATAATCGCTTGTAGATCGGCAGAGACTTTACCATCGGCAAGAAAATCGATTTCTTCTTCTGGGAAATCAATCGCGGCTTCCACGTAGATACGCAGATGAATTAACGATTCGACCAAGGTATTGATGCGTTGTGAGAATGCACCTTGTAGTGACTGTAGTGCTGATTTTGCCGCTTCTTCTGAGCTGGCATCAATTAAGTCAGCAATGGCTTCTGCCTGAGCTAAATCGAGCTTGTCGTTTAAGAAGGCACGCTCTGAGAACTCACCTGGGCGTGCAGTGCGAATGCCGTCAATTTTTAGAATACGCTTGATCAGCATATCCATCACAACCGGACCGCCATGACCTTGTAGCTCAAGTACATCTTCACCGGTGAATGAGTGCGGGTTAGGGAAGTAAAGGGCGATGCCTTGGTCTAGCTGATTACCTGCTTCGTCACTAAATGGTAGGTATTCTGCGTAACGTGGACGAAGAGTCTTACCTGTCACTTCCAGCGCAACTTTTTCTGCTAGCGGACCTGAGACGCGGATAATACCGACACCGCCACGACCGGGTGCAGTAGCTTGGGCGACAATGGTATCTGTAGTCATAAAGAGTGTGCCTATGATTGAGTGGCTCTATTGAGCTAAATAATGCGATTAGCTGAATTGTAATCAGCTCCAATAAAAAAGGCGACCTTTTGGTCGCCTTTGTTTTCGAATCAAACTTACTTAGTGTGTAAGCCTTTCTTCTCCAGAGACTTGTAGATAAGTGTCTGCTGGATCAGAGTTACGATGTTCGATACCAACCAGTACAGTACTAGACCTGATGGGAAGAACAGGAAGAAGAAAGTAAACATAACCGGCATAAAGGTCATGATCTTCTGCTGCATTGGGTCAGTAACGGTTGTTGGGCTCATCTTCTGAATCATGAACATCGACGCACCCATCAGGATAGGCAAGATGTAGTATGGGTCTTGCGCTGATAGGTCGTGAATCCAACCAAAGAATGGTGAATGACGAAGCTCAACTGATTCCATTAGTGCCCAGTATAGCGCGATGAAAATAGGCATCTGTAGGATAAGAGGTAAACAGCCACCCAGTGGGTTTACTTTCTCTTTCTTGTACAGTTCCATCATCTCTTGGCTCATGCGTTGACGGTCATCACCGATACGCTCACGCATTGCTTGCAGCTTAGGCTGAAGCATACGCATTTTCGCCATAGAGGTGTATTGCGCTTTCGTTAGTGGGTACATTGCACCACGAACGATGAAGGTCAAACAGATGATCGCTACACCCCAGTTACCCACAAAGCTTTGGATAAATGAAAGTAGAGTGTGAAGTGGTTTTGCAATAAACCATAACCAACCGTAATCCACTACTAGGTCTAGGTGTGGTGCTACTTCAGCCATTTGGTCTTGAAGTTTTGGACCTACCCATAGTGTTGCGGTCATTTCTGCCGTTTCACCATTCGCGATAGTTTTGTTTGGCATACGAACACCGATGTCCGCTAGGTTGCCAATAACGCGAGTGTATAGGTTTGTACCTGGTTCATCACGTGGAATCCACGCGCTTGCGAAGTAGTGTTGGATCATCGCTGCCCAACCTTGACCGTCAGTCAGGTTGATAGACAGGTTGCGATCTTGCATATCTTCGAAGCTGTATTTTTTGTACTTAGTATCTTCAGTCGAGTAAGCACCACCACGGTAAGTCGGCATTGTGATGCTGCCGCCGTCATCCATTACGTTTTGACGTAGGTGAGCGTACATACCAACGGTTGCGTTGTTACCAGAGTTGTTAACTACATCGTATTCAACGTCAACCGCGTAGCTGCCACGTTTTAGGATGAAAGTTTTGGTGTACTCGATACCGTTTGCTGAGAATGTCATTGGAACGCGCAGTTCGTCTTGACCTTCCGCTAGCGTGAAACTGTCAGCGCTCACTGTGTAGTGAGGACGGTTTGTGCTGCTTAAATCGATACCTTGAGGGCCCACTAGACCACTTTGAGCAATAAACTGGTGACCCGGTTCATTTTTTAGTAACTCAAACAGTTCTGGTGAATCCAGTTCAGCAGTGTATTGGTTTAGGTCAGCTTGAACAACGTCACCACCAACCGTATCAATAGACAGAGTTAATACATCCGTTGTTACAGTAATCGCTTTCGCTGTTGCCTGTTGAGCAGGCGCAGGGTCTAGCTCATCGGCAAAAGATGGTGCAGGTAGGGAGCTGCTTGATTGTGCCTGTTCAATCGCTTGAGGAGCTGGATTCTTAGCTACATTCCATTGCTGGTAAAGTAGGAAGGAGACCAAAGCCAAGGCGATTAACAGGATATTACGTTGAGAATCCATCGTTATTTATCTCTGTCGTGTTTTTGAACTGGTGGAACGGGGTCAAAGCCCCCTTCATTTAGAGGGTGGCATTTTAATAGACGTTTGCCAGATAACCAACACCCTTTTACAAAACCGTGAGCTTTCAGTGCTTCTACGGCATAAGTTGAGCATGTTGGTTGAAAACGACAACGTGGTCCGATAAGCGGACTAATGAGACCTTGATAAAGTCGGACTACACCGATTGCTAGCCACGTGATGGGCGAGACAGTCGTTGCCATAGCTTATCAAACAATTTGAACATTTCGTCATTGCTTAAATCTTGCGCAGATTTCTTGGCAATTACAACAAAATCTTTGTTTGGAAGTTGATGTTGATGATTACGGAAACTTTCGCGAGATAAACGCTTAAAGCGGTTGCGACCGACAGCAGTTTTGATTTGCTTCTTAGGAACAGCTAAACCTAGTCGAGGATGAGATAGGTTATTGTTGCGTGCAATGATGGTGAAATGAGGTGAGCCCGCTCGATGAGCTTGCTTGAAGACATTTTGATAATGCTCGGGAGTTAACAAGCGTAACTCCCGATTGAACGCGTACGTATTCAAAATAAATTAATTATTATTTTGATAGGCGCGCACGGCCTTTAGCACGACGTGCATTAATTACTTTACGACCGTTCTTAGTTGCCATGCGAGCACGGAAGCCGTGAGTACGCTTGCGCTTTAGAACTGTAGGTTGAAAAGTGCGTTTCATGATAATTACCTTACTGATCAGTAGTTTTAGGTTCTTTCGTTAACCCGGCGTGGGCACAAAGTCTTCTTATATATAAAGAGGACAACCGACGCCTCTCAACAAAGAGGCGGAATTGTAATCACACTCACAAATTGTGTCAACGACTCATGTGTATGAAATTCCGCGTCGGGCGATTATACGTAGTGTGAGCAAAATCTCAAGGATCAAGCGATCCTTATGTTGGATCTTTATTCAACTCCTACCTGATTAAGGAACTTTTTCAGTCTCGGATCTTGCGGATTGTCGAAAATTTCCGCAGGCGATCCTTGTTCGACGATGTTTCCCTCTGCCATGAAGATCACGCGATCGGCGACTTCTTTAGCAAATTGCATTTCATGAGTCACCACCAGCATGGTCTGATGCTGAGTGGCAAGGTGCTTCATGAGATTCAACACTTCGCCGACCCATTCCGGATCTAACGCTGACGTTGGCTCATCAAATAACAATAATTCTGGTTGCAACGCCATCGCTCGGCCAATACCGACACGCTGTTGTTGTCCACCAGACAGCGCGGCAGGGTAACTGTCGCCTTTATCACCCAATCCAATATCATCAAGGATTTGCTGAGCGCGGGCGAGGGCATCGGCTTTTTTCCAGTGACGCACCGTGATTAAACCCTCGGCGATGTTTTGCCTCGCGGTCATATGAGCAAATAGCGCGTAGTTTTGAAATACAAAGCCGGTTTTGCGGCGCAACGCCAACACTTCCGCTTTGGTGTGTTTTTGGCTATCGACGCTGACATCATCAATGGTTATCGTGCCTTGGTCGGCTTGCTCGAGAAAATTCACGCAACGTAATAGCGTCGATTTACCAGTACCACTAGAGCCGATAATCACAATGATCTCACCTTGTTTGATGTCAAGATCAATGCCTTTAAGTACTTCGCTATCACCAAATTGTTTGTGGATATTGGTTAATTTGATCATCGTACGTACGCCTTATTCAATTTATGCTCGGCCCAAATTTGCACACGAGTCAAAATTACCACCACACCCCAGTAAATGAGTGCAACGGCTAAGAAAGCTTCAAAGAAGCGGAAACTCGAAGAGGCTTCCATTTGGGCTTTTGCCATGATTTCCGCCACGCCAAGAGTAAATGCCAGTGACGTCGATTTAATCATGTCGATGAAATAGTTCATCAATGATGGCAATGCTACGCGGGTTGCTTGTGGCAGAATAATGCGGCGCATGGCTTGGGGAGTGGTCATGCCCACAGACAAACTGGCTTCCATTTGACTGCGATCAATACCAATAATTGCAGCGCGAATGCTCTCGGCCATATAGGCGGCAAAGTGCAAGGTTAACCCGATAACCGCCGCACTGAAGGCATCGATGCCGACCATGATCGGAAAAATTTGTGGCAGACCGTAATAGAGTAAAAACAGTTGCACCAGCAGTGGAGTGCCGCGAAAGAAGCTGATGTATAGCTGACTAAGTTGATCCAACACAGGCAGACGAAAAACACGAATATTGGCAAGAATGACCGCTAAGATCAGCGAAAATACCAATCCCCACGATGCCATCTCCATAGTGGTGCCAAGATACTTGAGTAGGATCGGCATCAGCTCAAGCATGTAATTAAAATCGAATCCCATAAACCTTACCTAAAAGAGAAAAGAAAAGGTGGAGTTACTCCACCTTTATTGTGTTGGATGATAATTAGAGCTTAGTGAGTAATATCAGCACCGAACCATTTTTCTGAGATGGTTTTGAGCGTACCGTCGGCGCGCATCTCACCCAGGGCTTGGTTGACTTCAGTTTGCAGCTGTTGACCGCGAGCATTGTCTAAGAAAGGCCAAGCATTCTGAATGGTTTCAAATGGTTCGCCAGCGAGTTGCAGCGGTAGACCGGTTTTTTTGATTAACTCCAGCGCTGAGAGACGATCCATCACAAACGCATCCGCACGACCTAAAGCGACATCGTGCTCAATGCCGGTATCGTAAGTTTTGATGTTGATTTGATTATCTTTATCGTATTGGCGCAGCAGCTGCTCGAAGTTAGAACCTAAGTTCACCGCCACTGTTTTACCCGCGAGATCCGTAACGTCTTGGATCTCATCGTTGCCTTTGCGCACGGTGATTTGAGCGCCATCAACGACATATGGGTCGGCAAATAGGTATTTCGCTTTACGTGCGTCAGTCATGGTGATCTGGTTTGAAATGGTATCGATACGCCCAGTTTCTAATAATCCAAATAGACCAGAGAAGTTGGCAGTCACATACTCCACTTGGTAGCCATTACGTTTACCAATTTCATCCCACAGATCGACTTCAAACCCTTGCAGTTTATCCTTTTCTACAAACGTGAATGGGAAGTAACGACCAGACATCCCCACTTTTACTTCATCAATGACAGTTTCCGCTGAAACCTGCAGTGCCGCTGTTGAGAGGGCGATGGTAGCAATTGTTGTTTTTATCCAGTTTTTCATATTACATCCTCATAAATTTATGGTTACAAATACTACATATGAGAATCTGGTTAGATAAATAACTAAGAGCGATAAACTAGAAACCTTAGTAATAAGATTGTTATTTACAGATGAAGATTTTTCGAGATTTATTCAATTCACTTGTGGATAAGCTTTGAAAAAATAACTTCATGCACAGAGTTATCACCAATGCGTGGATCTGGGGAAAAACGGGCAAATGTGGATCAATTTGTGGGTAATACAGGGATTGAGTGTGATGATCCATCGAATAATTGCGAGAAAATTGTGAATAACTTAGATCTTATTCACTGGATCGTCGATCATTTGCTGGCGATCTTGGTTATCAACAGGTAAAATCTGTTCTCTTTTCCGATCAATTATCTCGAGTGGGGTTTCCGTGTCATCTTCGCTTTGGTTGCAATGCCTGCAACAGCTTCAAGAAGAGCTGCCAGCTACAGAATTCAGTATGTGGGTACGTCCGTTACAAGCGGAGCTTAATGACAATACACTCACTTTGTTTGCCCCAAACCGATTTGTATTGGATTGGGTGCGTGATAAGTATCTAAATAGCATTAATCGACTGCTGCAAGAATACTGCGGTAACGATATTCCGAACCTGCGCTTTGAGGTGGGTAGTCGTCCGGTGGCGGCACCAACACCTGCGCCTAAGCGTACGCCTGCGGATGTGGCAGCAGAATCTTCAGCGCCTGCACAGCTGCAAGCACGCAAACCGGTACACAAAACTTGGGATGATGACGCGCAAGCTGTCGCGAACATCAACCACCGCTCAAACGTTAACCCAAAACACAAGTTCAATAACTTTGTTGAAGGTAAGTCGAATCAACTTGGTTTGGCGGCGGCACGTCAAGTCGCGGATAACCCAGGCGCAGCCTACAACCCGCTGTTCCTTTATGGCGGTACGGGTCTTGGTAAGACTCACTTGCTGCATGCGGTGGGTAATGCGATCGTCGATAACAAGCCAAATGCGAAAGTGGTGTACATGCACTCTGAGCGTTTCGTGCAAGACATGGTGAAAGCGCTGCAAAATAACGCAATTGAAGAATTTAAACGCTACTATCGTAGTGTGGATGCGTTGCTTATCGATGATATTCAGTTCTTTGCTAATAAAGAGCGTTCTCAAGAAGAATTTTTCCATACTTTCAACGCATTGCTTGAGGGTAATCAACAGATCATTTTGACTTCGGATCGCTATCCAAAAGAGATCAGCGGTGTTGAAGATCGTTTGAAGTCGCGTTTTGGCTGGGGTTTGACGGTTGCGATCGAGCCGCCTGAGCTGGAAACGCGCGTCGCTATCTTGATGAAAAAAGCCGAAGATCACCAAATTCATTTGGCGGATGAAGTGGCTTTCTTTATTGCCAAGCGTCTACGTTCTAACGTTCGTGAACTCGAAGGTGCGCTAAACCGCGTGATCGCCAATGCGAACTTTACTGGTCGTCCAATCACGATTGATTTTGTTCGTGAAGCACTGCGTGACTTACTGGCATTGCAAGAAAAGCTGGTGACGATTGATAACATTCAAAAGACCGTAGCGGAATACTACAAAATTAAAGTGGCTGATCTATTGTCGAAACGCCGCTCGCGTTCGGTTGCTCGTCCTCGTCAATTGGCTATGGCTCTGGCCAAAGAGCTGACCAACCACAGTTTGCCTGAAATTGGTGATGCATTTGGTGGTCGTGACCATACGACAGTATTGCATGCGTGTCGTAAGATTGAGCAGCTGCGCGAAGAGAGTCACGATATTAAAGAAGATTACTCGAACTTGATTCGTACCCTTTCTTCTTAATTCGCTGTATTCTTATCAGTTGCTAGTATTGGCTATAGAGCTAAACGCCATCAAGAATTCAAACAAGAGCGCATTATGAAATTTTCCATCGAACGCAGTCATCTACTGAAACCACTTCAACAAGTGTCGGGTGCTTTGGGCGGCCGACCAACGTTACCAATTTTAGGTAACTTATTGATTAAGGTTGAAGAAAATACCTTATCAATGACCGCAACGGATTTGGAAGTTGAGCTGATCAGCCGCGTGACCCTTGAAGGGGATTTCGAAGCGGGTAGCATCACGGTGCCATCACGTAAGTTTCTTGATATCTGCCGTGGTCTGCCAGACGATTCAGTGATCACCTTCGTACTTGAAGGCGATCGCGTGCAAGTTCGCTCAGGTCGTAGCCGTTTTTCACTGGCAACCCTACCTGCGAACGATTTCCCAAATATTGAAGATTGGCAAAGTGAAGTTGAAGTGTCACTGACCCAAGCAGAATTGCGTGGTCTGATTGAGAAAACGCAATTCTCAATGGCGAACCAAGACGTACGTTACTACCTCAATGGTATGCTATTTGAGATTGACGGTACGACGTTGCGCAGCGTGGCAACCGATGGTCACCGTATGGCGGTGTCACTGGTGTCACTCGGTGCTGATTTTGCGACTAAGCAAATCATCGTTCCACGTAAAGGCGTGCAAGAGCTGGTTAAGCTGTTGGATGCGCCAGAGCAGCCGGTTGTGCTACAAATTGGTAGCTCGAACGTGCGTGCTGAAGTGAACAACTTTGTTTTCACCTCTAAATTGGTCGATGGTCGTTTCCCTGACTACCGCCGTGTTATGCCACAAAGCACTACCAAAACGTTGGAAGCGAACTGTGATGAACTGCGCCAAGCATTCTCGCGCGCGGCAATCTTATCTAACGAGAAATTCCGTGGTGTGCGTGTTAACCTAGCAGAAAATGAGATGCGTATTACCGCCAACAACCCTGAGCAAGAAGAAGCGGAAGAGATGTTGGATGTTAACTTTGAAGGTGATGCGATCGAAATTGGCTTCAACGTAAGTTATGTTCTAGATGTTTTGAATACGTTACGCTGTGAAAAAGTGCGTATTTCCATGTCAGATGCCAATGCCAGTGCGTTGATTGAAAACGCCGATGACGACAGCGCTCTGTATGTGGTGATGCCGATTCGACTCTAGCATGCCGCTATCTCGCCTTATTATTAAGCAATTTCGCAATATTGAAGCCTGTGATATCCAACTATCAGCAGGCTTTAACTTTCTTATTGGTCCTAACGGTAGCGGGAAGACCAGCGTCCTCGAAGCGATCTATTTGCTCGGACATGGGCGTTCATTTAAAAGCAGTTTAACTGGACGCGTGATCCAAAATGAATGTGACGAGTTGTTTGTTCACGGTCGTTTTTTGAACTCGGATCAATTTGAGCTACCGATTGGGATTAATAAGCAGCGTGACGGTACAACAGAGGTTAAAATAGGCGGTCAATCTGGGCAAAAGTTAGCGCAACTGGCTCAAGTTCTGCCGCTGCAACTTATCCACCCGGAAGGGTTTGATTTGTTGACCGATGGACCTAAACATCGCCGTGCTTTTATCGATTGGGGTGTGTTTCACTCAGAATCGGCTTTTTATGATGCATGGGGAAGGTTTCGTCGGCTGAGTAAGCAACGTAACGCGTTATTGAAAACGGCTCGTAGCTATCGTGAACTAAGCTACTGGGACCAAGAAATGGCACGCTTGGCTGAGAACATTAGCCAATGGCGTGCACGCTATGTTGAGCAGATGTGCGTCAAAGCAGAGCAGATCTGCGGAGCATTTTTGCCAGAATTTGATATCCAATTGAAGTATTATCGTGGGTGGGATAAGGACACACCTTATCAACAAATCCTCGAAAAGAACTTCGAGCGCGATCAGGCATTAGGTTATACCTTTAGCGGGCCTAATAAAGCCGATTTGCGCATAAAAGTGAATGGTACACCGGTCGAAGATGTGCTTTCACGTGGTCAGTTAAAACTGATGGTGTGTGCTCTGCGCGTGGCGCAAGGGCAACTCCTTACCGAAATGACCGGAAAGCAATGCATTTACTTAATTGATGACTTTGCATCGGAATTAGATAGTCAACGTCGCAAGCGTCTTGCTGATTGCTTGAAAGAGACGGGGGCTCAAGTTTTTGTAAGCTCTATTACTGAGGGTCAAATTGCCGATATGTACGACGATAAAGGCAAGATGTTCCATGTGGAACATGGCACAATAGAGCAACTATAAATAGCGGAAGATAACTCATGTCTGAAAATTACGATTCATCGAGTATTAAGGTACTGAAGGGTCTGGACGCAGTTCGTAAGCGCCCAGGTATGTACATCGGCGACACGGACGACGGCACCGGTCTTCACCACATGGTCTTTGAGGTGGTGGATAACTCAATTGATGAAGCGTTGGCAGGTCACTGTAAAGACATCATTGTGACAATCCATGAGGATAACTCTGTTTCTGTTAGTGATGATGGCCGTGGTATCCCAACTGAGATGCACCCGGAAGAGAAAGTGTCGGCAGCCGAAGTTATCATGACGGTACTGCACGCGGGTGGTAAGTTCGATGACAACTCGTACAAAGTATCGGGCGGTCTGCACGGTGTAGGTGTATCGGTAGTAAACGCTCTGTCTGAAAAAGTGGAACTGACAATCCATCGTGGTGGTCATATCCATACCCAAACTTACCACCATGGTGAGCCTCAAGCGCCACTAGCGGTCGTGGGTGATACTGACAAAACCGGTACCATGATCCGTTTCTGGCCAAGTGACCAGACGTTCACTAACGTAGAATTCCACTACGACATCCTAGCGAAACGTCTGCGTGAGCTATCATTCCTAAACTCAGGTGTTTCTATCAAGCTTGCTGACGAGCGCGAAGAAGACAAACACGATCACTTCATGTACGAAGGTGGTATTCAAGCGTTTGTTAATCACCTAAACACCAACAAAACTCCAATCCATGAGAAAGTATTCCACTTCAACTCTGAGCGTGAAGATGGCATCTCGGTCGAAGTGGCAATGCAATGGAATGATGGTTTCCAAGAGAACATCTACTGTTTCACTAACAACATTCCGCAACGCGATGGTGGTACGCACTTAGCTGGTTTCCGTGCAGCGCTAACGCGTACACTGAACACTTTCATGGATAAAGAAGGCTTCTCGAAAAAAGCGAAGACTGCGACATCGGGTGATGATGCGCGTGAAGGTCTAACCGCGGTTGTTTCGGTTAAGGTGCCAGATCCAAAATTCTCAAGCCAAACCAAAGACAAGCTAGTTTCATCTGAAGTGAAATCAGCGGTTGAGTCAACCATGGGTGAGAAACTGTCGGAATTCCTAGCGGAGCACCCGTCAGAAGCTAAGATGGTTTGTTCGAAGATCATTGATGCAGCTCGTGCGCGTGAAGCGGCACGTAAAGCGCGTGAAATGACGCGTCGTAAAGGTGCGCTTGATCTAGCGGGTCTACCAGGCAAACTTGCTGACTGTCAGGAAAAAGATCCTGCACTGTCTGAACTATACATAGTGGAGGGTGACTCTGCGGGTGGTTCAGCAAAACAAGGTCGTAACCGTAAGAACCAAGCTATCCTGCCACTCAAAGGTAAGATCCTAAACGTTGAGAAAGCACGTTTTGATAAAATGCTTTCTTCTCAAGAGGTTGCAACGCTAATTACTGCACTTGGTTGTGGTATCGGTCGTGACGAATACAACCCAGATAAACTGCGTTACCACAACATCATCATCATGACCGATGCTGACGTCGACGGTTCGCACATTCGTACGCTACTGTTGACCTTCTTCTACCGTCAAATGCCAGAGCTGATTGAGCGCGGCTATGTGTACATTGCTCAGCCACCACTATACAAAGTGAAGAAAGGCAAACAAGAGCAGTACATCAAAGATGAAGATGCAATGAACCAGTACCAAGTTGCTTTGGCTCTGGACAACGCAGCACTACACGTTAATGCAGAAGCTCCAGCACTTGCAGGTGAAGCGCTAGAGAAGCTAGTACAACAGTACAACGCAACGATTAAGCTGGTGGATCGCATGAGCCGCCGCTACCCACGTGCACTTGTGCATGAGCTAATCTATGTACCGCGTATCACAGCTGAGCAATGCCAAGACGCAGCAGCTGTGGAAGCGTGGACGAAACAATTGGTTGAGCAACTAAACGCGAAAGAAGTCGGCGCAAGCCACTACAGCTTTGAAGTTGAGCAACATGCTGAGCTAGGTATTAATCTGCCTAAGATCATCGTACGTACCCACGGTGTGACTTACGAGTATGCACTAAGTGCTGATCTGCTTAACTCGAAAGAGTACGGCAAACTAGCGACATTATCAGAAGCACTAGATGGTCTGATTGAAGAGGGCGCTTACATCAAACGTGGTGAGCGTACTCAGCCAGTGGCAAGCTTTGTCGATGCACTCGAGTGGCTAATCAAAGAATCACGTCGTGGTCTAAGCCTACAGCGCTACAAAGGTCTTGGTGAGATGAACCCAGATCAGCTTTGGGAAACTACGATGGACCCAGAAACTCGCCGCATGATGCAAGTAACGATTGAAGATGCCGTAGGAGCAGACCAATTGTTTACCACGCTGATGGGTGACCAAGTTGAGCCGCGTCGTAACTTCATCGAAGAGAACGCGCTGAAAGTAGCAAACTTGGATGTGTAGACGCTAATTTGTCGTCTAAATTTAAAAACGCAGACAGTAATGTCTGCGTTTTTTATTGGGCGATCGTTATGATAAAGAATTGAGATGCGGGAACGCTTCGCTTCGAGAGTGTGATATCGATAGAAGAGGGGGATCTAAAAAATATTTTTAGCCGATCCCTTGAAAGCCGATCTTTTGACCTTATATCTATTTATGAAGAGGGATGGCTAACTTGCTCAACAAGAGAAGTACAGCGCCTCTGGAATCGCTAAATGAGATCGCTCAGGAGAGGATACTCAAATTAGCACACAACTTGACCCTAGATTCGACATTATGTCCCCGAACCTAAAGAGTAGGTCAGAGGAATGAATCATCGAATCCCTTAGCTCGGCGCTTTCTTGCATAAATGCGCCATGTGGATGACTCTCATCCGGGCTAAGACTATTGCTTAATAAGAGGATAGGATTATGCGTAATGTAGATTTCTCACCACTATACCGTAATGCAATTGGCTTCGACCGTCTGTTCAACCTGATGGAAGCAAGCTCTGCGAAAAACACTTCTGGCGGTTACCCTCCATACAACATCGAGCAAAAAGACGAGCACAACTACCGTATTACTATGGCGGTGGCAGGTTTTGCTGAAGAACAGCTAGATCTGACTCAAAACGAAAACATGCTGATTGTTAAAGGTGAGCGTAAAGCGGAAGAAGGTAAAAACTACGTTTACCAAGGCATTGCTGAGCGCGATTTTGAGCGTAAATTCCAATTGGCGGATTACGTAAAAGTTGTTGGTGCTTCAATGGAAAACGGTCTACTTCATATCGATTTAGTTCGTGAAATTCCAGAAGCGATGCAACCACGTAAGATTGCTATCGGTGGCAATAGCCTGATTGAAAATAACTAATCTGTTAGTTATACCTCAGCTAACCACGCGTATATAGAACGCGGTTATAGAATGAGAAAGAGCGCCAGATGGCGCTCTTTTTAGTTTTGGATTTTTATAACCGAGATTCTAAACAGAATAGCCACTTAGTTGGCGAAGCTACTTACCTTCACGATAAGCTTTTGCCACTTCTTCTGCGATAATCGCGATGCCTTTTTGCATCATCTCATCGTCTTGCACGTAGTTCATACGCAAGCACTGGTGAGCGTGGTCCCAGTCGTCTTCTTGACCAATAAAGAAGTATTCCCCCGGAACAATCAGTACTGCGCGTGCTTTAAGACGCTTATACAGCTCCATAGTGGTAATCGGCAGTTCATCAAACCACAACCATAAGAAGATCGCCCCTTCCGGCTTATGAATTTTAAAGCGTGTATCCGTGATGGCTTGTTGTAGAAGTTCAACCGCACGCAGCGCTTTTTGGCGATAGAAGGGTTTAATCACCCCAGTGCTGAGTTTTAGCAGGTCACCATTTTCAATCATATGGTTAGCGTAAGCGGGACCAACACTGCTTGGGGCTAGGCTGATAATGCCATTCATATTGGTCATCGCTTCGGTGATCGCTTCGCTAGCAATCACAATCCCACAACGCACACCCGGTAAACCGAGTTTCGATAGGCTCATACACAAAATGGTGTTGTCATTCCAAAACGGTTCGACATCTTCAAAGATGATGTTCGGGAACGGTAAGCCATAAGCGTTATCGATGATCAGGGGAATGTTATGCTGGCGTGCCAGTTTATCCAGCTTATGGATCTCTTCATCCGTCAGTACATTGCCAGTTGGGTTGGTTGGGCGTGATGCACAGATTGCGGCGATAGAATCATCGATGGTTAGCTGCTCAAAGTCGACATGGTATTTAAATAGACCATCATCAAGTAGCTCTATCTCAGGATGATAAGAGACAAAGATATCTTCATCGATACCCGCATCACCGTAGCCGATGTATTCCGGCGCCAGTGGTAGCAGGATTTTCTTGTGTGACCCGTCTGGTTGTTTGCCTGCTAACAAGTTAAACAGATAGAAGAAGCCGCTTTGGCTGCCATTCGTTAGGCTAATGTTCTTCTCGCTGATATCCCAGCCATAAGTCTGTTTAAGTAGGTTAGCCAGTGCTTTAACAAAGCTGTCTTTGCCCTGAGGACCATCATAGTTGGCGAGGGCGGCGACCAGTTCGCCATTGGCGAGCATTTTCTCACTGGCTTGATGAAAGTAATCGAGCATAGCAGGAATGGCGGCTGGGTTACCCCCTCCGAGCATGATGGCGCCAGGTGTGCGCAGACCATCATTCAAATCGTCCATTAATTGCGTGATACCGGAATACTGATTAAATTTTTCACCAAATTTTGAGAATTGCATGCTTTGTTAGACCTAGTACATTGTGTTTGCTTTCATGTGTATGGCGTCAGTACATTGCTGACGAATCGAGTAATCCTTGAACATACCGCAATGGCTTTGAGACGCAAAGCACAAATTTGCGCAAGATAAGATAAAAGTGCTTTTCTCTGCCTATTGATAGTCTAGTTAGAAACTATTTAATCAAACTAGGATTAATAAGCATGAAATGCGGGAGAGGAAATGAATGCGAGTTGGCTGGTGGTCGTAAGCAATAAAAAAGGGAAGCCATTGGCTTCCCTTTGCTATCTTAGTGATCGGCTCTCAATTACTTTTGTAGTAATGAGATATCTGCGATCTGTAGGAACAGGTTACGTAGGTTGTTCAGTAGCGTTAGACGGTTAGTCTTAAGCGCTTCGTCATCTGCCATAACCATTACGTTGTCGAAGAACGCATCCACAGGCTCACGAAGGTCAGCCAGCTTGCTTAGTGCTTCTTGGTAGTTACCGGTTGCAAATGCTGGTTCCAGCGCTTCAGTCATTACTTCAACGTTTTCAGCCAGTACTTTTTCCGCATCTTCTTGCAGTAGCGCAAGGTCGATTTCTGCTGCTAGCTCGCCATCGAATTTCGCTAGGATGTTACCTACACGTTTGTTTGCCGCTGCCAATGCTTCTGCCGCTTCCAGTTCACGGAAGTGAGAAACTGCTTTAACACGTTGGTCAAAGTCAGCAGGTTTAGTTGGACGACGTGCCAATACCGCTTGAATGATGTCAACGCTGAAACCTTCATCTTGGTACCATGCACGGAAACGACCAAGCATAAACTCAATCACTTCTTGCTCAACGTTGTCGTTAGTTAGGCGGTCGCCAAACAGTGACTTCGCTTTCGCTACGAGGTCTACTAGGTCTAGGTTGTAACCGTATTCAACGATGATACGTAGTACACCTAGAGATGCGCGGCGTAGTGCGAATGGGTCAGAACCTTTTGGCGCTTGACCGATACCGAAGATACCGACGATAGTGTCTAGCTTGTCCGCCATAGCAACCGCTGCTGACACACCATTTGATGGTAGGTCATCACCAGCGAAACGAGGCATGTATTGCTCGTTCAGTGCCACTGCCACTTCTTCTGCTTCACCGTCATGGCGAGCGTAGTGCATGCCCATAACACCTTGAGTATCAGTAAATTCGAATACCATTGATGTCATTAGGTCACATTTTGCTAGTAGACCTGCGCGTTTTGACTTCTCAACGTCCGCACCGATTTGCTCAGCAATGTAGCCAGCCAGTTCAGTGATGCGATCGGTTTTGTCTTTGATGGTGCCAAGCTGCTGTTGGAAAATCGCGTTTTCTAGCATTGGCAGACGATCGACTAGCTTGCTCTTGCGGTCAGTGTTGAAGAAGAACTCAGCATCAGCAAGACGTGGACGAACCACTTTCTCGTTACCTTCAATCACGTAACGAGGCTCTTTCGATTCAATGTTCGATACGAAGATGAAGTTAGGTAGTAGCTTCTTGTTTTCATCGTAAACAGGGAAGTACTTTTGGTCGCCTTTCATGGTGTAAACCAATGCTTCAGCTGGGACTTTTAGGAACTCTTCTTCGAACTTAGCGGTTAGTACCACTGGCCATTCAACCAGAGAAGTCACTTCTTCGACTAGGTCATCTTCTAGATCTGCGATACCGCCGATTGCCGCTGCCGCTTTTTGTGCGTCAGCAAGAATGATGGCTTTACGCGCTTCGTAATCTGCCATCACTTTACCGCGCTCTTCTAGGATCGCTGGGTATTGCTCTGCAGAATCGATAGTGAACTCGCGCTCACCCATAAAGCGGTGACCACGGATAACGCGATCAGAAGCTACGCCTAGGATTTCACCTTGAATAAGGTCACTACCCATTAGCATAGTGAGCGTTTTTACTGGGCGGATAAACTGAGTCGTTTTGTTGCCCCAACGCATAGGTTTTGCAATTGGCAGACCTGCTAATGCTTTTGCTGCTAGTTCAACCACGATATCCGCAGTTGGTTGGCCTTTTACTTCTTGTTTGAACAGTAGCCATTCGCCTTTGTCCGTCACCATGCGATCAGCTTGTTCAACGGTGATACCACAACCACGTGCCCAACCTTGAGCGGCTTTGGTTGCGTTACCTTCTGCATCAAATGCTGCAGATACCGCAGGACCACGTTTTTCAACGATCTTGTCTGCTTGGTTTTCTGCCAGTGCTGCCACTTTAAGCGCGAGACGACGAGGTGCTGCGTACCATTTTACGCCTTCGTGCGTTAGCTCAGCACCTTTCAGTTCAGCTTCAAAGTTTGCTGCGAATGCTTCAGCCAGAGTGCGAAGTTGCGTTGGTGGCAGTTCTTCAGTACCTAGCTCGATTAGAAATTCTTTTGCCATGTTCACTCTACCCCTTACGCTTGTTCTTTTTTACACATTGGGAAGCCTAGTGCTTCACGCGATGCGTAGTATGCTTCTGCTACTGACTTAGTCAGGTTACGGATGCGCAGGATGTAGCGTTGACGTTCAGTTACTGAGATTGCTTTGCGAGCATCCAGTAGGTTAAACGCGTGTGCTGCTTTTAGAATGCGCTCGTACGCAGGTAGCGGAAGCGGTGTTTCAAGAGCAAGTAGGTTTTGACACTCTTTCTCACACTGTTCGAAGAAGCCAAATAGGAAATCAACGTCAGCGTGTTCAAAGTTGTAAGTTGATTGCTCAACTTCGTTTTGGTGGAAGATATCGCCGTAAGTAACCTTGCTGCCATTTGGCGCAATGTTCCAAGTTAGATCGTAAACAGAGTCTACTTCTTGGATGTACATTGCTAGACGCTCGATACCGTAAGTGATTTCACCGGTAACTGGTTTACATTCAAGACCGCCAACTTGTTGGAAGTAAGTAAACTGAGTTACTTCCATACCGTTTAGCCATACTTCCCAGCCTAGACCCCATGCGCCTAGTGTTGGGTTTTCCCAGTTGTCTTCCACGAAACGAATGTCGTGTACTAGTGGGTCAATACCAAGTACTTCTAGAGAACCTAGGTACAACTCTTGGATATTGTCTGGTGATGGTTTTAGCGCTACTTGGAATTGGTAGTAGTGCTGTAGACGGTTAGGGTTTTCACCGTAACGACCATCAGTTGGACGACGAGAAGGTTGTACGTAAGCTGTAGACATTGGCTCTGGGCCAAGCGCTCGTAGACAGGTCATTGGGTGAGAGGTACCCGCACCCACTTCCATATCTAGCGGTTGAACAATGGTGCAACCATTTTGAGCCCAATAATCCTGCAGCGCGAGGATCATTCCCTGGAAGGTTTTGATATCGTATTTTTGCATAAGTCGGTTCGCGCGATTCTCTAATTACTCGCATGGCATCTTTGGCGAGGTTTGCTACCTCAGCTCTGACGTTTGGGAGTAATGACGGTTGAATAAAATAACGATCAAGTATACCCAGATATTGTGCGTGGGAGTAGAGCTAATCTTGCTTATTTCATAGCCAGAACCGCTAAGTTTGCCCATTTCTTGGCATATTTAGCTATCAATGCGAGAAATTGAACCTTTAAGGTGATTTTTGCTTACAAAAGCGGGCTTGAGATGCCGAGATAATATGATTAAAATCGCGCCGTCTTTGGGGAGTAGCTTACTTAATTCACCGCTTGGTGGATGAGTTTGTTCGTCAACATAATTGGTGCAAAATCACCATGGCGTCCAAGACTTGCCACTCTTGGCAAGTTTAGCAAGACCTTAGACAAATCATCATGAACCGGGGTGGGGCGTGAGGTTTGTCTATGGTTATAAAAACTATAATCCCCGCCTCGCAATGAGCATGTTGTGAGTGTATTAGCACTATCTTTAACGACGGTTGCGATCGCTGAGATCGGCGACAAAACCCAGTTATTGTCGCTGGTTCTCGCCAGTCGTTATCGTAAACCGATTCCAATCATACTCGCGATCTTATTCGCGACCTTGGCAAATCATGCCTTAGCCGCTTGGCTTGGTGTGGTGGTTGCCGACTACCTTTCACCAGACATTCTACGTTGGGTCGTGACCATTAGTTTTTTATTGATGGCTGGCTGGGTTTTGATTCCAGATAAACTCGACGAAGAACAAACTCGCTGTGGAAAAAGTGCCTTTGTCACCAGTTTTGTGGCGTTCTTTATTGCTGAAATTGGCGATAAAACTCAAATTGCCACCTCGATTTTAGGTGCGCAGTACGCCGATGCATTGCTGATGGTGATTATCGGTACCACGTTAGGCATGATGGTTGCCAATGTGCCTGTGGTTTTGATGGGTAAGATGTCAGCGGATAAATTGCCGTTGGCGCTTATTCGTAAGATTTCAGCTTTGTTGTTCTTAGGGTTAGCGATCGCGGCTGCGTTCTTTTAGCGCACGCTGGCTTGGTGATGCGAGTTGAGCGAAATTTTTAATCGACTCGCATTTCTAGTTTCTTATCATTTGAGCTTAAAGACGACTTGCTTGTGGTAATTTTCCAACATTCTGTTGGTTTATTTTCGACTCATATCGAGGTTGTTGTGGTGAGGCGTGGCAAAGCTACGTTGCTGCAATATCAAACTTACATTGGTTGTTAACAATAGAGTAACTAACTGTTTTTCGTTGTCTTTTAGTGAAGTTGCTGCCGGATAGTTAACTGGTTATTTTGTGTTCGTGTCTATAGTTAAGGTAACGTCATGAAAACAACCCTACTTTCTGCAGTGATCGCTTCTGCATTGACTCTGTCTGCTCATACCGCAGTCGCAGCTGATGTGGATAATATGTCGCAAGTCACCATTATTCCTAACCATAATGCGTCTTTGATCCGCAACTTCAACCCTTATGCAGTCTCACGTTTGCACACCGCTCGTGACTTTATTTTTGAGCCTTTGGTTATCTTTAATGAACTGAAAGGCAATACGCCTAATTTCCGTTTGGCGACCAACTATGAGATGAGTAACGATCTACTCAGCATCACTTTTGACCTGCGTGAAGGGGTGAAATGGTCCGATGGCGAGACTTTCGATGCCGATGATGTGATTTTTACCTTTAACTTGGTTGAGAAGCACCCAAATATTGATGATCGCGGTATTAACAGTAAGTTGAAGTCGGTAGAGAAGTTAGGTCAGTACAAAGTTCGCTTCCACCTTAATGAGGTGAATACCAACATCAGTTACGAAATTGTCCAAGTGCCGATTGTACCTGAGCACCAATGGAAAACCGTCGAAGACCCAGCGGCATTTATGAACCCAAATCCTGTCGGTACTGGTCCATTTACCGAGCTGCCGCAGTTCACCTCAACGTTGTTCCTGCAATGTCGCAACCCGAATTACTGGGATAATGCTGAGTTAGACGTCGATTGTCTGCGTATCCCGCAAATGAACCACAACGACCAAGTATTAGGTGAGCTAATTAACTCGCGTATCGATTGGGCTGGCTCCTTTGTACCGGACATCGATGCGACCTTCCTCGGTGCGTCAAAAGATCACGGCTACTGGTTCCCGCCAGCAGGGACGCAAGCATTTGTGTTTAACTACGCATCGAAAGACAAAGTAAAACATGAAGTTCTGACCGATGTCGATTTCCGCCGCGCTTTCTCAATGGCACTGGATCGCCAAACGCTGATCGATATTGCTAACTATGGCAACGCGGTATTGAACGACTTTGCATCAGGTTTGGGTTACGCATTTGAAACTTGGTCAGACAAAGAAGTGCATGAGAAGTACAAACCATTTATGACCTACTCGCCAGACAATGCGAAAGCCTTGTTAGCTAAAGCAGGCTATAAAGACACCAATGGTGATGGTTTTGTCGAGTCCCCATCGGGGCAACCGTTTGAGTTAGCAATCCAATCACCGCAAGGTTGGACGGACTTTAACAATACGGTCATGCTTGCGGTTGAGCAGCTTGCAGAAGTGGGCATCAATGCCAAAGCGCGCACGCCGGATTTCTCGATCTACAACAACGGTATGATCAGTGCGGATTACGATATTGCTTACACCAACTACTTCCATGGTCCAACACCACATAAATATTGGGACAGTGGTTATCACTCTCGCCTCCAAGCTTCTGAAGGTATGCCGCGTTTTGCGATGCACCATTGGAAGAATGCTGAGCTAGATAAGTTATTGGATAGTTTCTATAAAACAGCCGATAACCAAGAACAGTTGAAGATAGCGCATAAGATTCAGAAGATCATCGCTGAGAACCAAGTCACGGTGCCGGTGTTGTCTGGTCCTAACTTCTACCAATACAACACCAAGCGCTTTACGGGCTGGTGGACCAAAGACAATCCAAAGGGTCGTCCAATGATTTGGGAAGGTACGCCTGAGCGTCTACTACACGTGCTGGATCTTAAGCCTCGCAGCTAAATTTGCCTAATGCGTTAAAGGCTCTAATCTTGTGATTAGAGCCTTTTTTATTATCGGCAGAATGAAAATCGATAGATGACATAATCGAAGGTATTTTCAATCCGTCACAGAAGTTGAGTTAGTTCAAACTCCAGTAAAAATCGGCGTATAGCGTGACCCGTGACATATAAGTGTCATGTTTGTCATGCTACTTTAATCTTAACCATTAGTGGTGGAGGGCAAGAGTATGTTGACACGTTATATGGGGATGTCCCCGAAGAGTCAAAGCTATCTGTTCACCTTTGGGTTAGCGTTAACCCTATTAGGTATGATGCTGACGGATATGTGGCTACCTATGGTTGCTGGTGCGATTATTCTCGCGGGCTTGACCGTTGAGGCGTGGATTCGTGTAGCGCATATTATACCTATGCATGAAGAGATGCGTTCAATGCAACAGCAAATCCGCAAGCTTCAATCGGAAGTGCGAACCCTCGAATACGATGAATAAACAAAACGGCAGCCTAAGGCTGCCGTTTTCCATTCTGCTCAAAAGATTTTAGTTGCATGTCAGCAACGTCATCTTAGCTTAACCCTTTCTTAATCAGATACTGATACGGTAGCTCTTCTGTTTGAGCGCCAATCAGTTGATGATCCATAAAGCGACAAAAGCTTGGGATATCACGAGTTGTTGATGGGTCGTCTGCTTTGACTAGCAGTATATCGCCATCCTGCATATTACGAATTGTCTTCCTGACCATCATTACTGGCTCTGGACAGCGTAGTCCTTCTGCTTCCAACGTATGTGTAGCCTGTTCTGGATTGAATGTCATGGTCATCACTTCATTGCCTTTTTAGGCGACTGATAATACTAGTGGAGAAAAAATATTCAATAATCACTTGGCAAAATGATCATTTTGTTTTAATTTAATTAACAAGTTGGTAACAAAAACATTTCAACACCAATTCAACGCCAGTTTGACCGACCTGCTTGAATTGATAGCGAGAAGCTTTTGTTGGGTACTCTTGGACCTTAGCTCAGGTCAACAAGAGGAAAAAGACCACTAGCGGTACAACTTGGTTCTCATTGTAGGGATTTGAACTGAGAAGTGCTAGAGGCTTAACTCTTGAGAGAGTACAAACCGACCAATGTATGTTGAAAGAGACATCTTCCAAACACATTCCGACACTATCCCCAGTTTTCTTGGGCTTCCCCGCCGAAAGGCGGGATTTTTTTGCCTGTCATTCGGCATTTATCACCACGCGCTAACCGTGCCCGATTGAGTAAAATCGGTGCAAATCCCGTACCTTGGGCTTGGGATATAGTACACTTATGCCATTGTTAGCCTTTGGAAGCCATCCGTGGAATTAGAAGAGATTTACCGCCGCGATTTAAATTTATTAGTGGCACTGCGTGTCTTGATTGAAGAGTGCAGTGTGAGTAAAGCGGCGACGCGCCTGAATTTAAGTCAGTCGGCGATGAGTCGAGTGCTCGGGCGTTTGAGAAGTTTGTTAAATGACCCGCTTTTCACCCGTCAGGGGCAGCATTTAATCCCGACAGAGAAGGCATTGGAGATCGATGCGCAATTGGGTGTTCCGTTGGAGTCGCTGCGCCAATTGTTGGCACCAGCTGAATTTGATCCACATAGCTGTGAGCAAACCTTCACTATTGCGACCACTGACTACGCGATGCAGACTATCTTGCCGTTCGCTATTCCCAGGCTTTACCAAGAAGCGCCGTTGGTATCGTTGAATTTTATTCCTCTGCATCACGACCGCTTGGCTGATCAGTTGACTTATGAGGGTGCGGATCTCGCGATCTGTCGTCCGATTGGAGCGGTTGAGCCTCTGCGCAGTGAAGTGATTGGTCGAGTTGGAGTATTTTGTCTGCTGTCTAAACATCACCCGTTGGCAGATAAAGAGATGAGTCTCGATGATTACCTCTCTTATCCACATGCGATGATTGCAGTCAGTGATGGCGTTAAGGCGCTGATTGAGCAAGCTCTAGTCGATTTGCCGCAGCGCAGAATGGTGCTAAGAGCGTATCACTTAGAAGCGGCGCTGGCGATTGTCGATACCATGCCGTTGATTATTACTGTTCCGGCTGATTTAGCCTATTTGGTTTCTGAGCGTTATGACTTAGTCGTCAAACCACTACCATTTCACTTTACGCCCTTTGACTACTCGCTGATTTGGCATCCACGTTGTGAGCACTCTCCAGCACAAGAGTGGATACGTGGCGTGTTACGTGAAGAGTGTAGCCGTTTGATTGCCAAGCGGATTGAAGATATGGGTTTGGATTAATTGTCTGCTTTCTAGTCGACGTTGCCGCAGTTATTGAAGCGATACAAAAAGAGCCAGCATTGCTGGCTCTTCATCATTTTAGCTAAGCGTTATAGCTTGATCACCACGCGACCCGTTACTTGACCGTTAGTGATGTCTTCTGCGTATTTTGGTGCTTCTTCTAGCGTTGCCTCAGTACATGCTTGCTCGAAGTAGCTGTCAGGTAGTAGCTCAACCAGTTTTTCCCAAGCTGCGATACGTTTTTCAGTTGGGCAGCTTACTGAGTCCACACCTTGTAGACGTACGTTACGTAAGATAAATGGCATCACGGTCGTAGGTAGGTCGAAACCACCCGCTAGACCACACGCTGCTACAGCGCTGTTGTAATCCATTTGTGCCAGTACTTTTGCTAGCACTTTGCTACCTACGGTATCCACAGCACCTGCCCAAACTTGTTTTTCAAGTGGACGAGCTGGCTCTTCAAACTCAACGCGGTCGATGATACGGCTAGCACCTAGTTTTTCTAGCAGTGGACCGTTTTGCTCGACACGACCTGTAACCGCTGCCACTTTGTAGCCTAGTTGAGAAAGTAGCGTTACGGCTACTGAACCTACGCCACCACTTGCGCCAGTAACTAGGATTTCACCAGCTTCTGGTTTGATGCCCGCATCAAGTAGAGCTTGTACACATAGCATGGCAGTAAAGCCAGCTGTGCCCACCATCATTGCTTTTTTGCCGTCGAAACCTTTTGGTAGAGGTACCAACCAGTCTGCATTTAGACGCGCGCGTTGCGCCATGCCGCCCCAGTGGTTTTCACCCACGCCCCAACCTGTAAGAACCACTTCGTCACCTGCTTGGTAACGAGCGTCTTCAGAACTCACTACTTTACCTGCAAGGTCGATACCAGGAACCATTGGGAAGTTACGAATGATTTTGCCTTTACCAGTGATCGCCAAACCATCTTTGTAGTTCAGAGATGAGTAATCAACTTCGATTAGAACGTTACCTTCCGGTAATTGTGCTTCGTCGATTTGTTCGATTGAAGCGATAGTGCGTTTGTCTTCTTGATTTAGGATTAGAGCGTTAAACATAGGGATCTCCGCATGATGCAGCAAATGAATAGTGCAGCAAATAAACTGTTCTAAATTCTACCCACACAGTGTAGTCGGGTTAGAGCTATGACAAAAATGAAACTTTAGCATTTATATTATGTATTAAATGCATTAATGCCAAAGAATCAATATTTTAACCATAGAACAAAGCCAGTCTGATGACTGGCTTTAATGTTAAAACTAAGAGCTTGCTCAATACAGCATACGCTTAGGGCGCTTGTGTTAGCGTGGAGAGGATAGGAAGAACTGATAAGACGGGTTATCGGTTTCATCTTTGCATTGGTAGCCGAGTTCGCGCAGATGGGCAGAGAAACGGGTTAAATCGCTATCTGCTAGCTCAAAGCCACACAGTACGCGCCCATAGTCAGCGCCATGGTTGCGGTAGTTGAACAGGCTAATATTCCAATGCGTGCCAAGCGTGCTTAAGAATTTCAGTAGCGCCCCTGGGTATTCTGGAAACTCGAAACTGTACAAACGCTCTTGCAGTGGTTTAGAAGGTTTGCCCCCAATCATATAGCGCACGTGCAGTTTTGCCATTTCATCATCGGAGAGATCGACCACAGGGTAGCCTCCTGCACGCAGATCTTGGATGATGTGCTCCAACTCTTCTTGCCCACCATTGAGACGCACACCAACAAAGATATTGGCGAGGGCATCATCGTTGTAACGGTAGTTAAACTCAGTCACCGCGCGACCGCCAATCAGATTACAGAACTCAAAGAAGGCACCTTGACGTTCTGGGATCGTCACCGCCAGCAAACCTTCGCGTTTTTCACCTAATTCACAACGTTCAGAGACGTAGCGTAAGCCATGGAAGTTGGTATTCGCACCTGATAACACCGTACCCAGTTGTTTGCCACGCAGTTGGTGTTGCTCGGTAAATTTCTTTAACCCTGCGAGCGCTAATGCACCAGAGGGTTCGGCAATCGCTCGGGTATCTTCAAAGATGTCTTTGACCGCTGAACAGATCTCATCGCTGGAGACGGTAATATGACCGTCAAGGTATTTGTCACATAGGCGGAAGGTCTCTTCACCGATGCGTTTAACGGCGACACCATCTGCAAACATGCTGACTTGGTCAATCACGACTGGTTCACCGGCATCTAGTGCAGCTTTCAAGCAGGCGGAATCTTCAGGCTCAACCGCGATGACTTTGATCTCTGGCATCAACTGTTTTACCAGTACCGCCACACCAGCGGCTAAACCGCCGCCGCCAACTGGAACGAAAATGTAATCGAGATGACCATTTTGCTGCAGCATCTCCATACCAATCGTGCCTTGCCCGGCGATCACCAAAGGATGATCGAAAGGTGGTACAAAGGTGTAGCCATATTCGACCGATAGACGCTCAGCTTCTGCTTTGGCTTCATCAAAGTTGTTACCATGCAGCACCACATTGCCACCAAACCCGCGTACCGCTTCGACTTTGATGTCTGGCGTGGTTTTCGGCATCACAATTGTGGTTTTGATGCCTAGCTTGGTACCGGACAGTGCCATGCCCTGCGCATGATTACCTGCGGATGCAGCAATCACGCCCGCGGCTTTTTGCCCGTCACTGAGGCTTGAAACCATATTGTAAGCCCCGCGCAACTTAAATGAGTGCACCGGTTGGCGGTCTTCTCTCTTAAGTTGTACTTGGTTGCCGATGCGAGCTGAGAGCCTTGGCATTGCTTGCAGTGGCGTGACGATCGCCACTTCGTACACCGGCGCGCGTAGGATTTGGCGCAGGTAGTCTGCGCCAGATTGTTTATGTTCGACAGAGGTGTCACTCATGGTATTACCCCTCAAGTTTACTCTTGTCGCGCACTGCACCTTTGTCGGCACTGGTCGCCATGCTGGCATACGCTTTAAGGGCAAAAGAAACCTCGCGCTGACGATCGACTGGTTTCCAGCCGAGTTCATCTTGCTTAGCTCTACGGGCATTCAGCTCCGCTTCTGGCACATCAAGTGTGATGGAGCGGCTAGGGATATCGATGGTAATGATGTCGCCATCACGTACTAGACCAATAGTGCCACCACTGGCTGCTTCTGGTGACGCGTGTCCAATTGATAGACCAGAAGTACCACCAGAGAAGCGTCCATCGGTCAGCAATGCACACGATTTGCCCAATCCCATCGACTTAAGGTAAGTGGTTGGATAGAGCATCTCTTGCATGCCCGGACCACCTTTCGGTCCTTCGTAGCGGATCACCACCACTTCACCGGCTTTCACTTTGCCGCCTAAGATGCCATCAACCGCGGTATCTTGGCTTTCAAATACAATCGCAGGACCTTGGAATTTGAGGTTTTCTTCATCCACACCAGCGGTTTTTACAATACAACCATCCACGGCAATATTGCCAGATAGCACCGCCAGACCACCTTCTGGGCTAAAGGCGTTTTCTTTAGTGCGGATACAACCATCGACTCGGTCATCATCAAGGCGATCCCAACGGCAATCTTGTGAGAAGGCTTGGGTGGTGCGGATGCCCGCAGGACCAGCACGAAAGAATTTTAGTACTGCTTCATCTTCGGTTTGCATGATGTCGTATTGGGCTAATTGTTCTTTTAGGCTAAGACCGAGCACAGTACGCGCTTCAGTGTTGAGCAGACCAGCACGGTCGAGTTCGCCTAAAATCGCCATCACCCCACCAGCGCGGTGGACATCTTCCATGTGGTATTTCTGGGTGGACGGCGCCACTTTACATAAATGCGGAACGCGACGAGACATCTGATCGATATCGCCCATATCAAAGTCAATCTCGCCTTCTTGTGCCGCCGCGAGTAAGTGCAGCACCGTATTACTTGAACCGCCCATAGCAATATCAAGCGCCATTGCATTTTTAAACGCAGCGCGATCGGCAATGGTGCGCGGCAAGGCACTGACATCGTCTTGCTCATAGTAACGACGAGTCAATTCAACAATGCGTTTACCTGCATTGATAAACAGCTGCTCACGATCGGCGTGAGTGGCCAGCATTGAGCCATTGCCCGGTTGAGACAAACCAAGCGCCTCGGTTAGACAGTTCATCGAGTTGGCGGTAAACATCCCCGAGCACGAGCCACAAGTCGGGCACGCTGAGCGTTCAATTTGTTCACTTTGCTCATCAGAGACGGTTGGATCGGCACCTTGAATCATGGCATCAACCAAATCGAGTTTGATGATTTGATCAGAAAGCTTGGTTTTACCCGCTTCCATTGGACCACCAGAAACAAAAATCACCGGAATATTGAGGCGCATTGATGCCATTAGCATCCCGGGGGTGATTTTGTCACAGTTGGAGATACACACCATGGCATCCGCACAGTGAGCGTTAACCATATACTCGACCGAATCAGCAATCAGCTCGCGCGATGGCAGTGAATAAAGCATGCCTCCGTGACCCATTGCGATACCATCATCAACCGCGATGGTATTGAACTCTTTCGCGATACCGCCCGCTTTTTCAATTTCACCGGCAACTAACTGTCCCATGTCTTTTAGATGGACATGACCCGGTACAAATTGGGTAAATGAGTTCACCACGGCGATGATCGGTTTACCAAAATCTTCTTCTTTTACCCCAGTTGCACGCCAAAGTGCGCGTGCGCCAGCCATATTTCTTCCGTGGGTGGTGGTGGCTGAACGGTATTTAGGCATATCCTTTTCCTCTACTACTTGGCTGCATCTTGCGGGTAGACGTAATCAAGCCATCCCCATTTATCTTCGGTGGTGCCATTAAATAGGCCAAAGTATGCTTCTTGAATTTGTTTGGTGATTGGACCGCGTTTACCGCTGCCAATTTCAATTTGGTCCACAGAGCTAACAGGCACAACTTCTGCGGCAGTACCGGTCATAAAGATCTCATCGGCAAGGTAGAGCGCTTCACGAGCGATGTTGTTTTCACGCACTTCGTAGCCCATTTCACGCGCCAGCGTCATGATGGAGTCACGAGTGATGCCCGGCAGAATTGCACTGGTTGCTGGCGGCGTAGACAGCACACCATCTTTGACGACAAAGATGTTTTCGCCCGCACCTTCAGAAAGGTAACCATCCACGCTAAGGGCAATACCTTCGGCATAACCATGACGACGTGCTTCACCACCAACTAATAGTGAGGATAGGTAGTTACCGCCCGCTTTAGCGGCGGTAGGAATGGTGTTTGGTGCCGAGCGGTTCCAGCTGGAAATCATCGCAGCCACGCCATTTTCTAGCGCTTCTTCACCTAGGTATGAACCCCAAGGGAAAGCAGCAATGATCAGCTCCATTTCCGTCCCAGCTGGTGGGCAAACACCAAGACCGACGTTGCCAACAAAGCCCAGTGGACGGATATAAGCATTATCGAGCTTGTTTTGACGGAGCGTTTCACGCGTCGCTTCCATGATCTGTTCTACCGTATATGGGATCGGGAAACGGTAGATTTTTGCTGAGTCTTTTAGGCGCTGTGCGTGCTCGCGGTGACGAAAGACGATAGGACCTTTCGGCGTGTTGTAACAACGTACACCTTCAAATACGGAAGTACCGTAATGCATTGCGTGAGTGAGGACGTGAACGTTCGCCTCAGCCCAAGGAACCATTTCACCGTTAAACCAAATATAGTCTGCTGTTCTTGTAGCCATTGCTTGCCTTCCTTATGCACAGATTTTTTGTTGTAGGTTGTTATTTGGTAGTTCATCACGGGCGATTTGTGTGACGTCAACAGTGCGAACATCCCAGAGTTTTTCAATTTGATTAGTGATAAATGAGATAGGACGATCGCTATCTACAATGATTTCGACACTCGCGACATGGCTTTCATGATTTTGCGTCGCCGCGACTTGTTTGATGATGAAGCCACGATGGCGAACCACACGCAGAACACGCTCTAGTAAAACTGGCTTATCGTCCGCTTTAATATCGAGTAAGTATCTTTCCATGTTAGGTGTTCTCCAGCATGTCACTGTTCGACGCACCCGGTGGAACGAGTGGCCATACATTCTCTTCTTCATCAATTAAGACATGAAGCAGGTAAGAAGTTTTGCTTGCCAACATCTCTTTTAGAGCCGGTTCAACTTCTTGTTTGGTGGTGATGGTTTTACCCGGGATATCGAACGCTTTAGCTAGCGTGATAAAGTCAGGGTTATCATCCAAAATGGTTTCACTGTGGCGCCCATCGAAAAACAGAGATTGCCACTGACGCACCATGCCTAAGCGTTGGTTGTTGAGTAGTACGATTTTGACTGGGATCTGACGACGCTTAAGTGTGCCAAGCTCTTGTACATTCATCATAAATGAACCATCACCAGTGATTAGGATCGACTGATCATCAGGGCGTGCGACGGCTGCACCCATCGCGGCTGGTAGACCAAAACCCATAGTGCCGAGACCGGCTGAAGTGATGAAGTTTTGTGGTTCACGGGGCTGAATGTGCTGCGCTGCCCACATTTGGTGTTGGCCGACATCGGTTGACACAATCGAGCTGTCAGGCATCAAATCAGACAATTGCTTAAGTAAACCGGGAGCAAAAATCAGCTCACCAGGGTGGTCATAGCGCCATTTAAAACCGCTACGTAGGCTTTTGCTGTGTTTTACCCACGGTGTGATATCTTGAGTGAGCTCTAATTGCGGCAAAACTGTGTTGATTTCACCACGCAGAGGCGCATGTGCGTGACGCAGCTTATGGATTTCTGCGGCATCGATATCTATATGGATAATTTTGGCACTTGGTGCGAAGGTATCTAACTTGCCAGTTACTCGGTCATCAAAACGCGCACCGACCGCAATCAACAAGTCACACTCTTGAACCACTAAGTTGGCCGCTTTGGTGCCATGCATGCCGAGCATGCCAAGATAGTGTGGGTCATGACGCTCGATTGTACCCAAACCTTTTAAGGTGCTCACTGTCGGCATTGGATTGAGGCGCAAGAATTCACGCACCGACTCAGTCGCATTACCTAGCTGTACACCGCCACCGACATACAAGACAGGACGAGAGCTTTGTGAGAGTAGGGTTTGCGCTTTGGCAATGGCATCAGCGCTAGCGACTGGCATCGCAGGTGGCGTAAAAGCGGGTAAATCGGTCACTGGCGCTTGAGCCAGTTGCACGTCTTTGGCGATATCAACAATAACCGGACCGGGACGCCCTGTTTTTGCCACTTCAAACGCTTCTGCAAGAGTGGGGGCAAGATCGTTAATATCGGTGACTAAGTAGCTGTGTTTAGTACATGAAAGGGACATACCAATCACATCCATCTCTTGGAATGCGTCAGTCCCTATGTGTGAGCTGGCCACCTGACCGGTGATGGCAACAAGTGGTATGGAATCCATAAACGCATCTGCCAGACCCGTCACGAGGTTGGTGGCACCCGGACCGGATGTCGCCATACACACTGCGACTTCTTGGGTTGAGCGTGCCATACCAATTGCAGCCATTGCTGCGCCTTGCTCATGACGACATAAGATGTGTTCAACACCACCGTCATAGAGCGCATCGTAGATTGGCATAATGGCGCCACCAGGGTAGCCAAATACCGTTTTGATGCCTTGCTGCTGTAATGCGGCAACGACTAATTGTGCACCTGTCATTGTCCGCCTCCTTCGCTACGTGAGTAGCATTCCTTGTGATTGTTGCACTTCATGTGCGCTCCCATTCTTCCTGTCACTACCTGCTCGAAATCCTACGAGCTAAGTACTTGTTAGTTTTTAAATTGTTATCTGCACTGCATAAAAAATATTCGAAATAATTGTAAAAAAACCCCCGGACCTTTCAGTGCGGGGGTTTATCTAATTCTTGGCTTTGTTTCGCCCACTAGACCCCGCGCGATCCGATAATGACCACGATAATCAGGGCGATCAGAGAATGTAAGCGGGCGTTCAAGTTCATTATTAATTCTTTTCGGTTGTGTTTGCGTAATATGATACGTCTAAATTTGCACCACTAGTGGTATCACATATTTCCGTTAATTGACAAGCAAAAACTCATTCTTTTTTCACATTCTCTCAGCAACTCACCACGCTATATAACAATGGCGCTATAAAAATAAGCGATTTAATTAGCTGAGTGAATAAGGAAAAGTATGGGATTAGCGGTGGTTTATAGCCGAGCATCGGTGGGGGTTGAAGCCCCGCTGGTGACGGTGGAAGTGCACATCAGTAACGGTATGCCGGGGTTTGCTTTGGTCGGCTTGCCGGAAACCACGGTGAAAGAATCTCGCGATCGGGTACG
This sequence comes from Vibrio ponticus, assembly GCF_009938225.1. Classification (NCBI taxonomy): domain Bacteria; kingdom Pseudomonadati; phylum Pseudomonadota; class Gammaproteobacteria; order Vibrionales; family Vibrionaceae; genus Vibrio; species Vibrio ponticus. Next base: position 2,899,330 of record NZ_AP019657.1, read on the forward strand.
CAGTGCGATCCTCAATTCGCGCTTTGAATTCCCTGCCAAACGTATCACGGTAAATTTAGCGCCGGCGGATCTACCCAAAGAGGGCGGTCGGTTTGATTTGCCAATAGCACTGGGTATTTTGGCGGCTTCACAGCAAATTCCGTTACAAGCACTCAAAAACCAAGAGTTTGTCGGAGAACTGGCGCTGTCAGGCGAACTTCGGGCGGTCAAAGGTGTGTTGCCTGCGGCCTTAACGGTGCAAAATCACGGGCGGAGCTTAGTGGTACCGCACGCCAATGGCGACCAAGCGGCACTAGTGGGGAAAGAGATACATAAATCAGCACAAAGCCTCCTCGAGGTGTGCGCAGATCTCTGTGGTCAGCAAAAGCTGGCACTGCACCAAACGCCAGCATCGGTCGAAATGCCAAGTTTAACTCGCGATTTGCAAGATATTATCGGTCAGCAGCAGGGTAAGCGTGCGTTAGAAATCGCGGCGGCAGGTCATCATAATTTGTTGTTTCTTGGTCCTCCCGGTACCGGGAAAACCATGCTGGCTTCTCGGTTAAGTGATCTATTGCCTGAGATGTCCAATCAAGAGGCGATGGAGTCAGCCTCGGTCGCGTCATTGACTCAACAAGAAATTAATCAATACAACTGGAAGCAGCGACCATTTCGCGCTCCGCATCATTCCAGCTCAATGGCGGCGCTGGTGGGCGGCGGCTCAGTACCGAGACCGGGTGAGATCTCTCTAGCCCACAATGGCTTGCTGTTTCTTGACGAGATGCCTGAGTTTGAACGTAAAGTGCTGGATGCACTGCGTGAGCCGCTTGAGTCAGGTGAGATCATTATCTCGCGTGCGCAGGGTAAAACCCGTTTTCCCGCCCGTTTCCAATTAGTCGGGGCGCTTAATCCCAGCCCTTCGGGTCATTATGATGCCAGTAAACCGCAAGGTAATAGCCAAGCGGCGCTGCGATATCTGAGCCGTCTTTCTGGACCGTTGCTTGATCGCTTTGATATGTCGATTGAAATCCCTGCCTTGCCCAAAGGGACATTGGCGGCAGGTGGTGAGCGAGGCGAAACAACGTCAGAAGTTAAGCGGCGCGTGTTGCAGGCGCGTGAGGTGATGTTTGCGCGTGGTGGTAAAGCGAATGCGCTGCTGGCGAGTCGAGAGATTGAGCGAGATTGCCGTTTAGAGAAAAGTGATGCGCAGTTTTTAGAGCAAGCCCTGCATCGACTAGGTCTATCGGTTCGAGCTTATCATCGCATCATTAAAGTCGCGCGCACCATTGCTGACTTGGCTGGTGAAGAGCATATTGCTCGCCAACACCTTGCCGAAGCTTTAGGTTATCGTGCGATGGATCGCTTGTTGAAACATCTTCATGCCCAAGCGGTTTAGCGGCGTGATAATAAATAAAAGACCCACCAAAAGGTGGGTCTTAGCTATGCAGATTAGTTAGCTGCGCAGATTAGAACTGGTAGTTCATACCCACAGACATGATCAGCTCATTCTTATCGTAGAAATCGATGTTTGAATCTGAGCTGTTAAAGCCAGCAAATGAGATGAATGACCAATCTTGCCAATCCATCACGTTAGCGTATTCGTACGCCGCGAATAGGCTCATTTCATCGTCTTCACGAGTTTGGTTAAATACTGGGTTATTCGCATCGTAATCGCGCGTGTCAAAACCAGCCGTTAATGCAAATTGGTGACGACCTAGGAACTTGAAGTAGCTCAGTTCCACACCGTAGCCTTTAAACGAGTTGGCATCGCCATCTGCATCTGATTTGATGAATGATAGGCGTGGTTTAAGCATCGTGGTTTGGTCAACCATGTATTTGTAGTCAGTCTTGAAGAAGAATGAGTCAGCATCGCGACGTAGGCTTGAATACGTTGCGCCTAGCGTGTCGTTTTCAACGTCTTTGGTTGCGTAAGCCATATCCACAGAGAACTTACTGCCTGCAATATTCTCTACTTTTAGGCGATATGCGTTGCCATCTTCATCAGTGGTTTGGCGATCTGTCGCTTGGTATGGGTCAGCCCATACTTCACCGGACATAATGGTTGGCAGAATCGACGCATCGATGATCATGCCTGACGCCAGTTGGTATTTGTAACCCATCTCGAACGCAAGTGTACCGGTGGCGATATCTTCACGTGAGGTACCCATGTAAAACTGTTGGTTTAGGTTATTACCGAAAGTGTAAGACAGGTTACCTAGTGGTAGCAGTAGACCGCCACTTACCGCATCATTGGTTTGACTTAATGTTGGATCTTTTAGGTCTTTGTTGTCGTCATGGGTATTTAGGTTTGACTCAACCGAGTAGAAACCTGTGCTGATTGATACTTCACCCGCGAAGCCCGCTGTTTCAGCAAGTTGAGCCCAAGCAGAGCCACTCATTAGTGCTAATGCCACTAGAGAATATTTTACGTTCATGATTCCTCGATTATCTTTGCAATAGACCCACTTCAACGTGAATTTCAGTTGAGCAGAAAACATCTTAGTCATCAAAATAACAAATCTGACCAATCGGCTAGATGTTTCAAACTTTGGTTGGGTTTGTATAATTGCATATCGTTTTTTATTCGGTGCGAATTTTAACCTGATTTATTATGTTGGCGTATCTATTATTTTTCATCAATGTATCGCTGGTCATTATCAATTCTGCTGTGATGTCGCTAATTATTTGTTTGCTCGCGATATTTAAGTTGATAGTGCCAATAAAAACCTTCAGACGTTGGATAACCTATAGTGCAAATCGAGTGATGTGGTTATGGGCGACCATCAATGGTGTGATCTTGCGAGCAACAAATGATGTCGAGTGGGATATCAAAGGCGTAAAGGGTTTAAGCCAGGACGCGTGGTATTTGATGTTTTCCAATCACCGCAGTTGGACCGATATCGTGGTGCTGTGCTATGTCTTTAAAGACAGCATTCCAATGCCGAAATTCTTTCTTAAGCAGCAGTTGCTCTACGTGCCTTTCATCGGTATGGCATGCTGGGCGTTGGATATGCCATTTATGCGCCGCTACTCACGTGAATATCTACTGCGTAATCCAGAAAAGCGCGGTCAGGACTTGCACACCACGCGCCGTTCTTGCGCCAAATTCAAACATATTCCTACTACAGTAGTGAACTACGTTGAGGGTACTCGCTTTACTGATCAGAAACACGCCAAGAGCAAAGCCGGCTATCAGCATCTATTGCAACCGAAATCAGGCGGTATTGCCTACACGTTGGCAGCAATGGGAGAGCAGTTTGATCAGATTATCGATGTAACGTTGGCTTATCCTGATAATACTGAGCAGCCGTTTAAAGATATGCTGATGGGGCGAATGAAGCGGATTGTGGTTGATGTGGAGCTGCTGCCGATTGATGAGCAGGTTAGCGGTGATTACTTTAACGATAAGAAGTACAAACGCCAGTTTCAGCTTTGGTTGGGAGAGGTGTGGCAGCGTAAAGATGCCAAGCTAGATAGTATCTACCGGTCGGCGTCGCCACAATCCCAGCCGTCAGGTGAGCAAAGTGAATTACCCGTGGGATTAAAAAAGGAGCCGTAGCTCCTTTTTCGTCACTTATTTTAGCGTTAGTAGGTAGTTAACTAGCGCGAAGTACTCGTCGATGCTGGTGATTGAGCCCGCTTCTACTAGGTACTTGTTGTTGACGATAACCGCTGGAACACCCGCAAGACCGCTGTCATTGAACTGTTTGTCCATTCGACGCACCATCGAATCTACAGCGAAACCATTGTAAGCTGCATCGAATTTCTTCGCATCGATACCTTCATCAAGGAAGATTTGACGAATTTCAGCTTCATTTTTCGGTGCTTTACGCATGTTGTGGATGCGGTTAAACATGATTGGTGCCATTTTGTCTTCCACTTTCAGCACGATCATCGTCGCGAAAGCTTTACTCATTGGCAGACCCATTGCACCACCCATAAATGATACGTGGTTCTTTTGCAGTTTTACGCCTTCAGGAAGTTGCGCTTTCAACTGGCGAATGATTGGATCAAAGGTATTACAGTGTGGGCAGTAGAATGAGAAAAATTCAGTCACCACTGGCTTTTTCGCTGGCTCAAGGTCTAGCACTTTGTAGTACTCTCCCTCGGTAAACTTAGCTGCCTGAACTGAGAAGCTCAGTATTAAAGTTGTAAATAGTGCAAACAGCTTTTTCATTATGTTCTCCATGTATTTGCTTATTTTACCATTGTGGCATCAGTGATAGTGGTGGCTCGTTGAGCACTGAAATTTGTTCCTTGAACGCCAACACCTGACTTTCCCAATACTTTGGATCATCAAACCAAGGAAAGGCAATTGGGAAGGCTGGATCCTGCCATCTTTTTGCTAACCATGCCATATAGTGCACCATACGTAGACCGCGCAAAGGCTCAATTAGTTTCAATTCACTCATGTTGAAGTCACTAAATTCTTGGTATGCCTCAAGAATAATGTCGAGCTGCATCAATTTATCCGCGCGCTCACCATTGAGTAGCATCCACAGATCTTGCACCGCAGGACCATTGCGTGAGTCATCTAAGTCGACAAACATAGGACCATCACGCCAGAGAATATTGCCTGGGTGGCAGTCGCCATGTAAGCGCAAGATCTGACTTGGTTGTTGCCAATGTTGCTCCAATTGACCAATTAACATATCTAAGTCGTTGAAGAAGGCGTTCTCAAGGTGCATCGGAATAAAAGGCGATTGCTGTAAGATCTCTCGTGGTTGGTAGAGATATTCTTGCAAGCTGATGGTTGGTCGATGAATAAAAGGCTGACGTGCGCCGACTTTATGGATACGACCTAAGAAACGACCAACCCCTTCAAGCTGCTCTAGGTTATCGACTTCAAATTGACGACCACCGACGCTGGCAAATAGAGCAAAAAGGTAACCCTGATATTCATGCAGTGTGTGGCCATTAATTTTGCATGGCGGCGCAACTGGAATTTCAGAGTCAATCAACTCCAAGGTGAAATCGTGTTCTTCTTGGATCTGTTCACGCGTCCAACGTTCAGGACGGTAGAACTTCACCACATAACGCACACGCTCTTCGTCGGTAAATTGATACACGCGGTTTTCGTAACTGTTGAGGGCAAGAAAGCCGGATTCTGCGCGCACGCCGATACTTTCGAGGGCGTACCACATGAAATCAGGGGTGAGCGCTTCAAAGTTAAATGCTGTTTCTGACATAGAAATAAAGGGCTCATTACTGAGCCCTTTCCGTATCCTTATTGGGTTAAGTCGGCTTATAAGTTCTTGAGGAACCTACTTTCTACCGTCACGGTAAACTGTTCACTGTCAGACAGTATAAACTGAATTGTCGAAACAGGAGAGTTGAGATTTTCAGGGTTGACTCCCAAGCTCATTGGCAGAGTCAGTACTTCACCAGGTGCGACTTGAATGGTCTGTTTGCCATACCAAGAGACATCATCTAAGCCGGTTACACTGAGTTTATATTGCTGAGCTTGCTGGGTTTTGTTGATGATTTTTAAGGTATAGGTGTTTTCAATTTCGCCAGCACCATTTTCACGATAGAGCTGGTTGCGATCGCGCAGAACGTTCATGCCAACGGGTTCAACCGTGGCAATTTGAGCAAAGAACAGACCGATAATCACCAGTAATACCGCGCCATAACCCAGTAGTTTTGGACGCATCACCTTAGTTTTATGTCCTGATAGGCGATGTTCGGTGGTGTAGTTAATTAGACCTTTCTCATATCCCATGCGATCCATGGTTTGGTCACAGGCATCAATACACGCACCACAGTTGATGCATTCATATTGCAGTCCGTCACGAATGTCGATACCGGTCGGACATACCTGAACACACAAGTTACAGTCGATACAATCACCGAGTCCCAGAGCTTTCGGATCGGCTTTGCGTGAACGAGGTCCGCGGCTTTCACCTCGCTTGGTATCGTAACCCACGATAAAGGTATCTTTATCGAACATCGCTGACTGGAAGCGTGCATAAGGGCACATGTGGATACAGACAATTGAACGCATCCAACCGGCGTTAGCATAGGTACAAGCGGCAAAAAATAGCACCCAAAACACCGGCCAAAAACCCGCGTTGAAGCTAAAAAAGTTCACCACTAATTCACGAATCGGCACAAAGTAACCGACAAAGGTCAGCCCGGTAATTAAGGCCACTGCAATCCAGGCAAAGTGTTTTAATCCTTTACGCCACATAAGTTGAGGTGTGAGTTTACCGGAGTCTTGCTTACGGCGTTTATTGGCACTGCCCTCGAGTTTTTCTTCAAACCAGATATAGATAAAAGTCCAGACGGTTTGTGGGCAGAGATAGCCGCACCATACCCGCCCTAAGAAGGTGGTGATAAAGAACAGCCCAAAGGCGGCAATCACAAATAGGGTTGCGAGCAGGGTTAAATCTTGCGGGTAAAGCGTGGTGCCAAAGAAATTGAATTGTTGGTTACCAATATCGAGCAAGATAGCTTGGCGTTCACCAAAGGGTAACCAAGGCACTAAACCAAACAGGAGCAGTAACAACCAGCCGCCATAACGACGCAGTTTTTGAAACTTACCTTTGCTCTCGCGCACGTAAATGCGGTTATTGGGGTTAAAGCGGTCGCCTTGCCCTTTATGGGTTTTGGGATTAAAAGTTTTGGGCGTCACATCCTTTACGTCAATCTTATCTTGACTCATTACGCTTCCTCTAGGCTTTCAATGGCGCAGTTTCTTATGTAGCGCTCTAGTTGAATGGTGCAGTCGTTCAGCGTGACCTAACAAGATGTAGAGTTAGAGTGTTAGCTAGGCGCTGAATACTTGAGACATTGCTAATTTAATTTTAGGGCTAATTATCATTAGAAGAGAAAGTATACAGTTAATAACAAATCCATTTCTTTAACGCTATCAACCTTTAACAATAATTTTCGTAATATAACCTAGATTCGGTCGGTGGGTTGGGTGTAACTGACGGTAATTTCAGGTTTTTTAACCGTGTAATACGAAAAAGCAGCCATAGGCTGCTTGAATTTGTTGAGCGTTAAGATTTATTTGATGATGCCGCGCGCTTTAAGTAGCGCTGTTTTAAAGTCATCTTCTTGGTCTTTCTTTAGACCTGGGATCATTTCATCTTTTGCGCTGTTACGCATTTTAAGATGGTAGATCAGCACATCATCCGTCAAATCTTCAAGCTCACCCTTGTAGCCAGCCTCTTTCGCTAGCTTAACGATAAACTGAAGTAGGTTAAGTTCTTGGTCTTTTTGCCACTCAGGACCAATAAGTTCGAGCAATTCTTCGATGCGATGGCAATTCATTAACTTTCTCCACAATATTTATAATGATTTTCGGTCAAAGGTAACAAATCCATGTGGTAGATAGCAATCGACAATATTACTCCAGATAAGGATAGATAAGAAAAAAGCGCAGGAGTCTGCGCTTTTTCATTATGCCGCCTTAATTTCTTCGTTCGGAGTCGCAACCAAAATCGTTTGCTTCTCTACCAAAGTCATTGTCGGCGTAAGTTTTGGTGCGACAAACGCTTTGGTAAAACCACTGCGACGACGCATTGCACTACGGTTTGTGTGCGAAAACCTGACTGTTGTTGGGCGCATCTAATTACCTAACTGTCAGGCACATCCATTGCCAATGTTATGGCCTAATCAATCATGAGTTGAGCTTCATTACTGAAGTTTGGCTCTTTCTGGCCTACGCCAATCCAAATGATTGAAGAGGGATTATGATATGAACAACATATCACTAATAGGTTAGCATTACGTAACAGCCTGGTCGATATCTGATCGCTTTTTAAGCAGTCTATGTCACTATAAAAAGTGGGGTTTTTAATCGATTTGCGGTTCAGTTTGTGCGCTAAATCGTTGAAAAGCCGATCATGGTGGTGGTTGCTGAGGTAATAATGTGCGATGGTGTGAGAAGTTCATTCGCATGCCTAGTTTTGGGCTATCTATGAGACAAACTCACCAAATAGTATACTTAAAGAGTTTGGCTTCGTTGTGTATCAAGGAGGAGTTTGATGTCGTTTTTTAAGAAAACCCTTGCCAGTTTTGGTATTGGTTCTGCCCAAGTTGATTCAGTCCTGCAACAAGAAGTGCTCTATCCGGGGCAGAAGGTTAATGTGACGATTCATGTCTATGGCGGAGCTACAGAGCAAGCCATCGACAACATCGAATTAAAGTTATGTTGTCGCTATATTAAAGAAGTACCGGTTAACCCGGATAAAGCGCAACATGAAACCACCAACAAACGTCGTGCGCCACAAAGCTATGTATTAGCGGAGTGGAACCTGCCTTATGCCTTTACCATTCATCCTGGTGAGACGCGTGATTTTGATGTGGAACTGGATGTGCCGTGGAATACGCCAATTACCATTGGTGACTCTAAAGTGTGGCTTGATACCGGTCTCGATATCGCGTTAGCCAAAGACCCAACCGATAAAGATATTCTCACCGTGCGCCCCGATCTTCTAATGGATGGCATTTTGAGTGCGTTAGAAGCGCAAGGAATGCGTCTACGTCAGGTTGAATGTGAAGCGGTTGATGGTTTTGAACTTCCTTTCGTGCAAGAGTTTGAGTTTGTGCCTACCACCGGTCCGTATCATGGGCGTTGGCGTGAACTGGAGTTGGTGGCCTACCGTGAAGAGCAACAACTGAAGTTGTGGTTTGAGGTCGATAGGCATCGAGAGGGCGCGCGTGGCATGTTGGCATCTCTGCTGGGTGTTGGTCAGCTAAAACGCGAATTGACGATCCCATTGAGCACCGAGCCTAAAACGGCGGGTCAACAAGTGCTGGAGTATCTCGAAGCGACTTGCTAGCGATAGCATAATAAAACTATCACCAACTTGGGCTTACACGTGTAAGCCAAATGTGCCATACTCGGGATTCGTGTTGCAGCCAATCCCGAGCGATAGTTATGTCCGACAATAATCAAAATGCGGCTTATAGCGTCAAAGAAGAGATCGCCAATACCATTACTCATGCTATCGGCATGGTGTTAGGTATTGTTGGTCTGGTATTGCTATTAATCAAAGCCATCGACCATCATGCTGATGCGTTGACTATCACTAGTATGAGCATTTATGGGGGCAGCATCATTGTGCTGTTTCTTGCTTCCACTCTTTATCATGCGATTCCATACCGCAAAGCCAAGCGAGCGCTTAAGACCTTTGACCATTGCGCGATCTATCTGCTGATAGCGGGCAGTTATACGCCATTTTTGTTAGTCAGCCTGCGCACACCACTGGCGATTGGTTTGATGATCGTGATTTGGTCGATCGCTTTGGTCGGCATCATTATGAAACTGGCCTTTGTTTATCGCTTTAAGCGACTCTCTCTGGTGACCTATTTAATGATGGGTTGGTTATCGTTAGTGGTGATCTATCAGTTGGCGATGAATTTAGCTTGGGAAGGCTTAACGCTGTTAGCGGTAGGTGGACTGATTTATTCGCTAGGGGTGATTTTCTATGTGGCGAAACGCATCCCTTACAATCATGCTATTTGGCATGGCTTTGTTTTAGCAGGATGCGCTTGTCATTTCTTTGCCATTTATTACTTTGTTCAGCCAGTGTGAGACTGGCTGACAAGTTAACGTTTCCAGAAGGCAGGGAAGAACAGCACCAAAATGGTGAGGATTTCCAAGCGTCCCATTAACATACCAAAACTTAAAATCCATTTGGCGGTATCGGGTAACGAAGAGAAGTTACCGGTTGGACCGATAATGGTACCCATACCCGGACCGACGTTCGCTACTGCGGTGATCGAGCCAGAAATACTGGTCACCGGATCAAGTCCTAAGGCACTTAAGCTGCCAGCCACAACAATGATGGTAATGAAATAGGTCAAACAGAACGCGACAACTGAGCGCACGATATCGTCATTCACCGGACGATGGTTGTAGCGCTGAATAAACACCCCTGATGGGTGAATCAGTTTCATGATCTGTTTGTTCAGTAGCGTCATTGCGATCTGGAAGCGGAATATTTTCATCCCGCCAGAGGTTGAGCCCGAACACGCCCCCACCATCAGCAAGAAGAAAAACAGCGTCGCGGGTAGCGCCCCCCACGCGGTAAAGTCTTCCAAGCCAAAACCTGTCGTCGTCACCACGGAAATGATGTTAAACAGCGAAACGCGCACCGCATCCAACACGGTGTAATCATTGCGCACAACTAGCCATGTGCTGATCACCACGCCTGTCGCCAATACTAAATAAGCAAAGCCGCGCACTTGGGCATCTTTCAACAGAATGCTTGGCTTACGTTTGGTGATGGCAGAGATAAACAGTAAGAAAGGTAGACCGCCAAGGAACATAAATAGCGTTGCGTTCCAGTGTGCACCATGGGAAAAGTGGTTCATTGAGCCATCAGAGGTGGAGTAACCACCGGTGGATAGCGTAGTGAATGAGTGGTTGATCGCTTCAAACAGGTCCATGCCTGACAGTAAGAAACCAAGCATGCACAAACCAGTTAGCGTTACGTAAACCAAGACGATATTTTTCGCGACGGTTTTTGCGCGTGGGCTACTTTTATCTGACCAATCGGAAGATTCGGTTTGGAATAACTTCATACCACCGACGTTAAGCATCGGTAAGATGGCTACTGCCATTACGATAAAGCCAATACCACCAAGCCATTGCAAGATTGAGCGCCACAACAAAATACTCGGCGCCATGCTATCTAAGCCACTTAACACGGTTGAGCCGGTAGTGGTGATACCCGACATGGTCTCAAAGTAGGCGTCAGTAAAGCTAATGTGGTTGATAAACACAAACGGCAGCGCTGCAAAGGCACTGGCAATGGTCCACACCAAACTGGTGATGAGGAACATATCGCGCACGCTGAGTTTAAAGGTCGCGGTGCGACCTATGGTTAAGCAGAAAAAAGCCACCAAGTGCGTGATCAAGACTGATTGACCAAACTCGATAAACCCCGAGGTGCCAGAGAAAAATGCCACTAAGGTGGGTACGTACATAAATAGGGCGAGTTTAGACAGTACTAACCCTATCACGAACAGTACGGGACGAAAATTAACCATGTTGAACTGCGCCTTAGAGGAAGAATGGACTCGGCTGGAAGAGTGTCTCTACATCAGGGACATACTTCTTATCGACCAAGAACATTACCACGTGGTCATCTTGTTCGATAACCGTTCTGTCGTGGGCAATCAGTACTTCTTCACCACGCACAATCGCACCAATGGTGGTGCCTGGTGGCAGTTTAATATCGCCAATCGCGCGACCGACCACTTTCGAGGTGCTCTCATCACCGTGGGCAATCGCTTCGATTGCTTCTGCAGCGCCGCGGCGCAGCGAAGATACGTTAACAATATCAGCACGACGCACGTGAGTGAGTAGGGCAGAGATGGTGGCTTGCTGCGGCGAGATTGCCACATCGATAACCCCACCTTGTACCAAGTCGACGTAAGCACCACGTTGGATCAGCACCATTACCTTCTTCGCACCCATACGTTTGGCAAGCATGGCTGACATGATGTTGGTTTCATCTTCGTTTGTCAGCGCAATGAATACATCCACTTGGTCGATGTTTTCTTCGGTCAGTAGCTCTTGGTCTGCGGCATCACCACAGAATACGATGGTGTTTTCCAACTCTTCTGAGAGGCGCTCAGCACGCTGGTAATTGCGCTCAATCAGCTTGACGCTGTAGTTCTGTTCAAGGCGTTTAGCCAAGCTGGCACCGATGTTACCACCCCCAACAATCATGATGCGGCGGTATGGCTTTTCAAGGCGTTGCAATTCACTCATCACGGAGCGAATGTGGTTACTCGCAGCAACGAAGAACACTTCATCGTCCGCTTCAATAATGGTGGTGCCTTGTGGACGAATAGGACGACCTTGACGGAATATCGCTGCGACACGGGTATCAATGTGCGGCATGTGCTCACGCAGAGCGGAGAGTGCATTACCCACTAATGGACCGCCATAGTAGGCTTTAACCGCAACTAAGCTAACCTTTTGCTCGGCAAAGCTGACTACTTGCAGGGCGCCTGGGTATTGGATCAGACGTTCAATGTAACTCGTGACGAGTTCTTCAGGAGCGATAAGGTGGTCAACGGGAACCGCGCCAGATTGGAATAGCGCTTCTTTTTCAGCAAGGTATTGAGGGGAACGAATACGAGCAATTCGATTGGGCGTGTTAAACAGAGAAAACGCCACTTGGCAGGCTGCCATGTTGGTTTCATCGGTGTTGGTCACCGCGACCAGCATATCGGCATCTTGCGCCCCTGCTTCGCGCAGTACATCTGGGTGACTTGCATGACCATTTACAACACGTAAATCATATTTATCTTGCAGTTCACGCAGTCGGTCACTGTCTTTATCGACGATGGTGATATCGTTATTTTCACCAACAAGGTTTTCTGCCAAAGTACCGCCAACCTGACCTGCGCCAAGAATGATGATCTTCATATTCTTATCTCATTTTGTTACTGAAATACCCATAAGGCTATTGTGGTTAATATATATTAACTCTGACCTACTAGGTATAGTTCGTATTCCAATGCCTTGAAAATAAAAGTGAAACCTACAAAGAATAAGTTTCACTTTTATGACAGAACTAGGCTTTTTTGGTCATTACTGCGTAGTAGAAACCATCCATATCGTCTTCACCTGGAAGGATTTGACGACCAGGGTTGTCGCTCTCTGAGCCTTGCAGCTGTGCATCTTTAGTGCGCTCAAGGAAAGCTTTCACCTGTAGTTTGTTCTCTTGCGGGGTGATAGAGCAAGTTGCGTAAACTAAGGTTCCGCCTGGTTTTAGTTGTTGCCACATCGCATCAATGATTTCACTTTGCAGTTCAGCCAATGCGTCGATGTCGTCAGCGCGACGTAGCCACTTGATGTCTGGGTGACGACGAATGACACCCGTTGCCGAACATGGTGCATCCAATAGAATGCGATCGAACTGTTCGCCGTGCCACCAATCTTGTGGTTTGCGTGCGTCGCCACAAATCACTTCTGCTTGAAGATTAAGGCGCTTAAGGTTGTCGTGCACACGTTTTAGACGTGAGTCATCACAGTCGATTGCGACCACTTGTGCATCTTTGGTGCGCTCAAGAATATGTGCCGTTTTACCACCTGGTGCAGCGCAGCAATCTAGAATCAGTTCGCCATCTTGCGGGGTTAGGTAATCAAGTGACAACTGAGCCGCGGCATCTTGGACCGATACCCAGCCTTTTTCAAAACCTGGCAGCTTAGTGACATCACAAGGCGCAGCAAGTTTCAGAGCGTCAGCCGCTTGTGGATGAAGGCTAGTTTCGATGCCTTCTTTATCGAGTAGCGCTTGGTATTCATCACGGCTATGGTGCTGGTGGTTCACACGTAGCCACATTGGCGCTTTGCTGTTGTTTGCTTCAACAATGTCTTGCCATTGCTCTGGATACGCTTGTTGTAGCAGTTTCAGTAACCAACTTGGGTGACCGTATTTGCCTGCGTTGTGGCTAACGGCTTGCTCATCCAATTGCTCTTGATTGCGTTGGTAGTTACGTAATACCGCATTGATTAAGCCACGTAGGCGCGGACCTTTAAGATCTTTGGTGCCCTCAACGGTTTCGCCAACCGCTGCGTGAGCAGGAATACGCATAAAGCTCAGCTGGTAAATACCTACAAGGATTAGGTGATGGAAGACACGTTGTTTGCCTTTTAGCGGCTTGTCCATCAACTCATTGGCGATAGATTCTAAGCGAGGCAAGTAACGCAGCGCACCGTAGCAAATCTCTTGTAATAGAGCATGGTCACGAGGTCGAATCTGCTGTTGAGCCGCAGGAAGGGCGTTAGAGAGTGATTGACCTTTGTCGACAACTTGGAAAAGGACATTAGCTGCCGCAGCGCGAACATTCATGTTGAATACCTTAAAGTAAAGGAGGGCATCTCTGCCCTCAAAAAGTTCTTATATACCTACCTGTTGCTCGGTAGGTATTGTCACCAATGCGCGGATTGCGTATTGGTTGCGGTTTGAATTAAGCCAGTTGGCTACCCACTTCAAACCAAGCCGCACGTGAGTTCAGAATATCTTGAACTGACATGGCTTTTTTACCTGGTACTTGCAGTTGCTCTAGCACCAATACGCCATTGCCTGTTGCCACATAGATGCCTGATTTATCCGCTTGGATAATCGTACCCGCAGGTTTATTGCTACTTTGCTCTGTAACACGGCTTTGCCATACTTTGATGCTGTTTTCAGCGACTTCAAAGTGGCTCATTGGCCATGGGTTAAAAGCACGCACACAGCGTTCAATGTGCGCCGCGTCGTCATTCCAGTCAATGCGCGCTTCTTCTTTGCTTAGTTTTTTCGCGTAGTTCGCCAACTCGTCATCTTGCTTAACTGGCACGGCTTTCCCGGTTGCGATGTCGGTTAAACACTCAACCAATGCAACAGGACCAAGTTCAGCGAGTTTTTCGTACATTGATGCACTGGTGTCGCTTGCTTCGATTGGTAGCGTCGCGATTTTTAGCATATCACCAGTATCAAGACCGATGTCCATCTGCATAATGGTCACGCCGGTTTCGGCATCACCCGCCCAAATTGAACGTTGGATAGGTGCAGCGCCACGCCAGCGTGGAAGAATCGATCCGTGTACGTTAATACAACCCAGTTTAGGTGTATCCAGTACGACTTGTGGTAGCAGTAGACCGTATGCCACCACAACCATGATGTCAGCATTGAGCTCCGCTAATTCTTGCTTAGCTTCGTCTGACTTAAAGTTTTCTGGTTGGTATACCGGAATGTTGTGCTCAACCGCGATCTGTTTTACCGCGCTCGCAGTCAATTTCTTACCACGACCCGCTGGGCGATCTGGCTGCGTGTAGACAGCAATAACTTCGTGCTCCGAAGACAACAACGCCGCCAAATGACGGGCGGCGAAGTCCGGAGTACCTGCAAATACAATACGTAAAGGCTTGCTCAAGGTACCTTCCTTCTTACTAATTCTGTCGCGACTTAACGTTGCTTGTCGTTAAAGCGTTTGATTTTCGCTAGCTTGTCTTGAATACGCTTACGCTTTAGTGGCGATAGGTAATCAACGAATAGCTTGCCTTCTAGGTGATCCAGTTCGTGTTGAACACAAATCGCTAGTAGGTCATCCGCTTCGAAAGTGTATTCTTCACCGTCGCGGTTTAGTGCTTTAACGGTCACTTCTGCTGCGCGTGGCACAAGAGCGCGAGCACCAGGAACTGAAAGACACCCTTCTTCAATGCCATCTTCGCCGCGTTTCTCTAGAATTTCAGGGTTAATAAGCACCATTGGCTCATTACGGTTTTCTGAAATATCGATAACCACGATACGCTGGTGAACATCAACTTGCGTTGCCGCAAGACCGATACCTTCTTCGTCGTACATGGTTTCAATCATGTCGTCGACGATCTTTTGAATTTCTGGAGTCACAGCTTCTACTGGCTTAGCCACAGTGCGAAGGCGATCATCTGGGAATGTTAATACTTGTAATACAGACATATTCACTCGAAATATTGATTTGTGCCGAATCGAGATTACCTCGTTGGCTCAATTCTAGACATTTTAGACCTCAAATGACAGCATCAATACGCTTTTTGAGGTGCTTTTCTGTCGATAAAGTAACCACCTTTGTTGTCAGGTTTATTAACGAATCAATACAAGGAGTGGGTTATGCATTGGCGATACACTAAGCTTCTTTTGCTGGTTACACTGCTGTTTTCGCAGCTCCCAAGCTATGCTCAGCAAGCGCCTGAGGTTAAAACGACAGTTAAATTAATCCCCAAAATTCGTCCTCTCGATGCAAATCAAACTGTGCTGCTAACTGAGTCGGCTGCCGATAGCTTGGCATTGGTGCTCTCATCACAACAGTTGCGAGACGCTGCGCGGGTGATTGGACTTAACCATGGTAAGCATTACATCACTGACCAAGATCGGCTATTTATTACTGGCGCGCAGAGCCAAACTCGCTGGGGAATCTATCATCCCACCCAAAGCTACTCACAAGATGAGTCAGAATTCGTCCAGCTAAAAGTGGTCGCATGGGCTGAGTTGCAAGAGAGCGGGGAAAAGATGTCGCGTTTGCAGATCACTCGTTTACTACAAGAAGTGCGGGCTGATGATATTGCGCTACCGATAGAGTGGAGTGAGCGTCGTGACTGAACAAGCATTGCGAGCTTGGTTAACGCTCTATTTCACGCCAAGATTAGGGGGAAAAGGGCTACAAAAATTGCTCGCCAAAGCGAGCCCCAATGAACTGCTTGGTTGGGATGGCGCACAACTGCAAGCGGCAGGGCTCTCTAACGCGCAAGTCGCTTTTATTCAGCAAGCCAGTCATGACTATATTGAGCAGTGCTTACGTTGGCGAGATGAAGCACCTCATCACCATATCATTACTCTTGATGACCCACGTTATCCACCGTTATTAGCGCAGGTGCCTGTGCCGCCGCCACTGTTGTTTGTTAAAGGTGAACTTGCCAGCTTGAGTTTGCCGCAAATCGCGATCGTCGGCAGTCGCCACGCCACGATTGATGGTTTGCAGAGCGCTAAGAATTTTGCGCGTGCCATGGCGGATCAGGGTTTGATAGTAACTAGCGGTTTAGCGCTGGGTGTCGATGGTCATGCTCACGATGGTGCGCTGCAAGGCGGTGGTAAAACTGTGGCGGTATTAGGTTGTGGGCTCAACACCATCTATCCGGCGCGGCATAAACAATTAGCAATGCGAATTGAGCAACAAGGTGCGTTGGTTTCGGAGTTTCATCCCAACATCTTGCCCAAAGGCGCCAATTTTCCCCGTCGCAATCGTATTATCAGCGGTTTGTCACTGGGGGTGTTGGTGGTGGAAGCAACCGAGCGAAGCGGTTCTTTAATCACTGCTCGTTATGCCGCTGAGCAAGGGCGTGACGTGTTTGCTTTGCCTGGCTCGATACATACACCCCAAGCCAAGGGTTGCAATCAGTTGATCAAGCAAGGAGCAGCGTTAATCCAAACCGTTGATGACATCGTAAATGAAATAGAGCACCTGCTACTGTGGTCTAATAATTATCAGGCTAGATTAGACGTTGATGACGTGATTGAAAAAGAAGCGAAAGAACAATTGCCATTTGCCGATCTTCTAGCTAACGTAGGCAAAGAAGTAACACCAGTTGATATTCTGGCACAAAGGACCAATATTCCTGTGCAAGAAGTCATGATGCAGCTGTTAGAGCTCGAGCTCTTAGGGCATGTTGTTGCGGTTTCCGGTGGCTATATTCGAAAGGGGAGGGGCTAGCTATGATGATGGATATTCTTATGTATCTATTTGAAACTTACATCCATAGTGATGCTGAGTTACAGGTCAATCAAGATGAGCTTGAAGATGAATTGCTTCGAGCGGGTTTTGATCAAAAAGACATTTACAAAGCCCTTGTCTGGTTAGAAGAGTTGGCAGCCTTGCAACAAGGTGAGCTTGATTCAGCGATCTCAGTCAGTGGTGCAACGTCGACGCGTATTTATACCGCGCGTGAGATGGACCGCTTAGATCTTGAGTGTCGTGGCTTCTTGATGTTCTTGGAGCAAGTAAGTGTGCTAACCACAGAAACTCGTGAGATGGTGATTGATCGAGTGATGGGTTTAGAGACCGATGAGTTTGAACTCGAAGATCTCAAATGGATTGTGTTAATGGTGCTATTTAATGTGCCAGGCAATGAAAACGCCTATACGCTTATGGAAGAGCTGTTGTATACCAAAGAACAAGGTATTCTTCACTAACTTAAGCAGAACGCACCTATTTATATGAGTAGTAAAATCGACCAACAACTGTTTTCTGCCCATGAACACGCCCTCGAACACCAAGCTTGTCCTAAATGTCAGGAACAGCAGCGTGAGGGCGAGTTGCATTTGCGCCACGGCAAACATGGTCCCTTTTTAGGTTGTAGCCTCTACCCTGAGTGCGACTACATTAAGCCGCTGCACCAAAACGATGGTCATATCATCAAAGAGCTTGGTGTGCCTTGTCCACAATGTGGCAATGAATTGGTGCTGCGCCAAGGTCGCTACGGGATGTTTATCGGCTGCAGTCACTACCCAGAGTGTCATCACATTGAATCTCTGGAGCACAATGAACAGCCAGAGCAGAATGCGCAGATTGCTTGCCCTGAGTGCAGCAAAGGTCACCTGGTTGAGCGTAAAACACGCTTTGGTAAGCTGTTTTACGCCTGTGATAACTATCCGAAATGCAAATTTGCCGTTAATCAGCCACCTGTGGCTGGCAAATGTCAGGCATGCGGCTTTCCGCTGTTAGTGGAAAAGAAGCTCGCCAGCGGAAATAGATTGCAGTGTGCCGACCGGAAATGCCAGCACACCCAAACAGACAGCTGATGCTTCGTTATGATACATAGTAAAAAAGCGACGGTTTAACGTCGCTTTTTAATAGATGTTGATAAGGTACTGGCTAGGTTCAGTTAAGCTGAAAATTGTTTAGCAAAATCATGCACGGCAGGAAATGCCTCGCCGTCCAATACCTCGGCTAAGGCACAGAGTCTGCGTTGCAGTTCACCACTGTAGTCACCACTAACGTTGATATGCCCCATTTTGCGTCCCGCACGTTTTTCCTTGCCATACCAGTGAATGTGGCAGCCTGGCATTGATAGCAGTTCTGCCGGTAAAGTATCTTCACCGAGGATGTTGATCATCGCTGTCTCACGCACCAGTTTGGTGCTACCTAATGGTAGACCGCAGACTGCGCGTAGATGGTTTTCAAATTGGCAAGTTTCGGCGCCTTGCTGGGTCCAGTGACCTGAGTTATGTACTCGCGGAGCAATCTCGTTGACTAATAGTTGACCATCAAGGTCAAAAAACTCCAGCGCCAATACACCCACGTAATCTAAGCTGCCTGCCACAGCGGCAAACATTTGCTGCGCTTGTTCTTGCAGCGCTTGATCGGCGATCGCAGTGGAAAGACTCAATACACCATTGGTGTGAACGTTTTCAGCCAATGGGTAGACCGCAATCGAACCATCTTTACCACGAGCCCCAACTAATGATACTTCACGTTGGAAAGGCACAAACTGCTCAGCCACAATGGCTTGGTTATCGCTGCTTGCGATGCAATCTGCCATTTGTAGCCAGATAGTCTCGATATCTGCGGCATCTTTTAAACGCCACTGTCCCTTGCCGTCGTAGCCACCAAGTGCACTTTTCAGCACCATCGGAATGCCGACATGTTCGATAGCGTGGGTAAAATCTTCACGAGTGTTAATCACCGCATACTTAGCGTTACGTACCCCAGCATTATCCAAGAGTGCTTTTTCAATACGGCGATCGCCGCCAGCTTTGATCGCGGCCGTTGAAGGGAGAAACTTACCGCTTTGCTCACATAGGTCGAGAATATGATGCGGGATATGCTCAAACTCAGCAGTGATCACATCGGCGTTGGCAATTGCGTTGTCTAAGCCGCTGCCAAGTACAGTTTGCGTTAATGGATGAACAATATTGCCGTTACTGACATCGTAAGCCGACAATTCGATATTCAGTGGTGCGCCAGCCAGTGACATCATTCGCGCCAACTGACCTGAGCCTAAAGCCAAAACGTGCATGGATTAATCCTCTGCTGGGTTTGAGTTTGCTAGTACAGTTTCGGTTTGCTCGTTACGGAAAGCTTCTACTTTCGCCATTACTTCATCATCATGAGTGCCGATGATTTGTGCTGCGAGAATACCGGCGTTGGCAGCGCCGGCTTCACCAATTGCCAGTGTACCGACTGCAATGCCTTTTGGCATTTGCACGATTGATAACAGTGAATCCATGCCTTTTAGTGCGCGAGATTGCACCGGTACGCCTAGCACTGGCAAGCTAGTAAAGGCTGCCGTCATTCCCGGCAAGTGGGCGGCGCCGCCAGCGCCAGCGATAATGACTTTAATGCCACGCTCTTTTGCGCTGGTGGCGTATTCTGCTAGCAGTTGAGGGGTTCGGTGCGCAGAAACCACTTTGGTTTCATAGCTCACGCCAAATGTGTCGAGCATTTCTGCTGCAAGTTTCATGGTTGGCCAATCCGATTTTGAACCCATGATAATACCGACTTTCATCTCACACTCCTTCAAGCTGCTACTGGGGAATACCAAGTTAATTTGTGCGCATTATACGAGTATTTTTAGCGCAAGCAAACGTTTGCGCGGGGTAAAAATCGAATTGACACATTTAATAAATAAATTGCTTTAGTCAGCGCGGCAGATTGTTAGTAAACTGAACAAAAATGTTAACATACCATTCCAACTAGACGTCGCAGTGTGATGAACTCAGGAAAAGCTCGCTTCATAGCACACGATAGAAATGCTTTTTTTGCGCTTCGCTTTGCGTCGTTTCGGTATCGAAATTAGAAAGGAAACTTGAGTGGATAACTTTGAGCAAGCGCTGAATGCATTGCAGCAAGGTGAAGTGATTGCCTATCCAACCGAAGGTGTATTCGGTGTTGGCTGTGATCCCGATAGCCCGCAAGCGATTGAAAAACTATTGACCTTAAAGCAGCGTCCGGTTGAAAAAGGATTGATTCTGATTGCGGCGAGCTATGAGCAGTTATTGCCGTATATTGATGAGTCACAGCTGACAGAAGAACAATTGCAAACGGTAAAAGCGTCTTGGCCAGGTCCTTATACTTGGATTATGCCGGCAAGTGATAAGGTCTCTGATTGGGTCTCGGGTCAGTTTGATTCGATCGCAGTCCGAGTGACCGATCACCCATTGGTACAAAAAATCTGCCTAGCGTTTGGTAAACCGCTGACTTCTACTAGCGCCAACCTTTCCGGTTTACCACCGTGCATGACGACAGAAGAAGTTGAAGCGCAACTTGGTGACCAGTTAGTTGCCATTTTGCGTGGTGAAACCAGCGGACGTGATAAACCGAGTGAAATTCGTGACGCAAAAACATTAAAAGTGCTAAGACAAGGATAAGAACAAAGGAAGCTAAGATGCCAACTTCAATCGATAAACACGCAGTAAAACAGTTCTTAATGGCGCTACAAGATCAAATTTGTACCCAGTTAGAAAACGCTGATGGTAAAGCTAGCTTTGAAGAAGATGCTTGGCAACGTCAGCCTGGTGAACGTTTGGCTGGTGGTGGTCGAACTCGTGTGATGACCAATGGTGCAGTGTTTGAACAAGGTGGGGTGAACTTTTCTCACGTCAGTGGGCAAGAGATGCCTGCATCAGCGACCGCACATCGACCAGAGTTGGCAGGACGCAGTTTTGAAGCGATGGGGGTCTCCTTAGTGATGCACCCTCATAACCCTTATGTACCGACATCCCATGCGAATGTGCGCTTTTTTATTGCTGAGAAAGAGGGGGAAGCGCCTATTTGGTGGTTCGGTGGTGGCTTTGACCTTACGCCTTTTTACCCATTTGAGGAAGATTGCGTTTATTGGCACCACACGGCGAAAGAAATCTGCGCACCTTTTGGTGATGAGGTTTATGCCGAGCATAAGGCGTGGTGCGATAAGTACTTCTATTTACCACACCGCAATGAGACCCGTGGTATCGGTGGTTTGTTCTTCGATGATCTTAACCAGTGGGAGTTTGAAAAGTGCTTTGCCTACATCAAAGCCGTCGGTGAGGGTTACACACAAGCCTATTTGCCGATTGTTGAGCGTCGCAAAACCACTTCTTACGGTGTAAGAGAAAGACAATTCCAGCTTTATCGTCGTGGGCGCTACGTTGAATTCAACCTCGTATTCGACCGCGGTACTTTATTTGGCTTACAAAGTGGTGGGCGTACCGAATCCATTTTGATGTCAATGCCACCAATGGCACGCTGGGAATATGGATACCAGCCTGAACCGGGCTCTGCGGAAGCACAATTGTATCAGCACTTCCTCAAGCCAAGAGAGTGGTAACAAGGTATAGATAATGATAGGGTCATAATATGACCCTATTTTGTTTCTGGTAATAAGGATATGACTCAGCAAATTGATCGCTACGTTGTTTTTGGCAATCCCATTGGACACAGTAAGTCGCCATTTATTCACACCCTGTTTGCCCGTCAAACCAATCAGCCTCTGAGCTATACCGCCGAACTTGCACCTGTCGATGGTTTTAAACAAGCCGCTGAGTTGTTTTTCGCTCAAGGTGGTCGTGGTTGTAATATCACGATTCCATTCAAAGAAGATGCGTATCAATTTGCAGATCGACTCACTGCTCGTGCTGAGTTAGCTGGAGCGGTCAATACCCTGAAGAAGCTTGATGATGGCATTATTCTAGGTGACACGACTGATGGTGCTGGCTTGGTATTGGATTTACAAAACTACCAAGTGCCAATTACTGATGCGCGCATTCTAATCATTGGTGCGGGTGGTGCGGCGAGGGGGGTCATTCAATCATTATTAGAGTTAAAGCCTCAGCAAATCGTGATTACCAACCGAACCTTTAGTAAAGCTGAACTGCTTGCCAATATGTTTGCCGAGTTAGGTCCGATTCATGCCCTGGCGATGGACCAAGTTCAAGACGGGTTTGATCTGGTGATCAACTCAACGTCTGCTAGCTTAAGTGGCGAATTACCACAGGTCTCTCCTGCCATCTTTACCTCAACGACCATTGCTTATGACATGATGTATGGTCGAGGTAAGACGGCGTTTAACCAATGGGCGCTAGAACAAGGCGTTGCTCAGGCGTATGACGGATTAGGTATGCTGGTTGGTCAAGCCGCAGAGAGTTTTATGTTGTGGCGAGGTTTAAGACCAGGTACAAAACAAATCTTACGCGAATTACGCAAAAACTTAGAAGGTATGTGATGAATCAATCGATTCTATTTCCAGATATTCAAGACTGGGATGATGCACTGAATGGGGTGAAGTTTCCTGCTCAACAAGCAGGGGCATTAATTGAATGTGTGGCATCACTAGAGTATTTGAGCTCTCTGGCGAGCGAACCTCTGACAACTGCCCAACAAGCTTTAGCGGTTTTTGAACAAAATCGCTTTGAAATCGAAGAGCTTGCTGAACAGCTAATAGAAGAGGAAGAGTATAACGCTGCAGGCTTAATTGAACTTACGGCGTAATATTCTCGACTTGATGTAGGTAGTCTTCTTTATTCTGTACATAGTTATTGGCAGATTTAAGCAAAAAGGCTCGTTCTTCTTCTTTTAATGGACGTGCTTGCTTCACTGGGCTACCTACATAAAGAAAGCCACTTTCTAATCTTTTTCCGGGCGGGACTAAACTGCCTGCACCAATCATCACCTCTTCTTCTATAACCGCACCATCTAGCACAATCGCGCCCATACCGACTAAAACGCGATCTTTGATAATACAGCCATGCAGCATTACCTTATGCCCGATAGTGACATCATTACCAATGATCAGCGGATAGCCTGATGGGTTTTGCGCATTTTTGTGGGTGACATGTAAAACTGAGCCATCTTGAATATTGGTGCGTTCACCGATCGTTATGTGGTTTACATCGCCGCGAGCTGCGACCAGTGGCCAAATACTAGAATCATCGCCAATGGTGATATCACCGACTAAAACTGAACTACTATCTATATAGACGCGTTGACCAATCGATGGTGCAATGCCTTTATAGCTGCGTAATGAACTCATTTTTGCTCCTGAATAGATGTTTCAAGCCTAATATAGCCGTGATTTTGCCAAGAAGAGTTGAAGAAATAGGCGTTTGTGACTATAAAATGCCCAAATGATAAAAAAATCAAAAAAAAGTACAAAAAGGGCTTGCCAATGTGACGGCGATCTCTATAATGCCACCTCGTTGACACGGCAAAGCTTCGAAAGAAACGGTAACCGAGTTGACAGGGTCACTTAGCGAAGTGAAACGCTTGAAAAAAAGTTTGAAAAAAGTGGTTGACACTAAACTTTATCTCGCTAAAATGACCGCCTCTTCCGAAGTGATGTGAGTCACAAAGAAGAAAGCTCTTTAACAATATAAACCTATCAATCTGTGTGGGCACTCGTTGATGATAATCCAATTAGAAGCTTCGGCTTCAAATTTGATTTCAATGAACTGAGTGACCAATTAAGACTTCGGTCTTAGCACAGTCAATTCATTATCGTTCTGTTGGAACGATAATAGCTTTAAAATTACATTAGTAGTTTTGAAGTCAGTATTCATTGAGTCACCAAAATCTTAAATTGAAGAGTTTGATCATGGCTCAGATTGAACGCTGGCGGCAGGCCTAACACATGCAAGTCGAGCGGCAGCGACAACATTGAACCTTCGGGGATTTGTTGGGCGGCGAGCGGCGGACGGGTGAGTAATGCCTAGGAAATTGCCCTGATGTGGGGGATAACCATTGGAAACGATGGCTAATACCGCATGATGCCTACCAACCAAAGAGGGGGACCTTCAGGCCTCTCGCGTCAGGATATGCCTAGGTGGGATTAGCTAGTTGGTGAGGTAAGGGCTCACCAAGGCGACGATCCCCTGCTGGTCTGAGAGGATGATCAGCCACACTGGAACTGAGACACGGTCCAGACTCCTACGGGAGGCAGCAGTGGGGAATATTGCACAATGGGCGCAAGCCTGATGCAGCCATGCCGCGTGTATGAAGAAGGCCTTCGGGTTGTAAAGTACTTTCAGTAGGGAGGAAGGTTCATGCGTTAATAGCGTATGGATTTGACGTTACCTACAGAAGAAGCACCGGCTAACTCCGTGCCAGCAACCGCGGTAATACGGAGGGTGCGAGCGTTAATCGGAATTACTGGGCGTAAAGCGCATGCAGGTGGTTAGTTAAGTCAGATGTGAAAGCCCGGGGCTCAACCTCGGAATTGCATTTGAAACTGGCTGACTAGAGTACTGTAGAGGGGGGTAGAATTTCAGGTGTAGCGGTGAAATGCGTAGAGATCTGAAGGAATACCGGTGGCGAAGGCGGTACCTGGACAGATACTGACACTCAGATGCGAAAGCGTGGGGAGCAAACAGGATTAGATACCCTGGTAGTCCACGCCGTAAACGATGTCTACTTGGAGGTTGTGGTAATTTTGAGCCGTGGCTTTCGGAGCTAACGCGTTAAGTAGACCGCCTGGGGAGTACGGTCGCAAGATTAAAACTCAAATGAATTGACGATTTCGCACAAGCGGTGGAGCATGTGGTTTAATTCGATGCAACGCGAAGAACCTTACCTACTCTTGACATCCATAGAACTTAGCAGAGATGCTTTGGTGCCTTCGGGAACTATGAGACAGGTGCTGCATGGCTGTCGTCAGCTTGTGTTGTGAAATGTTGGGTTAAGTCCCGCAACGAGCGCAACCCTTATCCTTGTTTGCCAGCGAGTAATGTCGGGAACTCCAGGGAGACTGCCGGTGATAAACCGGAGGAAGGTGGGGACGACGTCAAGTCATCATACTCTTACGAGTAGGGCTACACACGTGCTACAATGGCGCATACAGAGGGCTGCCAACCAGCGATGGTGAGCGAATCCCAAAAAGTGCGTCGTAGTCCGGATTGGAGTCTGCAACTCGACTCCATGAAGTCGGAATCGCTAGTAATCGTGGATCAGAATGCCACGGTGAATACGTTCCCGGGCCTTGTACACACCGCCCGTCACACCATGGGAGTGGGCTGCAAAAGAAGTGGGTAGTTTAACCTTCGGGAGGACGCTCACCACTTTGTGGTTCATGACTGGGGTGAAGTCGTAACAAGGTAGCGCTAGGGGAACCTGGCGCTGGATCACCTCCTTATACGATGATTATTGCGATGAGTGTTCACACAGATTGATGGTTTATAAAGTAAAGAGACGAAGAGTTCCCAAACTCTTCAATCCAGTGTCCCGTTCGTCTAGAGGCCTAGGACACCGCCCTTTCACGGCGGTAACAGGGGTTCGACTCCCCTACGGGATACCATTGGGTCGTTAGCTCAGTTGGTAGAGCAGTTGACTTTTAATCAATTGGTCGCAGGTTCGAATCCTGCACGACCCACCATTTCCTTCCACAGGAAATCAAATAATGTGGGCGATTAGCTCAGTTGGGAGAGCACCTGCCTTACAAGCAGGGGGTCACTGGTTCGAGCCCGGTATCGCCCACCACTCTCTAAATGTTTTTGAAGTCAAACTCCAAACCACTGCGGTAAAACGGAAGGTGGTTGGGTTTTTGCCCTCTAAAGAACCTTTAGAAAGTGTTACTTTGATAAAAAGTGGCATCGCTCTTTAACAATTTGGAAAGCTGACAAAACAACAATTTATTGTTGTTTGTAAAGTTCTCAAAGTATTCATTTATGAATACAACTAAAAACACATTCAAGTGTTCTTGGGTTTTGTCTTACTGTTTTAAGTAAACAAAACATATTTGAGTCCGGCAAAATCGAGTCTGCATCATGTATAAAAATTGCAGACAACTTTGGTGATTTGACATCAACTCGAAACTCCTTCGGGTTGTATGGTTAAGTGACTAAGCGTACACGGTGGATGCCTTGGCAGTCAGAGGCGATGAAGGACGTATTAACTTGCGATAAGCCCAGATTAGGCAGTAAAAGCCACTTGAGTCTGGGATTTCCGAATGGGGAAACCCACTAGCATAAGCTAGTATCGCTACGTGAATACATAGCGTAGCGAGGCGAACCGGGGGAACTGAAACATCTAAGTACCCCGAGGAAAAAGAAATCAACCGAGATTCCGAAAGTAGCGGCGAGCGAAATTGGACTAGCCCTTAAGCTTTACACGCGTTAGACGAACGGTCTGGAAAGTCCGACGATACAGGGTGATAGTCCCGTAGTTGACGATGTGTGTTCAGTGAAATCGAGTAGGGCGGGACACGTGTTATCCTGTCTGAATATGGGGGGACCATCCTCCAAGGCTAAATACTACTGACTGACCGATAGTGAACCAGTACCGTGAGGGAAAGGCGAAAAGAACCCCTGTGAGGGGAGTGAAATAGAACCTGAAACCGTGTACGTACAAGCAGTAGGAGCAGGCTTTTGTCCTGTGACTGCGTACCTTTTGTATAATGGGTCAGCGACTTATATTCAGTGGCAAGGTTAACCATCTAGGGGAGCCGTAGGGAAACCGAGTCTTAACTGGGCGTTCAGTCTCTGGATATAGACCCGAAACCAGGTGATCTAGCCATGGGCAGGTTGAAGGTTGAGTAACATCAACTGGAGGACCGAACCGACTAATGTTGAAAAATTAGCGGATGACTTGTGGCTAGGGGTGAAAAGTACCAATCAAACCTGGAGATAGCTGGTTCTCCCCCGAAAGCTATTTAGGTAGCGCCTCGGACGAATACTACTGGGGGTAGAGCACTGTTAAGGCTAGGGGTCATCCCGACTTACCAACCCTTTGCAAACTCCGAATACCAGTAAGTACTATCCGGGAGACACACGGCGGGTGCTAACGTCCGTCGTGGAGAGGGAAACAACCCAGACCGCCGCTAAGGTCCCAAATTATTACTAAGTGGGAAACGATGTGGGAAGGCTTAGACAGCTAGGATGTTGGCTTAGAAGCAGCCATCATTTAAAGAAAGCGTAATAGCTCACTAGTCGAGTCATGCCTGCGCGGAAGATGTAACGGGGCTAAGTAATAAACCGAAGCTGCGGCAATGAAGTTTACTTCATTGGGTAGGGGAGCGTTCTGTAAGCCGTTGAAGGTGTGTTGTAAAGCATGCTGGAGGTATCAGAAGTGCGAATGCTGACATGAGTAACGATAAAGGGGTGAAAAACCTCCTCGCCGGAAGACCAAGGGTTCCTGTCCAACGTTAATCGGGGCAGGGTAAGTCGACCCCTAAGGCGAGTACCGAAAGGCGTAGTCGATGGGAAACGGGTTAATATTCCCGTACTTCTTACAATTGCGATGGGGGACGGAGAAGGCTAGGTGGCCTGGCGACGGTTGTCCAGGTTCAAGTGCGTAGGCTGAAGAATTAGGTAAATCCGGTTCTTCTTAAGGCTGAGACACGACGTCGAGCTACTACGGTAGTGAAGTCATTGATGCCATGCTTCCAGGAAAAGCCTCTAAGCTTCAGATTGTAAGGAATCGTACCCCAAACCGACACAGGTGGTCGGGTAGAGAATACCAAGGCGCTTGAGAGAACTCGGGTGAAGGAACTAGGCAAAATGGTACCGTAACTTCGGGAGAAGGTACGCTCTTGACGGTGAAGTCCCTTGCGGATGGAGCTATTGAGAGTCGCAGATACCAGGTGGCTGCAACTGTTTATTAAAAACACAGC
Organism: Vibrio ponticus; assembly: GCF_009938225.1. Classification (NCBI taxonomy): domain Bacteria; kingdom Pseudomonadati; phylum Pseudomonadota; class Gammaproteobacteria; order Vibrionales; family Vibrionaceae; genus Vibrio; species Vibrio ponticus. Next base: position 2,927,378 of record NZ_AP019657.1, read on the forward strand.
ACTGTGCAAAATCGTAAGATGACGTATACGGTGTGACGCCTGCCCGGTGCCGGAAGGTTAATTGATGGGGTTAGACTTCGGTCGAAGCTCTTGATCGAAGCCCCGGTAAACGGCGGTACCGTAACTATAACGGTCCTAAGGTAGCGAAATTCCTTGTCGGGTAAGTTCCGACCTGCACGAATGGCGTAATGATAGTACGCTGTCTCCACCCGAGACTCAGTGAAATTGAAATCGCTGTGAAGATGCAGTGTACCCGCGGCTAGACGGAAAGACCCCGTGAACCTTTACTACAGCTTGGCACTGAACATTGACCCTACATGTGTAGGATAGGTGGGAGGCTTTGAAGCAAGTACGCCAGTATTTGTGGAGCCGTCCTTGAAATACCACCCTTGTAGTGTTGATGTTCTAACGTCGACCCCTAATCGGGGTTACGGACAGTGCCTGGTGGGTAGTTTGACTGGGGCGGTCTCCTCCCAAAGAGTAACGGAGGAGCACGAAGGTGGGCTAATCACGGTTGGACATCGTGAGGTTAGTGCAATGGCATAAGCCCGCTTAACTGCGAGAATGACGGTTCGAGCAGGTGCGAAAGCAGGTCATAGTGATCCGGTGGTTCTGAATGGAAGTAGTATCGCTCAACGGATAAAAGGTACTCCGGGGATAACAGGCTGATACCGCCCAAGAGTTCATATCGACGGCGGTGTTTGGCACCTCGATGTCGGCTCATCACATCCTGGGGTTGAAGTCGGTCCCAAAGGGTATGGCTGTTCGCCATTTAAAGTGGTACGCGAGCTGGGTTTAGAACGTCGTGAGACAGTTCGGTCCCTATCTGCCGTGGGCGTTGGAGAATTGAAAGGGGCTGCTCCTAGTACGAGAGGACCGGAGTGGACGAACCTCTGGTGTTCGGGTTGTGTCGCCAGACGCATTGCCCGGTAGCTAAGTTCGGAATCGATAACCGCTGAAAGCATCTAAGCGGGAAGCGAGCCTTGAGATGAGTTCTCCCTGATACTTTAAGTATCCTAAAGGGTTGTCGGAGACTACGACGTTGATAGGTCAGGTGTGTAAGTGCTGTGAGGCATTGAGCTAACTGATACTAATTGCCCGTGAGGCTTAACCATACAACACCCAAGGGGTTTTGATTGGACTCAAAGAAAGAACAAAACTTGATTGTGTAGAGAACACAAAAACAGCTTTCCAAGTTATTCTCTAGAAATAGAGAGAAAGAATTTGCTTGGCGACCATAGCGTTGCGGACCCACCTGATTCCATGCCGAACTCAGAAGTGAAACGCAATAGCGCCGATGGTAGTGTGGGGCTTCCCCATGTGAGAGTAGGACATCGCCAGGCTTTAATAAAACTGTCAGATTTAATCTGAGAGTAAAACTAGAATTTAGCATCAATAGTGTAAGACTATATTTTAGTAACAATTTGTGGAGAGATGGCTGAGTGGTTGAAAGCACCGGTCTTGAAAACCGGCATACGTTAATAGCGTATCTAGGGTTCAAATCCCTATCTCTCCGCCACATTGAAAAGCCCTGCTAGAAATAGCAGGGCTTTTTCACATTCTGCGAAAATGAAATTGGTGTGTTTGATATCGAAGATATCGTGCTTCGGGAATACGTCGTATCTGTGATAGCTCGTTTCGAGACGCGGCAATCGAAAGCGCTTCCTATCATAGATGTTTCACTTCTATTTCTCTGTGATTTACTTTGTCTCTTCTCTAAACGTTTGTGTACGTCTCTACTTGTTGTTTAACCTCTCTTACAGTCGCTTAGCGCCTTGTTGCTAGGAATAACGACTCTGTCTTAGACTGTTCGCTTCCCCTCGCTACAGAGCTTGCTGGGTGGCTTGCTGTTTATTGGCTTGCTCTCTTTTGTTATCGAAGCTTGGATCTGATTTTATTGAGTTACGTGAGTAAGCTTATCTTGGCAAAGGTGTGCAGATTCTTGTACATCACCATTTGCCGTGTTTTTATTCATCTCCCACCCTGAACTGTTACTAGAATCACACTAACACCAGCGAGCTAGCAAAAGGCTTGCTTCACTGCAATGCGACTTGATCCAGTAATTGCAATTTAATCTGTTGAGACATCAAGGTTTACGGCATTTTATTTTGTACCCTATTATTTACGGGGTTTTTCTACTTATCGCACGACTAACTGTTTCTTTTCTTAATTAAATAAATTCTAATTGAAACTATTAAAGACAACTGGATATGTAAAACTTTCTACTTCGGTTGGAGGTAAAAGCCAGAGTTCGATTTGTCCTTACCAATTAAGCTGTAGTCGTTTGCTACACTGATTGGATGGTCATTACTTTTTACAGCGATTTGCAATTTAAGAGGTCTAGACAAATGCGCGGTGTGATTTCAATTCAAAGTCATGTGGTATACGGCCACGCAGGAAATAGCTCAGCTGTTTTTCCTTTACAGCGTATGGGATTTGAAGTTTTTCCTATCCATACAGTGCAATTTTCCAATCACACCCAATATAAAGAAGGTTGGACTGGTCACGCTTTCCCTGCCTCAGATATTGAAGATCTCACCCAAGGTCTAGAAAACATTGGTGCATTGAAAAAGTGCGACGCGGTTGTAACGGGGTATCAAGGCAGCGTAGAGCAGTGTGAGATGGTCGCGGAGTTGGTTAAGAAAGTAAAAAGCTACAACCCGGCATCTATCTATGTTTGTGATCCGGTTATGGGCGCGCCAGACAAAGGCTGTATTGTTAATGAAGGTATTTCAGAGTACCTATTGAATACACTTATGCCTATGGCGGATGTGATTGTGCCTAACCAATTTGAGCTAAGCCAGTTCGTTGGTATGGAGATCAACAGCTTAAATGACGCTGTCGCAGCGTGTAAAAAGGCCCTAACTTTAGGACCACAAATCGTATTAGTAAAACATCTGTACTCAATCTCAGATGATAAGTTTTCAATGATGCTTGCGTTTGACGACCAGTGCTTTATTGCTCAGCGTCCACAATTAGATTTCGATAAAGCGCTTGTTGGTGTTGGTGATTTGATTTCATCACTGTTTACTGGCGGTCTTTTGAAGGAGTGGTCTGTTGCACGCGCATTTAAGCACTGTAATGAAGCGGCATACGCGGTAGTGAAGAAGACTCATGAATTGGGTGAGTGGGAGCTGCAAACTATTGCTGCTCAAGATGAGATTGTTGAACCGGTTGAGAAATTCGACCTAGGCAAGTGTGTACAAGATAACTCATTCACGTACTACTCAATCTAATCATCTGACTTGTTTAAAATAAAAAACCGTTCATGAGACCTCTCGCTTGTGAACGGTTTTTTGCATCTGGACTTGTTGCACGTATATGGCGAACAAATGGTAATAAAAAAGCCGATACACAGTACCGGCTTGATCATTTTATTTGAGAACTAGCGATTTGCTGCTTTATCTCTTAGCGCTTGTTTTTCTGCTTCAGAGATAAATGCTAGATCGAGACCATTAATTTGTGCACGGCGAATCTGTTCAGCGGTTAGACCGGCTTGAGGCGCTGCAACTTCATATTCATGGGGTAGCTCGATACCTTCCACTGCTGGGTCATCAGTATTGATACACGCCATTACGCCGTGATCAAGGAACTGCTTAAGCGGGTGATTTGCTAGTGACTCTACTGTACTGGTTTGTACGTTAGAGGTTAGGCACGATTCAATACCGATTTTGTGCTCAGCCAAGTAATCCATTAATTTAGGATCGTGGATCGCTTTTACACCATGACCAATACGAGTTGCGCCTAGTTCTTGAATCGCTTGCCACATACTTGCTGCGCCCGCCGCTTCACCAGCGTGCACGGTTACGTTAAGCCCAGCATCTTTCACTTGTGCAAAGTGTTTTACAAACAGCTCACCAGGTTGACCAAGTTCATCGCCTGCAAGGTCGACTGCGACGATTTTATCTTTTTGGGTAAGGATAGCATCAAGCTCTTGTTGGCAAGCGTCAGTACCAAAGGTACGGCTCATAATGCCGATAAGGTTTGCTTTGATACCAAAGTCACGTATACCGGCTTGTACACCGTCAACCACGGCTTCGACTACACCAGCAACAGGAAGGTTGTGTTTCATCGCCATGTAGTATGGAGAAAAGCGGAGTTCAGCGTAGTCAATTTGTGCGTTTAAGGCATCTTCAACGTTTTCGTACGCGACACGGCGGCACGCATCAAGATCACCCAGAACAGCCACACCCCAATCCAGTTTCGATAGGAACGCAACGAGTGAAGGCTCTGCTTCGACAATCTGTACATGAGGAGTAAGTCCTGCAACATCATTTGCAGGCAAGGCAACGCCAAACTTCTGACCCAATTCAAGAATAGTTTGGGTACGGATGTTGCCATCAAGGTGGCGGTGCAGATCGGTGAGGGGCAAATTCTTAGTTATCATTATACTTAGCTCAATTGTGTGATTTTGAGCTAAGTATAAGAATCAAATGCGTGAGTGTCAGCCCAAATTCCGCCCGAATACGACGAATATTGACTACTCTTGCTACATGTTAACTAAATTTGTTGGCCATTCGCTAAATGGCACAGGTCGACTGTATAAGAAACCTTGACCATGCTGACAGCCTAATTGCTTAAGCAGTTCGGCTTGCTCAATGGTCTCGATGCCTTCAGCCACGATATCCACTTTCATGCCTCGGGTCATATTAATAATCGCCGCGACAATAGAGGTATCAAGGTGATCCGGTTGCAGTTTGTTGACAAAAGTGCGGTCTATTTTCAAGCAATCAAATGGCAGTTTATGTAAGTACGCGAGAGAACTATAGCCGGTACCAAAATCATCAATCGCAATTTGAATACCAAGATCGCGAATTGCCTGCATGTTGGTTATTGTCACTGGATCATTATCAACCAAGCGTGATTCTGTAATCTCTAAGGTTAAGTTGCGTGCTGGCAGTTTCGACTGTGCCAAGACTCTGGTTAACTCTTCAACCAGACTTGCTTGAGACAACTGATTAACCGATAAGTTAACATGCAGATGGAAATCTTGATCCCATTTGCCTTGCTCCATGCCTTTGACGGCATCGTAACAAGCTTTGCTTAGAATCATCTCGCCAATCGCCGAGATAAACCCACTTTCTTCTGCAATTGGAATAAATTCTAACGGCGAAACCATCCCTTCCGTTGGTGATATCCAACGCGCTAGGGCTTCAGTGCCAATCACCTTACCCGATTGAATATCAACGATGGGTTGGTAATAAGGAACAAATTCTTCCAGTTCAATGGCCTGCTTTATTTTTGCCAGCATGCGGGTTTTATTGCGCGAAATGTCAGCCATTTCAGGTTTGTAGTGACTGATGGACGCTTTTTCTTGTTTGGCATTGCTTAGAGCAATGCTGCCATTGCGCAGCCATGTGGTCATTGAGTTATCCTCAATATTGGTCACTATGCCTAATGAAACTTGAATGATGATGCTCTCTTGTCCCATTGAGAATGGTGCAGCAAACATTTGCTGAATGCGTCCAGTGGCAAGAGGAATTTGATCTTGTTGGGTTAACTCCGGTAGATAAACGGCAAACTCATCTCCACCAATACGCGCCACCAGAGCCTCGGTGCCAAAAGTGGACTTAAGGCGTTCAGCAATGATCACCAGTAACTGGTCACCACTTAAATGCCCCATACTGTCGTTGATATGGCGGAATTTGTTGATTCCGATAAGAATCAAACAGCCTTCTAGTTTATTCAACTTATCGCAAGTATTAACGAGTCCCTCACGGCTATAAAGCTTCGTCAGTGAGTCGTATAACAGCCGTGTACTGATCTCTTCAAACGACGCTTTGAGCTTGTCGGCCATGTCATTAAACGCATGCACCAGCATTGAGGTTTCGTAAATATTACCTGGCTTTGGTAATTCACTATCCCAATTTCCTTGCGCTAACTGCTTGGCAGCATTGGCTGTTGACGTGATTGGAGTCACGGTGCGGTTAAAGACAATCAGACCTAAAACCATACCAATACCACTGACTAAGAGACCAATCACCCAACTGTTACGCTGGCTTTCAAGCATCGAGCCTAATAGTTCGTGTTCAGAAATCGAGACACCGATGTACCATTCTAGTCCGTTGTCATCTTGATATGGCGTGATTAGATGAAAATAGCGCTCGCCATCCACATAAGTATTAAACAGCAATTCACGTTGTTTCAGTTCATGGTCATTAGCGTAGTTGGCACTGGATTGAATGACAGGGCTAGAGCTCTCAATGCTCAGTAAACGTTGCCCCTTAACGCTCTTGTCGGTACCCCAAGAAATAATGCTGCCACCGGTAGAGTGGGCAACAAGACGATGACCAGCATCAAACAAGTAGATCACGGCTCCGGTGTTTTGTTGTTGCTGGCTGAGGAATGCGTTGAAAGTACTTAGCTTAACATCACTGACAACCACGCCTTGCAATTTGTTTTGGTAGTAAACAGGCTCAGTTGCCGAGAGCGTGACTTCTTGGCGCTCGTCTGCGTTCGCGTAGATTGGTGACCAGCGTGAGTCGACAGTACCAGCATGAGGTTTATACCAAGGGCGGAAACGCGGATCGTAATCTTTGATCACCGAACGAATGTTGTCGCTGATTTGGTGACCTTGATAAATAACCAGCCCACGATGGAGTAGGTTATCTTGCAGCATTAAAGAGAACTCGCCGTCAGACTCTTTACGCAAGCCCACATACTCGCCTGCTTGACCACCGAAGCCAATGTTATCGAGTTGCGATACCCCATTATACAGCTCACTGAATTTACTCAGCATCACCGTCTGCACCGCTGAGATATCGTGCGGCTTGTAGAGTTTATGTAATGCGATGCTATGGCTTAAAGCAAGGCTTGCTTGAAGTGGCTGGTAGAGAAATGTGGTCAGTTCAAGTTCAACATTGTCGCTCAATGCCGTAAGTTGCTTACGGCTTACATCAGTCGCCATCTTCTCGTAGTTGTTATTTTGTACTACGGTCAGCACGACAAATGTGCTAAGCAGTACGAGCAAAAACGGCAAGACCACTGCAGTTCTTAATGTACATTGAGTATTGAGCGACATTAGTAATTGTTCTTTTTAATATGGTGTTCTGTAATTGTATTGATTTTAATCGATAAGGCGAGCGCTTTATAGGTGCGCAGACCAGAAAGTGACAGAACTATCATTCTGGTCAATATTGTTTGTCTATAAACACAAAAGGTCCAATTAGGACCTCTGTGTTGAGATGTTCTGTTCGTTTTTGGCGAGTATTAATACAATTCTTTGAGCTTTCTTGTCAGCGTATTTCGTCCCCAACCGAGCACTTTGGCGGCATCTTGCTTATGTCCATTAGTATGCTCAAGTGCCACTTCAAGCAGAATGCGTTCAAATTCTGGTTGTGCGGAGTTGAGGATTTCCGTTTCTCCACTGGCAAGAGCGCGTTTTGCCCATTGCGTTAATTGCAGTTGCCAGTTTGCTTCGCTGTTGGTTGCGACAACCGGCTTACTTTCGAGTAATTCAGCTGGCAAATCATTAGGTAATACCTCACTGCCACTCGCCATTACGGTTAGCCAGCGACAGATGTTCTCTAACTGACGTACGTTGCCCGGCCAATCGAGCTGTGCCAGTTTCTCAACCGTCGCAGGATGCAGGGTTTTGACATCCACTGCCAGCTCCTCGGAGGCGAGTTGTAAGAAATGCAGTGCTAATTTTTCAATATCTTGTCGGCGTTCACGCAGTGCAGGGATCTGAATACGAATCACATTGAGGCGATGGAATAAATCTTCGCGAAAATCGCCTTTATGTACCAGTTTCTCAAGATCTTGGTGGGTCGCGGCGACGATGCGTACATCGACGCGGATCGGAGAATGCCCACCAACACGATAGAACTGCCCATCCGCTAAAACGCGCAGTAAACGGGTTTGGATATCAAGCGGCATATCACCGATTTCATCGAGAAACAGCGTGCCGCCATTGGCTTGTTCAAAGCGACCTTGGCGGACACTGTTGGCACCAGTAAATGCCCCTTTCTCGTGTCCAAACAGCTCAGATTCAATTAAGTCTTTGGGAATCGCAGCCATATTCAAGGCAATAAATGGATTTTTCGCCCGCGGGCTGTGACGATGCAGAGCATGTGCGACTAACTCTTTACCCGTACCCGATTCACCATTGATTAATACCGAAATCGACGAGCGGGAAAGACGACCAATGGCGCGAAACACCTCTTGCATCGCGGGCGCTTCGCCGATGATTTCTGGTGTCGGCTGTAGCTGATAATCCTCTTTGGCTTGTTGTTGGCGCTGCTCTTGATTGTGAGCGATAGCGCGCTCAACCAAGGTGAGTGTCTCATCAACATCAAAGGGCTTAGGTAGGTACTCAAACGCCCCTTGCTGGTAGGCATTTACCGCAGCATCTAAATCGGAGTGCGCGGTCATAATGATCACTGGCAAATCCGGTGATTGCTCATGAACTTGACTAAGTAGCTCAATCCCGCTGATGCCCGGCATGCGAATATCAGAAATCAGCACATCAGGGGTTTCGCGCTCAAGTGCAAGCAGTACGCTTTCACCATCGGCAAATGTATCGCACTTGATATTGGCTGAAGAGAGAGTCTTTTCCATAACCCAGCGAATGGAGCTGTCATCATCGACTACCCATACGTTTCCTTTACTCATACTCGTTACTCCTCACAGCCGTGCGTTATGGCGAATTTTAAATTTATGGTGCTATTTGATTGGCAGATAGATCGTAAAGCAGGTGTGGCCTGGCCAACTCTCTACGTCGATCTTACCTTTATGTTGATCGATTAAGTTTTGTGAAATCGACAATCCTAAACCGGTGCCCCCCTCACGACCGCTGACCATGGGGTAAAACAGGGTGTCTTGTAGGTCAGCAGGAATACCTGGACCGTTATCGATGACTTCTATTCGTGCAGCCAACTTGTAGCGTTGACCATGGATATTGGCTTGATGCACCGTTCTGGTGCGTATGGTGATTTTGCCATGCTCTTGCTTGGCGAGGATCTGACCAGCATTGCTGACAATATTAAGCAGAGCCTGCTCTATCTGTTCAACATCCATCATGATGTCAGGCAGACTAGGGTCGTAGTCACGCTCGATAACGATTTGGCAACCGACATCTAGCTCAACCAGCTGGCGCACTTTTTCAAGAATAAGGTGCAGATTCTCGCAACTTTTGGTGCCCGGTTTCTGAGGGCCGAGCAGTCGGTCGACCAGTGAACGTAAGCGATCAGCCTGCTCAATGATGATTTGGGTATATTCTTTAAGACTGGCATCAGGCAGGCAGCGTTCTAGTAATTGCGCAGCGCCACGCAACCCTCCGAGTGGATTTTTGATTTCGTGGGCAAGTCCACGCACCAAAAGTTTTGCCGCTTGTTGCTGGGCATGTTGGTTGAGCTCTTGTGAGAGGCGGCGCTGCTGATCGATTTTGCGCATCTCGACCAGCAGAAGCAGTTCTTTTTGCCAAGTAATTGGACTTACCGTGACTTCGAGCATCAGAGGGCGCCCATCCACCACAAAGGTCACGTCACTATCGGTAATGCTCTGACCGCTTTGTAGTGGTTGTGATAATAAGGCTAAGTCGAGCGAAGCGTGCTGAATGTGCTTGCTCAGAGGAGAACTGGTTAGACGCTTAGCGCTTTGTGAAAACAGTTGTTCAGCTGACGGATTGGCGTAGCGAATTTGCAGCGACTCATTCATGATCAGAATCGCGGTGACTTGGTGATTTAATATTGTCGTATTCAGCTCAAGGCTCACCTTAGTTCTCCATCCATAGTAACGCACCATGTTGGTGCATTATCGCTAAACCAGCACTACATCACCATTAGATAAATGGCTAAATCGGTGCGATAACATGATCCAGTCGCGGTTTTGCACATCATTGGTGAGAAAGCGCAGTGGTTAAGCTGCTTTTCTCTCCCTCTCAATAGAGTAATGCAATTTGCTTGCCGCACTAGGTCACGTCATCTTTTCTCTTTCTCTTTTCTCAACTCTCAATTCTCTCTTCTTTATTCTCTCTTCTTTCTTTTTCCGCTTCTCGCCGGTAAAAAAAAGGCCCGCCATAAAGGCGAGCCTAACAGTCTGCTTAGTGATTAAACAGAGTAGTAAAGTTCGAACTCAAGTGGGTGAGTCGCCATGTTTACGCGCTCAACGTCTTGAGATTTCAGAGCGATGTATGAATCGATGAAGTCATCAGAGAATACGCCGCCTGCAGTTAGGAACTCACGGTCTTCGTCTAGAGCTTTCAGTGCAACTTCTAGAGATTCAGCTACTTTTGGAATCTCTGCTGCTTCTTCAGCTGGTAGGTCGTACAAGTCTTTATCCATTGCTTCGCCTGGGTGGATCTTGTTCTTGATACCATCAAGACCAGCCATTAGTAGACATGCAAACGCTAGGTATGGGTTTGCTGCTGGATCTGGGAAGCGAGCTTCGATACGACGAGCTTTCGGGCTTGGTACCACTGGGATACGGATAGAAGCAGAACGGTTACGAGCTGAGTAAGCTAGCATTACTGGTGCTTCGAAGCCTGGGACTAGACGCTTGTATGAGTTAGTCGATGGGTTAGCAAACGCGTTGATTGCGCGAGCGTGCTTGATGATACCACCGATGTAGAATAGCGCTGTTTCAGATAGACCGCCGTACTTGTCGCCAGCAAATAGGTTAACGCCATCTTTTGCTAGAGATTGGTGCACGTGCATACCAGAACCGTTGTCACCAACAAGTGGTTTAGGCATGAATGTCGCAGTCTTACCAAATGCGTGTGCAACGTTGTGTACTACGTACTTGTAGATTTGGATTTCATCCGCTTTAGTGGTTAGCGTGTTAAAGCGAGTTGCGATTTCGTTTTGACCCGCTGTCGCTACTTCGTGGTGGTGCGCTTCTACAACTAGACCCATTTCTTCCATGATTAGACACATAGCAGAACGGATGTCTTGAGAAGAGTCAACTGGAGCTACTGGGAAGTAACCGCCTTTCACGCCAGGACGGTGACCTTTGTTACCGCCTTCGATTTCAGAACCTGTGTTCCATGCAGCTTCTACGTCGTCAATCTTGAAGAAAGAACCAGACATATCGTTAGAGAACTTAACATCATCAAATAGGAAGAACTCTGGCTCTGGACCAACAAGAACTGTGTCTGCGATGCCAGTAGCGCGCATGTAGTCTTCTGCACGTTTAGCGATTGAGCGTGGGTCACGGTCGTAACCTTGCATTGTTGCTGGCTCAAGAATGTCACAACGGATGTTTAGCGTCGCGTCTTCTGTGAATGGGTCAAGAACAGCTGAAGATGCGTCAGGCATCATCACCATGTCTGATTCGTTGATACCTTTCCAGCCAGCCACTGAAGAACCATCAAACATCTTACCTTCTTCGAAGAAGTCTGCGTCGATTTGGTGCGCAGGAATAGAGATGTGTTGCTCTTTACCTTTCGTATCAGTAAAGCGTAGGTCAACAAACTTAACTTCGTTTTCTTGGATCAGCGATAAAACGTTTTCTACTGACATCTTGGATAACCTCCAGTGTTATTAAAGCGGTATGTGCTCGTTTCAGTAAATCATCTTGATGCAAAGTTGATTCTTGAGCGACTAAACAATGTTGAAATTCATATAGCCAAATTCGTGCCAATAATTTTAAGTGTTATTTTTCAGTAACTTAAAAAAATAGACTAGATATAGGTTAGTGTGATTGCACCAGATTGATCCGGCGTTGCACCTTGTTGGTGCAAATTCCATATCCTGCACAATGTTGGCGCAAATCTAACTTGTTCATTCAGCCGCTAATTGAACAATAAGTCAACGACAGGGCGATGAATTTGGAAACGTCACCGTTGAAAAAAAGGGACTAAATAGAGCGGAAATGTTGGCTATGCTTAAGGTGTACTGGAAAATTGACAAAATAGAGGCTATCGAAATCTCATTTTATCGCTTAAAACCCGAGTATAGATCACATATTTCTAGGTTTTTCGCCAAAATCTGGTACATTAATGGCCGTTTTTTTAATCAGAAAATGTCGCTGGGGAGCACCCGTTCCCAACTAGGGGCATTTCATTTAAATTAAGTGAATCAAATCCATGGCTACTCCACAGATTGATAAATTAAGAAATATCGCGATCATCGCGCACGTTGACCACGGTAAAACCACACTGGTTGATAAGCTACTTCAACAATCAGGTACGCTAGAGTCTCGCGGTGAAGCTGAAGAGCGAGTCATGGACTCGAACGACATCGAGAAAGAGCGTGGCATTACCATCCTTGCTAAAAACACAGCAATCAACTGGAATGACTACCGCATCAACATCGTAGATACTCCGGGACACGCGGACTTCGGTGGTGAAGTAGAGCGTATCATGTCGATGGTAGACTCAGTGCTACTTATCGTTGACGCTGTTGACGGTCCAATGCCGCAAACGCGTTTCGTAACGCAAAAAGCATTTGCTCACGGTCTTAAGCCAATCGTTGTAATCAACAAGATTGACCGCCCTGGCGCACGTCCTGACTGGGTTATGGACCAAGTGTTCGACCTATTCGACAACCTAGGTGCAACTGATGAACAGCTAGACTTTAAAGTAGTTTACGCATCAGCACTTAACGGTTGGGCGACGCTAGAAGAAGGCGAAACTGGCGAGAACATGGAACCATTGTTCCAAGCAGTTGTTGATACTGTTGAAGCGCCAAACGTTGACCTTGATGGTCCACTACAGATGCAAATCTCTCAGCTAGATTACAGCTCATACGTAGGTGTTATCGGTGTTGCTCGTGTAACTCGTGGTTCGGTTAAACCAAACCAACAAGTAACGATTATCGGTGCAGACGGTAAGAAGCGTAACGGTAAAGTGGGCACAGTAATGGGCTACCTAGGCCTAGAGCGTCACGATATTGAACAAGCGAATGCTGGTGATATCATTGCAATCACAGGTCTTGGCGAGCTTAAGATCTCTGACACAATTTGTGATGTGAACAACGTTGAAGCGATGACTCCGCTATCTGTTGATGAACCAACAGTAACCATGACGTTCCAAGTAAACACGTCTCCATTTGCGGGTAAAGAAGGTAAGTTCGTAACTTCACGTAACATCCTTGAACGTCTGCAAAAAGAGCTAGTACACAACGTTGCACTACGTGTTGAAGAAACTGATAACCCAGACCGTTTCCGCGTTTCAGGCCGTGGTGAGCTTCACCTATCTATCCTGATCGAAAACATGCGTCGTGAAGGTTTCGAGCTAGCAGTATCTCGTCCAGAAGTAATCATCAAGCGTGACGAAAATGGTAACCTAGAAGAACCGTTTGAAACTGTAACTATCGACGTTATGGAAGAAAACCAAGGTGGCATCATGGAAGCTATCGGTCTTCGTAAAGGTGAACTGACTGATATGTCTCCAGATGGCAAAGGCCGTGTTCGCATGGACTTCATGATGCCTTCTCGTGGTCTAATCGGTTTCCAAACTGAATTCATGACGCTAACTTCAGGTTCAGGTCTTCTTTACCATACGTTTGATCACTACGGTCCACACAAGGGCGGTACTATCGGTCAACGTAATAACGGTGTTCTAATTTCGAATGCAACAGGTAAAGCACTGACTTACGCACTGTTTAACCTACAAGAACGTGGTCGTCTATTTACAGAGCACGCTGACGAAGTATACGAAGGTCAAGTAATCGGTATTCACAACCGTTCTAACGACCTAACAGTAAACTGTCTAAAAGGTAAGCAGTTAACTAACGTACGTGCATCTGGTACAGATGAAGCGCAAGTACTAACTCCAGCAATCAAATACACGCTAGAGCAAGCACTTGAGTTCATCGATGATGACGAACTAGTAGAAGTAACACCTGCAAGCATCCGTATCCGTAAGAAACACCTTACTGAGAACGATCGTAAACGTGCTTCACGTGATGCAAAATAATTAGTCGCTAGTCGATTATCAAAAGGCTCTGATTTTTATCAGGGCCTTTTTTATAGGCTCCTGTTTCGCCAGTATGATAAATCATCAATCATGTCGGCATTTCTCATAATGATAAAATTGTCACGATAAAATAATCATAAAAACAGTTAGTTGCGCTACAATGCAGCCAAAAAAGTGACAAGTGTAAACAAATTGACTTCTTCTGCTGGCATAACCGAGCTTTACTACTCTTTGCTTGACTTGGATGACAAGCAAAAGAACCGTTATCTAGAAAATCTCCAGACCCAGAATCCGGAACTGCATCAGGAATTGATGACGCTATTCGCTGTAGAGTCAGATTCCATATTAACAGAGCTACTTAATTTCAATATCTGTAGTTCGGGTGATACTGAGGTGGACTATACCCATCAACAAATCGATAAATATCTGCTGACCCATGAATTGGGGCGAGGCGGTATGGGGGTGGTGTATGCCGCTTGTCGAGCTGATCGCCGTTTTGAGCAAAAGTTAGCAATTAAGTTTCTTCATCCTCATATGGCGCAAATTTTTGATGAGACTTTATTATTCTCCGAAGCGCAGCTGTTAGCCAATCTCAATCATCCTAATATTGCCAAAGTGTTTGATGGCGGCATGCATGGCAAACAAGTTTATATCGTCATGGAGTATATCGAGGGTAAGCATTTAGCTGAATTCGTGTTAGAACAACCCTTGTGTGTTCAGGATAGATTACGGCTGTTTTGTCAGATTTGTAATGGTATAGAGCATACTCATCAACAAGGCATTGTGCATGGTGATCTCAAACCAGAAAATGTGCTGATAGATACGCGACTTAATGCCAAATTGATTGATTTTAATCTAACGCAAAAACTTGACCGACGTGAGGCACCAATAGCGGCGTTAAGTAAGCAATACGCAAGCCCAGAGCAGTTGTCGGGTTTAGAGTTAACCGCGGCGAGTGATATCTATTCGCTTGGACAACTATTGAAGTGGTTATTTCCCAACCAAAGCCCAACCTCTGATATTGCCCTGATTCAAACTAAAGCGACCCAGTCGCAAGCCTCTCTGCGTTATTCAAGTGCAATGGCGTTGCAAAATGACATCGAGAACATTTTGTCTAAACATCCTATTTCACTGCGCAAAAAAGAGCTGGTTTATACAGGCAAGCGATTGTTTCAACGTCACCCCCTTTCTAGCTCTCTTGCCTTGGTTTTGCTGCTTGGCGGTACCCTTTTTTCAACAGCGTTGGTCGGGAAGAATCAACAACTCGCCAAAGAGAAGCGGATTGCGGAAAATCTCATCTTTGAAGTAACGAGTATGGTTTTCGATGCTAAGTCGGAGCAGGCTCAATCTTTGCCTGCTAATGTGGTTTTGGATCTTACACGCCGTCGCATTTTATCTAACCCAGAAATCCCTAAACATATTAAACAGAAAATGCTGTTGGCTATGTTGACGCCTGCTGAGCGCCATAGGGACAATCAACAACAAAATACGATCAGTAACCCATGATAATAAAAAAAATACCTAGCCAGTTGTTGGCATTCTTAGCGGTTGGCTTTTCAACGTTTGTCTCGGCAAGTTCAGTCAAAACGGGCTATTTTATCGATGCTCCGGTAACGGGATTATTTTATAAAACCACATCAAACCTAAGTGGCTTGACTAATAAAGGCGCTTTTTCATACCAAGATGGGGATGTGATCAGCTTTTATTTAGGACGAGATGATAGTGGGTATCTGCTTAACCGAGTCTCTAGCCAAGAAATACTCACTCCAAATTTAATCTCTAGTTTACCTTCAAAAAGCATCAACTTGACGCGTTTGCTGTTATCACTGGATAGTACGCCGGAAGACAGGCAAGAAATCTTGTTAGTCAGTGACTGGTTGGCTAAACCAGAGATCCAGAAGCATTTGAAAAAACTCGATCTGATAACGTTAGAACCAGAGGTGCTGTCATCTCTGAATATCGATCTGGTTACCGCGCGGGAAGCAGTCGAGCACTTAAACCAAAGCCAAGAATATATTGCTGAGCATTTTGCATCAGATCAAGTGCTGTTCTCTCCAATGAATAAACGTTTGAAAACCATAGTGGTCAAAAGGCGTGATTATTCTGGGCGTATTTGTGTTTATGATTTACGCCTGGCTCAACACCCTAAATATCGTCCACCTTATGGTTCTGTAACGTTTGAAATCACCTCGGATACGTTGGTGGAATACCCTGATATCGGCGATCGTTTTAGAGGTTGCCATGTAGACCCCAATAATATTGATACGATGCAAACCTTATATACCCCATTGGTTGAAATGAGGGGGGAGCGTGGTTTGGTAGAATGCGCCAAAAGTGGCTGTACGCGCAACGATCTGAATGGCTTTGATATTGATAGTTTTAATGATGATGGTGATTGGAAATATCGCTCATTATCTTTAAGTTTCGATCCCGCGACTCAGCTTATGATGGAGAAGACGCAAGGGCTAGGCAAAAAAGAGTTCATTTCCCATCCTAATCTGATCGAGCAGATTTGGTTTACTTCTCCACAACAGCAATTCAAGCAGTTTTCATATGAAGGGATTTGGCAAGAGACCATCTACCTCACTGACCAGATGGAATCACACTGCATATTGATTAGTGATGGCAAGGTAAGCACCTTATCTGATGAAACAAGTCTTGCAGATGGTGAATCTTGCCCCTCAGACACCACGCAATATCAGCGCGAGGTCACTCATTTATATGGAGATATGTGGTGGGTAAGCAACCAGTCGCGCTTAGCATCGCTTGAGCAGTTAAATATTTCGGTGCGTTGGTATGTGGAATCACAACCTAAGGTCACTTCGTGGGAATATTTGCCCGCAGGTCAGGGGTGGGATCAAGGGATCTTGTATCGCTATCAACAGGAAATCACTCGTAACCTTGATGGTTCTGAAAGGCTTAAAACACATTCAATTTCTGAATTCAAAAAAATAACAGGGACAAATAACTAGTATGGGATCAGCTTTAACGACCATTATTCATCAATGGCAAGCCGGAGATAAACAGGCAGAGAACAAGCTTTATCAGTTCGCCTACTTACAATTGCGTACCATCGCTCAGCAGGAACGTGTACGCAGTGCCCAGAAATATGGTCATAAAAATAAGGTGTTGATGGATAGCGTCAATAGCACCACAGCCTTGATACATGATGCCTATTTGAAGTTGTCACATAGTGAAATGCTCAACATTGCCAATCATCGTGATTTCTATCTGATGGCAGCGAGAATTATGCGTCAAATATTGATTGATAATGCTCGAACTCAATTAGCGCAAAAGCGCCAGATTGATCAAGAATCGCCGCTTGAAGAGAAGCCGCTACGGGGCTTCGAAGAGATTTTAGTGGTTGATGAGGTTTTGGATAGTTTCAGCGAGCGCTATCCGCGTCAATCGAATGCAGTGAAGTTGAAATACTTGATGGGGCTTAAAAACGAAGAGATTAGTCAGTTGCTAGAGTGCAGTAGCAGCTTGATTGAAAAAGACCTCAAGTTCTCAAGAAGCTGGCTACAGGCTCGAATGGTTTAATGTCCCATGCATCAGAAAACAAGACTTCTTATTGCCAGTATAGGTTTGACGCTTGGTATAGGTGCGTTTTTCTTCGTTAGTAATACCGAAAGCGCACAACCTACCGGAACAACGGCACAAAGTGATGAGCTGACATTTAAGCACAACAATGCTGATACGTTAGTTGCAATGAATGAGTTTGAGCGAGCTCAAGCCGCAGATACTTTGCGTTCTACCGATGTTGACGATAGCGGTAACCAAGATGCTCTACAACACAACTCGAAGCTATCGAACTTGGAGCAAGAGCTATTAGCCGAGCAGTTTAATCAACAGCAGCAATCTACGACAACCATTGTTGCTAATGAAGATGACTCTTCGCTATCGGGGGCTGAAGCGAATGGACGACCAGTGATTAATCAGGAAGTACATCGTGCAATTCAAGCCTCTATCGATCAATGGCAATGGGCTGTGAATACCCCTGTGCGTGACACGCTTAATTTAGCGGGGCTATTTGAAGACCCTGAGAATGATCTACTCTCGGTGCGTGTAGCAGTGGAAGCTGATGGTTTGAAAATTACAGGTTATCCGTTGGTCAATATTTTTGGTTTGCCAGTTGCCACAAACGGACGTGGGGCGCTGGTCGTTGAAGCAAGTGATAGTCAAAATCTTGGGGACGACACGGATTGGGTGACGACACAGTTTTCTCTGCCGGCGGTAGATGGTTTGGTGCAAACGCTGTTTCCTTTAGAAGGTGAAACCCTTTATCGACTGGAGACCACCAATAATTTAGCGGGTAAGTTCACCAACTATGAAGTGGTGTATTGCCAAGCATTTAAGTTTGTTAACCAGCAAGTCTATTTTGCGGCAGCAAAGGACAAGACTCATTGTCCTAGTGAGGAGCAGTTGGAGCCCATTGGTCGCTATGAGATTGCGTCTGAGCAGCAATTAGTGCTGACAAGTGATCGTTCTCTTTTCGATGCGGCTCAGACTTGGACACTGAAAAAACAATACGATTCAGTGCAACAGCAAGGTGTGACCAACTATTTCGTTTCTGTCGATAATGGTCGTCAGCATGAAAGCTATACCATGCAAAAAGATAAACGGGCGATGGAAGCTCGGATTAATGGTGTGACGGGGCAGTATGTGTTTCAAAATGAATGGTTTGATTTTCTGTTGCCAGTAAACAGCGAACAGTATTTGATGACGAAGTATGCCAACTATATCTATGACTATAAGACCGAAGTCGCTGGACCAAATGGGGAAACCACCGATTCTGATCTCAACCTGAAAGCATACTCAAGCAGTTTAACTTGCGCACAAGTCGCCCCGATGTTTGATAATGGGGTGTTAGGCGGGGTTGGAAAGTATGGCGTAGACATTATTTCGACCAATTATCCAGCCCATCCTGCTTACTCGTTAGATTGCTTTGAGTTTGTCAGTAATGAACAAACTGGGCAGATCTCGCTGGCATTTGATCTCGCTTATTCACCCTATGAAGAGTTTGTTCCTGGGGAGGTATACAGCTATGTGCTCAAACCCAAACCTCAGTTTGCCGATCGAATTGAGGAGATAAAGCTCAATCTTATCTACGCCGAATCAAACTAAAATTTTTAGAAAAAGCCGTGATTTATTTTACGGTTTTTTTTTCGTTTTTCGTTCCTTGAAGCACTCTCGCCAATCCCGTAAAAAAGAGCCTCAAAATTGCACGGCTAATTTCGCAGCGGTGTGATCTGACACGTTTATAGAACAACGTCAGTGGCTTCAGATTTTTTTACTATGGCAGTTTTTATTTTGCCCATTAGAAAGTGCGTATTATCAATGACTTGATGCTTAAGGTGTCTTTTGTCCGCTATTTCTTACAATTATTGATGGAAGTGGCAATAAAAGCCAATCTTAATGTGATCAGCGTCACGCAGAATAATGCTTTAGATGTACATCAGAGCCTTCGTTAAATGATAATGCCGCGCTAAAAAATTATTATAAAACAAAAATTTAACAACAAATTAGAGAAGTAACAATGAACAAAAAGTTATCTTTTTTAGCAGCTTCGATGGCGATCGCGCTAGCGGGCTGTGGCGGCGGCAGTGGCAGTGACAATGATGGTTCTCAACCAGAGGGTAAAGGCATCGTCATTACTGGCTTTGATGGCTATTTTAAAAATGCAGTGGTGTTTGAAGATTTCGACAATAACGGCATCTTGGGTGATGGTGAGAAGATTTTTGGTCTGACTAACGCACAAGGTAAATTGACTCTTCCTGCTGACACTAAAGTCGAAGGGTCAATTGCGCTACAAACTTTTAAGCCAGGTGGCATCTCCGAGCCTCTAGCAAAACGTATTGCGGCAGCAACTCCGGAAATTGATACCCCTGCGCAAATCCAAAATATCTTTACTACCGATATGGACCATCCAAATCAGCCTATGGCTAACTCGGTGGTTTTCCGTGCACCGGCGGAAGGTTTAGGTACTAACGCGGTTATCTCTCCTATCACGGACTTAGTTTCAATTGAGTTGGAAAAAGTAGGCTCTCTTGCGACGGCTAAAGAGAATGTGAGTAACAACCTTGGTGCGAATGAAGCTGATTTATTTTCGGACTTTGTCCAAGACGCTAAAACCAACCTAGCAAGTGCTCAACTACATAAAACAGCACAGATCCTAACGGAAACTAAAGCGAAGGGTGTTGATGCGTATGAGGATAACGCGAGTGAAATTGCATCCATAGCTAAAGACACCTCAGAAAAGCTGGTGACTGAACAAAACATGGCGAGTGAAGAGCTACTCGATGTTAAGCCAGTGATCAACCCGAGCAAACCAAGTGATGAAGTTAAGACTAACTTCAAACTACTGGTTGTGGCAGAGCAGCAATCACGCGTAGCAAATGAGATCAATGCAATTGCCCTTACGCAAGGTGCGACTTCAAATGAAATCTCATTGGTAGGTTTATTCGAAGATAAGTTTAGTATTGATGGCTCATACAATGATGTTGATGCCTCTAAGGTAGAAATCAATCATATCGGCAACGACGTTAGCATTTCATTTAATCAAGCGACGCAATCTTTTACAGTTACGTCCCATAGTCAGTTTAAGCGCGATCTGTATATCATTAAGGTGACAACTTACGATGGCATTGCAGCGACGGGTACAGAGGAAGACACCGCTGTTTCTGTCACATTTGAGATGAAGGTTGAGTTACCGAATGAAGCGCCACAACT
Source organism: Vibrio ponticus (assembly GCF_009938225.1). Classification (NCBI taxonomy): domain Bacteria; kingdom Pseudomonadati; phylum Pseudomonadota; class Gammaproteobacteria; order Vibrionales; family Vibrionaceae; genus Vibrio; species Vibrio ponticus. The sequence continues at coordinate 2,947,968 of NZ_AP019657.1, forward strand.
AAATGCAGAGTATCAATCAACACTGCAGACAGGAATTTCTGAGTGGATGCTAATTCAAGGTAAGGCGTTTACTGCGCAACTTGACATGTGGGATCTATTTACTGACCGTGAAGGTGATGTTCTTGACTACATCGCTGATATCAAAACCGTCATTCCAGGTTTAACATCAAGCTATGATGCAACAACAGGTGTGATGACGATTTCAGGTCGCCCAGCTGAAGCTCACTCTGCGGGTAAAACATTTAATATCGTTGCGGAAGATAATGTTCCTGCTCGTATCAAGTCTGAACCTGCAACCTTTACTCTACCAGTGATCCACCAAGGTGATATTACGGTCGATACTGAAGCTAAAGATCAGCTTCAGAAAGCAGTAAATCAATGGCAGCTAAAAGTACTTGAACCATTTAATCAAACACTGAATATCAGCTCATTGTTCTCTGGTGATGAAAGTGGTGAAGTTGAGTACTACGCGAACTATGCTGCACATGATAATACCGATCCGGCAAATCCAATTCCAGGCGTTGATATTGAAATTAACCATACGACTGGTGATGTAACCTTATCGGGCACACCGACAAGTAAAACCAATGGTGTAGTGCTGTATCTTGCGAAAGGTATTAACTATACCGGTGGCGCGGATAACGATGTTGAGTCTGAAATGGTTAAGATTGTGCTGCCAAACGTACAGGCTGCAGATCTGGGTTCGATCGATATTAACCATGCTGCTAAGAGTGAACTTCAAACTACAGCGAATGGTTGGGCAAATGAGCTTCAAGTCGGTGTTCGATTTGAGAAAACACTGGATATTCGCACGCTATTTGTGGATGAAATTGCTGGTAAAGCAGAGTACTACGCTAACTACGCTGCGAATGACCATACAACGCCAGCTAACCCAATTCATGGTGTGAAGGTTTCTGTTAATAATGAGACAGGTGTTGTGACGCTTGTAGGTACTCCAACAAAGGTTGCAACCGATGTTAAATTGTATCTTGCGAAAGGCTACGATCTTATCGATGACAACGACATCGATGTAGAGTCTGAGATGGTAGTTATTGATCTACCAGTGGTTCAGCCTGGAGAGGACATCACTCCACCGCCAGCAGCAGAACTTGCATTCACCGAAGCACATTTCAACAATAAAGTTGCGAAGATGGGTAGCTTTGCCCGCGCTGATGGCGAAATTGCTTACGCAATGATGCGCAAGAATGGAGAAACGTTAGAGATTTGTTGGGGTGACAACGATAATGGCTCTTACCAATCGAACATTGGTAATTATGGTGAAGACTTCAATAATCCTCTTTCGAGCGACCAAATCATTCCGGTACTAAGCCGTTTGGATCAAGCGACAGGTTATGAGGACTCTGAAACTAAAGACTGTTGGGCTGCTGAGCTAAGAAATGGCTTATTGGTTTCGTCAGAGGTTTATAATGGTGTGACCGAAGAATCAACTTGGGAAATGCTATATCAAAATGTGATTGGTTCAGGTGAAGAGGCTCAATACCAAATCATTATGAAGTTAAATGATGATGAGCTATTTTGGTTTGACTCAACAGATACACCATTTGCGCAAGTTAACCCGGTTAGCTCGAAAGTAGAGGTTGGTACCGTTGAATATCAATTAATGGAAGATACTCATCCGGCAGAGAACAACGAGAATAAGTATAGCGTCAACGAGTACACCTACACGAGTGATACTAAATACAGTTTGGATTGGGTTCTTCCTGGATATATTGGTGAAGCACATGTAAATGATTGGGCGATTGCTCACGATAAAGAGAATCGAGAAATCATTCAACTTACAGACACCGATGGAGATTATCCGAAGACTCGTACCCGATACATTCATCGTGATTTTGGAAAGTTCTACATCAACATTGAATGGGATCGCGGAAACTATATGGGTGCACAAGATGGTATTCAATATATGCTGTTCTCTACAGACAAAGCGCTTATGACTGAGCTTGGTAAAAAACTACCGATTGTTCCAGTCGAAGACTAAATGTATTAAAAATCAGTATTTTTCGTATATAAGGATGACCATTGGTCATCCTTTTTTCGTTTTATACACACCTACGAACTTGCTTACTTAAGAACCCATCATCCTCATGCTACTATCTCACTGAACTTTCCAATAACTATCCTTTCAATTGGCAGAAAAGCAGATGTTACCCATCATAATCACCGGCGGTCCGGGGGCAGGTAAAACCAGTTTAATTAATCAGTTGGCGCAGCAGGGCTATCAGACATTTGCTGAAGTCTCGCGCGATTTGATTGAGCAGCAGGCGCAGTTAGAAAATGGCATTTTGCCTTGGCATGATCTGCCGGGTTTTGCGGCTTTATGTTTGACTCATATGGGTGAGCAAAAGCAACAAGCAGCGCAGCATCCAGTAGCATTTTTAGATCGTGCGATTCCTGATATTTGTGGTTATTTAGCGGAGGCTAAGCTGGAGATTGACGCGTGCTATATTGAAGCGAGTGCTGGCTATCATCCGCAGGTGTTTTTCTGCCGCCCACATCAGGCGATTTATGTGCAAGATGAGGTGCGCCCCTACCCATTTGCTGGCGCGTTAGCGATTCACGATGCGCTGGTGGCAATCTATCAGCAGTTGGGTTATCGAGTGGTGGAAGTGCCTTGGGGGAGCTTAGATGAGCGCGTGGTGTTTATCGAGAGCGCGATTGCGCTCCCGATCGAGTAGGATTACTTAGCCTGGAGTTTGTTGAGGAACTTGTCTGATTCGTTGATCGCTTGGTTCATCTGACTGATCGCTTGTTCAATCTCTTTCTCTAAGCTAACAAACTCACCTTGTAGCGAGCCAATCGCGCTGGCGTTAAGGTTGTGCTTAAGAAATAGCGTATTGTCACGCAGGGCATTAAGCACCGGGGTCATGCGTTGCTCGGCGCGCTGCATCGCTTTAATCATGGTGTTGTATGAGGTGCGCGTTTCACGCAGTTTTTGCTCGCTGGCGCGGCGTAGAGAGGCGTTGGTGTAAAGGTCGAGCTCATCTTGCCACTCGGCAAATAACGCTTCTGAAACGTCTTCAATCGCGGCAATGCGATCGCTAACATCTTGCGCTGCGCTCTCACTCGCCTCATATTTATCATTGATTTGGTTGTAAACGCTCTCCAGTTCACCGCCATCAAAATTGGTTAAAGCTGACAGAGCTTCCAAAGCACTGGTAAACTCTTGTTGTGCTTCTTGTTGAGACTGCTTAGCATCTTCAACGCGATCAACCATAATATCGCGTTTATGCACGCCAACTTGCTCCATAGCCGCATAGTAGGTGGACTGACAACCCGTAAGGGTGGTGAGGGCAATCAGCATCGCAATCAAATAAGGCATCTTTAAGTCCCTGTAATAATCAATAATATGTAGTTAGGATGAATCAGATGATAGGGAGATACAAGTTGAAAATGACTTCTATCATTCAGCATGTTAATCAATTTGCGCGTTATCTCTTAGCGCGGATGCTGCATGACCGTGTCAATGTCAATGCGGGCTATTTGGCTTACATTACCTTGCTCTCAATTGTACCTATGTTGACGGTACTGCTTTCGGTTCTCTCATCGTTTTCGGTGTTCGCTAACGTTGGCACCGTGATCCAAGATTTTGTCATTACCCATTTCGTGCCGACCGCCGGTGATGCAGTGAAATCCGCATTGCTGGAGTTTATTCAAAATACCGGCAAGATGACCGCAGTCGGTGGTGCTTTCTTATTTGTCGCCGCTTTAATGCTGATATCTAACATCGATAAGAACCTCAACTACATTTGGCGGGTGAAGCATAAGCGCCGCGCCGTGTTCTCTTTCTCAATGTATTGGATGATTTTGACCCTCGGACCAATTCTGGTTGGGGCAAGTATCGCGGTGACGTCTTATGTCACCTCCCTGACGGTGATGGATAACCAAGTCGTCTCAACGGCTTACCAATTGATGTTGCGTTGGCTGCCGTTAATTCTCTCTTTCTTGGCGTTTGTTGGCTTGTATATGTTGGTTCCCAACAAAAAAGTGCAACTTTCGCATGCTATGGTTGGGGCGATAGTCGCCGCATTATTGTTTGAATTGAGTAAGAAAGGCTTTGCCGCTTATATCACGCAATTCCCGTCGTATCAGTTGATTTATGGGGCGTTGGCGACGATTCCGATTCTGTTTATTTGGGTCTATTTGTGCTGGCTGATTGTACTGGTTGGTGCGGAGGTTACTGCGGCGCTTGGTGAGCAAGAGCACTGGAGTGAGGATGCAGAAATGGTACACTCTGCGCCAAGACATTTGCTAAATAAACAAAAAGGAAGTCAAAGTGATAGCCCTGATCCAGAGAGTGAGTGAAGCCGCAGTACGCGTTGATGGTGAAGTCGTGGGTGAAATTGATCGTGGTCTTTTGGTGCTGCTCGGCGTAGAAAAAGATGACGATGAAGCGAAAGCCAAACGCTTAATGGAGCGAGTCACGACTTACCGCGTGTTTGAAGATCAAGATGGCAAGATGAACCTCAACGTTAAGCAAGTCGAAGGTAAGGTGCTGGTGGTCTCGCAATTTACGCTGCCAGCTGATACCAAAAAAGGCACGCGCGCTGGCTTCTCTCGCGGTGCTCACCCAGTGGATGCAGAGCGTTTGTATGACTACTTTGCCGACCAATGTGAGCAAGTACTGCCGACTGAACGTGGACGCTTTGCCGCAGACATGAAAGTGTCACTGGTTAACGATGGTCCTGTGACTTTCTGGCTGCAAGTATAGCGAGCCCATCCCCGAGCACAGTCGCTTGGGGAACCATCGCAACGTTTCGTTGCCTAAACTCATTGATGAGCAGCAATAAAAGGGATTTTTATGTTTAAGCTGATCACGCCGAAAACAGATAACCAACTTAATAAATACTACCAATTTCGCTGGCAAATGCTGCGTGAACCTTGGCGTATGCCGCAAGGCTCGGAGCGTGACGAGTTTGATGCCATGAGCCACCACCGGATGATTGTCGATGGTCGTGGTCGCCCGATGGCGATTGGTCGTCTCTATATGACTCCAGATAGTGAAGGTCAGATCCGCTTTATGGCGGTAAAAAGCAATCGCCGTAGCAAAGGCATGGGCTCGCTCATTTTAGTGGCACTTGAGTCGTTAGCGCGCCAAGAAGGCGCTAAGCGTCTGGTGTGTAATGCACGCGAAGAAGCAATCAGCTTTTATGAGCGCAATGGTTTCGAGCGTCGGGGTGAATTGAATGACCAACGCGGTCCGACGCGTCACCAACAGATGGTGAAACCGCTCGATCCAATGGCGAATGTTCTGCGTCGCCCTGAGTGGTGCGCCGAGCTGCAAGAGCGTTGGGAACATCACATTCCTATCAGCGATAAGATGGGCATCAAGATAAACCAATACACTGGTTATCAGTTTGAATGTAGTGCCCAACTTAACCCCAATCTTAATCCACATAACACCATGTTCGCCGGTTCGGCGTTTACCCTTGCCACCTTAACGGGGTGGGGCATGACTTGGTTGCTGCTTAAAGAGCGCGGTCTGCATGGCGACATAGTCTTGGCAGATAGTCAGATTCGTTATCGCCATCCTGTCGAGCAAAACCCTGTCGCACAAAGCTCATTAGATGGCATCAGCGGCGATTTAGATCGCCTCGCGAGCGGGCGTAAAGCGCGCATCATTATTCACGTGACTATCTACAGTGGCGACCGTGCTGCGGTTGAGTTTGTCGGTACCTATATGCTGCTGCCTAACTACAATCAGTTGCTCGATTCTAGGCTTGATTGCTGAGCATTAAGCTCAGGACAGATATCGCTGACTTGATATGCCTTTGCAGTGAGATCTGCCTGTAGGCGTTGGCATTTATCTTCCACTTGTAGCAGTACCGTGGCTAACTCTGGTTTGGTTAAGTCAATTTTGCCAGCCAGTTGCGTGCCGTGACTGCTTTCTTGAGAGCTAAGTGAGATTCTGCCTCGATCTGCGGCGATCAGTAACTTATCTACATGGAAATCGCGACTAAATTGGCTATTTTGCGTAATTTTAAGCGAAGTTTGGTCACTTTGCTCACCATGATTAGGCTGAGAGATCATGGCTACATGACTATCACGCAGTGTGGCAGTGATATCGCCGCTAAGCGAATGTGCCAGCATAGAGTAGTCACCGGCTAAGCCGTTGAGTTGCGCGTGCAGATCGACGGTGCCACTTACGTAAAGTGGTGTTTGAGGGCTGCTAAACTGGTGTTCAAGCGGTAAGCCGTCAACGCTCAGCTCCATTTGCCAAGGCGCACTGAGTTGCTGGCGATCCCATTTTCCCGTCGCTTCGATATAACCACTTTCTAGTGGTAAGAATAAACGCTCAAGTCGCCATACTTTCTCTTGATTACTCATTTCCACAATCGCTTGTGTGCTGAGATATTGCGCGTAACTGGCGCTATTTGCCGAGATTTGCAGTGAACCTTGCCATAAACCGAATTGATTGTACTGCTTGAGCTTGAGTTGTTTGCCTTCGATATTTAGCCCTGAGATTTGCCAAAATGGCTTATCGGCAATTTGGATCAGTTGCGCGTTGTTGATCTCGAGTTGCTCCACACTGACGTCGGTAAGGCTGTTGCTCCAATGGTTTAACGCTGCCAGTTTTTCGCCATTAATATCGAGCCATTTCATCCCCGAAATAGTGAGGTATTTTAGTTTCACCGCCTCTGAGCTAAATCGTCCTTGTAATTGAACGCGACCTTGTTGCCAGTCAGTATCAAGCTCGGTGATTTCAACCGACTGAGGAGTAAAGAAGATCGTCGCGCTTGGCTCGACAAACTGTTCACCTTGATAGTTAAGCGTATCGGCATTAAACGACAAATAGCCCTCTTTTTGTTGCCAGATCGACGCAGATGGTATGATGTTCTCGAGCGATAAATCCAGATTGAGCAACTCTACGCCTTGATAGTTCAGGTTGCTGCTTAAAATATCGAGACTATTAATATCGCGAATCCAGCCACTCGCTGCCACTTGCTCAAGCCACTCGAATGGGTGATCAGATGGCTGGATATTTAAGCCATCGATGGTGACATTGATCAGCGACCAACCTTGTGGATATTGCTCTGCTTGCCCGGATACTTGCGCGCCATTCCACTCAAATGAAGCGCCATATACGGTGCTGTCTTGGGCTTGGTAGTCAATATCAACCAACAGGTCGTTTAGTGCATGACCTTGCAGGTAGAGCTGCTCTGAAGCAAATTGAATTTTGCCATAGGGAAGGCTCTGCTGTGGCTGCCAAACCGGATTCTCGATTTGAATATCGACATTGCGCGCCGAAATCTCGTCCCATGCGAGATCGCTATGCTTAATCGCCAATTGTCGGGTGGTAAAAAACTGGGTGAGCGAGTGCAACGCGGTTAAATCTTTAGTTGGATGTTGAGAAAGGTTCGCCCCTTCAATGATTAAGGCATCCAGCTTGAGGCGGGTGGTATTCGGGAGCGCAGCAGAAAACCATAACTCTGCTTTGGGTAGATAGAGAGTTCCATCGCTGGCAAAGCTTATTCCCTCAAGGGTCAGTTGCAGCGGTGGTGTATAGCGGGCTTGTTCGACTTGAATATTGCTATGGGTGTTGTTGAGCAGATAATTGACCACGGATGTCGCGTATTGGCTACGCATCACTGCATACAGCGCGACGATTGCACCGATACACAGTGCTGCCAATAGCAAGAGTAGATAGCCCAGTCGTTTAATCAATGTCTTGTCCCAACAGAAGTCATATCCATGATTCTGTGCGCAATTTTGTTTAGCTGCAACAAAAAAGCCCCTCGAGAGAGGGGCTAGTGGTTAGAATCAAGCCATTGTCACTAATCGAGCTGAGGACCAGCTGCCACTAGTGATTTGCCTTCTGCATTGTCAGTGTATTTATCGAAGTTGTTGATAAAGCGCTGCGCTAGATCGTGCGCTTTGCTTTCCCATTGCAGTGGATCTACGTAAGTGTCACGTGGATCAAGAATGCTAGGATCCACACCTGGTAGTGATGTTGGTACTTCTAGGTTAAAGATCGGAATATGCTTGGTTTCCGCATGCTCAATCGATCCATCCAAGATCGCATCGATGATGCCGCGCGTATCTTGAATTGAGATGCGCTTACCGCTGCCATTCCAGCCGGTGTTAACAAGGTAAGCTTCTGCACCCGCCGCTTCCATACGTTTTACCAGTACTTCTGCGTACTTAGTTGGGTGTAGAGTTAGGAACGCTGCACCAAAACACGCTGAGAAGGTTGGTGTTGGTTCAGTGATACCACGCTCAGTACCTGCCAATTTAGCGGTAAAGCCAGATAGGAAGTGGTACTTAGTTTGCTCTGGCGTCAGTTTTGATACTGGTGGTAGTACGCCAAATGCGTCAGCAGAAAGGAAGATCACCTTGTTGGCATGACCGCCTTTTGAAACTGGCTTAACGATGTTGTCGATATGATGCAGTGGGTAAGAAACACGCGTGTTCTCAGTTTTAGAACCGTCATCAAAATCAATCGAACCGTCGTTACGCACTGTTACGTTCTCTAGCAACGCATCACGGCGAATCGCATTATAAATATCTGGCTCAGCTTCTTTTGATAGCTTGATGGTTTTCGCGTAACAACCGCCCTCGAAGTTGAATACGCCATCGTCATCCCAGCCGTGCTCATCATCACCGATCAATGCGCGTTTAGGATCAGTTGATAATGTGGTTTTACCGGTACCCGATAGACCGAAGAAGATCGCCACATCGCCTTCTTGACCCATGTTGGCACTACAGTGCATTGAAGCGATATCTTTAAGCGGTAAGAAGTAGTTCATCATCGCGAACATACCTTTTTTCATCTCGCCGCCGTACCAAGTACCACCGATTAACTGAGTACGCTCAGTTAGGTTAAATACGGTAAAGTTTTCAGAGTTAAGACCATGCTCTTCCCATTTCTGGTTGGTGCATTTCGCGCCGTTCATCACCACGAAGTCAGGCTCAAAGCTTGCCAGTTCTTCTTCGCTAGGACGAATAAACATGTTTTTCACAAAGTGAGCTTGCCATGCCACTTCCGTGATCACTCGAATACTTAAACGAGTATCAGGGTTAGCACCACAGTAACCGTCAATAACAAATAGGCGTTTACCAGAAAGCTGAGACGTGACCAATTGCTTAAGATCATTCCACACTTCTTGGTTAATTGGTTTGTTATCGTTTTTCACCGCGTCAGATGTCCACCACATATGTTCTTCCGTTGTGGCGTCTTTAACGATGTATTTATCTTTTGGTGAGCGACCAGTAAAGATACCGGTGTCTACTGCTACCGCGCCAAGCTCGGTGACTACACCGCGCTCGTAGCCTTGCAGATCGGCACGAGTTTCTTCCTCGAAAAGCATTTCATAACTTGGGTTTCTAACCACTTCTTTTACGTCGTATAACCCATGCTTCGAAAGATCAATTGTTGCAGCCTTTGTATGTTCCATAACGGTCATAGGTGCTCCTTGTGATAAGTTTTTGTAGGGATTTTGTAAGAATGTTTTAATTTTTATATGTTAACCATGCTAGCAACGGACCTTCAATAAAACAGGGGTATAGCTCAAAATTTGCCCATAATTTTTCTAAGGTTTTAGGTGACTCGTCACATATTGCCACGACTATTTTATCGTGTGCGCAAACAGTTGCGCTAGATCAAATAGATTATTAATGTGTAGAAATTAAGTATAGCGTGCGGTGCTAATGAAGCCTGTTATGGCGGGGTTTTAGGCATAAAAAAAGCCAGCATAAAGCTGGCTATAGAATTATTTTATCGACTTGATAATCAATGCAAATTAATGAATTGTTTTGTTACCATTTTCTGCATCGATGAATAGCTCAGACACCTGCGCTTCATCGAACGAGTATGTTGTGCCACAGTAATCACAATGTAAAGACACTGTGCCGGACTCTGCCAAAATGTCATTAATTTCAGCACGGTCGACGGTAATGATTGCCGCGCCACTGCGCTCGCGTGAACAACCACAGTGGAACGCCACTGGTTGCGGTTCAAATAGGCGAACTTTGTCTTGGTTGTATAGGCGGTAAAGTAGCTCTTCCGCACTTAAACCAAACAGCTCTTCATTTTTCACTGTGTTAGTCAGTTGCTCAAGATGCTCGAAGTCATCTGGCGTACCTGTGCCGTCAGGCATCACTTGGATCAGCATACCCGCAGCGTGCGCTTTGCCTTCAAATTCACCAGTGCGAATCCACAGGCGCGTTTTTAGCTGCTCTGAGTTAGCGAAGTAGTTTTCGATAACTTGCGTTAGGTTCTCACCTTCAAGACCAACCACACCTTGGTAGCGTTCGCCTTTCTTCGGTTCGATAGTGATCACTAGGTAACCTTTACCCATCATCTCGTGCAGTGTTGCGTCATCAGCGATGTCGCCTTCCCAGCGAGCCACACCACGGATCTTTTGATCGTGGTCGCCGTTGATAACCGCAAGCGATACTGGACCGTCACCTTGCAGTTGAATCGTGATAGAGCCTTCAAACTTAAGTGTTGCGGTTAGTAGCGTGGTCGAAACCAGTAGCTCACCAAGTAGCTTTTGCAGTGCTACTGGGTATTCCTTGCTAGCGATAATTCGTTGGTATGCTTCATCCAGTTGCACCATTTCGCCACGTACTGATAGTTCTTCAAATAGGTAGCGGTTTAAAACATTGTTCTTGATTACAGTATCAGTCATTTGGAGAGTCCAACTTATTGATGTTTAAACTTGATAATATCGCGGCGCTGTTTCTTATCAGGGCGGCGATCTGGGCTAGGGTTGTGCGCATTCAGTTTGCGTTGTAGCGCGTGTTCTTCGCGCTTGGCAACACTGGCTGCGGTTTCAGTGTAGAGGGTTTGAGCTTCAGGTGCGCCACGGCGCTGACCAGAGATCTTCTCAATAGTCACTGTCTTTTCTTCATTACCTTGACGCAAGGTAATCACGGCACCTAGCTCAACAATTTTACTTGGTTTGCTTCGTTGTCCATTATAATGGACTTTGCCGCCATCAACCATATTTCGTGCAATTGAACGCGTTTTGTAAAAACGTGCCGCCCAGAGCCATTTGTCTAATCTTACTGCTTCTGCTGGGGAACTCATCTCGCTCTCTACCCTCTAACTAGCTCGAATATCGCCCATACAATGGTGATGTGGAGCCCATTTTTCAAGTTAACGGTTAAAATTTAATTAACATCCGAGTTTGTAGGAATCTTTTTTATATAGCCCAATTCTATAGTTTGTTAGAATTATCGGTTACTGGTCATATAGATAACCCCATTGCACTGAAATCGCATGACCAAGTTGAACACCCAGTTATCAAGGAAATCCAGTGAAGCTCAGCTCTAGTTCTCCAGTTTTACAAAAGCTAATTGCCAATCAAGCGCGCGTGAGTGCTTTATTGACGATCACCTTATTGTTGCTTACCGCATGGATTCTAGGTCGCTTGATTTGGTTCCCTTATCAGCAAACGCAAATCACCCCGTGGAAAGCGAGCGCCTCAGCAAGCCAAGCCGCCGATGTTCGCTTGGATACCGCAAACCTGTACAACAGCCACCTGTTTGGCGAGTACAAAGCGGCAGTGAAACCCGTGGTAAAACAGAAGCTGGAAGATGCGCCAAAGAGCCGTCTTAACGTGGTCGTGGTGGGTGTGGTCACCAGTACTAATCCGCAAAAGAGTTTGGCTGTGGTGGCAAAAGGTGGCAAACAGGCGACCTACGGCATTAACGAAACCATTGAAGGCACGCGTGCGAAATTAGTGCAAGTGCAGTCAGATCGCATCATTGTCGATAACGCAGGGCGTAACGAAACCGTGATGCTTGAAGGGCTAAAATATGCAGCCCCAGTGCAAAAAGCGCAGCCTAAGGCGGCAAATAACCTAGATAAAGGCAAGCTTGATCAGATCCGTGCTGAGATCACCAGCAACCCACAACAGATTTTCCAATATGTTCGCATGTCGCAATTAAAGCGTGATGGTGATGTCGCCGGTTATCGACTTAGCCCAGGCAAAAGCCGCGAACTGTTTGACTCGGTAGGCTTAAAAGAGGGCGATGTTGCCACTCATTTAAATGGACAAGACTTACGCAACGCGGCGGCGATGGGTGAGATCTTTAAGAGCCTATCGGAATTAACCGAACTGAATTTGACCGTAGAGCGTGATGGACAACCCTACGATATCTATATCGAATTGTAATACGCGCAGAGAATTATCCTTTGAGGAGTAAAAAGTGAAGCATTGGCTTAAAAAAAGCGCATGGTTATTGGCGGCATCTTTAGCTGCCTCTCCGATGGCAACCGCGAGCGAATACAGTGCCAGTTTTAAAGGCACCGATATTCAAGAATTCATCAATATCGTTGGTCGCAATCTAGAGAAAACCATCATTGTTGATCCATCTGTGCGTGGCAAAATTGATGTTCGCAGCTACGACACGCTCACCGAGGATCAATACTACAGCTTCTTCCTCAATGTTTTAGAAGTGTATGGCTATGCCGTGGTGGAAATGGACAATGGCGTCATTAAGGTTATCAAATCGAAAGACGCTAAGACTTCTGCCATTCCAGTCGTGGGCGACGGTAACGTCAAAGGTGACGAAGTCGTCACGCGCGTGGTTGCGGTACGTAACGTGTCAGTGCGTGAGCTGTCACCATTGCTGCGTCAGCTAAACGACAACGCTGGCGCGGGTAACGTGGTTCACTATGACCCTGCCAATATTATTCTTATCACCGGTCGCGCGGCGGTAGTCAACCGTCTGGCTGACATCATTAAGCGCGTTGACCAAGCGGGCGATAAAGAAATTGAGCTGGTGGAGCTAAACAACGCTTCGGCAGCTGAAATGGTGCGCATTGTTGATGCCCTGAATAAAACCGACAACAAGAATACCCCAGAATTTCTGCAACCTAAGCTGGTAGCCGATGACCGTACTAACTCTGTGTTGATCTCGGGTGACCCTCAGGTGCGCAAGCGTCTGCGTAAGCTTATCCAACAGCTTGATGTTGAGATGGCAACCAAAGGTAACAACCAAGTGGTGTACCTGAAATACGCCAAAGCCGAAGAGCTGGTGGATGTGCTGAAAGGCGTATCAGACAACCTACAGGCTGAGAAATCAGCCGGCTCGAAGAATAGTCGTTCAGCAAACGATGAAGTGGTGATTGCGGCGCACGCGGCAACCAATGCGTTGGTGATCACAGCGCCACCATCGATCATGAGTGCGTTACAAAACGTGATTGCGCAGTTGGATATTCGCCGTGCACAAGTATTGATTGAAGCGCTGATTGTGGAAATGGCAGAAGGCGACGGCATCAATTTAGGTGTGCAGTGGGGCTCGCTAGAGACCGGTGCGGTGGTGCAGTACAGCAATACGCAAGCACCAATTGGTCAAGTTCTAGTAGGCTTAGAAGAAGCGGGCGATCAAACCAGCACCGAATACTACACAGATAGTAACGGTGATCGTGTTCCTTATCAGGTTACCGAGTCCGGCGACTACAGCACGCTAGCGTCAGCATTAACTGGTGTGAATGGTGCGGCAGTGAGCTTAGTGATGGGTGACTGGACCGCGCTACTGACAGCGGTATCGACAGACTCAAACTCAAACATTCTTTCTTCACCAAGCATTACTGTGATGGATAACGGCGAAGCGTCATTTATTGTGGGTGAAGAAGTGCCAGTATTGACCGGCTCAACGGCGGGTTCAAACAACGACAACCCATTCCAAACCGTCGATCGTAAAGAAGTGGGTATCAAGCTTAAAGTAGTGCCACAGATCAACGAAGGCAACTCAGTACAACTGAACATTGAGCAAGAAGTATCGAACGTTCTGGGCGCAAATGGTGCCGTGGACGTACGTTTTGCTAAGCGTCAATTGAACACCTCGGTGATTGTTGAAGATGGTCAAATGATTGTACTGGGTGGTTTGATTGATGAGCGCGCACTCGAGAGCGAATCAAAAGTGCCGCTGCTGGGTGATATTCCAGTACTGGGTCACCTGTTTAAATCAACCAGCACTCAAGTTGAGAAGAAAAACCTGATGGTGTTCATTAAGCCAACCATTATTCGTGATGGCGTGACGGCTGATGGCATTACTCAGCGTAAATACAACTTTATCCGTGCAGAGCAGCTGTACAAGTCTGAGCAAGGCTTAAAGCTGATGGATGACAGCCACATTCCAGTGCTGCCTGAGTTTGGTCAAGAGCGTCAGCACCCGGCTGAAATTCAAGCCTTTATCGATCAGATGGAAAGCAAGTAATGATGGATATGCCGCTCACGACCGTGCAGCGCCGTCTGCCATTCAGTTTTGCTAAGCGCTTTAACTTGGTGCTGGAGCATGACGTGCAAGGTGCGACCTTGTTTTACGTTGCCCCTTTGGCGATTGAAGCGCTACTGGAAGTTAAACGTGCGATTTCTGCTGACTTTGCCTTGCAAGCGGTGACCCAGGATGAGTTTGAGAAAAAACTCACCCAAGCTTACCAACGTGATTCTTCGGAAGCGCGTCAGTTAATGGAAGATATCGGCGCTGACAGCGACGATTTCTTCTCACTGGCGGAAGATTTACCGCAAGATGCAGACTTGCTGGAATCAGAAGACGATGCGCCAATCATCAAATTGATCAACGCCATGTTGGGCGAAGCGATCAAAGAAGGTGCATCGGATATTCATATCGAAACCTTTGAGAAGAGCCTGTCGATTCGTTTCCGTGTCGATGGTGTGTTACGTGATGTGCTTTCGCCAAGTCGTAAGCTCGCGCCACTGTTGGTGTCGCGCGTGAAGGTTATGGCGCGTTTGGATATTGCCGAGAAGCGCGTACCACAAGATGGTCGTATCTCGCTGCGCATAGGTGGACGAGCGGTGGACGTGCGTGTTTCAACCATGCCATCGTCACACGGTGAGCGCGTGGTAATGCGTCTATTAGATAAGAACGCGACGCGTCTTGATCTGCACAGCTTGGGCATGAAGCCACATACCTATCAGCAGTTCCGCACCATGATTGAGCGCCCACACGGCATCATCTTGGTCACCGGTCCGACCGGTTCAGGTAAATCGACCACGCTATACGCCGGTCTACAAGAGCTGAATAGCAACGAGCGCAATATTCTCACCGTTGAAGACCCAATCGAATTTGATATCGACGGTATCGGTCAAACCCAAGTAAACCCGAAAGTGGACATGACCTTTGCGCGTGGCTTACGTGCGATTTTGCGTCAAGACCCGGACGTGGTGATGGTGGGTGAGATCCGTGACTTAGAAACCGCGCAAATTGCGGTTCAAGCCTCGCTGACCGGTCACTTGGTGATGTCGACGTTGCACACCAATACCGCGATTGGTGCTATCACTCGTTTGCGTGATATGGGCATCGAACCATTCTTGATTTCGTCATCACTGCTTGGTGTATTGGCGCAGCGTTTAGTGCGCACGCTATGTTCATGTAAGCAGCCATACTCAGCCGATGCGGCGCAGAAAGCGCTGTTTGGTCTGAGCAGTGAGCAAGAGCTGACTCTCTACAAGCCACAGGGTTGTGAGAAGTGTAGTGGTAAAGGCTACCGCGGTCGTTCTGGTATTTATGAACTGCTGGTGGTGGATGAACAAGTGCAAGAGCTGATCCACAATGAAGCGGGTGAGCAGGCGATTGAAAAAGCGATTCGTGGCAAGACGCCAGCGATCCGCGATGATGGTTTAGAGAAAGTGCGCCAAGGCGTGACCTCACTTGAGGAAGTGATGCGAGTGACTAAGGAAGGCTAATGGCGGCGTTTGAATATAAAGCGCTCAATGCGAAGGGCAAGTCACAAAAAGGGGTTATCGAAGGCGATAATGCTCGCCAAGTGCGTGCGCGACTGAAAGAGCAAGGTTTGGTGCCAATTGAAGTAGTGCCGACTCAAGCCAAACAGTCAGCCAGTGCGGGGAAGCCGAGCGCATCATCGGCGCTTACCTTTAAGCGTGGTTTAAGCACCCCGGATTTAGCGCTGATCACTCGTCAGCTGTCGACCTTAGTGCAATCTGGTATGCCCTTGGAAGAGTGTTTGCGTGCGGTATCTGAGCAATCAGAAAAGCCGCGCATTCGCACTATGTTATTGGCAGTTCGCGCCAAAGTTGTTGAAGGTCATACCTTAGCGGATGGCTTTGGTGATTACCCGCATATCTTTGATGAGCTGTTTCGTTCCATGGTGGCGGCGGGCGAAAAGTCCGGGCACCTAGATAGCGTCCTTGAGCGTTTGGCAGACTATGCAGAAAATCGCCAAAAGATGCGCAGTAAACTGCAACAAGCCTTGATTTACCCAGTGGTACTGGTGGTGTTTGCCATCAGCATCGTGGCGTTCTTGCTTGCCTCGGTGGTGCCAAAGATTGTCGGTCAGTTTATTCAAATGGGGCAAGAACTGCCGTTCTCGACTCAAATCCTGATTTCAGCGAGTAATTTTGTACAGAACTGGTGGATTCACTTGGCACTTGGTTTTATTGCCATCGCTTATTTGTGCCGTTTTGCTTTGTCGAAAAAGAGCATTCGTCTGCGCTGGGACCGCAAAGTGATTGGTATGCCAGTGATTGGCAAAATTGCGCGCGGTTTAAATACCGCCCGCTTTGCACGTACCCTATCGATTTGTACCTCAAGCTCGATCCCGATTCTAGAGGGGATGCGCGTGGCAGTGGATGTGATGTCCAATCAGTATGTGAAGCAGCAAGTGCTGTTAGCGGCTGACCACGTACGCGAAGGCGCAAGTCTGCGTAAATCTTTGGAGCAAACCAAACTATTTCCACCTATGATGCTGCATATGATTGCGTCTGGTGAACAGAGTGGTGAATTGGAAGGCATGCTGACTCGTGCCGCAGATAACCAAGACGCTAACTTTGAATCTATGGTCAATATTTCGCTTGGCATTTTTACCCCACTGATGATTGCTGTTATGGCGGGGTTAGTGCTGTTTATCGTGATGGCAACCATGATGCCAATTTTGGAAATGAATAACTTAATGAGTGGTTAATCCACCTCGCTCAGTTGTGTTATTGGAGAAAACAATGAAAAACCAACACAAGAAAAAACAATCCGGCTTTACCTTGCTAGAACTGATGGTTGTGGTAGTGATCCTCGGCATTTTGGCGAGTGTGGTTGCACCAAACCTATTGGGTAGCAAAGATACCGCTTCACAAAAGAAAGCGGCTGTGGATATTAAAGCGTTAGAAACTGCGCTGGATACTTACCGCTTGAATCACAATGTTTACCCAACTACCGATCAAGGTTTGGAAGCATTAGTGACTGAGCCAAGCAACCCAACGCCACGCAACTATCCAAAAGATGGTTACATCAAGCGTCTGCCACAAGACCCATGGGGCAACGACTACCAGTACCTAAGCCCTGGTGACAAAGGTACAGTTGATATCTTCACCCTTGGTGCTGACGGTGAAGAAGGTGGCGAAGGTGTCAATGCCGATATCGGTAACTGGAACCTAGAAGACTTCCAGTAATCCTCATAGTCCCAGTGGCGACCGATGGTCGCCACTTTTAGCTTAATCTAGCCTGCTAGATCTCAGAGTCGAATGTTTAAGAGCCAAATGCCTAAGAGTAAAGGTTTTACCTTATTAGAAGTGTTGTTGGTGGTCGCGTTGTTGGCTGTCACCGTTACCACGGTGGTATTTGCTCTACCTGATAATCAGCGTGATGAAGCGAAGCAGCAAGCCAGTGCGTTATGGCATCGTCTACAACTGCTGAATGAAGAAGCGTTGCTCAGTGGGCGTGACTACGGGTTACGCGTCGATGAGAAGAAAGCGACCTACTATTTGCAACAGCTAGAGGAAAAAGGCTGGCAGAAGCTATCACTGGATCGCATCCCTTATGAAAGCAAGCTTCAAGAGGGCGTCGCGGTTAAGTTCACTTTAGGTGGCTCAGTATGGCAAGACCAAGAGCGACTGTTTGAGCCCACCTCTCTGTTTGATGAGGATATGTTTGCTGAGTTCGAAGAGCAGAAACAACTGCCTCAACCACAAGTGTTTTTTATGTCGAGTGGCGAAATTACCCCATTTTCTATTGCTATTTATCCCAGCGATGCTGATATCGAACAATCGGCATGGCAAGTAGTGGCAAAAGAAAATGGTCAAATCATCTTACTCGCTCCAGGAGAGCAAGATGAAGCGCAATGAACGCGGGTTAACCCTGCTTGAAGTGTTGGTGGCATTAGCGATTTTTGCCATGTCTGCGATGGCGTTAATTCGTTCAGTCGGGCAGCACATCAACACCTTAACTTTAATGGAAGAGAAGACGTTTGCAGCAATGGTTGCCGATAACCAAATGGCAAAAGTGATGCTCAACCCGAAAGGGCTGCGTAAGCAGTCAGGCAAGGAGAAACTGGCGGATCGTGATTGGTTTTGGACCATCACTCCGGTTTCAACTCAGCAAAGTTTGATCCGCGCTTTCGATGTCGAAGTGGCGCGAGAAGCCAAAGGTGAAGCGATTATTTCGGTGAGAAGTTATGTGCCTAAATAAAACGCCGTTGCGCACCACAGTGGCGAGTCGCCGCAAAGGCTTTACCTTAATTGAAGTGCTGATCGCGATGGCGATTTTTGCCTTTATGGCGATTGGCGCACAGCAGGTACTGAGCCAAGTTTATCGCAGTAACGATATTTCTCAGCAGCGCAGCGAGCGGCTCAAAACCTTGCAGCGCACTTTAGTGTTTCTCGATAACGATTTTCGCCAAATGGCGCTGCGTCAGATGCGCACCAACGGTGAAGAGCCGAGTGACAAACTGATTGAATGGCGCGATTACTTATTGGATTCCGATGCGAAAGGCGTGATGTTTGCGCGCAGTGGTTGGCATAACCCTGCCCAGCAATTTCCCCGTGGCGAAGTGACTAAAGTGGGTTATCGAGTCAAAGATGGCGTGTTGGAGCGCATCTGGTGGTATTACACCGATACGCCAGCAGGTCAACAGGGCGCAGAAATGCCATTGATTGATCAGGTTGAGAAGTTTGATTTGCGCTTTTTTGATGGTCAGCAGTGGAGCAATACTTGGGATAAAACCTTTACGCTGCCTCAGGCGGTGGAAGTGGCTTTAACCTTTAAAGACTATGGTGAAATCAAGCGTATCTATCTCACCGGTGGCGGCAAGATAGCCGTGGAGAGCAGCGATGAAGAGTAATCAGCGCGGCGTCGCGTTACTGATTGTGTTGCTGATACTGGCAATGATGACAGCGGTGGCTGCCACTATGTCTGAGCGTTTGTTTGGTCAATTTAAGCGTTCAGCGAACCAAGTGAATTACCAGCAAGCCTATTGGTATGCCATGGGGGCTGAAGCGCTGGCAATCGAGGGTATTGAGCAAAGTTATAAAGACAGCGATACCATTAACCTTTCTCAACATTGGGCAATAGAAGAGCAAAACTTTCCGCTTGATTATGGCAGCTTAACCGGGCGACTGATTGACCGCCAAGCGTGTTACAACCTCAATAGCTTGGTTGATACGCAAGCGCCGAGCAACTCGCAGCAGGCACCGTATGTGGTCAATGTACTGCAAGACTTGCTGAGCGAGTTGGAAGTTGACGAGTATGTAGCCGAAATCGTTGCCCATTCAGCATGGGAGTTTGTTGATCGCAACAACAACATTAACTCCGTTACTGGCGTTGAAGATAGCACTTACGAGGCGATGTCGCCGGACTATATGGCAGCCAATAGCGTATTGGCAGACGAAAGCGAGTTTCGCGCCATCAACCAAGTTTCTGGTGAAGTGATGGAGAAGGTGCGTCCCTATATTTGTGCACTGCCAACCTCGGAATTTCGCCTTAACGTTAACACTTTAATGCCTGAACAATCGGCATTGCTGGTGGCGATGTTTGCCAAGCAACTTAGCGAGAGTGACGCCAAAAGCGTATTAGAAAATCGCCCATTTGATGGCTGGGGAAGTGTTGATGACTTCCTTGCCGAGACACAAATTGCCGCGTTAAGCGATGCGGTAAAAAATGCAGCAAAAGGCTACCTCACAGTAGATAGCCGCTATTTTGAATTGGATGCACAAGTCGTAGTGAATGAATCGCGAGTGCGTATTCGCAGCTTACTATTTAGTGCCAATCGAGAAACTGCGACGGTGATAAGTCGTCGCTTTGGAGGAATCGGTGAGCGAGTATCTAATCGTTCGACTGAGCAATAATCAACAAGCTAACCAGCAGTGGTTGGTTTGGTCAGAGAGCCAGCAAGAAGTGATCGCCAGTGGCGAGCTAACCGCTGAGCAGTCGCTGACAGAAATTGAAAGTTACGCCCAGCAGCGCCCAACGATCGTGCTGCTTAATAGCGCCGATGTGTTGCTCAAGCAGGTTGAGATCCCTGCGGGTGGCGCGAGACAATTCGACAATATGTTGCCTTATCTGATTGAAGATGATGTGGCGCAAGATGTGGAAGAGCTGCACATTACGACGTTAGCTAAGCAAGGTGATCAAGCTTTCATCGCTGCGGTGGATAAAGCGTGGCTATCACAAAAGCTGACTGAGCTTGCTGATGCTGGCTTTGTGGTTAATCGAGTGCTGCCAGATGCGCTGGCTTTGCCGGAGTTTAGTGGCATTAGCGCGGTGGAAATCGAAGGGCAGTGGCTACTGAAAAAGTCCGCTTATCAGGCGATGACCGTGGATGCGGATTGGCTGGCTATGGTGGCGCAGTCTGAGTGGGTGAAAAGCGACGATGAGTGGCTGGAGCTGCAAGCCTATAGCCCATTGCCGCCGCTAAGCTTAGCCGCAGAGCAAAACTGGCATCAGGCAGAGCCTCAATTGGTGATGCAGATGCTGGCGACTCAAGCCTTACGTAGCAAAGTCAATTTGTTGACCGGCAGCTTCAAACCGAAATCTTCTTTGGTTAAACATCTTAAGGTTTGGCGCAAAGCCGCCATCGCAGCGGGTGTGTTAGTCGCGGTGTTATTGGCGCAAAGTTTGATTCAGGCGCAACAAGCGCAGCAACAGGCAGACGCGTATCGCGCTGAGAGTGAGCGTATTTTCCGTGCGGTATTGGCGAAGAATAAGATCCCAACCACCAGTTATCTGAAGCGTGAATTGGATAATGAAGTGAAGCGTCTGTCCGGTGGTAGCACTGAAGAGTCGATCATGCATTGGCTGGTCAAACTGCCGAATGCGCTGAAGAACATTCCTGGCTTTGAAATGACAGGCTTTACCTTTGATAGCAACCGCGCAGAGATCAAGCTTGAGGCGCGTAGTAAAGATTTCCAAGCCTTTGAGCAAGCTCGCACGCAACTCGAACAAGCGTTTGTGGTCGAGCAAGGGCAATTGAGCAAATCCGGTGAGTTTGTCACCGGCAGCTTTGTGCTGAAACAGCAGTGAGGAGAATACGATGAGAGCTATTTTAAACTCGCTGCAAGTTTGGTGGTATCGCATTACCCCGCGTGAACAGCGTTTAGTGATGATTGGTGGCGTAGCTTTAGGTTTTGGGTTGCTCTATTGGGGGCTTTACCAGCCGGTAGCGCAACGAGCAGAACAAGCTCAACTCAATCTGAATAGTGAAAAACAGTTACTGAGTTGGGTGCAAGACAAAGCCGATCAAATTGTCGATCTGCGTGGCAGCGGAGTGAAAGCGATTTCGCCATTGCCGCTTAACCAAGCGGTATCTTCATCGGCGCGTCGTTTTAACGTCGAAATGGTGCGTGTGCAACCTCGCGGTGAAGAGATGCAGGTTTGGGTGCAACCATTGCCATTTAATCAGCTGATGAGCTGGATTGAGTACATGAAAGCTAATCATGCGATTGATGTGCTGTTTTTAGATATCGATAAGAGCAGCCAAGCGGGTATGGTTGAGGTGAAACGCCTGCAGTTAACAAAGGGATAGTGGAGTGAAGGGAAAACTACTATTGGTCTTGGCACTATTGGTGACCTTTTTCGTCAGTGCCATTGTCCATTTGCCGATTCAAGCGGTACTTACGTATGCGCCATTGCCTAAGCAACTGCGTATCTCAGGTGCCAGTGGCACTTTATGGCAAGGACAAGTGCAGCAATTGCAGTGGCAGCGCTACAACCTCGGTCAGGTGTCGTGGCAGCTGCAACCGAGTAAGCTATTAACCGGCAAGGTGCAGGCGAATGTGCGCTTAGGTCGTGGTAACCCTTGGCAACTGCGCGCGCGCGGTGTGGTAGGCTATGGTTTACAAGGCGCTTACGCTGAGAATGTGATTGCCTCACTGCCTGCAACTGAAGTGCTCAAGTTTGCTCCGCCGCTGCCAGTGCCATTGGATATCAATGGTCAGCTAGAACTGAGCATTCAGTCGCTTGCTTACGCCGCGCCTTATTGCCGCACAGGTCAGGGTAAGTTGGTGTGGAATACTGATAAGATCGGCACGCCGCTCGCGGAGCTGCAAGTTGGTCCTGTGGTCGCCGATTTAAGCTGTCAGGACAGCGCCATCACGGTTGCGGGTAACCAGCAAAGCGAGCAAGTGAGAAGTGAATTCAGTCTCGATCTGCAAGCCAACCGTCAGTACAACGCGAAAGCATGGTTTAGCCCACAGCCAGAGATGCCAGAAGCGCTGAGCCAACAATTGAAATGGCTACCAAAACCAGATAGCCAAGGTCGCTATCAATTTACCTATCGCGGTCGTATTTAGTCAGTAATAAGAAAAGCCCCAAGCTCGGAAAAGCGTGGGGCTTTTTACTATTTATCGTTAAGTCTAGTCTGACAACTGGCGATATTATGGGGGTGCTGCACAGTTTCTCTTTATTGTTTTTTTTATAATTATAGGTCTTTGTCGTACAGTCTTACGAATAGCACACTCCTATGATTACGCTTGCAAATCTGGTCAATTCCTTTGGCCCATTTTTTGAACTGTTGGACGTCCCAATTGCAATTATCGACACTAACGGTACATACATTTATTACAATGAGGCCAGTGCACAAATCGACCAGATTCCGCGGCAAGAAGCGATGGGAGCTAATATTCTTAGTCTATATAAGGATATGGATGCGGATTCTAGCACGATGATGCAAGCGGTAACGCACGGAGCAGAATATCGTTCTTGTACTCAGATTTACTATAACAAGTATGGTAATAAGGTTGAGTATGTTCATTCTACATCGCCGATTTACGATGATGCTGGCAGTATTATTGGGGCGATAGAAATTGGTCTAAGCAAAAATATTTCTCAACGCATGACGAAAGAAGTGAATGCGCTTATCCGCACCCTATCTCGTCATAGTAAAAAGGGTAACGCCCTACCTATTATTCATCGTTCCAAGAAAATGGCGAACTTGGTCAAGCAAGCGACACGCATAGCTACGCAAGATGTACCGGTAATGATTTACGGGGCAACTGGTACAGGTAAAGAGTTGTTTGCACACCTTATTCACGATAATAGTGAGCGTCGAGAGAAACCATTTATTGCGGTCAATTGTGCGGCAATTCCCGAAAATCTCATTGAGAGTATGATGTTTGGTACGGAGAAAGGGGCTTATACTGGCGCGGAGAAAAAGCCCGGTTACATTGAAATGGCAGAAGGCGGCACCTTGTTTTTGGATGAGTTAAACTCTTTAAGCATTGACATGCAACCTAAGTTGCTCCGCTATTTGCAAGATCGTTCATACTGGCGATTAGGTGGTAATAAAGAGTGCCGATCGAATGTTAGGGTGATTGCAGCAGTCAATGAGGCTCCGACACAACTCGTAAATGAAGGAAGGTTAAGAGAAGACTTGTTTTACCGTCTTTGTGTTGGTTTTATCACTATTCCTAGTCTTTATGAGCGAAAAGAAGATATCGTTTTATTAGCTGAGTACTTTATTGAAAAATACCAACCTAGCCTTAACCATATGATTACGGGCATCGCGCCTGAAACCAAGTTGCTACTTGAATCGATGTCTTGGGATGGCAACGTACGTATGTTGGAAAATACCATCATTCGTAGTTTGATTTTTCAGGATATGCCAGGTCTATTATTGCCTTCAAGCATCAACACTATCGATATCTCTTTGCCACGTGAAGAGCCCGTGAGTGTAGAGCTAGCGTCGCCCATTTCTTCTATTGATGAAGATACTCAATGTTCATCGAATGCTTCGATGAGCAACATACCTGTTAATCTAGACGAAGCGGTTAAATTTTATGAACGCAATATTATCGTGCGTGCGTTGAATCGTAATCGTGGCTGTTTGTCGAAAGCTGCTCGTGAATTGGGTGTGCATCGCTCAACATTGCAGTACAAAGTTGAGCGACACAAAATTGAAACTCTCAATTTCTAATTGTTAATGACGCAGCGGATTCGTTGCTAATAATTTGGTTAAGGTTACAGCGCTGCCAAAAAGCGTAGCAAATTGATAAAAGGCTAACTAAAACTAACTCGGCTAATAATATCTTCAGACCGTTTTCGGCAAACCACAGCCCCACAATACTGATCGCATTGAGCACCATGGCGAGTAAAGGTAGCCAAGGGAAGCAAGGAGCTCGATAGTATAATGGGTATTGAGGGTAGAGCCCTGCTTGCTTCGCCCTACGAAAACGATAGTGACACAGAGCGATACAGAACCACGCCAGACATCCCACTTGTCCAGTGCTGGCAATCAGGAATAAATAGAGTTGTTTGGGAGCAATATAGGCACTTGCTAGTGCTACGGAGGCAATAGCGGCGGTAAACAATACCGCATAGTAAGGGCTACCGACGCGACTCGTTTGTGAGAAAAGTTGTGGCGCGATTTTATCTTTGGACATTGACCACAGTAAACGTGAACTCGCATACAGAGCTGAGCTACTTGCGGAAAAACCACATAACACTATGACAAATTGCATAATCACATCAGCATTGGCGATCCCCATTTGTGCAAAAACCCAAACAAATGGACTAATAGCTGCCTGCGCGCCTGGAGGGTAGACAAACACCAGCATCATGGTCGTCAGAATATAGAATAAGAAGACGCGGATAATTAGCATTTTAATGATTTTATTCATGGATGCGCCTTTATCTTCAGCTTCTCCCGCCAGGGTGCCAATGATTTCCACTCCTTGAAATGCATAGGTTACAGTAGACATACTGGCGAGGATGCCAATAATGCCATTGGGTAGGTGGCTTCTTTCATCCATGATACTACTTTGTGAAATAGTGCTGACATCGCCGAATATGATGCAGAGACATGCGATTAGAAAGGCAATAATTGTGACGATTTTTAGGGACGCGAATAGGGTTTCACTTTCACCATAAGCGTTGACTGTGTAGAGATGCACAGAGCATATAAAGAGTAATATCAAACCAATATAAACGGATGTCGATATACTAGGGAAGAGGTTATTCAACGTCATTGAAGTCGCTGTAAGATCGGCTGAGATGGTTAACACCCAACTCAGCCAATACAACCAGCCGATCATAAAAGACCAATAAGGTCTTTTAAACAACACGCGTAGATAGTGCTGAAATGAGCCAGAATGAGGCATTGCACTGCTGAGTTCGCCTAAACTCAGCATGGTAAGCAGCATGATAATGCCTGCTATGGTATATGCGATAGGCGTTCCAAGGCTTCCTGCAATTTCGAGTGGGGAAGAAATACCAACAAATAACCCTGTACCAATGGTGCCACCGATAGAGATCATCATAAGATGGCGCATGTTTAATTTTTTCCCCAACTCGTCTGCCATTACATCAACTCCCTTTGTGACCTAATCTTCGGTAAACAGATATTCGACACCAGTGGTCTGGCATGCCATCAGTAGTGCGGTGTAGTCGAGCTCAAACTCAATTCGATCACCCACTTTGAGATCTTGTTGGCAATCCTCGATGTCCACTAATGTGTGGTCACTAGTTTGACCTAACAACTTGATTGAATCGTCGCATGGATGGCAGCCATCATGCGGGACATCTTGTAAACCAAACGCCAGTAAAGCACGTTTACGCGTACCATGATCTTCAAACTCTTTAGTTTTTAAGAAGGCATCCACACCAAGTTCACCTATGGGTACAGTTGGTTTTGCATTGAGCTCAATAATTTCCGCGGAAAGAATGTACATATCAGAGCAAGCTAAGCCGACATCTTTTTTTGAGTGGTGGTAATTATCGAGGTATTTCATCTCGACGTATTCGATACCAAACTCTTGTAGACCACCAAGACGAAGGTGATCTAAGCCTTCAGGCCAAATGCCTTTGTCCATTAGGTGGTAGCTTGTACAGTTACCCGCAGATGCTAATGGGATTGATTGACCGCGATCGCGTTCCAAACGAGCTTTGATGCGTTTTAGCATTTCACCATTAGTTACGGTTGGTAATACGGTACCGTAACAGTTGAAGTTTGAGCCAATACCGTAGAGGTAAAGGTTATCAAGTGACTCAATAAGATTGATTAGCTTAAGGATTTGCTCGTAGTGTTCAAACCATACTCCTTCGCGTAAATCGCCCAAATCTATCATCAATAGCACACCGTGTTGGCGGTTTTGTTTTTTGGCTTCTGCAGAGAGCGCTCGAATAACGCTTTCTTCACTATTTAAGCTGAGATCGGCTAGGCGAATCACATCTTCAATCTCGCTCAATACAGGGCTACGGAGTAGGCATTTTAAACAGTCGATGTGTTTGATTTTTTCTAGATTGTAAACACGAGATTCAGCGACAACTTGAACTCCGCCATCAACCACAGCTTGTGCGGTTTCAGGACAACCATTAAACACTTTGTTGACAGCCATCATTGAGACGCCAAATTCGCCAAGATCTTTGATTGCAGCTTGGGTGTTTTCCTTTAGCTTGCGGGTATTAATTGTAAGCGTAGGCTTATACATAAAGACTCCTTAACAAGGGAGAAGCGAGGCTCCTCCCTAGCAACATTACGCATTAATTTTTTCTTGAGCGAGAGCATGCTCAGGGGATGAATTGCGTTTTTGACCACGGTTATACAGCACCACTGAGAAGACGATAGCGACTGCAGCACCACCAAAGATTTGCGCTGTATCCAGCCAGAAGTTACCCATTTCGATGCCTTCTGGTGGGATGAATAGAATCGCAATTGCAAAGATGATTGAAGCGAGACCCATACCTGAAATTACGTAAGGTAGAACCTTTCCTGGAATTTCAAATGAGCGGTGTACATCCATGCGAGTCTTACGAAGCACCATGTATGCAGAGAACATAAGTAGGTAAGGCACGAAGTAACATACTGTTGTCATCGCAGAAAGAATCCAGTAAGCGCCTTCAAGTGATTCACTCAAGAATGAAGAAAAACACATGATGGTCACTAAAATTGCCTGAATAATCATTGCCATGTAAGGAGTGTCATGCACAGGATGCATTTTTACTGCAATGCTGTTTGGAGCAAGAATTTTTGCTTCTGTCGCAGCTTCTTGGAACATATAGATAGGACCAACCAACCACGAGTTAATTTGACCAATAGCACCAAAGAACAAACAACCACCGATGACACCTGACAGCCATGGAACGCCCAGTTCTTTACTCGCAAAATCAATTGATTGGCTGATACCAGATACGACGTTCAATTGGTTAGCTGGGAAGATGGTATTGATTGCGATAGTTGCCAACGTGTAGATGCCGACAATCAATAATGATGCGATGATCATTGAGCGCGGGAAATCACGTTGTGGGTTTTTCATTCGTCCTGCAACCATGCCTGTTACTTCTAAACCAGCAAAAGCAAACATTGCAGAGGATGCCAATACGATATTAGAAAGTTTGGAGAAATCAGGGATAAAGCTTGCGGTTTCAGACACGTAATCAGTCTGCATTGGACGACCAGACATTAGCCAGTAAATTGCGACTAAACCGATGATGGCGGCTGGAATGAAAATACCTAAATACACCGATAGGCTATTGACGATATTCGTGAACTTAAGACCGCGCATATTAATCAGTGTTAACACCCAGAAAATTACCGCGGATCCGACCCCAATAAACACTTTATTTTCAGCAATTTCAGGTGATAGTAGGTTTCCGCTTACCGCTGCAAAACCAAATTGCAGCATTAATGGGAAAAACACTACACAAGAAAATAGGAAGCAAACGGTCGAAACCCAACCGACGCGAGCACCGAATGCCTCTTTTACCCAAACAAAGATACCACCGTCTTTTGGCCAACCAGTGGCAAGCTCGCCACATACCATAGACAGAGGGATGATCATAAATAATGCGGCAACTAACCAAATAGCAATAGCTGATGGACCATAGCCCGCAACCATAGGAATAGAACGCAAAGCCAATACAGCAGCGACCGCCATAAACACGGCTTCTTTCGTTCCCATTAAATTTTTATTTTCTGACATAACAACGTCCTTATACTTCCAAAGATCCCGCGCAATGCACGGGATCAATTGATGAGGATTAGTAGATATCTTGGCCTACGATGTCTTCATAAGTGTCTTCGCGACGGATTAGACGGTCAGTACCGTCTTTATCAATCATTACGACGGCTGTACGAGGACGGTTGTTGTATACAGTCTGGCTTTCGATGGTGTATGCGCCAGCATCTAGGAATACCATCACATCGCCAATTTCAGTGTTGTTTGGTACAGCGAAGAATTCTTCTTTGATACCGACGTGGAAGTAGTCACCACCATCGCATAGAGGACCTGCTAGTTTCACGTATTTGTCGTGTTTTTCTGCCACTTTTGATGCGTTGAATACGTAGAAGAACCAGTTAAAGTGTTGGCTATCAGAAAGCTGGCTGTAACCCGCATCAACGAATGTCCAATCAACTAGTTGTTCTACATTGCCGTCTAAATCGTAGAAAGTTTTCGTTTTTTCGCATGAAACTTCAGTGAGAAGTACGGCCGCAGAACCAACAACTTTTCGACCTGGTTCGATAACGATTGCGATATCTTCACGCCATTTATGTACTTCAGAAATAATAGCGTCAGCAAAGTCTTGCGACGTGATACCTGCATACATGTTGTCTTCTAGTGGGTTACCGTTTTCTTCGTCGTATTTGTATGGTGTTGGGATACCACCACCAACGTTAATCAGTTCAAATTGGATGCCTAGTTTTTCTTCTAAACGACGACACTCATCCACCATTACTTTGGTTGCTTTAGCAAATGGTTCCGCTTCTGGTACTTGGTCGCCTACGTGCATGTGTAGACCTTTTAGAGAAACGAAAGGCATTTCTAGAATACGACGACAAGTTTCTTCAGCTTGTTCTAGGTCTAGACCGGACTTAGCGTGGTAAGCGGTTACAAGTTCAGCGTGAGTGGCTGATGGTACGTTTGGTTCAACACGCACACATACGTTAGCGACTTTTTCTAGGCGACGAGAGATTGCATCGATATGGTCTAATTCGTAAATACTATCGACGTTGATTAGATATAGGTCGTTTGCGATTGCGAACTCAAGGTCCACCGGCTTTTTAACTACGCCGTTGAAGACGATTTGTGAACCTGGGAAGCCAACTTCAAGGCATTTGCGTACTTCGTACATAGAGTTTGCTTCTGCGTAAATGCCTGCGTCTTTGATCGCTTTTAGTACTGACATTACAGAACAGGCTTTTGATGCAAAGAAGGTTTTTGTATTTTTGTGCGCAGAGAATGCTGCTTCAATTTCACGAATATTACGGACGATTTCATGTTCAGAGTAAACATATAGAGGTGTGCCGTATTTTTTCGCTAGCGATTCTAGTTCTACATCTTCGAAATGAAGCTTGTTATTGATTGTTTTAAATCGACGGTCGGTATCGATAATTTTTTCGCGTTGTAGGTTGAAGTTATTCATTTCAAAATCAGACATTTTTATATTCCTTTCTAAAGTTTGTCTTGTGACATCCCCTATAGAGCAGAAACTGTGCCAATTTTATTTTATTTTTAAGGTGTTGATTTTTAATGATTAAATTTCATTTGTGAGTTTGCTCACCTATAACCGAAAATTAAGAATTTAACGGATACTGCTTAGATTTAACCAAAATTCGTTATTGATTTTAGATGTAAAAAAAGCCCCAGTACTGGGGCTTTTTACTTTTGGCGTCAGTGGTCAATTATCACTTGATCACCGGGAAGCTCACTTGTACTTTCAAGCCGCCTTCACCCCGGTTATTGACCACCACCGAGCCGTTATGTTGGCTTACGATACGTTTAACAATCGCCAGTCCCAACCCCGTTCCTTCACTGCCACGCGCGGTGTCGCCACGGGTGAAGGGTTCGAACAGTTTCGCGACCTGATCGGTTGCAATACCAGGGCCGTTATCTTCAATGCACACCCAACACAGTTTGTTGTCTGCGGTCATGCCAGTGGAGATTTTTATCCAGCCATTACCATAGCGCACAGCGTTAACCACTAAGTTACTCACTGCACGTTTCATCGCAATTGGGCTACCGAATGCAGGCTTAACATTGCTCAGCTCGGTGACCATCTCGATATGCTCACCGCTGCCTTCTGAGTTGGCTAAGTCTCGGGCGATCTCATTGAGGTCGACTTCGGTGAACGACTGCTTGTTTACTGGCTTAAGGTAATCCATAAACTGGCTGATGATCTCGTTACACTCTTCGGTATCGCTAATAATGCCTTCTGCTAAGTAGCTATCTTCTGGTGACATCATTTCGGTGGCGAGACGAATACGCGTCAGTGGCGTACGCAAGTCATGACTGATGCCCGCCATCAACAGTGCGCGGTCTTCTTCCAATGCCTGAATCCCTTTCGACATTTGGTTAAAAGCGCGCGTTACTGAGCGAATTTCGGTGGAGCCTTTTTCTGGGATCGGCGGCGGAATAGCACCGCGACCGACACCTTTAGCGGCTTTTTCCAACGCCAACAAAGGTCGATTCTGCAAGCGCATAAATAGCCAACCACCGGCGATGATCAGCAGCGCCATCAGTAAACTGTTGCGAAATAGTGGGGTAAAGTCCTCTTCTTGTAGTTCAGAGAGCGGAATGCGGATCAGTGAATCAGGCAGCGCTTGAATATTGATCCATAACACATAGCTATCTTCGCCTTGCGCCATGCGCACGTCGGTTGGTGTACCGAGCTCATGGCTCATCTCTTCACTCATTAAATCAATGCTGATCGCATGGTGATACTGATTGGCGATTTCACTGTCTTTGGCATGTACGGTCACGCCAAGACGTTCGAGAACCTGACGGCGCATGGGCGCATCCATCGCTAGAGCGTTTTCCGTGGTATCGGAATCGTCCAGCATCAGGTTGATTTCATAGCTAAGAATTTTGTTGAACTGTTGCAAACTTGGCAGCAAAGCGTAGTTAAAAACGGCGTAGTAAGAGTAGACCTGGCTGGCAATTAGTAGCGTGATGAACAGTAACAAAGACTGAGTAAAGGAACTGCGAAAACGCATAAACTTAACCTATTAGATGATAGGAACGAAAAAGTGCGAGTCTGAACTCGCACTTGTTGGGATAAGTTGGCTTACGCTTCTTTGCCATCTGGCACGAAAACATAGCCCAAGCCCCACACGGTTTGGATGTAACGTGGTTTACTTGGATCCACTTCTAGCATGCGGCGTAGACGTGAGATTTGTACGTCGATTGAACGCTCCATCGCTGAGTATTCGCGACCACGTGCCATGTTCATTAGTTTATCGCGAGACAGTGGTTCACGAGCGTTGGTAACCAGCGCTTTCAGTACCGCAAATTCACCGGATGTTAGCGGCATCGCTTCATCACCACGGTACATTTCACGTGTACCAAGGTTCAAACGGAAATCACCAAACTCGACTACCGACTCTTCTGCGCTTGGTGCGCCCGGCAATTCAATCGTTTGACGACGTAGCACCGCTTTGATGCGCGCAAGAAGTTCGCGTGGGTTAAACGGTTTTGGTAGGTAATCATCCGCACCGACTTCTAAACCAACGATACGGTCAATTTCGTCACCTTTGGCGGTGAGCATCAAAATTGGCAGCTCGTTATTGGCATTACGTAAGCGGCGACAGATCGACAGACCATCTTCGCCCGGTAGCATCAGGTCGAGTACCATTAAATGGAAGTTTTCGCGCGTCAGTAAGCGGTCCATCTGTTCGCCATTGGCGACACTGCGCACTTGGAAGCCTTGCTCCGATAGGTATCGCTCCAACAGCGCACGTAATCGAGCATCGTCATCTACTACGAGGATTTTATGATTTTCTTGCATTGAAACACCTTATTCAAAAGCAAAGCATAGTGCTAAAAATGTATCACTGTTTGTAAAAGCGTGCTTGCTCAAATTGTTACTCTTTTTATCCTAAGCAATATTTTGCGGTCTAGGATGGTCTTTGCGCCGCAATTTATTCTTTCGGCTAGTGAGGGATTTAGCAGTAATTGTTGCTGTGAGCGCTGACATAATCGGCAAAGTGTAAGTTTTGCATCAACTCTTATTATGCACACTTTTACCGTCGGCTTTTTTATGTCAATGTGTCGCCATTGCGAATTGGGTAACTACAATTACACCTGTTATGAAAACTAACCTAATTACACGTGAAGGCTACGATCGCCTGAAACAAGAACTCGATTTTCTGTGGCGAGAAGAGCGCCCTGAAGTGACAAAAAAGGTCACTTGGGCTGCCAGTCTTGGCGACCGCAGTGAAAATGCGGATTACCAATACAATAAGAAACGTCTGCGCGAAATTGACCGTCGCGTACGTTATCTGCGTAAACGCCTTGAACAAGTCAAAGTGGTTGATTACGCCCCGCAACAAGAAGGCAAGGTTTTCTTTGGTGCTTGGGTCGAAATTGAAAACGAACAAGGTGATATCAAGTCGTTTCGTATCGTTGGTCCAGATGAAATCTATGGGGATGCTAAGAATTACATCTCGATTGATTCGCCAATGGCGCGTGCGCTACTGAAAAAAGAAGTCGATGATGAGTTTTGTGTAAGAACTCCCGATGGCGATAAAGAATGGTTTATTAACCAGATTCGCTATCAAGATACGCTTTAACCCCTTTTATTAGGGTGAGAGTAAAGAATTGCCTCACCCTCACATAGATACCAAATAAAGAGATTGCACGGATGAGCCAAGCTATCTGCAAACTAATCGCTCAGGAACTTAATGTACGTCCTGAGCAAGTGATTGCTGCTGTTAACCTTATTGATGACGGTAACACAGTGCCATTTATCGCTCGTTACCGTAAAGAGGTAACGGGCGGTCTAGACGACACCCAATTACGTAACCTAGACAGCCGTTTGGCTTACTTGCGTGAGTTGGATGACCGTCGTCAAACCATTCTGAAATCGATTCAAGAGCAAGGCAAGCTAACGGCTGAGCTTGAGCAAGAGATCAATCAAGCTGACAGCAAAACGCGTTTGGAAGACCTTTACTTACCTTACAAGCCAAAGCGTCGCACCAAAGGACAAATTGCGATTGAAGCTGGGCTTGAGCCTTTAGCTGATACGCTATGGAATCAGCCACAAACAGAGCCTGAGAGCGAAGCGGCGAAATACCACAATGCAGAGCATGGCATCACGGATAACAAAGCCGCTTTAGATGGTGCGCGCGCGATCATCATGGAACGTATTGCTGAAGATGCTAACTTGCTTGAGAAGATCCGTAATCACCTTAATCGCAATGCTGAGCTAGTGGCTCGAGTGGTGACAGGACAAGAGCAAGCGGGTGAGAAGTTTAAAGACTACTTTGAACACAACGAAGCACTCAATAAAGTGCCATCACACCGCGCGCTGGCGATGCTGCGTGGTCGCAACGAGGGCTTCTTAACCCTAGCGATGAATGCCGATCCTGAGCAAGAAGAGGGCGTACGCCAATCTTACTGCGAAACTCTGATCGCCGATCATTACGGTATTTCATTGAGCCAAGCGCCAGCCGATGTGTGGCGTAAACAGGTGATCAGCTGGGCATGGCGCATCAAAGTATCGATGCACATGGAAACTGAGCTGATGGGGGCGATGAAAGAGCGCGCGGAGATCGAAGCGATTGAAGTGTTCGCGACTAACCTTAAAGATCTGTTGATGGCAGCGCCAGCCGGTCCGCGTGCAACGCTGGGTCTCGATCCGGGTCTACGTACCGGTTCGAAAATTGCGATTGTTGATTCGACAGGCAAGGTGTTGGCAACAGAGACCATCTACCCGCACCCACCACAAAATCAATATGATAAATCGGCGCAAATCGTTGAGCAGTTAGTGCGTAAGTACAACGTTGACCTGATTGCGATTGGTAACGGCACGGCGTCGCGTGAAACAGACAGTTTCGTTGCTGACGTGATTAAACGCGGCAACCTGAAAGCGCAAAAAATTATGGTCAGCGAAGCGGGCGCTTCGGTTTATTCCGCATCTGAGTTGGCAGCGAAAGAGTTCCCGAATCTCGATGTATCCATTCGTGGTGCCGTTTCAATCGCGCGTCGCTTGCAAGATCCGTTGGCAGAGTTGGTAAAAATCGATCCGAAATCTATCGGTGTGGGTCAATATCAGCATGATGTGAGCCAATCTATGCTGGCAAAACGCCTTGATGCGGTCGTGGAAGACTGTGTAAACGCGGTCGGCGTGGATGTGAATACCGCTTCGGCAGCACTACTTAACCGTGTTGCAGGCTTGTCGACGACATTGGCACAAAACATTGTCGATTACCGTGATGAAAATGGTCGCTTTGAAAGCCGTACTACATTGAAGAAAGTGGCGCGTCTTGGACCTAAAGCGTTCGAGCAGTGTGCGGGCTTCCTACGCATTATGGATGGTAAAAACCCGTTAGATGCATCATCGGTGCACCCAGAAGCTTACCCAGTGGTGAAAGCCATTGCGGAGAAAAACGGCAAGCAGGTAAAAGCGCTGATTGGTGACTCAAGCTTCCTGAAAGGGTTGCATGCGGTGGATTACACCGATGAAAACTTCGGTCTACCAACAGTAACAGACATCATCAAAGAGCTGGACAAACCGGGTCGCGACCCGCGCCCAGAGTTTAAGACCGCGACGTTTGCGGATGGCGTAAATTCAGTGTCAGACCTTGAAGTCGGTATGGTGTTGGAAGGTGTGGTATCTAACGTGGCGAACTTCGGTGCGTTTGTTGATATCGGTGTGCATCAAGATGGTTTGGTGCATATTTCTGCTCTGACCGATCGCTTTGTTTCTGATCCGCGTGAAGTGGTAAAAGCCGGCGATATCGTGAAAGTGAAAGTGATGGAAGTGGATGTGCAGCGTAAGCGTATTGCACTTTCGATGCGCCTAAACGATGAACCGGGTCAAGATAACCGCACCCAGCGTAGTGCCGCTCCTCGTGGTGGTAACAACCAGCGCTCACAAGGTCAGCGTCGCCGTGAAGAGCCTGCGAGCAATGGTGCAATGGGCGGCGCGTTTGCCGCTGCTTTTGCTAAAGCGAAACGCTAATTGTCGAGATAAATAAAAAGCCCCGCTCAATGAGTGGGGCTTTGTTTTATCTAGGTATTCACTCTATTTCTGGTTAAGAGTAAGAGCGACTACAACACCGCAATGACCTCTGAAGGCGTATGTGGCGCAACAGCATGACCGTAACGAAATTTAATTACGACCCGACGTTTCGCCATTCGACCTTCGGTTATCGCTGCATCGATAACGCGCTTGGGTAAACGAAACCGCATTGCGTAGCCTTTACCTTGCTGATTGCTGTAACTCGACAGCGCGAGTAACTCAAACAAACGATCCAATGGGTTCTGTGGCGGGTCATGTTGAGAAGCATCAGTTACCTGCTCGTCATCGGCGCCATAGTTTGGATGTTCGGCGGGGTCCCACGCTGACTCACGTCGGCGTTTATCTTCCCCGCTAATTTTGCGTTCAGCATTACTTTTGGCTAGTGCAACCGTAGGGACAATAGGCTGCCGAATACGATTGTCTCGCGCCGTTTGTTCCGTATGCACATTCACCGATGGGGCGATAAGTGGCACGCTCACGTTAGTGGGTGACACGATCATAACCGAGACCTCCTCAGTTTCGCCCGCTGACATTGGCTAATGTCAGCTGACAATATTATCGGCGGCAATGGTCAAAAATTTAGCGGTTTCTACAAAAACTTGGCACTTGAATGTGTAAATAGATGTATATCATCCATTTAGCTGGGAAAATTCGGTCACTTGTTGGCAGAACAGTTCAAACTCAGTCATAAACGGTGCGTGAGAAGATTGGCTAAACACATAGCTTTGGCTATTGGGCATCAGTTGTGACACATCTTCGGCTACTTGCACTGGTACTAAGCCATCTAAGCGACCATAAAGGCGCAGTGTTGGTACCGTGACTTGATCAAGCAGGTGGCGATAATCCACATCACCGAGTAGGTTTAAACCTGCCAGTAGCGCCTGTTGATTCGGCACTGGACGCGAGAGCACCGCTTGTTTGAGTGCTTTGAGGTCTTGTCTTGCTGATGGGCTGCCCATCGCTTGCAGGGCGATAAAGCGTTCAATCGTGAGCTGAAAGTCATCCAACAATTGTGCGGTGAAGGCTTTGAGGACTTTGGCTTGAATGCCACGCCAAGGTTTTTGCTCAGAAAAACAGGGAGAGCTGGCAACCGTGATCAGAGCGTGAATCCGCTCAGGGTGGTGCAGGGCAATATGCGAGGCAACTAAACCGCCTAATGACCAACCCAGCCAAATTGCCTTTTTGGGTGCCTCTTGCAGGACTTGTTCGGTGAGATCCGCCAGTGTATTGAAACTGGCTTGGTGACTATGACCAAAGCCCGGTAGGTCAACGACGTGGACGCGAAAGGATTGGCTTAATACCTCTGCGGTCTGCTGCCACACCGCACCATTCATGCCCCACCCATGTAAAAGCACCAGATCTTTACCTTCGCCAATGCTTTGCCAATGTAACTTTGCTGCTGTTGTCTCAACTTCTACCACTTAAATCATCCTTTCAAGCTGACTGCTGTTGCACTATGAAATAAATCCTTAGCCTTGAGTGGACTATGTTAACGCAATGGTGGCAGAAAAACAGGCAGCGATTGGTTGCACATTATTGCCAGCATTGTGGCTTGGCGCTTGAGGCAAGAGAGGGCTCATCGAGCTTGATTTGGTTGCTGTGTCGACGTTGCCAAGAGGCACTGCAGGTACCGCGCTGTCGTTGTTGTGGTATCGCTTGCTTACAAGAGGTCGACTATTGTGGGCAGTGCTTAACATCCCCTCCGCTATGGCGACACTTATATTGCGTTGGTGATTACACCCCGCCACTTTCGCACTACGTGCAGCGACTTAAGTTTAACCAGCAATTGCATCAAGCCGATGTTTTAGCGCAGATGCTGGCGCAGCAAATTACCTCTGACGTTGAGGCGATCACTTTTGTTCCGCTACATTGGCGGCGTCAGTTTGGGCGTGGGTTTAATCAGAGTGAATTGATTGCGAGAGCTTTAGCAAAACGGCTCGGTTTGCCTTGTATTGGGCTATTTAAACGTACTCGCGCCACCAAAGCACAGTTGGGTATGAGCCGTAAGCAGAGGCAACAAAATCTTACAAATGCGTTTGAGTTGTCTGAAATCAACCGCTATTCCTCGCTGGCGATTGTTGATGATGTGGTGACGACTGGCAGCACCGTTCAGCAATTATGCAAATTACTGCTTGATGCCGGAGCCAAAAGCGTTGATATTTATTGCATCTGCCGTACTCCTGAACCGCATAGTGAGCGATAAGTTTACGATTTGTCCTTAAAGGACTAGATCTGAAAATTTTCAGGAGTAAAAT
Source organism: Vibrio ponticus (assembly GCF_009938225.1). Lineage (NCBI taxonomy): Bacteria > Pseudomonadati > Pseudomonadota > Gammaproteobacteria > Vibrionales > Vibrionaceae > Vibrio > Vibrio ponticus. The sequence continues at coordinate 2,985,395 of NZ_AP019657.1, forward strand.
GGTCAACAAATATCCTACAAATTTACTCAGGTATTCGTCGTGTCAAATCCAATTACTATTAGCCAAAGCGCTCAAGAACACTTTGCTAAACTGCTAGCTCAGCAGCCAGAAGGTACTAACATTCGCGTGTTCGTGGTAAACCCAGGTACGCAAAACGCTGAATGTGGTGTTTCTTACTGCCCACCAGAAGCGGTGGAAGCTACAGATACAGAGTTAAAGTTTGAGGTTCTTTCAGCTTATGTTGATGAACTTAGCCTGCCTTTCCTAGAAGATGCAGAAATTGACTACGTGACTGACAAGATGGGTTCTCAGTTAACGCTTAAAGCACCGAACGCGAAAATGCGTAAAGTCGCTGATGATGCGCCGCTTGTTGAGCGTGTAGAGTATGTGATTCAAACCCAAGTGAACCCGCAATTGGCTGGTCACGGTGGTCACGTTAGCCTAGTGGAAATCACTGATGAAGGTGTTGCTATCGTTGCATTTGGTGGCGGTTGTAATGGCTGTTCAATGGTTGATGTCACGCTAAAAGAAGGCATTGAGAAAGAGCTACTACAACAGTTTGAAGGTGAACTAACCGCAGTACGTGATGCTACTGAGCATGACCGTGGTGAGCACTCTTACTACTAATCACTGTTGAATATGATGACAAAAGGCGCTTACGAGCGCCTTTTTTGCAACTGACTTCCCCACACAATAGAGAGCATTGCGCTTTCAAACCGGATTGGGAACAGATCTTAGGTTGCGCAATTAAGTACTTGAGAAACTGGTTTAAATTATTGTCTTCTCATATATTAAGAATCTATATTCAGGTTAGTTAGCGCGAGCAAAGGAGATATCTTGTGAGTAGAAAGACGCTACCAGAGATCCTGGACAAGCAAACCGTGGCGCAATCACGTTTGTTTGCCATTGAAGCGTTGGACTTACGCTTTAGTAACGGTGAAGAGCGTACTTATGAGCGCATGCGCCCAAGTGGTCGTAATGCGGTGATGATTGTGCCTGTGACCGCGCAAGGTGATTTACTTTTGGTGCGTGAGTACGCCGCGGGTACTGAGCGCTACGAGTTGGGCTTTCCTAAAGGGTTAATCGACCCAGGCGAGAGTGCGATTGAGGCTGCCAACCGCGAACTCAAAGAAGAGATTGGCTTTGGTGCCAATCAGATCGTGCCATTAAAAGAAGTGGTGTTAGCGCCGTCTTATTTTTCTAGCAAGATGACGTTATTCGTCGCGCAAGATCTTTACCCTGAAAAACTAGAAGGTGATGAGCCTGAGCCACTAGAGTTGGTGCGCTGGCCATTAGCTCAAGCAGAAGAATTATTAACGCACCTCGATTTTAGCGAGGCGCGCAGTATTACCGCACTGATGCTCGCTTTGAGATACCTAAAACCATAATAGAGTACGTGCCAAGGATTTATTTATGCCAATAACCCAAGACTTATCGCATCACTTACCAGCCGTGATTGATGTGGCGCGCGCTGCAGGTCAGCTGATTTTAGACATCTACCAAAAAAAGCAGTACGAAGAATTTATCAAAGCCGATGAGACGCCTGTGACTAGCGCCGATCTCGCTGCGCACAAGTTTATTGTCGAAAAACTGTCTGAACTAACCCCTGATATCCCGGTACTTTCTGAAGAAGCGGCGGACATCAGCTTAGAGCAACGCTCGCAGTGGGATCGCTACTGGCTAGTTGACCCATTAGATGGCACACAAGAGTTCATTGCTCGTAGCGGCGACTTTGCCACTATTATTGCCCTGATCGAGAACCACAAGCCGGTGATGGGCGTGGTGTATGGTCCTGTGTCTGGTGTGACTTATTATGCCTACCAAGGCAAGGGCGCATGGAAGATCCCTGACATGAATGAGAGTGTGCGTATTACCACCCATCAACATCAAGGTCCTCAGCACCCAATCGCGATTGCGATTAGTCGCCGCCAAGATATCAACCGCATTACTAGCCGTATGAGCACTGCATGGAATTATGATTTAGTACCATTAGGCTCTGCTGCACTCAAAGCGTGTTTGGTTGCCGAAGGTGCGGTGGATTGTTATCTGCGCCTTGGTCCAACCGGTGAGTGGGATACCGCCGCAACGCAATGTATCGTCGAAGAGGCTGGTGGACGCATTCTTAGCACCCAACTTGAACCGCTTTCTTACAATGAACGTGACACGTTAGAGAACCCGAACTTTATCGTCCTCGGTGATGAGAACTTGCCTTGGAATGAGATCTTGTTGGTTAAAGATTAGAAGAGCGGAACGCCCAGCGTTGCTGGGCTACGGATTTTGGAACGCTGCGCTTACGGAACACTTCGTTTCGGGAACGGTAATTGGAACGCTTTGCTACGGAACATTCCATTCCGGGAACGTGCCGTAAACAGCACTTACGGAGAGTAGTACGTTACGTTTTCGCACTCATGATATCGATTTTTGTCATCCTCGAGATGTGTAGCCGAGTCGGGTACCTCTAGCGAAGAGCTCGCTTTCAGAATAACCAGATTCCCTATCACGCGCTGCCGCGCGGTATGGAATGACAATCTTTTGTTTGAGTATCCAGTCTTGTAAGTTCGCTATTCAGCATAAGAGTTCTTAATTTTGTCATCCTCGAGAGGCGTAGCCGAGTCGGGGATCTCTAGCGAAATGCTCGCTTTCAGAAAAACCAGATTCCCTATCACGCGCTGCCGCGCGGTCTGGAATGACAATCTTTTGCTTCAGTATCCAGTCTTATGAGTTCACTATCCACTGCCCAGCTCAAGATACGTACCTCCCGAAGAGAGGCGTAAGCCGAACGTCCCGTATCCGTGAGCGTAGCGTTCCCGATTCCGTATCCCCGTATCCGTGAGCGCAGCGTTCCCGATTCCGTATTCCCGCTCCGCTTCACTTATTCCCCGCCGTGGAAAAACCGTCAAAATCCGCTTTGTTGAGCAAAATCAACGTGTCACAAAGTGGGACTTGAAGCACATTTCTTATCACGAAAATTCAACAACTATCCCTTTTATCAATATGAAACCGTGACTCTCGATTCGTAAGTTATTGATGTTCTCATCACTAAACGTGACCTTGAGCCCATAATTTTCGTCAAAATAATTTTTGTGATTTTGACGTCAAGTTTAAGTGGCTGATTTTATTGTTTTTATATTTTTGTCTCGAAGCGTAATTTGAATTGGATCACTCTATTAACACGATTAATTTTACGCTGAAAAATAACTACTTATATTGCCTGTCATTGGATTTTCTTTTTTGGTAAGTGCAGCTGTTTGGCTGCGTGTTATGTGTTTGAAAGGTAAGTAAGATGTTGAAACCAACTTTGATTGCAGCTTCAGTGTTAGCAACTTTGAGCGGCTGCTCGTCTCTGCAAAACTCACAACAAGTAGTCGATTTGCTCGCAGACAACTTAGATATTCACTACCAAGTTGTGACTAACCATGGAGCCAATGATGGCTTAGCGTGTGAAAACTTAGGTGCGGAATGGGCATCATGTAATCAAGTGATTATGACGCTAGAAAATCAAGGTGATGCGGTTAATGGTAAAGATTGGGCGATTTACTTCCACAGCATTCGCTTAATTCTCGATGTGGATAGCGACCAATTTAAAATCACTCGTGTCACTGGTGACCTACACAAGCTAGAGCCAACCGATAAATTTGATGGTTTTGCCGCAGGTGAAAAAATTGAATTGGGTTTGATTGGTGAATATTGGCAGCTATTTGCGACCGACTTTATGCCGGGCGCGTTTATCACCGCACCAGATGCGCAGCCAAAAATGATTGCTTCACTCAACACAGAAGATGTGGCGAGTTTTGTGTCAGGTTTAGAGGGCGATAACCTAAAACGTACACCGGATGACAACAATGTGTTCGCCACAGCTGTTACCCGTTTTGAAAAGAACGCCGATCTTGCCGAGCAAAATGTATCGACAACACTATTGCCAACCCCTCTGATTGTCGAAGAAGGGCAAGGCGTGGTGAGTATCGCTAAGGGCATTAAGCTCAACAATGCTGATTTCTCAGCAGAGCAGTACGCTGCACTGCAAGCGCGCGCCAATCTACTTGAAGTGAACCTTGCCGGTGAGTTAGCCGTCAATGCTGCGATTGTACCGAGTGAGTTTCCTGAAGATTTAGCGAAATCTGGTGCTTATGAGTTAGTGATCGCTGAAGATGGCATCAAGATCGTAGCATTTGACCAAGCAGGTCTGTTCTACGCAGTGCAATCAATTTTTGCCTTAACGGGTGAGCAAGAGACACTACCAGTATTACGTATTATTGATGCGCCGCGTTTTGATTACCGTGGCGTGATGGTGGATGTCGCGCGTAACTTCCACAGCAAACAAGCGATTCTGGCGACGCTAGACCAAATGGCGGCGTACAAGATGAACAAATTACACCTTCATCTGACTGATGATGAAGGTTGGCGTTTAGAAATACCAGGCCTTCCTGAGCTAACCGACATCGGCGGCCAGCGTTGTTTTGATTTGGATGAACAACAATGTTTGTTACCGCAGTTAGGCTCTGGTCCTTCTTCTGATAATTTTGGTTCGGGCTACTTCAGTAAAGCTGACTACATTGAGATCTTAAAATACGCGGGTGCACGTAACATCGAGGTGATTCCTGAAATCGATATGCCAGCTCACGCACGTTCTGCAGTTGTTTCAATGGAAGCGCGTTACGATCGCTTAATGGCGCAAGGCAAAGAGCAGCAAGCCAATGAATATCGTTTGATGGACCCACAAGACACATCGAATGTTACGACGGTACAGTTTTACGATAAACACAGCTTTATTAACCCATGCTTGGACTCATCGACTCGTTTTGTCGATAAGGTAATTTCTGAAGTCGCAGCGATGCACAATGAGGCAGGCATGCCACTGACGACTTGGCATTTCGGTGGTGATGAAGCGAAGAACATTAAGCTGGGCGCAGGTTTCCAAGATATTAACGCGCAAGACAAAGTGACGTGGAAAGGCTCAATTGACCTGTCTCAACAAGATAAGCCATTTGCTAAATCACCTCAGTGTCAGGCGTTGATTAAAGACGGTACCGTGAGTGACTTTGCTCATCTACCAAGTTACTTCGCTGAAGAAGTGTCTAAGATTGTTGCGCAAAAAGGCATTGCGAATTTCCAAGCGTGGCAAGATGGCTTGAAGTACAGCGAAGGTGGTGAGAAAGCCTTTGCTACTGAAAATACCCGCGTAAACTTCTGGGATGTTCTGTACTGGGGCGGCACTTCTTCGGTGTATGAGTGGTCAGCGAAGGGCTATGACGTGATTGTGTCAAACCCAGATTACGTTTACATGGATATGCCTTACGAAGTTGACCCACAAGAGCGTGGTTACTACTGGGCAACACGTGCGACAGATACTCGTAAGATGTTCGGCTTTGCACCAGAGAACATGCCACAAAACGCTGAAACTTCGGTTGACCGCGATGGCAATGGTTTTACGGGTAAAGGCACCATCGAAGCGAAACCTTTCTACGGTTTGTCTGCGCAGCTTTGGTCAGAGACAGTACGTAACGATGAACAGTATGAATACATGGTGTTCCCACGTGTTCTAGCCGCAGCAGAGCGCGCATGGCACAAAGCGGATTGGGAAAATGAGTACCAAGTGGGCGTAGAATATTCGCAAAGCACCAACTTAGTGGATAAAGCTGCACGTAACCAAGATTACAACCGCTTTGCTAACGTACTTGGTCAACGTGAGTTGGCGAAGCTAGAGAAAGCAGGCATCGATTACCGCCTTCCAGTACCAGGGGCGAAAATTGAGAACGGTAAGTTAGCGATGAACAGTGCATTCCCAGGTATTGAGTTGCAGTACTCAATCGATGGTCAAAACTGGCTAACCTATGCTGACGATGCGCGCCCAAGCGTAAGTGGTGAAGTGTGGATTCGTTCAGTCTCAGCCAGCGGTGAGAAAGCGAGTCGCGTAACCACGCTGAAGTAATTAAACAGTTAGTTAATCATTAAATGGATTTAAGTTGTTGGTAAGCCAAAGCGCCCTGCAGATGCAGGGCCTTTTTTTTGGTTCGGAGTCGGGAACGCTGCGCTTACGGAAGGGGGAGCGCTATGCTGATGGAACACTTGGTTTCGGGAACGTGCCGTAAACGGCACTTACGGATGTCTCCCGAAGAGAGGCGTAAGCCGAACGTCCCGACTCCGTAAGCGCAGCGTTCCCGATTCCAGCTCTTAGGCTTTAGAATAAATATCGCGCTCACCTAGCCAGCGATCGATAATAGCTAAAGCATTTTGAGGGTAGTTGTCGTGAATATGACGTGCGATGCGCTGAACTTCTGGAACTAGGCGTTGATCTCGAACTAAATCCGCGATCTTAAAGTCAGCCATACCAGTCTGCTTGGTGCCAAGCAGCTCACCGGGACCGCGGATCTCCAGATCTTTCTGCGCAATGACAAAGCCGTCGTTACTTTCACGCAGTACGCCAAGGCGCTTTTGTGCTGTTTTGGATAGCGGGGCATGGTAAAGCAGTACACAGTGACTGGCGACGGAGCCTCGACCAACACGACCACGCAACTGGTGTAACTGAGCTAAACCAAGGCGCTCGGGGTTTTCAATGATCATTAAGCTCGAGTTGGGTACATCTACGCCCACCTCAATCACTGTGGTTGCGACCAGTAAGTGCAATTTGTTGTCTTTGAAGTCCTGCATGACTGCCTGTTTTTCTGCTGGCTTCATACGACCGTGAACTAAGCCAATCTTCACATCCGGTAAGATACGTTGCAGCTCTTCTGCGGTATCGGCTGCCGCTTGTGCTTCTAAGACTTCCGACTCATCAATCAAAGTACACACCCAATACGCTTGCTTGCCTTCGTTTAAACAGGCATGACGCACACGTTCTATGATGTCATGGCGCTTGGTATCCGGGATCGCGACAGTTTGTATTGGCGTTCGCCCCGGAGGCAGTTCATCAATCACCGACGTTTCTAAGTCAGCGTAAGCCGTCATCGCCAGAGTGCGAGGAATCGGTGTGGCTGTCATGATCAGCTGGTGTGGGAAGCTACCTTGTTTCTCGCCTTTGGCGCGCAGCTCTAGGCGTTGGTGAACACCAAAGCGGTGCTGCTCATCGATGATCACTAAGGCTAAGTTGTGAAACTCAACATGCTCTTGGAACAGTGCATGTGTGCCGACTACCATTTGTGCTTCACCGCTGGCAATACGTGCCAACTCAGCTTCTTTCGCTTTACCTTTGAGCTTACCAGCCAGCCAACCGACTTGAATGCCCATGCTTTCAAACCAATTAGCAAAGTTGAGTGCGTGCTGCTCGGCAAGCAGTTCGGTTGGTGCCATAAGTGCCACTTGATAACCGTGCTCAATCGCACGCACTGCGGCAAGGGCAGCCACTAAGGTTTTTCCTGAGCCTACGTCACCTTGTACCAAACGCATCATAGGGTGAGGCTTGGCAAGATCTTGTTCAATCTCACCGACTACGCGCGCTTGGGCATTGGTTGGCGAGAACGGCAATTGGCTTAGCAGCTGTTGTTTGAGCTTTTCTACCGCTGGCAAAGCTATCGCCACATCTTGTTGTCCTTTACTGCGTACCGCGAGCATAGAGAGGTTCTGCGCCAGCAACTCTTCCATGATCAAACGCACTTGCGCTGGGTGCTTACCTTCATCAAATTGCGCCAAATCGATATCTGGCGGCGGGCGATGAATGGTGTGCAGCGCTTGCGCGAGGGTGATCTGATGTGGGTACAAGCCACTAGGCAGTAGCTCTTGTACGGCAGCTTTATCGAGTAGCGCTAATGCTTGGTCAGTTAAATTGCGCAGGGTAATTTGGCGCAGACCGTCAGTGGTTGGGTAGACAGGCGTTAAGCTTGGTTCTGTCTCCGCGACTTGGTTTGGCGCATAGAACTTGTAATCAGGATGGACGATTTCCAAGCCATAGTTGCCACGTTTTATCTCACCATAAGCATGCACGGTTTTGCCTTCACTAAAGTTGTTTTTCATTCCCGCAGTGAAGTTGAAAAAGCGTAAGGTGAGCGTGCCGTTACCGTCGCTGATTTTTACCGTCAGCATTTTGCGCTTACCAAATAAGGTATCCACGCTCATGACTTTGCCTTGCACCGCCGCCCACAGACCAGCATGCAATTTGACGATAGGGTAGACACGGGTACGGTCTTCATAACGCAGCGGCAAATGGAACAACAGATCCTGCACACTGCACAAACCAACCTTCTCTAATTTTTCCGCTACTTTAGCGCCGACGCCACTTAAAGACGTCAGAGGGATAGCAGACAGAAGTTGCGACATAACACCAAGCTCATTAACTAAGATGCAGATAGTTAACCATTTGGCTGTGTTTTTGTACAGGAAAAGTGAGCGTAAAGCGTGGAACGCTTTATGGGAACGCTTCGCTTACGGAATACGGAACGTTCGGCTTGCGCCTCACTGCGGGAAGCAGTTGCTTTTCCGTATCAACGCGGTCCCACATTTGTAAGTGCCGTTAACTGTATGTTCCCGAAACGCTTCGCTTACGGATTACGGAGCGTTCGGCTTGCCCCCCACTGTGGGAGGAGGTCGCTTTTCCGTAGCAACGCGTTCCCGCATCTGGAAGTGCAGTTCGCTGCAAGTTCCCGAAACACTTCGCTCACGGATTGGGGAACGTTCGGCTTGCGCCTCTCTTCGGGAGATGGTTGCTTTTCCGTTGCAACGCGGTCCCGCATCTGGAAGTACAGTTCGCTGGATGTTCCCGAAACGCAGTGTTCCGTAACGCGATGCGTTCCCCGCTCTATTTGGCTTGCATCTCTGCCCACCAAGCTTCGTCTGCGACGATCTGACCTTCGTCATCCAGTGGCGGGTATGGGAGTTTTTTGCGTTTGGCGACTTTCGCTAGCACTGGGTGACCGCGTTCAAACAGCGTGCGGTGAATCACTTCTTCTGGCAGGGCGCTTTGTTCGTTGTCGTACATGCCCGCCTCTTGGCGCTGACGCTGTGCTTCGTAGAGAATAATTGCGCTGGCTACCGATACGTTAAGTGACTGCACCATGCCCATCATTGGAATGATGATGTCTTGGTCTGCCAGCTTTTTCGCTTGCTCAGATGCGCCGACTTTCTCACTGCCAAGAATAATTGCGGTCGGTTTGGTGTAATCGATTTGACGAAAATCGACCGCGCTATCAGACAGGTTGGTGACGAGGATTTGCATCCCTTGCGCTTTAAGCTCGGTCACGGCCTCTTCAATGGTGCGGTGGTTGTCTACCTCAACCCAGTTGCGTGCACCCGCTGAGGTGTGGGTGAGAGTGCGCATTTTATCCGGCCAGATGGCATGGATTTTATGCAGTCCGGTCGCGTCTGCGGTACGGACTACTGCCGAAACGTTATTAGGTTTATGCACCTCTTCCATGCAGACGGTGAGGTCGGTTTGGCGAGCTTTAAGGACTTGTTGGATACGTTGGTAGCGTTCTAGATTCATAACATTGATCGTAAAAATAAGGCCCTTGAAAGCGAAGCTTCAAGGGCCTGAAGTGACGTTAATTAGTGCTTACGGCGACGGACGCGCAGTGTTTGTGGCATAGCCTTAATGCGACGCATAATGCCAGCCAGATGCACGCGGTCTTTGGTAGTCAACAATACCGTCACGGTATAGAGACGACCATCGCGCTCTTTGGTTGAGAGCCCATGAATGTTCGAGCCCGTTTTTGAGATAACGTTGGTTAGCTCAGCCAATGCACCTTGACGGTTTTGTACGTCAACACGCAGCTCGGCGGTAAACTCTTGGTCGTAATCTTCTGACCAAGCCACAGCCATGTATTTGTCCGGCTCTTTTTGGTAACCACGAACGTTTGGACACGTTTCACGGTGTACCACTAAGCCACGACCAGGCGAAACGTGTGCAATGATGTGGTCATCCGGGATAGGGTGACAACAGTTAGCAAACGTCAGCAAAATACCTTCAGCACCGCGGATCGGCAGTTTCTTCGTGCTATCACTTGGGATTGAGCTGGTGGTAGTCAACTCATCGGTATCACCCAGCAGGCGACGTGCGATGACGATACTCATGAGCTCACCGAGACCAATCGCTGCCAATAGGTCATCAACACTTTCTAAGCGTAGATCGGTCAGCACTTCCTGAATGTTTTCAGGGTAGATAGAGTCGATATTGTGACGACCTAAAGCGTGGTTAAGTAGACGACGACCTAAGATGATCGACTCTTCACGACGCATGGTTTTCAGCACTTGACGAATCTTAGTGCGAGCACGTGAAGTCACTACGTAGTTGAGCCATGCTGCGTTTGGTCGTGCGCCCGGCGCGCTGATGATTTCAACCGTTTGGCCGTTCTTCAGTGCTTTGCTGAGTGGGTAAGGGTTGCGATCAACTCGCGCACCAACACAGGCATTACCGACATCTGTGTGCACCGCATAAGCAAAGTCTACCGCGGTTGCGCCAAGTGGCAATTCAACGATACGACCTTTTGGCGTAAAGACGTAAATCTCATCTGGGAACAGATCCGATTTTACGTTTTCGATAAATTCAAATGAGTTACCCGCACTTTGTTGCAGCTCAAGTAGGCTTTGCATCCAACGCTGTGCTTTAACTTGCGCTGTAGTACCTGTGCGCTCGCCATTGCCTTTGTAAGACCAGTGCGCCGCGACACCTTTATCCGCCATTTGATCCATATCTTCAGTACGGATCTGTACTTCTACGGGTACGCCGTGAGGGCCGACCATTGAAGTATGGATAGATTGGTAGCCGTTCGCTTTCGGTACCGCAATGTAATCTTTTACGCGACCAGGACGTGGCTTGTACAAGCTGTGTACTTGACCCAGTACGCGATAACAGGTGTCGGCACTGTCCACAATCACACGGAATGCATAGATATCCATGATGGTGTGGAAACGCTGCTCTTTGGTTTTCATCTTGTTGTAGATAGAGAACAGGTTTTTCTCACGACCCACGACGCGTGCTTTAAGACCCACATCTTCTAGGCGACCTTCGATTTCGCCGTGGATGCGTTGAATCATCTCTTTACGGTTACCACGTGCCGCTTTGACCACTTCTTTTAGAACGCGGTAGCGGTTTGGATAGAGGGCTTCAAAGCCAAGCTCTTCCAATTCAGTTTTGATGTTGTGGATACCAAGGCGGTGTGCCAAAGGAGAGTAGATCTCAAGAGTTTCGCGGGCAATACGACGCTTTTTATCTGGGCGCAGAGCACCGAGCGTACGCATATTGTGTGTGCGGTCAGCCAGTTTGATCAGAATAACGCGGATGTCTTGCACCATGGCAAGCACCATTTTGCGGAAGTTTTCTGCTTGGGCTTCTTTGCGATCACGAAATTTAAGCTTATCCAGCTTAGAGACACCGTCCACCAGTTCAGCAACTGAAGTGCCAAATTGTTCTTCAAGATCTTCTTTGGTGACATCGCAATCTTCGATTACGTCGTGCAGGAGAGCGGCTTGAAGGGTTTCAAGGTCAAGGCGCATTTCGGCCAAGATGCGAGAAACAGCAACAGGGTGGATGATATAAGGTTCCCCGCTTGAACGGGTTTGCCCTTCATGGGCATTTTTCGCTACCACATAAGATTGACGCAGAGCCTCAATTTGAGGCTCTGTTAGGTATTCTTGGGCAACGTCTTTGAGGCTATCGAATAGATACAAACTTTAGGCCCGGAAGATAGTTGTAGAGAAAGTCTATTAGCGACCGTGAGCGATGCTGCTAACTGCTGCCAGTTCAGCTGCTTCTTGCTCTTGCTGCTCTTGACGCTCACGAGCATCAAGGATTTCTTTAGTGATTAGACCTTCTTCGATTTCGCGTAGAGCGATAACCGTTGGCTTATCGTTCTCTTCTGGCACTAGTGAATCTTTACCGCCAGTTTGCATTTGACGAGCGCGGCGTGCCGCAATCAGTACTAGGTCGAAACGGTTGCCAACTTTTTCAACAGCGTCTTGAACAGTTACGCGTGCCATGAGGACTCCAAATAGTTAACTAAAATTTTGAATGACGAGAAATTATACAGCCTAAAGCCAGTATATTCTAGCCAAAGCGTTTTCTCGTCGGTGATATGGCTTTTGGGAGACCCTTACTCAGCCAGTAGCGCTTCAAGCATGCCTTTATATTTAGCAGCTTGTTTATCTTGCTTCAATCTTTCTGCACGAATGATTGATTTGAAATCAACCAGTGCATTATCAAAGTCATCGTTCACAATAACGTAGTCATACTCGTCATAGTGAGAAATCTCTGATTTCGCTTCTGCCATGCGTTTTGCAATCACAGCTTCGCTATCTTGACCACGAGCATTAAGACGACGCTCTAGCTCACCGTTTGATGGTGGCAGAATGAAAATGCTTTTTGCTAGTGGCATTTGTTCGCGGATTTGGCGAGCACCTTGCCAGTCGATATCAAGAAATACGTCGATACCTTTGTCTAGGTTGTCTTCAATCCATACACGAGAAGTGCCGTAGTAGTTACCGAATACTTCTGCGTATTCTAGGAACTGGCCTTTTTCGATAAGTTCTTCAAACAGCTCTTTTTGCACAAAGTGGTAGTGCACACCATCTTGCTCACCCGGGCGCATGCCGCGCGTTGTGTGAGACACAGATACTTTCATCGCGTATGTTGGATTGGTTTCCAGCATCGCATTGATCAAGCTAGATTTACCAGCGCCGCTCGGTGCCGAGACGATATATAGAGTACCTTTGCCCATATGTAACGTTCCACATTTGGTTGGATGGTGTCGAGAAGAGTCGACAGTTTAAAGATAGCACTGACCAAGAAGTATCACTTGAGTGGTGAAAAATAGGTCAGAAAAATGGAGGCGAAGAGTAGCACGATCTTAAGGATCTCCACAAGGAAAACAAGCAATCCATAGCGTTAAAGTCGATCTCGGTGGTTTTCTCGTTCAGGGACTCTTTGTCGAGGATTTAAGCAACGCAGTATATGCACCATGTTGGTTAATAAAGTGGTATTTGCTGGCACCTTCGAAGCAAACGTTTGCTTATTTTGTCGGTTTTGGGCAAAAACAGTTGAATATTCACTCTAGATCAATACAATTCGCGCAAACGTTTACGTGCTGTATATATCTAGTGAATTGGACTGGATGTCTCTACCACCGAGCCTATCTTGGTGACTACAGTAAGTCTTGGCTACTTGCCAAGATTTTCTCTATTCAGCATGTGTACCCCTCTACTTATTTTACAGTTGCAAAGGTTACATAGTGAGTCTCGAATCTACCCTTAAAGAGCAAAAATCTGGCAGTGTTCTTGAGTCGATCTTTAAGATCTCAGAGCGCAAAACCACCATCAGTACTGAGTTATACGCGGGCTTTATTACTTTCCTCGCTATGACCTATATTCTCGCGGTTAACCCAGCCATTCTCGGTGGCATTCCGGGCATGGATAAAGGGGCGGTGTTTACCGCAACGGCACTTTCGGCAGCGATTGCAACCCTGATTATGGGTATTTGGGGTAACTACCCGGTGATGCTTGCACCGGGCATGAGTATGAACGGTTTCTTTAAAGGCATGCTACTCAGCGGTTCAGTGGCTTTGGTGTGGAACGAAGCGCTGTTTGGTATTTTCCTTTCGGGTATCGTTTACTTGATCCTGTCGATGACCAATATTCGCAAGACTTTAATTGAGTCAATTCCAGAAGATCTTAAGCTGGCGATCACCGTTTCTCTGGGTATGTTTATTGCGTTTTTGGGTCTTAAGAATGCCGGGATTATTGTTTCAAACCCAATCATTTTGGTCAGCATGGGTGATATCTCTAACCCACAAGTATTGATTGCTTACATCAGTATTTTTATCGCTCTCGGTTGTATGATTCGTGACATCAAGTTAGCGACGTTCATTTCGTTTGTGTCAGCGATTCTGCTAACCGTGATTGCTGACCTTGTCATGGGCACCAACAATGCGCCGATTCCTGATCAGGTTTTCTCAATGCCACCAAGTATTGATAGTACCTTTGGCGCAGTCTTTGATATTTCGGGCTTAACGGCAGACAAATGGTTCGATTTGCTGTTTATCGTGGTGATTTTCCTGATTGTCGACTTCTTTGATGGCTTAAGCACTATCGTTGGGGTGGGGCGTGATGCGGGGATTATCGATGATGACGGTAAAGTGCCAAATGCACGTTCAGCTCTGGTTGCGGATGCTGGTGGTACGGTGATCGGTTCAATTCTTGGTACCACATCAATCACTGCGTTCTCTGAGTCAGGTATTGCCTCTTCACAAGGTGCCAAAACGGGTCTAGCCGCGGTGATGGTGGCAGGTCTGTTTGCACTATCCCTGTTTATGTACCCAATCTTCTCAATTTTCTCAGCCGCGATGGTAGCGCCAGCGATGGTGGTTGTGGGCATCTACATGATTGGTCGCTTGGGGCAAATCAGTTGGGATCAGAAAGAGTCTCGTATTGCGACTTTCTTTACCATTATGTTCACCGTGCTGAGCTTCTCGCCAGCTAACGGTATGGCTATGGGCTTTATCAGCTACAGCTTTTCAATGCTAGTCGCGGGTCGTGGTAAAGAAGTGCACCCAGTGATTTACGTATTGTCACTGGTATTTTTGACTTACCTTGTGCTGCTTTAAACCCTTTGTTCAACAATGCTCCTACCAAGGTAGGGGCATTGCTTGTCATATTTCCGTGATATTATTACGTGATATTAATAATAA